>NZ_JAMYVS010000018.1:0-65422 GCF_040324255.1 Mesorhizobium sp. M0001
CGAGCCATCGCGCGTTTTTCCACGACGCGCGCACAACAACATCGCCGCCTTGCGCCATCACCTTGGCGATCCGCTCGGCCTGCAGATAGGCGCGGTCACCGATGCGGATCTCGCCCGGCACCACCGGCACGCGGTCGATCAACTCGGCCTCGCTCTGATCGGTGATCTCGATGAAGTCGAACTGCTCGCGCTCAAGCTCAAAGGCGCAGTGCATGCGCCAAAGACCATTGTTCTTCTTCTCATACGCACCGGCCTTGGCAACCGCTGTCGCATCGAGGATGCGAACCAGTCGGCCTTTGGCCAAACCTGCATCCTCGCGCTTCAAAAGGTGCCCAATCAACTGCTGCAGCCATGGTCCTGCATTGCGCAGCCGGCCAAGCAACGCCACGTCCGAAATGTCGGCTATCCCGCTCGCCGCCGCCCAAGCCACGACGCCCCGCATGCCAACCTTGCCAAGGCAGTAAGCCAGTGTCAGGCGCAACAGGTCGCTCGCCGACCTGACGCCGCGCGGGCGCAGGAACGCCTTCGTCTCGCGGGCACTTCCTGCGATCAACTCTTCGCCGCCCAGAAGCTCAATCGTCTCGGCCCAGCCGTCATCAACAAGCGATTCGTGTGTCATCGCAGCGTAGAATCACACCCGATTCCGCAGGGCAATACCTATCTTAGCGCCTATGCCCACGAGGGGGGAGATCGCGCGCTTCATTGTTTTCGCCAACCTTCAACGTTGTAAGAAAGAGCCGTCGGCGAGGCTGCCAATCTCCCCCCTCGTGGGGGAGATGCCCGGCAGGGCAGAGGGGGGCGCCATAAAGCGCTACCTCGACCCCTCTGCGTAGCTCAGGTCGCGATGCCATACCGCTCTAGGTCCGCCTTGAGCGTTTTTGCATCTGTGAACAGCACAGCATTCCAGCCAGCCGCCCTGGCTCCGTCGACATTCCTGGGGCTGTCGTCGATGAACAGCGTGGCGGAGGGCTCCAGGCCGAACGCGACCACGTGATGGTCGTAGATGGCGCGGTCGGGCTTGATCTCACGGATATCGGCCGACACGGTCACGCCGCGCGGGCGGCTGAGGAAATCGAAGCGCAGTCTTGCCTCGGCAAGTGTGTCGGCGGCGAAGTTCGTCAGCATGGTCACGTCGTGGCCGCTCTCGATCAGGCCGAGCATGATGGCGACGCTGTCCTCATAGGCATGCGGCACCATGTCGTTCCAATAGCGTCGGAAATTGCGAATGTTTTCAGCATGATCCGGGTAATCCGCGATCAGCAGCGCTTCCGCCTCTTCCCACGTCCGGCCACGGTCCTGCTCGATGTTCCAGTCATGCGTGCAGACATTGTCGAAGAACCACTTGCGCTCTTCGGCATCGGGAATGAGGCGGCTGAACGGAATGTTCGGATCGTAGTGGAGCAAGACGCGGCCGATGTCGAACACGATATGGCGGATTTCAGTCATTTCTGGCCTTTCAAAGCGAATGCTAGTCAATGGGGCGGTGCTTTTTGGTTGCGCCCGGTATCGCTGCTTCGATGACCTTTTTCATGACCGTCGGCAGCGCTTCTCCGGAAATGTCATGGGCCAGCGACCAGAAATGCCCTTCCGGCGCATCACTTTTCACTTGAGCGTGAAAGACTTCGAGCTCGAGCGCGAAATGGGTGAAGACATGCGCGATCTCTCCAGCGCGCCGCCAGTCGGCAGGGAAGGGCGCTGCCTCCGAAGTGGTTGCACCGTCGATCCGCGCTGTCCAACCTGTGGTCGGCACCTCGGTCATGCCGCCGAGCAGGCCCTTGTCAGGCCGCTTGCGCAACAGGATGGCGCCGTCGCCGCGCTCGGCGACGAAGGCGGCACCCCGCCTGAGTGGTTTGTCGACCTTGGGCAGGCGGACCGGAAAGCGCTCGGGGTCGCCGGACAGGATGGCGCTGCAATCCTCGCGCACCGGGCACAGCATGCAGCGCGGCCGTCTTGGCGTGCAGATCGTGGCGCCAAGGTCCATCATTGCCTGGGCGAAGTCGCCCGGCCTTGTCTGCGGAACCAGTCTTTCGACGAGCGCGCGGATTTCAGGCTTTGCCTCGCTGAGCGGCGTTGCGATCGAATAGAGCCGCGAGATGACACGTTCGACATTGACGTCGACGACCGCCGCCGGACGGTCGAAGGCGATCGCCGCGATCGCCGCCGCCGTATAGGCGCCGATCCCCGGCAATTCCCTCAATCCCGTTTCGTTGTCGGGAAAACGGCCGCCCTGGCTCGCAACCAGATCGGCGCAGGCCTTGAGGTTGCGCGCCCGTGAATAATAGCCGAGCCCGGCCCAGGCCTTCATCACATCCTCGGCCGGCGCAGCCGCCAGCGCCTTCACATCAGGCCATTTCTCGACAAAGGCGCGAAAATAAGATTTTACCGCTTCGACCGTGGTCTGCTGCAGCATCACTTCCGAAAGCCAGATGCGATAGGGGTCCGGCCGTGCACCGCCGGCCGCGGCGTGCGGCGTGATCCGCCACGGCAGTTCGCGATGGTGCGCGTCGTACCAGGCAAGCAGACGCGCGGCGATCTCTCCCGATAGAGTTGGTCCGGATGCGGCCTTGCGGGTCTGTTCGTGCAGTGCCATTGATCGCGGGCTGGCTCTAGGCTGGTGAGGAGCGTGGCTGGAGAACGTACATGGCAGGGAGAACGCCTTACGGCAATCCCGTTCCGGTGAGCGATCTCGCGACCGCGATCCTCGACCCCGTGCTGCGCAAGCGGGCCGGCATTTCGATCGGGCTGGTGCAGTCATGGGAAGAGATCGCCGGCCCCAGGCTCGCCGGCCATTCGCGCCCCGAAAAAATCCAGTGGCCGCGCCGCATGCATGAGGACGATCCGTTCGAGCCGGCGGTGCTGGTCATCGCCTGCGAGGGCATGGCCGCGCTGCACCTGCAGCACGAGACCGGCGAGATCATCAACCGCGTCAATGCCTTTCTCGGCTTCAACGCGATCGGCAGGATCCGGATCGTGCAAAAGCCGGTGCTGAGGGACAAAGCCCGGCCGAAACCGACGCCGAGAGCACTGACTTCTGTCGAAAAGGCCAAATTGTCGGATACCGTCGGCAAGATCGAGGATGAAGGCTTGCGCGCCTCGCTGGAGCGTCTTGGCGCCACAATTCTTGGCCAAAGGAAGCGGCCAAGGTAATCAACCGGCAATCGGTCGGTCATGAACGCGTCATCTATCTCGCGCATTCGTGATCCTGCATGTAGAGTTTGGCGATTGGAATGGGGACGGCGATGCCTTAATTCCCGCCAACTCTCGCCTTTTCTAGCCTTTGCGTTGCAAAATCAAACCACAGTCAGGTGATTCGCATGAACCGTAGCTTGTCCCGCAGAAACCTCCTGTCTTCGCTGGCCGTCATTCCGGCAGTGGCTATGCTCGCCGCATGCAGCGATTCAGGCGAGGATGCCAAAGCAGCGGATGTGAAGCCTGCGGCTCCCGCGCCTGCTTCGACGCCTGCCACGCCGGCCGCCGTCAAGGTCCCGGAGTCTTCCGGCAATGTCGACATGGCCGAACTGCTGAAGCCCGGCGCTTTGCCCGACAAGCAGCTCGGCAAGGATGACGCCAAGGTCACCATCGTCGAATATGCCTCGATGACCTGCCCGCATTGCGCGCATTTCGCCGCAACCACCTTCCCTGAGTTGAAGACCAAATACATCGACACCGGCAAGGCGCGTTACATCCTGCGCGAATTCCCGTTCGATCCGAGCGCCGAGGCCGGTTTCATGCTGGCGCGCTGTTCGAAGGACAATTATTTCCCGATGGTCGACGTGCTGTTCAAGCAGCAGGCCAACTGGGTCGGCGTCAACAATACCAAGGATGCGCTGCTGCAGATCTCCAAGCTCGCCGGTTTCACACAGGAGTCCTTCGAGGCCTGCTTGACGGACCAGAAACTTCTGGACGATGTGAGATCGGTCCAGAAGCGCGGCGCCGATGAATTCAAGGTCGACTCGACGCCGACCTTCTTCATCAACGGGAAAACCTACAAAGGTGCGATGTCGATTGAGGAAATATCGGCCATCATCGACCCTCTGCTCTGACGTCCAGGCGGCGCCGGAGCGACTGCGCTTCGGCGTCAGCGCACCTTTGTGCCTTCCAGGCAGGCGCGAATGAAGTTTTCGCGCCTTCGCCTCCTCGGCTTCAAGTCCTTCGTCGAACCCGGCGAGTTCGTCATCGAACGCGGCCTGACCGGCATTGTCGGGCCGAATGGCTGCGGCAAGTCGAACCTTGTCGAGGCGATGCGCTGGGTGATGGGCGAAAGCTCATACAAGAACATGCGCGCGTCCGGCATGGACGACGTGATCTTTTCCGGCTCGGGAACGCGCCCGGCCCGCAACACCGCCGAAGTCACGCTGTTCCTCGACAATAGCGACCGGACCGCGCCCGCCGCCTTCAACGACGCCGATGAATTGCAGGTGTCGCGCCGCATCGAGCGCGAAGCCGGCTCGCTCTACCGCATCAACGGCAAGGAAGCCCGCGCCAAGGACGTGCAGCTTCTGTTCGCCGACCAGTCGACCGGCGCGCGCTCGCCATCCATGGTCGGACAGGGCCGTATCGGCGAACTGATCCAGGCCAAGCCGCAGGCGCGCCGCGCGCTGCTCGAAGAGGCCGCCGGCATTTCCGGCCTGCACACGCGCCGTCACGAGGCCGAGCTTCGGCTGAAGGCGGCCGAACAAAATCTGGAACGGCTGGACGATGTCGTCGGCGAACTGGAGAGCCAGATCGAAAGCCTTAAGCGCCAGGCGCGCCAGGCATCGCGCTTCAAGAACCTGTCGGCCGATATCCGCAAGGCGGAAGCCACGCTCTTGCATCTGCGCTGGACTTTGGCCAAAACCCAGGAGGGCGATGCGCGTTCGGCATTGGCGGTTGCCACAGCTCTGGTCGGCGACCGCGCCGCCGCCCAGATGGCTGCCGCCCGTGAGCAAGGCATCGGCGCCCACCGGCTGCCCGATCTGCGCGATGCCGAGGCCGCCGCGGCTGCCGCCTTCCAGCGCCTGTCGATCGCCAAGGCTCAGATCGAGGAGGAGGCTGGCCGCATCCGCGCCCGCCAGGCCGAACTGGAGCGCCGGCTGCAGCAGCTCGACGGCGACATCGCCCGCGAGGAGCGCATGGTCCGCGACAATGCGGATATTCTTGAGCGCCTGCGCGAGGAAGAAGCCACGCTCAACTCCGAAAATGCCGGCGCCGCCGAGCGCGAGGCCACGACGCGGGCCGCTTTCGAGCAGGCCGGCGCAACGCTGTCGCAGAGCGAAGCCAAGCTCGCTGCGCTGACCGCCGAACGCGCCGAGGCCGCCGCCGCGCGCAATCAGATCGAACGAACGCTGCGCGAAAACGCCGAACGCCGCGATCGCTTTGCCCGCCAGCTGGCCGATGTCGACCGCGAATTGTCCGAGATTGTGTCGAAGGTTGCGGGCTTGCCCGATCCCGCCGAGAAGCGCGCTCTGGTCGAGGACGCGCTCGCCCGGTTGGAGGAGGCCGAGGCCGGCGCCATTGCTGCCGAACAGGCGGTCGCCGAGGCGCGCGCCACCGAGAGTGCCGCCCGTCCGCCGCTGCAGGATGCCAGGGCCGAACTCGCCGGCATCGAGACCGAAGCCCGCACGCTGGCCAAGATCCTCAATGCCGCCAGCGGCGATCTTTTCCCGTCGGTGCTGGAGCAACTCAGCGTCGAACGCGGCTATGAGACGGCCCTTGGTGCTGCGCTTGGCGAGGATCTCGACGTGCCGCTCGACCGCAGCGCGCCGGTGCACTGGGGCGAAAGCCAGGTTCAATCAGGCGATGCGGCCTTGCCGGAAGGCCTCAAGAGCCTCGCCAGCGTGGTGCGCGCGCCTTCGCAGCTTGCCCGACGGTTGGCGCAGATCGGCATTGTCGACACCTCTGACGGCCGCCGGCTGCAGGCTCTGCTCGCTCCCGGCCAGCGGCTGGTCAGCCGCGACGGCGCGCTGTGGCGCTGGGACGGGCTGACCGCCAGCGCCGATGCACCGACCGCGGCCGCGCAAAGGCTGGCGCAGAAGAACCGGCTGGCCGAGCTCGATGCCGAGGCGGTACAGGCGACGCAGATCGTGCGCGAGGCCGAAGCCGCCCTTGCCCAGGCCGAACAGGCACTCCGCCAGGCGAGTGAGGCCGAACGCAATGCCCGCCAGGCCGGGCGCGATGCCCAGCACGGCCTGGACGCCGCCCGCAGCGCACTGGCCGAGGCCGAAAAGGCCGGCGGCGAATTGGCAAGCCGCCGCGCCGCGCTCGACGAGGCGCGCGCGCGCATCGTCGACAGCCATGAAGAGACGGCCGCCGCCTTCGCCGAGGCCGAAATGCTGCTGCAGGACGCCCCCGATCTCGGCGACCTGCAACTTCAGCTCGAACAGACCGCCGCCAATGTCAGCCGCGATCGCGCAACCTTGGCCGACGCGCGTGCCGTCCATGAAGGCCTGCGCCGCGAAGCCGAGGCGCGCACGCGCCGGCTCGATGCCATCGGCGCCGAGCGCAGCAACTGGCTGCAGCGGGCCGAAAACGCCTCGACCCAGATCGCCTCTCTCGGCGAGCGCAGGGCCGAGGCCGAGGCCGAGCGCGAAACGCTGGCCGACGCCCCCGACGAGATCGACGCCAGGCGGCGCGCGCTGCTGTCGCAGCTGACCGAGGCAGAGACCTTGCGCAAGGCGGCCGCCGACCGCTTGCAGGAGGCCGAGAACAAGCAGGCCGAGCTGGACAAGGCCGCCACCGCGGCGATCCAGTCGCTGGCCGATTCCCGCGAAACCCGCGTCCGCGCCGAAGAGCGTTTGACCGCCGCCGATGAGCGCCGGCTCGAGGTCGAGGCGCGCATCCAGGAAACGCTGAACACGCCGCCGCATCTGGTCATTCGCCATACTGGCCTGGAAGCCGACAGCCCGATGCCGGAAATGGCCGAGATCGAGCGCCAGCTCGACCGGCTGAAGGTTGAGCGCGAGCGGCTCGGCGCCGTCAATCTGCGCGCCGAGGAAGAGCAGAAGGAATTGTCGGACCGGCTGGAGACCATCGTCTCCGAGCGCGAGGACATCATCGAGGCGATCCGCAAGCTCAGGCAAGCGATCCAGAGCCTGAACCGCGAAGGCCGCGAACGGCTGCTTGCCGCTTTCGAGGTGGTCAACGGCCATTTCCAGCGGCTGTTCTCGCATCTGTTCGGTGGCGGCACGGCCGAACTGCAGCTGATCGAATCCGACGACCCGCTCGAAGCCGGGCTCGAAATCCTGGCACGTCCGCCCGGCAAGAAGCCGCAGACCATGACGCTGCTGTCCGGCGGCGAGCAGGCACTGACGGCGATGTCGCTGATATTTGCCGTGTTCCTGACCAATCCGGCGCCGATCTGCGTGCTCGACGAAGTCGACGCGCCGCTCGACGATCACAATGTCGAGCGCTTCTGCAACCTTATGGACGAAATGGCCGCGACCACCGAGACGCGCTTCGTCATCATCACCCACAACCCGATCACGATGGCGCGCATGAACCGCCTGTTCGGCGTGACCATGGCCGAGCAGGGCGTCAGCCAACTGGTCTCGGTCGATCTGCAGGCCGCCGAGGCGATGCGCGAGGCGAGCTGACGCAGCATGCTTTGTTGATTTCGTCGGCGATGGCCTCGATCCGACTGTTGCAACAGGACCGTCGCCCTTGCGACCTGCTTGCGACGCGCATTCTGTAAGGTTCGAAGAGAAGGAATTTAAGCGCCACCTGAGAGCGAACGCCAAAGCCCACATGCAAAGCGCCGGCCAACGCGAAAGCGATGCCTATAAGGCGCAAATGGCAATAGGCTCCGACAGCAATTCAGCTGCCACGTTTATCGGAAGCCCAGGAAGCTCAGTATCGCAATCACGATAACGACTGCTCCGATGAGCCAGATTATGTTGTTCACCGTATCTCTCCCGAATTAGTTGCTGGGAGTGAACTCGTAAGAGCCTACTAATGTTCCCGCATTTTCTGCGTCGAAACAAATGGCGGCCATCGCTTCGTCGATTGCCAGACCAAGGTCCGAACAGGGTATGACTGAAGTCCTGACGTCGGAGCCATAGGCCTGAAGGCGGGCAACCTATGCCCTCCCGATACATTGGAACCGGGCTGCCGAGCATGAGTCCCTTCATCGGTGGTCAATCGGGTGCCCGCCATTCCTGAGAGGTTAGCGGGCACCCGATTGTCGTGACACCGCCAACGGCGTGCGTTTCAACAGCGAGGCTAACAGTGACCTTTGTCCAGAGATCAGTGCGTGACGGCGCAACCCGACCCGCAAACGACAACGACAGTCCTGCGGAAGTTTCTTCCGTTCTTGACCTCATACCATCGGCTGACGACGACAAGGTCGCTGAGCTTGTCAGGCGAACAGAGCGCCTGGCAATCGCAGTGGTTATCGGAATCGCGGTTCTGCTGATCTTGGCGCCGGTGGTTTACCTTGCACTTTCTTACGGGATCTGAGACGGCCCGACTTAGGCGATCTAAGATGGCCTGATTGGTCTCGTAAATCTCACAAATTGTGCCGATGGTCTTCCTCGCAAGACAAGTGTTTCCCGTCACAGATCAGGAGATCGAACGCGACGACATAGAAGGGTCCTGTGCAGCGCTGCTTTGTCGAGTGGCGTAACCCTGGTGGTCGGCTTGAAAGAGCGCCTTTGCCAGAAGTTGCCAACAGGAGCTGCTGTCGCAACTTCTTCTTTCGATACGCCGTGTTGCACGGGAGCAGCCGTCACTGATCGCGCCCGTGGACCGACGACGCTACTCGGAACCAAAGGGATGGGACGCGGTTATCCCCGCGAAGGGATAATTAGCAGGTGGAGATATTACAATGAAAACAATGATCGTGAGCGCCTTGGCGCTGTTCATTGCCATGCCGACGATAGCTCCGGCAGCCGAAGCTGACGTGGTCATCACGACCCACCATCGACATCATCACAGGAGCGTAAAGGTCATCAATGACCAGGGTCAACGCCTTCATCACCGCAGACACGGCACGGTTGCCTTCTACGACCACGGCCGCAGACATCATCGCCGGGATACGGTCATCGTGACCGGCTCGATCGAGCGCAGCCATCATCGCTATTATCGACATCATCGGCATCATCCCGTCGTCATCCAGGACGACAACGATTACTGATCCTCTCCGCACGGCCCCGGCTCTGTCAACGGAGTCGGGGTCGCGTGGGAGTCAGATAGCTCCTGACGGCAGCCATCGACAAGGTCGGTAAATCATTGATTCCAAAGGCATGTGATTTGGCTGGGGCGCCAGGATTCGAACCTGGGAATGTCGGTACCAAAAACCGATGCCTTACCACTTGGCGACGCCCCAGCAAACGAGCTTTGCCCGCTGCGCGCGGCCTTATAGGACGAGCGGCACGAAAGCTCAATGCCGAGTTGGCCACTGTGCAAAACTGATCCACCGCTTGGCGCGGGGACGCGCTATTCGCCCCAGACCGCCAACTCGTTGCCAGCGGGATCGGTGAAATGGAACCGCCTGCCGCCCGGGAACGAGAATATCGGCTTGACGATCGTGCCGCCGGCGCTTTCGACAACGTCGAGGGTTGCTTCCAGATCCTGCGAATAGAGCACCGGCAATGGTTTCGCCGGAGCCTCGCCTGCATCGGCCTGGAAGCCGCCATCGAGCCCTTCGCCGAAGGCTGAATAGGTCGGCCCGTAATCGGTGAACGACCACGAGAAGGCGGCGCTGTAGAAAGCCTTGACGCTGTCCAGCGTTGCGCCGGTCGCGGGCAGTTCGAGATAGTCGAGTTTTCCGTTGAGTTTCATCACGCTGCTCCCAACTTGTTCCCTATATGTTCTATATCCTGGGCAGCGATCCGGCAAGTCTTTTCGACGCAGCTTTTGCTTAATCGATTGTAGTCGCCGGGCTTCGCTGCCACACCTTGCCTTTCGCACTGCAGCATAATAACGCTCGGGTCGGAACGCGGGGGAACCGGGTCTTGGCCCCGGTGTTCTATCTTCCGAGGACTTGGAGGGCGAGCATGACCAAATGGGTCTACACCTTCGGCGATGGCGCCGCGGAGGGACGTGCGGGCGACCGCAACCTTCTCGGCGGCAAGGGCGCCAATCTGGCCGAGATGTGCAGTCTTGGCCTGCCGGTGCCGCCGGGCTTCACCCTCACCACCGAAGTCTGCAACGCCTATTATGCCAACGGCAACAGCTATCCGGCCGCGTTGAAGGCCGACGTCGTCAAGGCGCTGGACCATATCGGGCAACTGACCGGGCGCCGTTTCGGCGATCCGTCGAAGCTGCTTCTGGTCTCGGTCCGCTCCGGGGCCAGGGCCTCGATGCCGGGCATGATGGACACCGTGCTCAATCTCGGCCTCAATGACGAGACGGTCGAGGCGCTGGCAGCCGATTCCGGCGATGCCCGCTTTGCCTATGACAGCTACCGCCGCTTCATCCAGATGTATTCCGATGTCGTCATGGGTCTCGACCACGAAGTGTTCGAGGAAATCCTGGAGGACCAGAAGGCGAGCCTCGGCCACGAGCTCGACACCGAACTGACAGCGCAGGAATGGCAGAGCGTCATCGCCCTCTACAAGGCCAAGGTCGAGGAGGAGCTCGACAGGCCGTTTCCACAGGACCCGCACGAGCAGCTGTGGGGGGCGATCGGCGCGGTGTTTTCCAGCTGGATGAACAACCGCGCCATCACCTACCGGCGCCTGCACGACATCCCGGAAAGCTGGGGCACGGCGGTCAATGTCCAGGCCATGGTGTTCGGTAACATGGGCGAGACGTCAGCCACTGGCGTCGCCTTCACCCGCAATCCCTCGACCGGCGAAAAGATGCTCTATGGCGAGTTCCTGGTGAACGCGCAGGGCGAGGATGTCGTAGCCGGCATCCGCACGCCGCAGAACATCACCGAGGCGGCGCGCATTGCCGCCGGCTCGGACAAGCCGTCGCTGCAGAAACTGATGCCGGACGCGTTTCGCTCCTTCGTCGACATCTCCGACCGCCTGGAACAGCACTACCGCGATATGCAGGACCTCGAATTCACCATCGAGCGCGGCAAATTGTGGATGCTGCAGACGCGTTCCGGCAAACGCACCGCCAAGGCGGCGCTGAAGATCGCCGTCGAGATGGCGCGCGACAAGCTGATCACGACGGAGGAGGCGGTCGCCCGCATCGATCCGGCCTCGCTCGATCAGCTGTTGCATCCGACCATCGACCCCAAGGCCGCGCGCGATGTCATCGGCGTCGGCCTGCCGGCTTCTCCGGGCGCGGCGACCGGCGAGATTGTTTTCTCCTCGAGCGATGCCGAGGATCTGAAGACGCAAGGTCGCAAGGCAATCCTGGTGCGCATCGAAACCAGCCCCGAAGACATTCATGGGATGCATGCTTCGGAAGGCATCCTGACCACGCGCGGCGGCATGACCAGCCACGCCGCCGTGGTCGCGCGCGGCATGGGCAAGCCTTGCGTTTCGGGCGCCGGCTCGCTGCGTGTCGACTACAAGGCCGGCACGCTGATGTCGATGGGCCAGACCTTCCGCAAGGGCGACATCATCACCATCGATGGCAGCAACGGCCAGGTGCTGAAGGGCGCCGTGTCGATGCTGCAGCCGGAACTGTCGGGCGATTTCGCCGCCATCATGGAATGGGCCGATGCGGTGCGCCGCATGAAGGTGCGCACCAATGCCGAGACGCCGCTCGATGCGCGCATGGCGCGCTCCTTCGGCGCCGAAGGCATCGGTCTCTGCCGCACCGAGCACATGTTCTTCGACGGCGAGCGTATCGTCGCCATGCGCGAGATGATCCTGGCCGATACCGAGAAGGACCGCCGCACCGCGCTTGCCAAGCTGTTGCCGATGCAGCGCTCGGATTTCCTCGAACTGTTCGAGATCATGGCCGGCCTGCCGGTGACGATCCGGCTGCTCGATCCGCCGCTGCACGAATTCCTGCCCAAGACGGAAGCGGAGGTGGCGGAGGTCGCCGCCGCCATGAACGTCTCGCTCGACAAGCTCAGGCAGCGCACCGAAGCCCTGCACGAGTTCAACCCGATGCTCGGCCATCGCGGCTGCCGCCTCGCCGTCTCCTATCCCGAGATTGCCGAGATGCAGGCGCGCGCCATTTTCGAGGCAGCCGTCGAGGCCGGCAAGAAAGCCGGCGCGCTGGTCGTTCCCGAGATCATGGTGCCGCTGGTCGGCCTGGTGAAGGAGCTCGACTACGTCAAGGCGCGCATCGATGCGGTCGCCAAGGCTGTCATGGACGAGACCGGCGTCAAGATCGACTATCTCACCGGCACGATGATCGAGCTTCCGCGCGCGGCGATCCGCGCCCACGTCATCGCTGCTACGGCCGAGTTCTTCTCCTTCGGCACCAACGACCTCACCCAGACCACTTTCGGCATCTCGCGCGACGATGCGGCGTCCTTCCTCGAGACCTATCGGCAGAAAGGCATCATCGAGCAGGACCCGTTCGTCTCGCTCGACATCGAGGGCGTCGGCGAACTGGTGCGCATGGCTGCGCAAAAGGGCAGGGCGACACGGCCCGACATCAAGCTCGGCATATGCGGTGAACATGGCGGCGATCCGGCCTCGATCCGCTTCTGCGAAGAGGTCGGCCTCGACTATGTCTCGTGCTCTCCCTACCGCGTGCCGATCGCAAGATTGGCCGCAGCCCAAGCCGCGGTGCAGATTGCCAAAACAGCAGTGCCGCGCCCCAAAAAGAGCGCCGCGGCATCCTGATTTCGACACAGTCCTTTCGGTATCGATGAAACGGCCACCCGTGGGTGGCCGTTTGGCGCTAAGCTTACGATTTTGTAAGCAAATTCACGCTGATGTGCGCGCCCCAACACGCAATCCCGACATCGTTTCTTCCCAATTTCACGGCCCCCCAACCCGCCCGGTGCCGAGAAAAAGATGTTACAGATTTCGCCCAGACCCTTCCGCTCGATCCTGATTATCCAGACCAAGTTCATCGGCGATATTGTTCTGTCCTCCACGCTCGCCAAGAACCTGCAGCTCGAATATCCCGGTGTCAGGATCGTCTTTCTCTGCGAGGCGCGCCTCGCCAGTTTCGTCACCGCGCACGGCATCGCCGCCGAGGTCGTCAGCTTCCGCCGCGCCGCCATGCGCGGCACCCCGCTGGAGCGTGGGCGCGAGCTCTATTCTATGATCAGCAAGCTGCGCCAATTCCGTTTCGACCTGACCATCGACCTCACCGATTCAAAGACATCGCGGCTCATCGTCAGGTTCCTCAACGCCAGCACCCGCATCGGCTACAATCCTCCGGAAAGGCCGCTGCGCTGGCATGAGCGCCAGCCCGCCAATGTCTTTGCCGAGCCGTTCGGTTTTGGCGAACGTCACTATCTCTACCGCTACCTTTCGCCGCTCGAGCCGCTCGGCGTCGGCCTGCGCGTGCGGGTGCCGTCGATTCGGCCATTGCCGATGGAGACGGCGAGGGCCCAGGCATTGCTGGACAAACACCATTTGCGGCCAAACGGCTTTATCGCGGTGCATGCCGGCGCAAGTTTTCACGGCCGGCGCTGGCAGCATGAACGCTTTGCCGCCGTGATCGACACGATTTCGCGCGAAACCGGACTGGATTTCGTACTCGTCGGCGGCCCTGACGAGCGCAAGCCGGCCGAACAGATCCTCGCCAGTGCCGCGTCGATCGTCAACCTCGTCGGCGCGCTGTCGCTGGAAACGCTGCTGGCGGTGTTGCAGCAGGCGCGGCTGTTTGTCGGCAATGAGAGCGGCCCCATGCACATGGCAGCAGCGGCCGGAACGCCGGTTGTCGGCCTTTTCGGCCTGACCAGCCCGGCCGTCTGGGGACCGGTCGGCGTGCCCAGCCTCGCCTTGCAGCCATCCATGCCGTGCAATTGCGTGGCGGGCAGCCTGTGCAATCCGCTCGATCCCAGCAAGGCCTGCTGCGTCTGGCGCCTCGAGGTCGAACCGGTCGTCGCGGCCGTGCGCGAAGTCCTGTCACGCACGCAGGTGGAACTGGAACACGCCGTCTGACGGTGCGCGGCGGTCACATTGTCGGGATATCAGCTTTCTCACGGCCACTATCCCAATTTCCGCCTTGTTGCGGGTCCTGGGATGCGGCTATGACAGCGCCGATTCTCAGACAAGACAGGCATCCCTTGCAAAAGCTGTTTTGCGCCTTGGCGCTATCTATCCTGGCCGTGTCCTCGGCCCAGGCCGCGCCGCTTGTCGAGCCGACGCTGCATCTGAAGGCTGAGGATGGTGGCAGTGGTAATGTAGGCCGCGTCGCGCTTACGCTCGACGCCTGCGGCGGCCAGACCGATACGAGGATCCTGTCGGCGCTGGTGGAGAACCGGATTCCGGCGACGATCTTCGTCACCGGCATCTGGCTGAAGCGCAACGCCGCCGTCGTCGAGATCATGCGCGCGCATCCGGACCTGTTCGAACTGGAAAACCATGGCGGCCATCACATCCCGGCCGTCGACACGCCGCGCAAGATCTATGGCATCCGCAGCGCCGGCAGCCCGGAAGCGGTGCGGGCCGAAGTCGAATCGGGCGCCGCCGCTCTCGCTGGCACCGGCGAGCCGGCGCCGAAATGGTTTCGCGGCGCGACCGCCGAATACAGCCCGTCGGCCATCGCCATGATCCGCAGGCTCGGCTTCAAGATCGCCGGCTTTTCGATCAACGGCGATGGCGGCTCGTTGCTTGGTGCAAAAGAAACCGCCCGGCGCATCGCCGCCGCCAAGGATGGCGATGTCATCATCGCCCACATCAACCAGCCGACCCACGCCGCCGGCGAGGGCGTCGTGCAAGGTCTGCTCGCGCTGAAGGCCAAGGGGCTGATGTTCGTGCGGCTGGATGACGCCGACGGTGTCGGCAACGACGGGACGACTGATTAGGATTGGGCGGCGGCAGGCAGTTTCATCGCCTTTGGACTAACGTCGCCGACGTTTGAGATAGCCGAGGCCTCTAAACTCGTCATCCCAGGATGAAACAGGAGCGAAGCTCCGTCGCGAAGAGCCTGGGATGACGAAGCGAGCAACGGCGGCTTGAGTCGCTTGCTCAGGCCGGTGCTGCTTCGATAGTGACCCTGTTGGGATAAAACGCGCCGTGGTCGCGAATCTCAGCCATTTCGTCGAAGGGCTGCTCATAGCCCCACATCGCGTCCTTGCCGGTCTCACCGGCCGGCAGCACGCTCCAGTAGCTGGCGTCGCCCTTGTAGGGGCAGTGGGTCGACAGGGTGGTTTTGCCGAGCTGGGTGAAGTCGATGTCTTCGAAGGGGATGTAGAATGCCTGGGGGTAGGGCGGTTCGGACAGAAGCTTCGCCCGCGTCGATGAGGCGATCACCGTATCGCCGGCACGCACGACCACGGTACCGCGATAGGGTTCGACGGTGATGACCTTGCCGGGATTGCTCTGAAAGCCGGGAGCGGGGTTGGCGATCTGGTCCATGCGGGGTTCTCCTTGTTCGATTGGGAGCACAGTCCGATTGAGAGAGTGCGGGGTTGCTTCCCATGTCCCTAAAATGTGTCTGGAGAACCCGTTGCGCAAGCCTTCGCCAGTAGGCCAGAGCTGGCCTTCCGATCACTAAAAACGATCCCGCGTGGAATGCTCAGGCTGCGGTCTTGAACACGTCCATCAGGCCGGCATAGGCCGCGGCAATACCGGCTACCGGGTTGGTGCTTCTTGACGTCGTCTCGACCTTCAGTGGGCCGCCGCCGGTCGGCAAGGTGAGCAGCAGGAACTGGCGATTGCCGCCGTCGCCGATCGATGCGGCGGCGACATGCTGGCCTTCGCCTTCGTTCTGGACGCACATTTTGAACAGCAGCGTGCCGCCGACCGCCTCAAGGGCGCCGCCGACCACCTCGACAAATTCGTCTTCGGAAACCTTTTTGGCCTCCGGCACGAGATCGGCCAGACTTGCGGCAAGCGTGTCTTCAAGCTCTTTGTCGTCGAGTTGAATATCGTCCAACTGCACGTCTTCGGCCCCGCTGTCAGCCAGCTGCCTGTCGTCGATCTGCCTGTCGTCGATCTGCCTGTCGTCGATCTGCCTGTCGTCGATCTGCTTGTCGTCGAGCTGCGTGTCCATGCGAACCTCTTTCAGTCGCCAATCCGCACCCCTACCCCGTTAACGAACCTTAACGTCGACGATGGCCGGATTGTGGCGGTTTTCCCCGCCTTTCGATCACTGCTTGCTTCAGCCGTTAACGGTTGGAGACGTCATGGCTGGACAATCCGTCCGTTCGTCCCACAATGGAACAAAAGACGGGAAAAACGAGGAAGCAATGGGAGGAACCAGATGCTCGGACTGATGCAGGAATGGCCGCTGCTCTGCCACAAGCTGATCGACAATGCCGAGCGGCAGCACGGGACGCGCGAGATCGTCTCGCGCTCGATCGAAGGTCCTGTCGTTCGCACCACCTATGCTGAAGTTCATCGCCGCGCGCTCAAGGTCGCTCAACGGTTGGAGCGCGATGGCTTTGTGCTCGGCGACCGCATCGCGACCCTGGCCTGGAACACGGCGCGCCACATAGAGGCCTGGTACGGCATCATGGGCATCGGCGCCATCTACCATACGCTTAACCCGCGTTTATTCCCCGAGCAGATCGTCTGGATCATGAACAATGCGCAGGATAGAGGGATCTTCGTCGACCTGACCTTCATGCCGCTGCTGGAAAAGATCGCCGGCGCGGTCAAATCGCTGAAAAAGGTGATCGTCCTGACCGACAAGGCGCATCTGCCTGAAACGACGCTGCCGAATGTGGTTGCCTATGAGGACTGGTTGAACGAGGCCGATGGCGACTTCGCCTGGAAGGTTTTCGGCGAAAACACCGCAGCCGGCATGTGCTACACCTCCGGGACGACGGGCGATCCCAAAGGCGTGCTCTACAGCCACCGCTCGAATGTGCTGCATGCCATGATCGCCGCCATGCCCGACGCCATGGGCCTCTCCGCGCGAGACACGATCCTCCCCGTTGTGCCGATGTTCCATGCCAATGCCTGGGGCCTTGGCCAGAGCGCCCCGATGATCGGCGCCAAGCTGGTCATGCCCGGTTGCAAGATGGACGGCGCCTCGATCTACGAACTGCTCGACACCGAGAAGGTGACCTTCAGCGCCGCCGTGCCGACCGTCTGGATGATGCTGCTGCAGCATCTGGAAGAGACCGGCAAGAAGCTTCCCTATCTCAGCAAAGTCGTCATCGGCGGCTCGTCCTGCCCGCGCGCCATCATCAGGAAATTCCAGGACAATTACGGTGTCGAAGTCATCCATGCCTGGGGCATGACCGAAATGTCACCGCTCGGCACGCTGTGCACCATGAAGCCGCAGTATCAAGCGCTCGAGGGCGAGGACCGGCTCGATATCCAGGGCAAGCAGGGCTACCCGCCCTTCGGGGTCGAGATGAAGGTGACGGATGACGACGACAAGGAACTGCCTTGGGACGGCAAGACCTTCGGCCGGCTGAAGGTGCGCGGTCCAGCCGTCGCCAGCGCCTATTATGGCGGCGTCGGAGCCGAGCAGTTCGACAAGGACGGCTGGTTCGACACTGGCGATGTCGCCCATATCGATTCCGGCGGCTACATGCAGATCACCGATCGCGCCAAGGACGTCATCAAGTCGGGCGGCGAGTGGATATCGACCATCGACCTGGAGAACCTCGCCGTCGGCCATCCCGATGTCGCCGAGGCCGCGGCGATCGGCGTCCATCATTCGAAATGGGGCGAGCGGCCCTTGCTGGTCGTGGTCGCCAAGCCCGGCAAGGAGCCGAGCAAGGCCGATATACTGGCGTTCATGGACGGCAAGGTGCCGAAATGGTGGATACCCGACGACGTCGCTTTCATCAGCGAAATCCCGCACACCGCCACCGGCAAGATCCAGAAGATCACCTTGCGCAAGCAGTTCAGCGACTACCGCCTGCCGACGGATTGACCGGGACCGTGCGTTTCCTTGACCTTCAAGCTACCGGCCGCAAAAACGTTAGGGCAGGGGATGTTCAATTTGAGCATCCTTTGCTCTAAGCGTCTGTGCGGGTTGGGGCGGTGCTGAAGACAATGGAAATTGACGAGCGGCAGACATCGAAGGCGGCCGGCTGGTCGCGGCGCACGGGCGCTTTTGCCCTGGTCCTGCTGCTCACCGTGCTGGCCGGCCATCATTTCGAACTGGTCGAAACGCCGGCCTTCCTGTGGGTGCTGGCGATCGTCGCCTTGCTTGCCGCGTTCGCTTTGCTGTTTGCCGGCCTCGCTTTGTCCCGGCTGTGGCATTTCGGTGACCGTGGCGGCCGCGACCTCTCGGTCGGCGCCCTGCTGGCGCTGCTGGTGCTGACGCCCTACGGCTTTGCCACCTATTTGGCGGCGACCACGCCGCCCCTGAGGGACATTTCGACGGACCTCGACAATCCGCCGGTGCTCGAGACCAGCGACCGCACCAAGGACATGAACGTGCTCGCGCCGCCAACGCCTGGCGAAGTGCGCCTGCAGGCCGACGCCTATCCGCTGGTCACCGGGCACAGCTACAATCTGCCGTTCGAAACCGTCGTCGACGCCGTTGAAACCGTGCTCGACCGCCGCGATTGGCAACTTACTGCGCCATATCCGGTGACGGACGGTCAAGACGAGGTGACGATATCGGCCGTTGCCCGGAGCTTCGTCGTAGGCCTGCCCGCCGACGTCGCCATCCGGGTCAGCAATGATGGCGACACCATCGTCGTCGACATGCGCTCAGCCTCCCGCTACGGCCGCTACGACCTCGGCGACAATGCGGCGCGCATCGTCGGGTTCCTCGCCGAACTCGACCAGGAGGTTGCAGGGCAGGTGGGTGCCGCGCCGGCTGAGTAGTTCTACCCCACCGGCACAAAAACGCCGTCGATGGCCGGGTCACCCTGGGTAGCAACCAGGCCGCGCGCCACCAGGTCCTCGAGATGGGCAAGCACCGACAGGCCGGCGGCGCCATGCAGGCGCGGGTCGGTGTCCCGGTAGATAGCCTTGACCATGTCCGGGATCGTCCGGTCGCTGTCGCGGATCCGTTCGAGGATCGCCCGTTCGCGCATCTTGCGATGGGTCTTGAGGCCGCGCATGAAGCTGCGCGGCGCGGTCACCGGGCCGCCATGGCCGGGCAGCAGCAGGCGATCGCCGCGCGCGATCAGCCTGTCGAGCGAGGCCATGTAGTCGGCCATCGCTCCGTCCGGCGGCGCCACGATCGATGTCGCCCACGCCATCACATGGTCGGCTGAAAACAGGATGCCGGTGCCTTCGAGCGCAAATGCCGCGTGATTGGCGGTGTGGCCCGGCGTCAGCACCGTCCGGATCGTCCAGTCATCGCCCTCGACCAGCGCATTGTCGGGCAACGCGATCTCCGGGACGAAAACCGTGTCGGCGCTGGCGTCGAGCGGGTTGATCTCGCCGATCCGCAGCGGCCTTGCCGGGCGGTGCGGGCCTTCGGCCAGTACAATAGCGCCGGTGTGCGCTTTCAGCCGGGCGGCCAGCGGAGAATGGTCGCGATGCGTGTGGCTGACGAAGATATGGCTGACCGGCCGGTTTGCGATCACCTTGAGCAGCGTCTGGAAATGCGCCTCGTCATCGGGGCCGGGATCGATCACCGCCAGCGTATCGCGCCCGACGATGTAGCTGTTGGTGCCGTGAAAGGTGAACGGGCTGGGGTTTTTGGCGGTGACGCGCAAGACGTCCGGCGCAACGGTGACGCCCTCGCCATATGCCGGATCGAAGCTGGTGTCGAATTTGAGCGCCATGGCGGTGTCGTTGAATCTCTGTTCAGGAAGACGGCAAAACTGATTGCCGCATAACACGGAAGCCAATATAGAAAAACGCAAGGCCGCGATCTGCGGCAATCCGGATTGGGGAAGACCATGGCACTTGCAACGACGATGCGCCCGCTTGTTTCTCTCGCTTTGCCCCAGGAGGGCGCGCAGCGCCTGGCAACCCAGCTTTTGCTGGCGATCGCCGGAACGCTGCTTTTGACCCTGTCGGCCAAGACGAAAGTCGTGCTCGGGCCGGTCGACATCTCGCTGCAGACGCTGGCCGTCCTGCTGATCGCCACTGCATTTGGCCTGCGGCTTGGCGTCGCTACCCTGCTTCTCTACATGGCCGAAGGCGCCATGGGCTTCCCGGTCTTCCAAAGCACGCCTGAAAAGGGCATCGGCATCGCCTACATGATCGGCGGCACCGGCGGTTATCTCGCCGGCTTCGTCGTCATGGCGGCCATTGTCGGCTGGGCCGCCGACCGCGGCTGGGACCGCCACCCGATCAAGTTGTTCAACGCCATGCTGGTCGCCGAAATCGTCATGATGGCCATGGGCTTTGCCTGGCTGGCCACCCTCATCGGCGCGGAAAAGGCGTGGCAGTTCGGCGTTTTGCCGTTCGTCCTCGGCGACCTGATCAAGGTTGCGCTCGCCGCCAGCCTGGTGCCGGCGGTATGGTCGCTGCTGCCCAAGCAGCCCTGAAACCGGACAAATGAATGAGCCGGCGGGTCCAAGGCCCGCCGGCTTTTTGTTGTCACGCGTCCGCCAGCCGATGGTGCAAGCCGGTTGCCAAATCGCCACGCCCATTTGCACCGTCAGCTTGTGCCTGGTCGGTCAAATTGCCGCGAGGCGGCAGATGCAGAGCAATTCTGGCGCCGATCCACGGCCGAGATTGAATTGACAAGCCATTGCGCGAAACCTAAGCACGGGCAACTTGATTTCGAGGCGGGGGCCGGTAATTCAAGGAGAGCTTGTTGAAGGGAATAATCCTTGCAGGAGGCAGCGGGACGCGTCTGTATCCCCTTACATTAGCGATCTCTAAGCAGATTCTGCCGATATACGACAAGCCGATGATTTTTTATCCGCTGAGCGTCTTGATGCTCGCCGGTATCCGCCAGATTTTGATCATTTCGACACCTCGCGACTTGCCGGTGTTTCGGGAGTTGCTGGGCGACGGTTCGGAATTCGGGGTCGAATTCTCCTATGCCGAGCAGGCGCAGCCCAACGGGCTTGCCGAGGCCTTCATCATCGGCCGCGACTTCATCGGCAAGGATAATGTGTCGATGATTCTCGGCGACAACATCTATTTCGGCGAGGGCCTGTCGCAGCTCTGCCGCACTGCTGCGCAGCGCCAAAGCGGCGCGTCGGTGTTCGCCTACCATGTCGAGGACCCGCAGCGCTACGGCGTGGTGTCGTTCGACAAGCTCAGCGGCACGGCTTTGACGATCGAGGAGAAGCCGCGGGAGCCGAAGTCCAACTGGGCGGTCACCGGCCTCTATTTCTACGACAATGAGGTCGTCGACATCGCGTCGACGATCAAGCCCTCGGCGCGCGGCGAACTCGAGATCACGGCGGTCAACAACGTCTATCTCGAGCGCGGGAAATTGCATGTGCATCAGCTCGGCCGCGGCTATGCCTGGCTCGACACCGGCACGCATGACAGCCTGCATGAAGCCTCTTCCTTCGTGCGCACGATCGAGCACCGCCAGGGGATCAAGGTCGCCTGTCCTGAAGAAATCGCTTTCGAGCAGGGCTGGCTGACCGCCGACAAGGTGCTTGAGCGCGCCACGCGCCTGGGCAAGAACGAATACGCCGCCTATCTGCGCCGGCGTGTCACCGAGCTGACGGAGACATAGGGTGCTGGAAGTCAGGCAGCTCGGTTTGGACGGCGTGCTGGAAATCGTGCCGAAGCGGCACGGCGATGCGCGCGGTTATTTCATCGAAACCTGGAATGCCGAGGCCTTTGCCGAGGCCGGCATCGATCTGCGTTTCGTCCAGGACAATCATTCCTATTCGGCTGCCGCAGGTGTCGTGCGGGGGCTTCACTATCAACTGCCTCCACACGCGCAGGACAAGCTGCTGCGCGTAATCAGAGGCCGCATTCTCGACGTGGCGGTCGACATCCGCCGCAGCTCGAAAACCTTCGGAAAATGGGTCGCGCTCGAAATATCGGCCGAGAGAGGCAACCAGATCCTCGTGCCGAAGGGTTTCGCGCACGGTTTCGTCACGCTCGTGCCGGACACCGAGGTTCTGTATAAGGTCACCGACACCTATTCGCCGGCGCATGATCGATCGATCCGTTTCGACGATCCTGATATCGGCATCGATTGGCCGTCGCCGGCCGGCGCCTTCGAGCTCTCGGCCAAGGACCTCAAGGCGTCGGCGCTTGCTGAGGCCGAGGTGTTCGCATGACGCGCGACGATGTGAGGAGAGCGCCATGAATTTTCTGGTGACAGGCGGTGCCGGCTTCATCGGCTCGGCCGTGTGCCGGCATTTGTGCGCCAATCCGGCCTACCATGTGACCAATCTCGACAAGCTCACCTATGCCGGCAATCTGGCCTCGCTGCGCACCATCGAGAATGCACACAACTACAAATTTGCGCAGGCCGACATCTGTGACGAGCGGGCGGTTCTCGACATCCTCCACCGCGACGAGATCGACGTCGTCATGAACCTCGCCGCCGAAAGCCATGTCGACCGCTCGATCGACGGACCCGGCGCCTTCATCGAGACCAACATCGTCGGTACCTACCGGGTGCTGAATTCGGCGCTCGAATATTGGCGCGGCCTTGACGAGGACAGGAAGGCGCGCTTCCGCTTCCACCATGTCTCGACCGACGAGGTGTTCGGCGATCTGCCCTTCGATGGCGGCATGTTCGTGGAGGAGACGCCTTACGCGCCATCCTCGCCCTATTCCGCCTCCAAGGCCGCATCCGACCATCTGGTGCGGGCCTGGTACGAGACGTACGGCCTGCCGGTCGTGCTCTCCAACTGTTCGAACAATTACGGGCCTTATCACTTCCCCGAAAAGCTGATCCCGCTGGTCATCCTCAACGCGCTCGACGAAAAGCCGCTGCCGGTCTACGGCGCTGGCGCCAATGTGCGCGACTGGCTGTTCGTCGAGGATCACGCCCGTGCTCTGGAACTGGTCGCCACAAAGGGCCAGCCCGGCGAAAGTTACAATGTCGGCGGCAATTCCGAGCGTACCAACCTTGGCGTCGTCGAGACGATTTGCGGCCTGCTCGACATCAGGCGTCCGCGCAGCGGCGGCAGGAGCTACCGCGATTTGATCAGCTTCGTCACCGATCGGCCCGGCCACGACCGCCGCTATGCAATCGATGCCTCCAAGATCGGCCGGGATCTCGGTTGGGCGCCGGCGGAGAGTTTCGACAGCGGCCTTGCAAGGACCGTCGACTGGTTCCTCGACAACAAATGGTGGTGGGGACCGATCCGCGAGCAGCGCTACGCCGGCGAGCGGCTGGGGCAAGTCCGGTCGCGCGGCCAGGTTGAAGGCAGGAAGGGCGCGGCGTGAGGCTGGTTGTCACCGGACGCGACGGTCAGGTCGCTGCCAGCCTGCTGGAGGCCGGGCAGAGGCGCGATGGCATCGAGGTCGTCACCCTTGGCCGCCCAGTGCTCGATCTGGCGCGGCCCGATACGGTGTTCGACGCACTCGCGGCAGCGCGGCCGGATATCGTGGTGTCGGCTGCCGCCTACACCGCCGTCGACCAGGCCGAGGACGAGCCCGATCTTGCCTTCGCTGTGAACGCCGTCGGCGCCGGCAAGGTCGCCGAGGCGGCCGCGAAGCTCGGCGTGCCCGTAATCCATCTGTCGACCGACTACGTCTTCGATGGCACCAAGGACGGCGCCTATGTCGAGACCGACGCCACCGCACCGCTCGGCGTCTACGGCGCCTCCAAGCTTGCCGGCGAGCTGGCCGTGGCCGCCGTCAATCCGCGCCATCTGATCCTGCGCACCGCCTGGGTCTACAGCCCGTTCGGCAAGAATTTCGTGAAAACCATGCTGCGGCTGGCCGGCGACCGCGACGAGATCGCCGTGGTCGCCGACCAATGGGGAAATCCGACATCCGCACTTGATATTGCCGACGCGATCCTGCATGCGGCGGCGGTGTTGCGCGGCGACGAGGCGTTTGACGGTTACGGCATCTATCATCTGGCCGGCACCGGGGGGATCAACTGGAGCGGCTTTGCCCGTCATATTTTGGAGACCAGCCGCGCTCATGGTGGTCCTTATGCGCGGGTAGGTAACGTCGAGACCAAGGACTACCCAACCAAGGCGTGTCGCCCTCGCAATTCGCGGCTGTCGACGGCCAAATTCTCTGCCGTGTTCGGATGGACGTCCCCGGAGTGGCCGGAAGCGACGGAAGTGGTGGCACACCGTCTCTTGAGCGGAGAGACGAAACTGGCATTGATAACATGAAAAAGTATCCATCACCTGACGCACTGCAGGACGCGAGGTCGACAAAGGGAAGAGATAAGTCACTTCGCAACATATACGAGGAGCATACCGGAAAAATATCGGACAAATGGTCGATTTATTTGGACGCATATGAAGATATATTTTCGGATTTCCGAAACAAGCCTGTTCGACTTCTGGAAATTGGCGTTCAGAACGGCGGTTCGCTGGAAATCTGGCGGCAGTATTTTCCGCAAGCGGAGCTTATTGTAGGCTGCGATATCAATGCGGCCAGTGGTAAGCTGACCTTCGATGATGAGAAGATCGCAGTTATCGTCGGCGATGCCAACACCGCCGACGTCGAACGCGACATTGTCGCCCAGACCGCAAAATTCGACATCATTATTGATGACGGCTCGCACCGATCCTCGGATATCATACGCTCTTTCGCCCGCTACTTCCCTCATCTTGCGGTGGGAGGCCTGTACGTAGCTGAAGATTTGCACTGCAGTTACTGGGGTAAGTATGAGGGCGGCCTATATGATCCTCTTTCCTCCATGTCATTTTTCAAACGTCTGCTTGACGTGGTCAACTATGAGCATTGGGGACTACACCACCTTCGTGTCGATGTACTGGCCGCGTTTTCTCAGAAGTACGACGCCGTGTTCGAGGAAACTTCCCTGGCTTCGATCCACTCCATCGGGTTCTTGAACTCGCTTTGCATCGTCGCCAAACGTCCGTCACAGGAAAATGTTCTGGGTCCCCGTCGTGTGGAAGGCCGGGTTGCACTTGTCGAGGGCAGCATGCTGGCCCTGAACGGTACGGTAAACATACCGATCGATGAGACCGGGAATCCATGGTCGTTGCGTCGTGCGACAATGGAAGAGGAGATTGAAACCAACCGGGAACTGGTCGAACACCAAATGGCTCGCATAGAGGCGCTCTCCAATGAGATCGCGCAGCGCGATGTCGAGATCGCGAATGAGATCGCGCAGCACGATGCCGAAATCGCGAGGCTGGCGGGCGAGAGCAAGGCTCATGAGGCTCTGGCCGGACAGTTGCTTGCCGAGCGGGAGCAAGCGCGCTCCGAGGAAAAGCGGCTGCGTAGCGTTCTCGATGCCGTTTATGCAAGCACCTCATGGCGCGTAGCCATGCCGATGAGAGCAGCAAAGCGCCTTTTGGTTGGCTTTGGAAAGGTCGGGCGAAAATTAACTCCCGGTGCACATCGGACCTCCAACTCTCCTGTTTCGCGGAATAGGACGAGCGACAATTCGAAAACCGGATGAGACCATGAGCGCCGATCCAAACAATAAACTTCGGGTATTTTCAGCAGCGAAGCCTTTAGTGTCCGTGATTATTCCTGTGAAGAACGGACTGCCGCAATTCAAGCGCGTCATCGAGATGGTTTCCAAGCAGGAATTCGAACAGGGATTTGAGGTAATTGTTATCGACTCCGGCTCAAAGGACGGCTCTAAGCAATTGGTGCCGACCAACGACCCTAGATTCAAATTAATCGAGATAGAGCCTTGCTCGTTTGGGCACGGAAGGACAAGGAACCTTGGCGTTCGTGAAGCAAGGGGAGAATTCTGCGCTTTCCTAACACATGATGCTTGTCCCGCCAATTCTTTTTGGTTGAAGGAACTGGTGAGACCGCTCTTGGAGGATGATCAGGTTGCTGGTGTATTCGGTCGCCATGCAGCCTACGAGGACGCAACGCCGTTCACGGCTTGGGAGATCGACACTCATTTTTTGGGATTAAGAAATTGGCCGAAAGTCTGGATCAGCGACGCGAGATTGTATTCGAAAACGCAGGGCGTTCGACAGGTATTTCATTTCTATTCTGACAATTCATCCTGTTTACGCAAGTCTGTGTGGCAAGATTATCCTTATCCAGACGTTGATTTTGCAGAAGATCAACTATGGGCAAAGGTGGTAATTGAAGCCGGTTTTCGTAAGGCCTTTTCATGGGATTCGTTGGTGAACCATTCTCATGAATACTCTCTATGGCAAAGGGTGCAGCGAAGTTATGATGAAGCAAAGGCATTCAGAGAGCTGTTCGGATACAAGTTGTGCCCGACAGTGCGGTATTTGTTCGGGCAAGCTTTGAGAACCAGCGCGCGCGATGTTGCGCTCGCGTTTAAGAATGGTTGGGTAATTTCTCATCCCGTAGCTACTTTCAAGAAACCTCTAGATAATTTAGCGCGACAGGTCGGGTATTACATCGGGACCAATAGTTCTAAGTTTGCGAGAAAATACGGTAATGCGTTGTCCAGAGACAAGCAATTGCACGCTAGATAGGGGTCGTTTTGGATATGCTGTCATCAAATCTTTCAAAATTTGCAAGGACTGTACGGCGAGAGGGATGGCGGGTCGCGACACGCAAGGCTGTTTCTCGAGTGATTGCAACGATGCCGCCAGTCATTCAGGGCAAACAAGACGCTATTGGGCACTATGAATTTCTTCTGGGGGAGGAGCAGGGTTTCGGATTGAGGATCACCCATGAGAATACTCCGATCGGCTCGATGACGTGGGTAATCCCAGACTTCAATGCGTCTTCAGGTGGCCACATAAATATTGTTCGCATGATGCGACTTCTGAAAGATCGAGGGTTCCCCAACCAGCATGTCGTGGTTATGGAACCGCATCGATGGAATTCTGTGGAAGAAGCGCAAATGGCGTTCAACCAGGCTTTCGGAGATCACGGGATTACAATTTCGCTCGGCGTTCGCTCAATCGAGCCGTGCAATTATCTGGTTGCCACGGGCTGGCAGACCGCCTATTGGGTTTCCAAATTTCGCGACACAGAGCATAAATTATACTTTGTTCAAGATTTTGAACCAGAATTTTATGCGCATGGTAGCGAATATTCGTTTGCAGAGAATACCTATAAGCTTGGTATGACAGGTATTACTGCCGGGACATGGTTGGCAGAAAAACTTAGCCGAGAATATGGAATGACGACGTTTCCGTATTCGTTCGCTTGTGACCTCAGTCTTTATAATCCGCAAAGAAGACGTTCGGGCTCCGTAAGGCATATACTTTTCTATGCTAGGCCAGTCACCCCGAGACGTGGATTCGAAATGGGTCTTCTCGCTCTGAAGAAAGTCTGTGAGAGGCTTCCGGATGTTGCGGTGATCTTTGCAGGTTGGGATGTCGGAGCGTACGAGATTCCTTTTCATCATCTCAATGCAGGCACGGTTTCCATTGGAGAATTGCCGGACCTTTACTCACAATGCGACGTCGCCCTAATTCTCTCGGCAACCAATCTTTCGTTGCTCCCGCTTGAAGTCGCAGCTTGCGGCTGTCCTGTAGTGCTTAACAGAGGGCCTCAGTCTGAGTGGCTCATGTCCGATGAGGAGGCTGTATACTGCGATATGAGTGTGGATGGGATATCACAAGCCTTGATCAGGCTATTGGAAGACCCGGTCGGAGCAGCTAGGATTGCAGAAGCGGGCTTGAGACGCGCGAGGGCAGGCAGTTGGGATTCCGAGGCAGACAAGTTGGCGGCATTCCTCGAGTCCCTATCTAGGGAGGCCGTCCATGCGCGCCCCTCGTAACAAATCTGAGTGGAACTGTGCATCTTGGCTCGGTCTCGGTGGAGAGGAATTTGAGTGGGAACGATCTTGAAGATGCTTCCTATCACCGCTAGGAAGCCCCGCCTTCCCAGCGGAGACCACATTACATGATTGTCAAGCCCGGCTTCGACACTAATACCAAGACAATCGTGATCATTGGAGTGCAGCGCGGCGGGACATCGATGGTCGCTGGGATAGCGCGGGAGCTTGGGGTCAACCTTGGGCGGAACCTCGGCAACAACCATGAAGATCCAGAATTCATCACGGAAGACCTACAGGCGATCAAGAAGGTAGTCGCTCATCGTGACGCGAAGTACAATGTATGGGGCTGGAAGATGCCCCACTCTTCCGAGTATATCGTGCGGTTGCTGCCTCACCTTCGCAACCCATTCGTGATCGTTGTGTTCCGCAATCTGGCCGCGATAGCCGAGAGTCAGATGAAGCAATCGGATGTAAATTTTCGCGATGCATTCAGCTTCTCGGCAACACGCTTGGCGCAGGTAGCTTCTGCAACTCAAGAGATCGATTGTCCTCTCATGATCGTCAACTATGAGCGGGCGGTGCTGAAGCCCTCGAATTTATTAGATGAGTTGTGCGCCTTCCTCCATCTGCGGCCATCGGAGGACGAGCGCGAACGAGCTCTCGCGATGACCGACCCGCAGCGCGGCTACGTCAGAACCAAGAAGGAAGACTGGACGGCCCGGGTATCAAAGGCGGAGAGTTTCGATTTCGGATCAAAAGACGCGATTGAGGCCTTCCAGTGTAATGTAGGACTATCTCTGGTCGACAATTGGATCCAGAAGGATGGTGATCAACCGCACATCCTGTTCGAAGGCCTAGCAGGTTACAAGCGGGTATATCTATCGTTTGTAAGGCGCAGCGCTCCGGCCTTTATCGATCTATGTGTCAACACAGGCGACGGCTACACTGACGGCCTCACCGACAGGATTCAGCTATTCCACGGCGAGAACGTGATCACCATTGACGCGGAAAGTATCAATGGGATTGCGATCTATCCACAGTTTGACGGAGCCGCGTCAAACACGGGCCTTTTCAGGATAACCGTTGATAAGGCATCACCAAATCGCCATCGAGGCACCTCGCTTGGAAGCATATCCTTGGTTTCGTAGCACTCGCCTAATGGACGTTTCACGCTCTTTTTGAAAATACCGTCGTTGTGCCCCACGCGATTTCGAACTGCTTTTCAAGCGAGAGACGCGTAAGAGGGGGATCTTCATCTCTTTCAAACCGTTCAGCCAGCGAGAAAATCTCTCGCACCGGCATGTTCAGAAATTCCTCTCGCACTCCAGCATCAAGTCCCGAATGATAGACTCGAAGTATCTGATTTAATGTGTTTATTGGATGGTTCGAGCGGTGGATCGTTTGGCTCTCAACGTCGAGCTGCTCAAATAGCTTCGTTGCACCAGATCGAGTTGCATTAAAATAATGGGACGGATAACCGTGCTCCGCCTGTAAGAATGGGATCATCAGAAGAAGTTTGCCACCGGGCTTCAGCACCCGTACCAGTTCCCTTGCGCATTGGAAGGGGTCATCTACATGCTCGAGAACAGCCAGTGATAGTATCCCCGCGAACGAGTTATCCTTGAAGGGTAGAGATTGTCCTATCGCAAGGACGTCTGTGCTGGGATAGTCATAGATCTCTACGTTTATCACGTTTGGAACCGGGCGCTTTCTCAGGCCAGCCCCAGCATCTAGTGCAATGGCTCCACTAGGCAATCGCTTGAGGAATTCATGAATCATTCCGCCGTAGAAATGCGAAGAGACAGCATCAATTTTAGATTCGAGTTGTGGCGAAATGGGCCAGCCTTCCGGCAGCGCCGACGGTGCTACGCAGCCCTCGCATTGTTGCAAGTCACGGTTCAAGATTTGCTTCAAAATATCAAGCTTGGCAGCTTGATTGGCTCTGCAACTGTTAGCCAAAGCAATCGCCTCATCAGTTACGGCAACTGCCACGTCGGCTGCCCTCTCGCCCTCAGCCCTGAATATCAGGTCCAACGTTCCCGCTTTGTGTATCTCGTTTCGTACGAAATCCACGTAAAAAGTGAAGCCAACGCCCTGAGAAGGGTCAAGATCAGCCCTCCGGTACGTTGATAATCGAAATTTCCCTGTTCGACCGTCCAAGGTTTCATAGCCAATGGAAATTTCAGTACCAAACGGCTTCGCGATCCAACCGTTAACGGCGTCGATTGGATGTCGTAGAAGCCTATCTCTGGGCTGGTCAATTTCTACTCTGGTTAGGCCCATGAAAAAATTCCTATCGCTTCTTCAAGGAATGGAATGGCAGGCTAGAGACCGGTCTTCTTCTCAAGGGCTTTCTCGAAATACTGTGCGCGCAGCGACATTGTTATCGCCCCGTACCGCTCATGCTTGCTACTGTCTTGGCGATGCCCTCGTCAAAATCGGTTCGTGGTACCCACCCCAGAACGGAGCGCGCGCGCGAGACATCCAGACTGGCAATGTCAACGTCAGTGTTTCTGGCAGCAACGTATTCGCGCTCGAAACGGTGGCCCGTTGCTGATTCGACCGCGGCAATTATCTCGGTAACGGACCGAACCTGGCCACTGCCAATGTTCAGGATTAGGCGGGGGGTGCTCGGCAGCACAAGCGCGCTTTCTATCGCGTTGATGACATCCTCAACGTAGATATAGTCGCGACGCGCTTGGCCGTCGCCGAAAATTCGGACGGGTAGGCCTTTCTGCCAGTGGTCTAGGATGGCTGGGATCAGCCCTTGACCCTTGCGGAAGGCTTGCCCTGGACCAAAAGGATTGGCGACCCGCAGGATCACGTATTCCAGCCCTTCGAGATGTCCATGCATCTGAATGTATTTTTCCACGATGAGCTTGGTCAGTCCGTGTGAATTTATGGGGTTGGTAGCGCAGGTCTCCGGCGTAGGTATTGGCGCACCAGGGCCATAAACCGTGCCCCCAGATGAGAGAAACAAATAGCGTCTCACGCCAGCCCGCACACAGGTTTGCAGGAACTCTACATGGGGAATAACATTTTCCTGAATATCGGCGATGACGTGGTCGTTCTTGAGGCCGGGACTCGAGGTCGATATTAATTGCACAACAGAGTCGACGTCTTGCAGCGAAGAGGCCATTGCGATCGGATCACGCAGGTCGGCTTCAACAAAGTCAACCGACTTGTCAAAGGAGCGAAGGAATTCTGGGTCAAATCTTCTGGATACGGCACGAATTGCCACACCCTGTACCGCCAACCGCCGAACAAAATGACGGCCAATGAACCCGTTCGCACCGTAAACCCCAATCATGCCGCTCCAACACCTTTGCCGCAAAACCCTTTATTACTTTATCAAACTAATCCAGCCCGTCCCTGCCCCAACTCCAGCAACTTTCTGTCATGACACGACAATTTTTTCAGTTCCGGTGTGTTTGACCGGCCCTGCCGTTAGCGATTCCACGCGGCCGCTTTTGAGCGTCAGCTTTTTTGTGCACACTCTTTCGATGAGGCTCTCATTGTGGCTTGCCAGAACGATGATGCCAGCCTTTTCCGCCAATTCGTCCATGCGCCTTTGGGCCTTGTCTTGAAAAGAGGCATCACCGGCACCGATCCATTCGTCCATTAGCAGAATTTCGGGATCGAGCGCGGTTGCTGCCGAAAAGGCAAGCCGCGCGGCCATGCCCTGGCTGTAAGCCTTGAATGGCATGTCGATGAAGTCGCCGAGCTCGCTGAAAGCGATGATACTTTCCATCTTTTCCTCGATCTCGGCTTCTGTCCATCCGTTGATCAAGCCACGCAGAACGATGTTCCTGCGGCCTGTGGCTTCGCGGCGAAAGCCTATGTTGATGTTGAAAAGGGCGTCGACCTTGCCTTCTATGGCGATGTTCCCTCCGGATGGTTCATAGATTCCGTAGAGCACCTTGAGTAGTGTCGTCTTGCCCGCTCCATTTGGGCCGACCAAGCCTAATCGGTCGCCGGCCTTGAGCTGGAAACTGACGCCGTCGAGCGCCTGCACGAACTGGTTTCTGCCTGAACTCTCAATCCTGCCGCCTGGTCCGCCCATACGCCGATCCGGCGCGGAAAGCGTCAACTTTTCGTGCAGTTTGTAGACCAGACTGACGTTATCCAGCTTGATAGAAACCATCGAAAAAACTCAAATCAGGAAAACAACTTGCCTGCGATATCGGCCAAGCAGCAACAATGCAATCGCCCACATGAACAAGGAAATATAGACCGTTACGGCGAATGCGTGCATCGGAAACGCGCCGTTCGTGATCGGCTCGCGCACGATTTCCAGGAAATAGCTGAATGGATTCCAGTGGTAGGCGTATTTCTGTATGCCGTCCTGTCCGCTGTAGATCCAGAAGACAGGCGTAAAAAACATCCCGACTCGCATGATGTTGCCGACGATGAACTGGCTGTCGGGAAAAAATGCGCCGAGGAAGGCGAAGACCGTGATGACAGCTGGAGTGGCGAACAGGATCAGGAGTAGCCCTGCAAGCGACCATAGCCATGCGGGGGTAAGTCCCGAGCCGCTCAGGAGCAGAATCACGATGCAACCTGCGATCGCATAGCCCACGCGAATGACGGACTGAACCGTCATCCGCATCACGTACACAAACAGGGGCAGGGTCGTGCCCTCTATGAAGCTCTCCTCACGCTGGAAGAGGGAAACACTCAAGGAGATGATTTCCATCAGGTAGAACCAGACCATCAGGCCTATTGCGACATAGGCGGAATAGCCTGCGGCATCCTTACCGGCAGGCTGGAACACGAAAACGAATGTGCCGACGAACGCGATGTAATTGACCAGCAGCCAAAGCGGGCCAAGTGTCGTGCGTCTGTGCTGGTCGCCGATATCTTCGTGAGCAAGCGCAATCCAGACCCGATGCAGCCTCATAGCCTTGCTGATATCGTCGAGGGCGCCGTTCAGTGCCAAAATCATTGTTGGTGTCGCAATCCGTTCTTGGTCGCTTCGTATGTCCGATGGCCACATGAGGCGAGGGACATTTCATAGCCATTGCGACGAGCGTATGGCAAATGATTGCGGCTTAGTGAAGCCCAGCAATATCTTGAGCGCAACCATTAGCAATGTCTTTTGGACCTGTACAATTGTCCTGAAAGGCCACAGTTCAGCCAATTGCGATTGGTCCGGAACAGCCGCATTCACCTTTGATCACATATTCGTCAAAAACATCTGGCGATACCCCCGACTCCGCGCTATTGCGATAGCTGGGCAAGGGACTTGGAATTTGCAATCTGGAGTGGTGACGGATGATGTTCCATCCGGTGCCTGTCCGGTATTGATATACCCGCGCCTGGAGTTCAGTACTACCCAATGACATCATACGTACAAGCCGTATCGGGACTTCGGCCGAAGATGCGGCGCGCCATTATAATGATCCAGGACCTGGTCATGGTCTTGGTCGCGGTGGCGCTGAGTCTCGGGCTTTCGCAGTCGAGACTTTCATTCGATGCGCTCTCCTGGCCGGGCCTGGCGTGCTGGGTGAGCATTGTTCTTCTCAGCCATCTCTTGTTTCGCTATTGCGGCCTCTACAACACCGTGTGGCGTTTCGCCTCCACGCCGGACTTCTTCAACATCCTGAAGAGCTGCGCGATCCTGACCGTCACGCTCTATGTCGTCTCGCTGGCGGTCCGATGGTTTCAGCCGGTGACCGGCCTCAACGAGCGCCAGTTCATCGTCTTTTTCCTCGTCTCCTTCACCATCATATCGGCGCCTCGGCTCTATTACCGGTTCCTGCGCGACGGGGCGAGCTGGCGAATCCTGAGCCGCAACGCAAACAATGCGGCGATCAAACAAGCGCTGTTCGTCGGCAGGCTTGGCGAAGCAGACGTCATCATCCGCTTCACACGCACGGCCGAGCCGGCCGAATATTCCATCGCCGGCATCATGGCCATCGAGAACGGCGCGCCGTTGGGCACGCAGATACAGGGCGTTCCGGTGGTGGCCGTGCGGCCCCGCCTGGTCGAGGTCCTCGAAGAATATGCAAGAGGCACCAAAAGCCTCGACATGCTGATTTTCGGCAATGGCACCGAACGCGAGATCGAGGAATATTCGGAACTGGTCCGTGTCGCCCGTCACAGCGGTATCGCCGTCGTCCAATTCTCCGGCGTTTCGGAGCTCGGCCAAGGCGGAAAGCTGGTACTCGACGCTGTCGAGATGGAAACCATCCTGCGCCGCTCCACAGTTGCTTCCGATATTGAGCGGATCGGCGGCTTTATCGGTGGCAAGCGCGTCCTGGTCACCGGCGGCGCCGGCTCAATCGGTCGCATCCTGGTCAAGCGGTCGCTGGAACTTGGCGCCGAGGCGGTTCTGGTCGCCGATATCTCGGAGTTCGGTATTTTCCAGCTCGACCAGCAGGTTGACGAAAAGGACCATGTCCGGCTCAAGAGCCGCATCGTCGATGTCACAGACCGGCGCCAGATCACCCGCGTCGTCAGCGATTTCAAGCCCGACATCATCTTCCATGCCGCCGCGCTCAAACATGTGCCGCTGCTCGAGGAAAATTGGGAATCGGCGATCCAGACCAACATTTTGGGCACCCTCGTCTGCGCCGAGGTTGCCGCCAAATGCGGGGTGCCGCAGTTCCTGTTGATTTCCAGCGATAAGGCGGTCGATCCGACCTCGGTGCTCGGTATGACGAAACGCGCCGCCGAGCAGATCGTCTCTTCGCTGCACGAAACGCACGCCACCGGGCCCAGCGGCCGTCGCTCCGGCACCAAGTTCATCGCCGTGCGGTTCGGCAATGTCTTCGGCTCCAATGGCTCGGTCGCCACCATCTTCCAGGCGCAGATCGAGGCCGGCGGTCCGGTCACCATCACCGATCGCCGCATGACCCGCTACTTCATGACGGTGGCCGAAGCCGTCGACCTCGTCATCATGTCGGCGGCCGACGCCGAGCGGCGCCAGGGCAAGGACGACTACGCCATCTACATGCTCGACATGGGCAAGCCGGTGCCGATCCTCGAAGTCGCTGAAACCATGATCCGCATGGCCGGCAAAAGCCCCTACATCGACATTCCGATCCGTTTCACCGGGATCAGGCCGGGCGAGAAGCTTCACGAAGTGCTGCATGGCGGCAATGAGGAGATCGTCGCGCTGGATATCCCCAAGATCTTCGGCCTCAGGACCGATGTCGTGGGATGGCCCAAGGTCCAGGCGGCGCTGACATTGCTGCAGGCGGCCATGGGCGATCAGGACAAGGCCTCGGCGCTCGCCGTCATGGCCGGCCTCTATCAGGCGGAAGAGCCTCCAAGTGACGCACGCCGGGAAACCGTTGCGAAAACAGTCGGGCAAGCTGGTTAGAGCAATTCCAGGAAAAGTGTGGAGCGGTTTTCCGTCCGGGATTGCGTCAAAACAAAGAGCCTGTCCTGATCGACCGGGATTGGCTATTGAAACCGATCCGATGGCCGTTCCCAGGCGTTTGCAGATGATTTTGAACCAGTGAGCAGACAAGATCAGCGCGTGGCCGTGCTGCTGGGCACGAAAGATGGCGCGGCTTTCCTTGACGAGCAGCTCGCGTCGCTGGCTGCGCAATCGCATCCTGTTGTCGACCTCTGGGTTTCCGACGACGGTTCGACAGACGGCACTTCGGCCATTATCGGCGCCTGGCAGAGCCGCTGGTCCAAGGGCCGGTTGACCCTGTCGAATGGTCCTCGCCAAGGCTTTGCCGCCAATTTCCGCGCGATGATCATCGATCCGCGTATCGAGGCCGACTACTACGCCTTCTGCGACCAGGACGACATCTGGGAGCCGGACAGGCTGGAGAGCGCCATTGCCTGGATGCAATGGCACGATGCCGGAACGCCGCTGCTGTTTTGCTCCAGAACCGCGACCATGTCCGAAACCGGAGCAGCGCAAGGGTATTCGCCGCTGTTCCAGCATCCACCCGCATTTCGCAATGCGCTTGTGCAAAGCATTGCCGGCGGCAACACGATGATGATCAACCGCGCCGCGCGAAAGTTGCTGGCAAAGGCATCGGCAAGGACCGAGTTCGTCAGCCATGACTGGTGGACCTATCTGATCGTCACGGCTGCCGGCGGCATTGTCCGCTATGACCCGCGACCGCTGGTGCGCTACCGCCAGCATGAGGCAAACTTGGTCGGCGCCAACGTGTCGTGGAAGGCGAGGCTGTCGCGGCTGGGGCGCCTCTTCAGGGGCGAGTTCGCCGTCTGGACCGATCACAATCTGAGCGGCCTGGCGGTCAATCGCGACATCCTCACGAGGGATGCCGCCGCCTGCCTCGGCCTGTTCATCAGGGCGCGAAAGGGCGGTATCTTGCGACGCCTGCGCCTTCTCCGGAAAAGCGGCGTCTACCGGCAGACGCTGGCTGGTACACTTGGGCTCTATCTGGCCTTCATCTGGCGGCGGATCTAGAGCATGCAGACACGGCCATGAGGGAACCCAAGCGAGCTTTCGACCTGGCGGTGGCGGCGCTGCTGCTGCCACTGGCCTCGCCTTTCGTCCTGCTTGCCATGCTGGCAATCAGGACGACGTCGCCTGGACCGGCACTCTTCTCTCAAACCCGTGTCGGCCAGCACGGGGTGCCGTTTGCCTGCCACAAGCTGCGCACGATGGTTGTGGGAACGCCGTCTCTGCCCTCGCATCAGGCGCCGGCAATTTCCGTCACTGCCGTCGGCAAGGTGCTGCGGAAATTCAAGATCGACGAGCTGCCGCAGCTCTGGAACGTGCTCAAGGGTGAGATGAGCCTGGTTGGGCCGCGTCCATGCCTGCCCACGCAAACCGAATTGATCGAACGCCGCAGGCAATTGGGTGTGCTTGCCGCACTTCCGGGCATTACCGGGCTGGCACAGATGAAAGGCATCGACATGTCGGATCCGAAACTCTGCGCCGAAACGGATGCCGAATATCTCAGGGGGGCCTCGATCGGACTCGACGTCAAAATCCTGCTTGGCACAATCTACCGGACCTGACGGGCCTGTCGTGCAAGTTCCTCAATCCGGCCGAGCGTGTCGGTTTCCGGCATCCAGCCTTCCGAGATCAGCAGTGACGGGTCGCAAATCTGTGTCGCCATGGAAGCGTCGTACGCTGCTTTTCTGCCTAGCAGTGTGGCGAACAGCCTGAATGGCCAGGCCGGCACAGGAACGAGCCGGGTCGGAACGTCGTATCCGTGCCTGAATGCAGTCAAGATTTCGAACATCGCAACGGGGGAAGCATCGCCCAGGACATAGGTCGGGCGCGGTGGCGTGGGACGAGTCAAAAGATGCGCCACGGCGCCAGCCACCGCGTCGCGCGATATCAGCGAACGAACTGCGGTGAAAGCGCCTAAGGGCAATGGTAAGGCAATGGCGGCAGCCCGCATCATTCCACGCAGGTTTCCCTTCATGCCTTCGCCATAGACCGGCGGCAGGCGCAGCGCCGTGGCATCGGAGGGCCTGGACGCATAGGCTTCCAGTGTCTTGATCTCGCCTTCGCGTTTCGAGCGCCCGTAGGCGCATTGCGGGGCAGGGAGCGTCGCCTCGCTGATCGTTCCGCTGAAACCGGGACCGGCTACTGCCCGGATCGACGACAGATAGATGAAGCGCCCGCTTGTCCGCGAGGCGGCCGCGCGCGCCAGCTGCGCGGTCAGTGTCGCGTTGGCTGCCATGAAGTCGGCTTCGCTCGCCTTGCGGTCATTGTTGAGCGCCGCACAGTGGACGACATGGGTGACATCTCGCATCAGCGCCTGGAATGCCTGGGCCGGCGCATCGAATTCCGGCAACAAAACCGCATCGCTCACGGGATCGAGCCGTTCCGGGTGGCGCGATGCCATGCGCACCCCGAACCCGGCTTCGCGCAGCTGGTTGACGACCTGCCTGCCGATGAAACCCGTCGCGCCTGTGACCAGCACTTTCACGGCCGGCTTGCCTGGGGCGCCGGGGCCGGTGCCTGTTGTTCCGGCAGCATTTGTTGCCGGCCCGATGCAAGATATGTCCCGGACACCAGGAACACCATCAGTGTGGCATCGAGGATGTCGTGGCCGACCAGAATGCCGGTCAGGCCGCCGATGAGGTAGGTGATCGCAGTGACGACAATCATCGTGGCGCCGAACCGCTCGATCGCGTCCGTGCTGGTGCGCAGCACGATGGCCGCGTTTCTCGCGGCAACGAAGAACACAGCCGCGAGCGTTACGGCTCCAAGCAGCCCGGCCTCCACCAATGCAGTCAGGAAGCCATTGTGAAAATGGCTGAAGCCCGTGGACGGCATGTGGAACTGATTGTGGAATCCATCCTTTATCAGCTCACGGCTTGCAGCAATGCCGTGACCGAAAATCGGCATGTCGTGGAAGGCGCTCAGCCCAATCTGCCAAAGTGCTGCGCGCAAGCCGAGCGCGGTCGTGTGGTCGCCCTTCGTGGCGAGCGCATCCCAGTCGCTGAACAGGAAGGCCGCGCGCTCGGAAATGATGGGGAGACCAATGACCGCGATGACGATGCCGATCGCGCCCGCAATCAGCAAAAGCCGAATGGCGTTTCTGTTGTTGAGCTTGCGACGGTTGATCAGCAGGACCGCGATGCCGGCCACCAGCATCGCCAGCCAGATGATCCGCGACCCCGAATAGACAATGTCGACCGCGCCGGCCAGTGTCGCGCAGGCCAGCAACGCCCTGTTCTTTTCGACACCCGATAAGGCGCCTGCCAGGCACATCATCATGCTGAGGCAGGCGACGGTCGCGAACACGATCGGATTGCCGGCGCCGCCTTCGGCCCGTATGCCCAGCCCGTGATATTGCACGACCGCCAGCAGCAGGGCGCCAAAACAGGCGGCGGCGCTCGCCAGCACGACAATGCGCGTCAGCGTGGTTTTCTCGGTAATGCTCCAGGTCGCGTATGAGACAGGGAAAAACAGGAAGGTGATCAGCCCTGCCAGATGCGGCGCATCCCTGGCGATCGAATTGTTGACGATGGAGGCGAGCACGCTGGCTGCGCAATAGGCATAGATGGCCACCGTCATCGCGGTCATCGGCCGGTCGATGTTGAAACGCCGTCTTTTCAGCGCAAGCAGAAGCACCGACCACAGGCCGCCGCCATTGAACAAAAAGCTGACCGCCGATCCCAGTACCGGCGGGAAAAAGAAGCACAAAATGGAGAAGGTGACGTTGATCCGTGACGGCGAAACGTGCTGCTTGATGGCGGAGATCGGGGTCAATGCTCTGGTTCACAATGCGCTGGGTCGCGTGGCGACGGACAATGTTTGGCGGCGGCATTTGCGGCATGCCGCCCGGCGCAGGTTCAGGAGCCGGTATAGCGGCTGGGTGCGGTTTTCGAAAGTGCGACGAGGTCCGGCCGGCGTTTCTTTCGGTCCAGGCAAGATTTTTCCCGGCCTTTGAATGCTATCGCTCCGTCGGGCAGGAATTTTCGGATTCTAGGCTTTTCATGGAAAATTCGTTGCCGATCGGTGTGGCCGCCGGCCTTTCCAGCGTTGTTATATCAGGTGGCGATCTGCTAGAACGCCGGCACGAACCGATAGTGTCCAGCAGTGAAGCTTGAACCGGGCGGCTGAAAAGGACGCCCGATCCATCTGATGCAAGGTCTGGATTGCACGAGAGAACGCTCACAGTCCATGAACATCGCGCTTACGCACCTGCAGCGGCTCGAGGCCGAGTCCATCCACATCTTCCGTGAGGTTGCCGCCTCCTTCTCCAAGCCGGTGATGCTCTATTCCGTCGGCAAGGATTCCTCCGTGCTGATGCATCTGGCGATGAAGGCCTTCTATCCGGCCAAGCCGCCTTTCCCCTTCCTGCATGTCGACACCACCTGGAAGTTCCGCGAGATGATCGCCTTTCGCGACCAGATGGCGCAGAAGCTCGGCTTCGACCTGCTGGTCCACGTCAATGAAGACGGCGTGCGCGACGGTATCAACCCCTTTGACCATGGCTCGAACACCCACACCCATGTCATGAAGACGGTGGCGTTGCGCCAGGCGCTCGACAAATACGGCTTTGACGCTGCCTTCGGCGGGGCTCGGCGCGACGAGGAGAAGTCGCGCGCCAAGGAGCGCATCTTTTCCTTCCGCAACGCCCAGCATGTCTGGGACCCGAAGAACCAGCGGCCGGAGATGTGGAAGATCTTCAACACCCGCATCGCGCCGGGCGAATCGATCCGCGTGTTTCCGCTGTCGAACTGGACCGAGCTCGATATCTGGCAGTACATTCTGCAGGAAAACATCCCGATCGTGCCGCTCTATTTCGCCAAGGAGCGGCCGGTGGTCGAACGCGACGGCATGCTGATCATGAAGGATGACGATCGCATGCAATTGCGCCCCGGTGAGACGATGGAGAACCGTCTGGTGCGTTTCCGCACGCTCGGCTGTTATCCGCTGACCGGCGCCATCGAATCCGACGCGGACACGCTCGAAGCCATCGTCGGCGAGATGCTGACGGCGCGCACCTCCGAGCGCCAGGGCCGCCTCATCGACCGCGATGAAGCCGGCTCGATGGAAAAGAAGAAGCGCGAGGGATATTTCTGAGCATGCGCCATATCCTGGCCAAGAGCCTCGCTCCCACCGACGGCGTGCGCGAATACATGGCGGCGCAGGAGAAGAAGTCGCTGCTGCGCTTCCTCACCTGCGGCTCGGTCGACGACGGCAAGTCGACGCTGATCGGCCGTCTTCTGTCCGACACAAAGCAGATCTTCGAGGACCAGCTCGCCGCACTCGAGCGCGATTCCCGCAAGCACGGCACCACTGGCGACGACATCGACTTCGCGCTTCTGGTCGACGGCCTCGAGGCCGAGCGCGAGCAAGGCATCACCATCGACGTCGCCTACCGCTTCTTCGCCACGCCCAAGCGCAAGTTCATCGTCGCCGACACGCCCGGCCATGAACAGTACACCCGCAACATGGCGACCGGCGCATCGACTGCCGATCTCGCCATCGTGCTGATCGATGCGCGCCAGGCTGTGCTGCGCCAGACCCGGCGCCACTCGATCATCGCTTCGCTGCTCGGCATCCGCCATATCGTGCTTGCCGTCAACAAGATCGACCTCGTCGATTTCGACCAGGCGGTGTTCGACCGTATCGTCGAGGATTACCGGCAGTTCTCGCACGAGCTCGGCTTCCAGACGATCGTGCCGATCCCGATGTCGGCCCGCTATGGCGACAATGTCACCAGCCGCTCCGGCAAGACGGCGTGGTATTCCGGCCCGTCGCTGATCGAGCATCTCGAAACTATATCGGTCGACGAGGCCGCGGTCGAACTGCCGTTCCGGTTTCCGGTGCAGTATGTCAACCGGCCCAATCTCGACTTCCGCGGCTTTGCCGGCACCATCGCGTCCGGCTCCGTCGCGCAGGGCGACGAGGTGGTGGTCGCCAAATCCGGCAAGGCCTCGCGGGTCAAGCGCATCGTCGCGCAAGGCGGCGATCTTGCCCAGGCGGTGGCCGGCCAGGCCATCACCCTTGTGCTCGATGACGAGGTCGAGGTCTCCAGAGGCAACATGCTGGTGTCGCCGGCGGCACGGCCGCAGGTCGCCGACCAGTTCGCCGCCAACATCGTCTGGTTCGACGAGGCAGCGCTGCTGCCGGGACGCTCCTATATACTGCGCACCGAGACCGACCAGACCAGCGCCACCGTCACCGACCTGAAATACCGCGTCAACGTCAACGACTTCGCTCGCGAGGCGGCGAAGTCGCTCGAGATGAACGAAGTCGGCATCTGCAACATCTCGACCCGGGCGCCGATCGCCTTCGACACCTTCGCCGACAACCGCGATACCGGCGCCTTCATCCTGATCGACCGCATCACCAATGCCACGGTCGGCGCCGGCATGATCCTGCATACCTTGCGCCGCGCCGAAAACATCCACTGGCAGTCGCTCGATGTCGGCAAGCGTGGCCGTTCCGACTTGAAGAGCCAGCGTCCCGCCGTGTTCTGGTTCACCGGCCTTTCCGGTTCGGGCAAGTCGACCATCGCCAACCTGCTCGAGAAGAAGCTGTTCGCTTCCGGGCGCCACACCTACATTCTCGACGGCGACAATGTCCGCCACGGCCTCAACCGCGATCTCGGCTTCACCGACGCCGATCGGGTCGAAAACATCCGCCGTGTCGCCGAAGTGGCAAAGCTGATGGCCGATGCCGGGCTGATCGTCATCGTCTCCTTCATTTCCCCCTTCAGCGCCGAGCGGCGCATGGCCAGGGAGTTGATGGCCGACGGCGAGTTCGTCGAAGTGTTCGTCGATACGCCGTTCGAGGAATGCGCCCGACGCGACCCGAAAGGCCTTTACGCACGGGCGCTGAATGGCGAGATCAAGAACTTCACCGGCGTCGATTCCCCGTATGAAGCTCCCGAAAATCCCGAAATCCATCTCAAGACACTCGGCAAGACGGCCGAGGAGATGGTAGAGGCTCTGGAACACTGGCTGAATGAGCGCGACATTGCCGAAGACCAATATGACAGCGGCGGCGGCATCTGACGACGAAGTGATGCTCGACGTGTTCGAGCGCCTGGCGCTCGAAGCCGGACGCGAGGTGATGCGGGTCTTCAAGGCCGGCTGCGCGGTCGACAGCAAGTCGGACTCCTCGCCGGTCACGGAAGCCGACCGCGAGAGCGAGACGATCATCCTCGCCGGCCTGCGTGCGGCCTATCCCGATATTCCCTGCGTGGCCGAGGAAGAGGTCGCCGAAGGCATTGTGCCGCCCGATCTGGATGGCGCCTTCTTCCTGATCGATCCGCTCGATGGAACGAAGGAATTCGTCAACCGCCGGACCGATTTCACCGTCAACATCGCGCTTGTCCGGCACGGCGTGCCGGAGATCGGCGTCGTCTTCGCACCGTGCAGCGGGCGGTTCTTCTCTGGACGGCCGGGCTGGGCCGAAGCAATCGAGGTCGATGGCGACTTCCGTATCGTCGGCCGCCGGCGGATTTCGGTTAGGAGGGCGGTCACGCCGCTGGCGGTCGTTGCCAGCCGCTCGCACAACACCCCGGAGACCGAAGCCTTCATCAAGGATCTCGGCGCCGCCGAGATCGTCTCGGTCGGCTCATCGCTGAAATTCTGCCTGCTCGCCGCAGCCGAAGCCGACATCTATCCGCGCTTCGGCCGCACCATGGAATGGGACACGGCGGCCGGCGACGCCGTACTGCGCGCCGCCGGCGGCATGACGCGCACGCTGGACGGCGAGCCGCTCACCTATGGCAAGCGCAAACAGAGCGACGACGAGGATTTCGCCAACCCGCATTTTATTGCGAGCGGGAAGGCGGCGGACGCGGCGTAACTTACGCCGCCGCTACATGCGCCGAGTTCGAGCCAATGTAGTTGCGGATCGTCTCGATGATGCGGTCCTGGTCGGCTTCGCTGAGATAGGGATGCATCGGCAGGCACAGGATGCGCTTCGGCAGTTCCTCCGAAACCGCAAGCCCGGTCGGCGTGCGCGGATAGTCGCGATAGGCGACCTGCTCGTGCAGCGGCTTCACATAATAGATCACCGAAGGGATGCCCTTTTCGCCGAGATGCGCCCTCAACCCGTCGCGCTTCGGCGTCTCGATGGCGTATTGCGCCCAGGCCGAGCGGCCACCGCCCAGATTGCGTGACGCCTTGACGATGTCGCCGAGACCTTCGGCGTAGCGCTTGGCCACGACCTGGCGGGCGACCATCTCGTCTTCGAGGATGGCGAGTTTCTCGATCAGGATCGCCGCCTGGATGGTGTCGAGGCGTGAATTGATGCCGACGCGGACATTGTCATACTGCGTCCCGCCCTTACCGTGGAACGCAAACGAGCGCAGCTGGTCGGCCAGCGCGTCGTCATTGGTGAACATCGCGCCGCCATCGCCGTAGCAGCCCAGCGGCTTGGCCGGATAAAAGCTGGTCGAGCCGACATGGCCGAAGGCGCCGCACATTGTGCCGTCGGCCGAACCGCCGATCGACTGCGCCGCATCCTCGATCACCAGCAGCCCTTCGCGCCTGGCAATCGCCATGATCGCCTCGTAGTTGGCGGCAAGCCCAAACAAGTCGACGGGAATGATCGCCTTCGGCTTCAGCCGGCCTTCCTTCTTGATCATGGCGATCGCCGCCTCGAGGCTGGCGATGTCGATGTTGTAGGTCTCGGCCTCGACATCGACGAACACTGGTTCGGCCTTGGCAAGCGCCACCACTTCCGCCGTCGCGGCAAAGGTGAAGCTCGGCACGAACACCGCGTCGCCGGGGCTGATACCGGCGGCAAACAGCGGCAACAGCAGCGCGTCGGTGCCGTTGGCGCAGGCCACGACATGCTTGGTGCCGATATAGGCTGCGAGCTTGTTTTCGAATTCGGTGACTTGCGGTCCGAGGATATAGCGGCCTTCCTCGACGACATTGTCGATCGCGGCCTTCAGCCGGTCGCGGATACGTTCGCGCTGCGCGCCAAGATCGATGAACTGCATGTCGGCCTCAAAACGGTGTGGTGCGGGCTGCCCCGGGGACAATGACACGCACAGAAACAACAACTTAACCGGGCCGCTGGTACCAGAGTTGGGCCGGTCTAGAAAGCCGGACCGGCCGCGGGACGGGTTGTCTAGGTGTCGCAGCCTGTTACTTCAGGCTTTCCCTGCATTGCCGCAAGATGCCGGAAATCCGGGCTTCGCCGCCTATTAATCCGGCTGATCAGTCCGTCTTTCCGGCTCGCGGAAACATAAAGTGATCGGCTGCTTGCAGCGGCTGGCGGCGGACTAAGCGTGGATCAGGCGATTTCGTGCCGCCAGGGCGGGTTGGCGCCGGCCCGCGACACGGTCACCGCCGCCGCTTTGGCGCCGAGCGCCAGCGCCTGACGGATGGCGTCCTCCGAAAGGCCGCCGATCCCGGCCTTGGTGAGCAGGCCTTGCTCGTGCAGCGAGGCCAGAATGCCGGCATTGAAAGTGTCGCCGGCGCCGACCGTGTCGACCACCTCCACCTTATGCGGCATCACCGTGACCTTGTGTTCCCTGCTGTAGCCGACGGCACCTTCGCTGCCGTGGGTAACGACGATCAGCTTCGGGCCGCGATCCAGCCAGTTGCGGATGACGTCCTCATGCGAGCCGGCCTCGCCGAACCAGTGCAGATCCTCATCCGATAGCTTCACGATGTCGGCCATCGCCATCATCGAGCGGATGCGCCGGAGGTGCTTGGCTTTGTCGGGGATGAAGTTCGGCCGGATGTTGGGGTCGAGCATCATGACGCGGCGTTCGTGCTCGCGTTTCATGAATTCTTCGTAGGCAGCACCCGCCGGGTCCGAAATCAGGCTGATGGCGCCAAACAGCATGGCTTCGATCTCGGCGCCCAGTTTCGGCAGATCCTCTGTCGTCAGCATGCGCCCGGCGGTGTTTTCGTCGTAGAAAGTGTAGGTCGCCTGGCCGTTGGTGAGCCGCACGAAGGCGAGCGTGGTCGGGCGAGGGGAGGTGTGCGCATAGGTGGAGCTGACCTTGCTTGCGCCGAGCGCCTCGCGGAACTGGCCGCCGAACAGATCCGACGACAGGCCGGAAAAGAAGCCGGCGGGCGCGCCGAGGCGGCCAAGCGCGATCGCCGTGTTGAACACCGCGCCGCCGACATAGGGCGCAAAGGCCGGCTCGCCCTGTGTCGTGGTGCGCGGCAGCATGTCGATCAGGGCTTCGCCGCAGCAGAGGATCATGATTTCTTGTTCTCCGGCGGATAGATCACGCCCTTGCGGATGATGATGTTGGCGTAGAGCCGGGGTTCGCTGGTCCCGACGATCGCATATGCCGACCGGACGCGTGCATAGAAGTCGGCGCCCGCCAGCGCAACCACCTTGCGGCCCGGCGCGCGCCTGGTGCAGATCGTTTCGATTTCATGGTGGACCGGATCGGCGACCGAGGGATCGCCTTTTACCGAGGCACGAAACAGCGCTTCCGGCACGAAGTCGTCCACCGGCAGCACGCTCAAAATGGCGTCAAGCACCGGTATGAGGTGAAGACCGTCGGCGCGGATCAGCCTGTTTGCCTGTTCTTCCGCCGGATAGTTGCCGTCGACAAGCGCGATCTCGTCGCCATGGCCCATGGCGCGCAATGTCGCCAGAAGCTCCGGACCGAGCAGCGACGGAATACCGATCAGCATTCAGGTGCTCCGGGAAATGGTGTTCGAACCGATGAGGAAGCGTTCGGACAGCGGCAGGCTGGCGCCGCCCAGCGCCCGGGCATGGATGCCGACGGTGCCTTCGCGCACCACCGGAAGCTTCAGGCCTTCGCCGTCAATGGTGCCGATCGCCTGCCTGACGGCATCGACGAGCCGGCGGCGTACGGCGAGCGGCATCCAGCCATCGATCACCGCGGCCTCGAAATCGATCACCGAGGACGCCGCGACAATGGCGTAGGCAAGCGCCTGCGAGGCGGTGGCAATCCAGTCGTCCAGATCGGCGCCGATCTCGCCCCATTCCTGCGGCGAGGTCCAGAGATAGGAGCCGTCAATGCCGCGTGCGTTAAGCGCCTTTTCCAGCATGGCGATCGAGGCGACGTCGATGAGCTGCGTCGGCTTGCCGTCTGGTCCCGGCACCGGCATCGAACCCAGCGCCCCGGCATTGCCTGTCGGTCCGCCAAAAAGCCGGCCATTGAGCACGATGCCGCCGCCGGCAAAGGCGCCGATGTAGAAATAGACGAAGTCGCGCGCGCCGCCGGTCTGGCCGAACACCAGTTCGGCGCCGCAGGCCGACGTCGCGTCATTCTGCAGATAGACCGGGAATTCGCATTGCGCCTGGATATCGGAGCGAATGTCGCGATGGCGCCATTCGTCCATGATGTCGCGTGGCGCGCCGGCGGTGTCGGCCCAGTTCCACAGTTCGAACGGCATGGCGATGCCGAGCCCGGCAATGCGCTTGTCCTGCGCAGGTGTCAGTTCGGCGCGCATCGTCGTCATGCCTGATGTCACGAACTCCACCGTCTCGCGCGGCGCCGGATAGCGGTAGGAGTGCTGCAGCATGGAACGCACAGTTCCGAGGAAATCGATCAGCACCAGTTCGGCGCTGCGGCGGCCGATCTTGAGGCCGATGAAGAAGGCGCCTTCGGGGTTCAGCGCCATCGGGATGGAGGGCTGGCCGATCTTGCCGCGCAACGGCGCCTGGCGCAGCAGCAGGCTGTCTTCCTCCAGTTCGCGCATGATGACCGAGACGGTCTGCGCTGAAAGCCCGGTCATGCGCGCAATGTCTGATTTGGCCAAGCTGCCGTGCTGGCGAACCAACGACAGCACCAGCCGCTCATTGTGGTCGCGCATGCCGCTCTGGTTGGTGCCACGGTGGAGACGGCTGGCGGCCGCCTCGGGCGAACCGTGCCTCGCAATGCCGGTCTCCACCCTTGTTCCTTCCCTTGGTTTATTCTTACTGCTTTTGCGGCAGAATGAGTGAACCGCGCAAAGCTGTCAATAATAAATAAGAGTGATTTAATTATTGACAGGCGGCTCCCGCTGGTGTCATTTGAGGGCGCGTCCACACTGGGAGAACTTCAGTGGATGCGCTCGAGATGCCGGTTGGCGGCATCCGCATAGTTCCATGGGAGGAAGATCGTGACCAAAGCATTATTGAAGTCCACCGTGTTCGCCGCGGCGGGCCTCGGCCTGATGGCGTTTGCTTCGACAGCATCGGCCGCCGGCGTCGGCGCCTGCCTGATCACCAAGACCGACACCAACCCCTTCTTCGTCAAGATGAAGGAGGGCGCGACCGCCAAGGCCAAGGAACTTGGCGTCGACCTCAAGACCTATGCCGGCAAGATCGACGGCGACAGCGAGAGCCAGGTGGCGGCGATCGAAAGCTGCATCGCCGACGGCGCCAAGGGCATCCTGATCACCGCGTCCGACACCAAGGGCATCGTGCCGACGGTGAAGAAGGCGCGTGACGCCGGCCTGCTGGTGATCGCGCTCGATACCCCGCTGGACCCGATCGATGCCGCCGACGCGACCTTCGCGACGGACAATCTGGAAGCCGGCAAGCTGATCGGCGCCTGGGCAGCCGCGACCCTCGGCGACAAGGCCAAGGACGCCAAGATCGGTTTCCTCGACCTGACCCCCTCACAGCCGACCGTGGATGTGCTGCGCGACCAGGGCTTCATGATGGGCTTCGGCATCGACGTGAAGGATCCCAACAAGATCGGCGATGAGGACGATGCCCGCATCGTCGGCCACGACGTCACCAACGGCAATGAAGAAGGCGGCCGCAAGGCGATGGAAAACCTTCTGCAGAAGGACAACTCCATCACCGTCATCCACACCATCAACGAGCCCGCCGCTGTCGGCGCCTACCAGGCGCTCAAGGCGGTCGGTCTCGAAAGCCAGGTGCTGATCGTCTCGGTCGATGGCGGCTGCCCCGGCGTGAAGTCGGTGACCGAAGGCGTCATTGGCGCCACCTCGCAGCAATACCCGCTGCAGATGGCGGCACTCGGCATCGAGGCGATCGCCGCCTTCGCCAAGGACGGCGCCAAGCCGAAGCCGACCGAAGGCAAGAACTTCTTCGACACCGGCGTCAACCTCGTCACCGACAAGCCGGCCAATGGCGTGAAGTCGATCGACACCAAGGAAGGCCTCGCCAAGTGCTGGGGCTGATGGCTGTCTGACAGCCAGCGACAAGCTGACGGCCGGGGGCTTGATCCCCGGCCGCTTCGGGTGGACGATGCGTCACGCGAATAATCCCGGCAGCAGACCGGACAGGCGCGAGCGGGTCTCGGCATGGAGCTGAAGCCCAGGGGAGGAAACATGGCTCAAGCACAGGAATTCGAGAAGGTTCTCTCGAGCAGCGACACAAGCGTTGCCGCCTTTGACGAGCACAAATCGGCCGTCAAGCGCATCCAGCATTTCCTGCACTCCACGCCGGCGGCGGTGCCGCTGATTGTGCTGGTCCTGTCGATCGTAATTTTCGGCATCGCCATTGGCGGGCGTTTCTTCTCATCCTATACGCTGACGCTGATCCTGCAGCAGATCGCCATCGTCGGCATCCTCGGTGCCGCGCAGACACTGGTCATCCTGACCGCCGGCATCGACCTGTCGATCGGCGTGATCATGGTGATTTCAGCCGTGATCATGGGCAATTGCGCGGTCAGCTACGGCATGCCGGCCGTGCTCGCAGTGCCCATCGGGCTTGCCGCCGGCGCAGCCTGCGGCCTGCTCAACGGTTTGCTGGTCGCCTACATGAAGCTGCCGCCGTTCATCGTCACGCTCGGCACCTGGAACATCGTCATGGCGACGAACTTCATCTATTCGGCCAACGAGACGATCCGCGATACCGATGTCGACGCCCAGGCGCCGCTGCTGCATCTCTTTGCCCTGAGTTTCAAGATCGGCACGGCGGTGCTGACACTGGGCGTCATCGCCACGGTCGTGCTCGTTTTGATCCTCTGGTACGTGCTCAATCACACCGCCTGGGGCCGCCATGTCTACGCCGTTGGCGATGATCAGGAGGCGGCGAAGCTGTCTGGTATCCAGACCAAGAAAGTGTTGATGACGGTCTACACCCTTGCCGGGTTGATCGCCGCTTTCGCTGCCTGGGTTTCCATCGGCCGCAACGGCTCGATCTCGCCGTCAGCCGCCGTCACCGACTACAACCTGCAGGCGATAACCGCGACGGTGATCGGCGGCATTTCACTGTTCGGCGGGCGCGGCTCAATTCTGGGCACCCTTTTCGGCGCGATGATCGTCGGCGTCGTCTCGATGGGCCTCAACATGCTGGGCGCCGATCCGCAATGGAAGGTGCTGCTCACCGGTGTGCTGATCATCGGCGCCGTGGCGATCGACCAATGGATCAGAAAGGTTTCGGCATGACCGTGGAACCCATCCTCACCGCGCGCGGCCTGATCAAGCGCTATGGCCGTGTCACCGCCCTCGACAATGCCGACTTCGACCTCTACCCCGGCGAAATCCTGGCCGTCATCGGAGACAATGGCGCCGGCAAATCATCGCTGATCAAGGCGATTTCCGGCGCCGCCGTGCCCGACGAAGGCGAGATCCGTCTTGAAGGCAAGGCTGTCGCTTTTAAATCGCCCATGGAGGCGCGCGAGGCGGGCATCGAGACGGTCTACCAAAACCTGGCTTTGTCGCCGGCCCTGTCGATCGCCGACAACATGTTCCTCGGCCGCGAGATCCGCAAACCCGGCTTCCTCGGCGACTGGCTTCGTATGCTCGACCGGCCCGCAATGGAAAAGCGCGCCCGCGACAAACTCACCGAGCTTGGGCTGATGACCATCCAGAACATCAGCCAGGCGGTGGAAACGCTGTCCGGCGGCCAGCGCCAGGGCGTTGCGGTGGCGCGCGCCGCCGCTTTCGGCAGCCGCGTGGTGATCATGGACGAACCGACTGCGGCACTCGGCGTCAAGGAGAGCCGCCGCGTGCTGGAACTGATCCTCGACGTCAAGAAGCGAGGCCTGCCGATCGTGCTGATCTCGCACAACATGCCGCATGTCTTCGAGGTTGCCGACCGCATCCATATCCATCGGCTCGGCCGCCGCCTATGCGTCATCGATCCCAAGCAATATACCATGTCCGACGCCGTCGCCTTCATGACCGGAGCGAAGGTTCCGCCGGAGGCTGCACTCGCTGCCTGATCCGCTCGACGGATAAATTGCCGCAGGGGAACTGGCGGCATGCTGGTCTAAATCGATTGAACGTATGTTGCGATGCACTAGGATAGGCTGGGACTGAGAGCGAAAGCCGGTATGATCGCAGCACGATCACGAGAGGCAGTATGACGCGAACAATGACAGCCAAAGCCCCCGATCTCGAAATACCCGATCCCAAGACGCTGGCCGACGAAGTCTTGCTGGCTCTCAAATACCGGGTCGGCAAAGGCACCTCCGTTGCCACGCAATATGATTGGCTGACAGCCTCGATCAAGGTCGTGCGCGACCGCATCGTCGATCACTGGATGCAGGCGACGCAGGAGGCCTACGCCCAGCAGGAAAAGCGCGTCTATTACCTGTCGCTCGAATTCCTCATCGGCCGGCTGATGCGCGATGCCTTCTCCAATCTAGGCCTGATGGACAATATGCGAGAAGCGCTCAAGTCGCTGGGCGTCGACCTCGACCTCATCGCCGGGCTCGAACCGGATGCGGCGCTCGGCAATGGCGGTCTCGGCCGGCTCGCCGCCTGCTTCATGGAAAGCATGGCGACCGTCGACATTCCCGCGCATGGCTACGGCATTCGCTACGCCAACGGCATGTTCCGCCAGGAGATCCATGATGGCTGGCAGGTCGAACTGCCCGAAACCTGGCTCGACCACGGCAACCCTTGGGAGTTTGAGCGGCGGGAGCGTGCCTTCGAGGTCGGCTTCGGCGGCTCGGTGGAATCGATCACCTCCAAGGATGGCCGGCTCGAGCGTCACGTCTGGAAGCCGACCGAGCATGTCCAGGCCGTCGCCTACGACACGCCGGTGGTTGGCTGGCGCGCCAACCGCGTCAACACGCTGCGGCTTTGGTCCGGCATGCCGGTCGATCCGATCCTGCTCGACAAGTTCAACGCCGGCGACCACATCGGCGCGCTGGCCGAAAGCAACAAGGCCGATGCCTTGTCGCGCGTGCTTTACCCCGCCGATTCCCACAAGGCCGGCCAGGAACTGCGGCTGCGGCAGGAATATTTCTTCTCCACCGCGTCGCTGCAGGACATCGTCCAGCGCCATCTCAGCCAGTATGGCGATCTCGCCTCGCTGCCCGACAAGGCGGCGATCCATCTCAATGACACCCATCCGGCGATCGCCGTGCCGGAGCTGATGCGCCTGCTGATGGACGTCCATGGCATGGATTTCGACCAGGCCTGGGATATTACCAAGCGCACCTTCGGCTACACCAACCACACGCTGCTGCCAGAGGCGCTGGAAAGCTGGCCGGTGCCGCTGTTCGAGCGGCTTTTGCCGCGCCACATGCAGATCGTCTACGCCATCAATGCGCAGGTTTTGCTTGAGGCCCGCGCCACCAACCAGTTTTCCAATGAGCAGATCAGCCGCATCTCGCTGATCCAGGAAAATGGCGACCGCCGCGTGCGCATGGGTAACCTGGCCTTTGTCGGCTCGCACTCGATCAATGGCGTGTCGGCGTTGCACACCGAACTGATGAAGGAGACGGTGTTTGCCGATCTCCACAAGCTCTATCCCGAGCGCATCAACAACAAGACCAACGGCATCACCCCACGCCGCTGGCTGATCCAGTGCAATCCAGGCCTCACCGCGCTCACCCGCGCGGCGATCGGGGACCGTTTCCTCGACGACATCGACGCCATCAAGGGGCTCGAAGCCTTTGCCGGTGACGCCGCCTTCCGCGACAAGTTCGCCGCCGTCAAGCGCTCCAACAAGGTCAAGCTCGCCAATCTGGTCGCCGACCGGCTCGGCATCAAGCTCGACCCGTCGGCGCTGTTCGACATCCAGGTCAAGCGCATCCACGAATACAAGCGCCAGCTGCTCAACATCCTGGAAGCGATCGCGCTCTACGATCAGATCCGCTCGCATCCCGAGCAGGACTGGATGCCACGTGTGAAATTCTTTGGTGGCAAAGCGGCGCCCAGCTACCACAATGCCAAGCTGATCATCAAACTGGCCAACGACGTCGCCAAGGTCATCAACAGCGACCCGTCGGTGCGCGGTCTGCTGAAAGTGGTGTTCGTGCCGAACTACAATGTCAGCCTGGCCGAGGTGATGATGCCGGCCGCCGACCTGTCCGAGCAGATTTCGACTGCCGGCATGGAGGCGTCGGGCACCGGCAACATGAAGTTCGCGCTGAACGGCGCCTTGACCATCGGCACGCTCGACGGCGCCAATGTCGAGATCAAGGAATGCGTCGGCGACGACAACATCTTCATCTTCGGCCTGAGCACGGCGGAAGTCGCCGAGCGGCGCAGCAATGGCTACAACCCGCGCGCCGTGATCGAGGGCTCCCCTGAATTGGCGCAGGCTGTTGCCGCAGTATCGTCGGGCGTGTTCTCGCCCGACCAGCCGGATCGCTACCGCGAGCTGGTCGACGGCCTCTACAACAGCGATTGGTTCATGGTGGCGGCGGATTTCGACGCCTATGCCGCCGCCCAGCGCGATGTCGACGCCGTCTGGCGCAACAGCCCCGACTGGTACGCGCGTGCGATCCGCAACGTTGCCCGCGTCGGCTGGTTCTCTTCCGATCGCACGATCCGCCAATATGCGAAAGAAATCTGGAACGTGCCCGCCTGATATGATTGCATGAGGCCACGAGCAACGGGTCTTGTGCACAAGAACTGGTTCCCAGGGAGGGACACCGCCTGATGAAGAAACCGCGCGCGACCGCGACGACGAGCGGGTCGGACGGGCTGGCGTCAGCCGGCGATGTCGCCGCAATTGTTGCAGGCACGCATGGTGATCCCTTCGCAGTGCTGGGTGTGCATGAAGCCGACAAGGGCCTGGTTGCCCGCTGCTTCGTCCCCAATGCCGAGTTCGTCACCGCCTATACGCTGACCGGCAAGAACGCCGGCGAACTCACGCGGCGCGACGACGCCGGTTTCTTCGAAGGCAGACTGTCGATCAAGAAGCGTCAGCCGCTGCGCTATCACGCCAAAAATGCCGGCGGCGACTGGTGGCTGACCGATCCCTATTCCTTCGGCCCGGTGCTCGGCCCGATGGACGACTACTATATCGCGCAAGGGTCGCACCTCAGGCTGTTCGACAAGCTCGGCGCCCATCTCCTCGACCATGAAGGCGCGTCGGGCGTCCATTTCGCCGTCTGGGCGCCCAATGCAAGGCGCGTCTCCGTGGTCGGCGACTTCAACGAATGGGACGGCCGCCGTCATACGATGCGCGACCGCCGCGACACCGGCATCTGGGAGCTGTTCATTCCCGATATCGGCGCCGGCCACCCCTATAAATACGAGATCATTGCCCCGGACGGCGTGCGCCTGCCGCTCAAGGCCGATCCGTTCGCCTTCAAGTCGGAATTGCGCCCGGCCACAGCCTCAGTGACGGCGGTGCCGCCGGCGCATGAATGGGGCGACGAGGCGCATCGCAATTACTGGCGAAAGGCCGATCCCCGGCGCGAAGCCATATCGATCTACGAGGTCCATGCCGGTTCGTGGCAGCAGCACGATGATGGCAGCTTCCTGTCATGGGACGAACTCGCCAACCAGCTTATCCCCTATGCTGTCGAGACCGGCTTCACCCACATCGAGTTCCTGCCGATCTCCGAACATCCCTATGACCCGTCATGGGGTTATCAGACAACCGGACTTTATGCCCCCTCGGCGCGCTTCGGCGACCCCGACGGCTTCGCCCGTTTCGTCGACGGTGCGCACCGCGCCGGCGTCGGCGTCATCCTCGACTGGGTGCCGGCGCATTTCCCGGTCGACGCGCATGGCCTGGCCAATTTCGACGGCACAGCACTTTATGAGCATGCCGACCCGCGCAAGGGTTTTCATCCCGACTGGAACACCGCGATCTACAATTTCGGCCGCCGCGAGGTGGTGTCGTTCCTGGTCAACAATGCGCTGTTCTGGGCCGAGAAATACCATGTCGACGGTTTGCGCGTGGATGCAGTGGCCTCGATGCTCTACCTCGATTATTCGCGCAAGGCTGGCGAATGGATCCCCAACGAGAAAGGCGGCCGCGAAAACCTCGAAGCGGTGTCCTTCCTGCAGAAGATGAACAAGGAGGTCTACGGCCACCATCCCGGCGTGATGACCATCGCCGAGGAATCGACCTCATGGCCGAAGGTCTCGGCGCCGGTGCATGAAGGCGGGCTGGGCTTCGGCTTCAAATGGAACATGGGCTTCATGCACGACACGCTGGAGTATTTCGCCAGGGAGCCGATCTTCCGCAAGCACCACCACAACGACCTGACGTTCGGCCTGACCTACGCCTTTTCCGAGAATTTCGTGCTGCCGCTGTCCCATGACGAGGTCGTGCACGGCAAGGGCACGCTGCTCGGCAAGATGGCCGGCGACGACTGGCAGAAGTTCGCGACATTGCGCGCCTTTTACGCCTTCATGTGGGGGTATCCCGGCAAGAAGCTGTTGTTCATGGGCCAGGAATTCGCCCAGCGCCGCGAGTGGAGCGAGGCGCGCGCGCTCGACTGGAACCTGCTCGACTTCCACCCGCATCGCGGCGTCTGGCAGACGGTGCGCGACCTCAACTATCTCTATCGCTCGCGCCCGGCGCTGCATGCACGCGACTGCGAGCCGGACGGCTTCTCCTGGCTGATCGTCGACGACAAGGAAAACTCGGTCTTCGCCTGGCTGCGCAGCGCGCCCGGCGGCAACCCGATCGCCGTCATTTCCAACTTCACGCCAGTGCCGCGCGACAATTATCGCGTGCCATTGCCCAAGGTCGGCAAATGGCGCGAAATCATCAACACCGACGCTTCGGACTACGGTGGTTCGGGCAAGGGCAATGGCGGTGTGGTCGAAGCCAGGGCGGAAGGAGGAGGCATTTCGGCAACGATGCTTTTGCCGCCGCTGTCGACGATCATGCTTGAACTCGTTGCGGACTAGGTCCGTCGACTCGTTGCGGACCGGGCGATGCTCCAGACTGGTAATTTGGGAGGGTAAAAATGGCAGACTTGAAGAGAACCCAGCCGCTGGCGCGCGATGCCATGGCCTATGTGCTGGCCGGCGGCCGCGGCAGCCGGCTCAAGGAATTGACCGACCGCAGGGCCAAGCCGGCTGTCTATTTCGGCGGCAAGACGCGCATCATCGATTTCGCGCTGTCCAATGCGCTGAATTCCGGCATCCGCCGCCTCGGTGTCGCCACCCAGTACAAGGCGCATTCGCTGATCCGCCACCTGCAGCGCGGCTGGAACTTCCTGCGGCCGGAGCGGAACGAAAGCTTCGACATCCTGCCGGCCTCCCAGCGTGTCTCAGAAACGCAGTGGTATGAAGGCACGGCCGACGCCGTCTACCAGAACATCGACATCATCGAGGCCTATGGCCCCGAATACATGGTCATCCTGGCCGGCGACCACATCTATAAGATGGACTACGAGCTGATGCTGCGCCAGCACGTCGATGCCAATGCCGATGTCACTGTCGGTTGCCTTGAAGTGCCGCGCTTGGAAGCGACCGGCTTCGGTGTCATGCATGTCGACGGCAAGGACAACATCATCGCCTTCGTCGAAAAGCCCGCCGACCCGCCCGGCATTCCCGACAAGCCGGAATTCGCGCTGGCCTCGATGGGCATCTATGTCTTCAAGACCAAGTTCCTGATGGAACAGCTGCGCCGCGATGCGGCCGAGCCAGGCTCCAGCCGCGACTTCGGCAAGGACATCATCCCCTACATCGTCCAGCATGGTAAGGCGATCGCGCATCGCTTCGCCAAATCCTGCGTGCGCTCGACTGCCGAGAACGAGGCCTACTGGCGCGATGTCGGCACGGTCGACGCCTACTGGGAAGCCAATATCGACCTGACCGATATTACCCCCGAACTCGACCTCTACGACCGTGACTGGCCGATCTGGACCTATGCCGAATTGAAGCCGCCGGCAAAGTTCGTGCATGACGAGGATGGCCGGCGTGGTTCGGCCGTCTCCTCGCTGGTCTCAGGCGATTGCATCGTCTCGGGTGCTTCGCTGAAGCGCAGCCTGATCTTCACCGGCGCGCGCATCAACTCCTATTCGACGCTGGAAGAGGTCGTCATGCTGCCCGACGTTCATGTCGGCCGGAACGCAAAGTTGAAGCGCGTCGTCATCGACCACGGTGTAAGGATACCGGAAGGGCTGGTGGTTGGCGAAGACCCTGTTCTCGACGCCAAGCGTTTCCGGGTTTCGGAAAAGGGCATCTGCCTGGTCACGCAGGACATGATCGACAAGCTGAAGCTGTAAGACGGGGTACCATAAACGCATGCAGGTTCTGTCGGTCACGCCCGAGATATTTCCGCTGATCAAGACCGGCGGACTTGCCGACGTGACCGGCGCATTGCCGATCGCGCTGGCCGCCAAGGGCGTGACCATGCGCACGCTCATCCCCGGCTTTCCCCAGGTGATGGACGCCTTCAAGAAAAAGAAGGCTGTCTACCAATACCCGCTGCTGCAGGGCGGCAAGGCTTCGGTCCATGCCGTCAAGATCGCCGGGCTCGACCTGTTCGTGCTCGACGCGCCGCATCTCTACGACCGTCCCGGCGGCCCTTACGGCAATGCGGCCGGCGCCGATTGGCCCGACAATTGGCGGCGTTTTGCTGCGCTGAGCCAGGTCGGTGGCGATATCGCCGGCGGCGCCATTTCCGGCTACCAGCCGGATCTCGTCCACGCCCATGACTGGCAGTCGGCGATGACGCTGGCCTATATGCGCTACGGCAAGGCGGTCGGCGTACCGTCGCTGATCACCGTGCACAATCTTGCCTTCCAGGGTCAGTTCGGCGCCGGCATTTTTGGCGAGCTCGGCTTGCCGGCCGCGGCGATGGCGCTTGACGGCGTCGAATATTATGGCGGCGTCGGCTTCCTCAAGGCCGGCCTGCAGGCGGCCTGGGCGATCACCACGGTGAGCCCCACCTATGCCCAGGAAATCCGCTCGCCGGAATTCGGCATGGGCCTCGACGGCCTCATCAACATGCGCTCTTCCGACCTCTACGGCATCGTCAACGGCATCGACACCGACATCTGGAACCCGCAGACCGACAAGCATCTGGTGTCGGCCTACTCCGCCGCGACGCTGAAGGCTCGCCTTCCCAACCGGGCGGTTGTCGAGGACCGCTTCAGCCTCGAGCGCGACGACAGTCCGATCGTCTGCGTCGTCAGCCGGCTGACCTGGCAGAAGGGCATGGACATACTGGCGGCTGTGGTCGACGGCGTCGTCGCCACCGGCGCGCGGCTGGCGATCCTTGGCTCAGGCGACGCCGGCCTGGAAGGCGCGCTGCTGGCTGCAACCGCCCGCCATCGCGGCCGTGTCGGCGTCGTCGTCGGCTATGACGAGGGGCTTTCCCACACCATGCAGGGCGGCTGCGACGCCATCGTCATCCCATCGCGCTTCGAGCCTTGCGGGCTGACCCAGCTTTACGGCCTGCGCTATGGCTGCGTGCCGGTCGTCGCCCGCACCGGCGGCCTTGCCGACACCATTATCGACGCCAATGAAGCAGCGATCTCGGCAGGTGTCGCCACCGGGTTCCAGTTCGCGCCCAATAGTGGCGGCGCCATGCTGCACGCCATCCGCCGGCTGGTCGATGCGCATTCGAGCCCGGCCGTCTGGGAACAGATCCAGCGCCAGGGCATGAAGGCCGATGTCTCCTGGGACAAGAGCGCCGACAAATACGTTGAACTCTACCGCCTGCTGCTTTCGAAAAGGGTTGCCTGAAGCATGATCCGGACCGTCGCCACCAAACCCTATCTCGACCAGAAACCCGGCACGTCCGGCCTGCGCAAGAAGGTGCCTGTCTTTCAGCAGGAGCACTATGCCGAGAACTTCATCCAGTCGATCTTCGACGCGCTGGAGGGCTTTGAGGGCAAGACGCTGGTGATCGGCGGCGACGGCCGCTTCTACAACCGCGAGGTCATCCAGAAGGCCATCGCCATGGCGGCGGCCAACGGCTTCGGCAAGGTGATGGTCGGGCAGGGCGGCATATTGTCGACGCCGGCGGCGTCGCATGTCATCCGCAAATACAAGACCTTCGGCGGCATCATCCTGTCGGCCAGTCACAATCCGGGCGGCCCGCACGAGGATTTCGGCATCAAGTACAATGCCGGCAATGGCGGCCCGGCGCCGGAAAAGCTGACCGACGCGATCTTCGAAAAGACCAAGACGATTTCGAGCTTCAAGACTGCCGACATCGACCAGATCGACATGGACAAGATCGGCACGGTGACCGCCGGCGGCATGGCGGTCGAGATTATCGACCCGGTCACCGACTATGCCGAATTGATGGAGAGCCTGTTCGACTTCGACGCCATCCGCGCCAATTTCAAATACGGCTTCCGCATGCGCTTCGACGCCATGCATGCGGTCACAGGCCCGTATGCCAAGGAAATCCTCGAGCGCCGGCTCGGCGCGGAGAATGGCACCTGCCGCAACTACAAGCCGCTGCCGGATTTTGGCGGCCATCACCCGGATCCGAACCTGGTCCACGCCAAGCATCTCTATGACGAGATGATGGGACCGGATGCGCCCGATTTCGGCGCCGCTTCCGACGGCGACGGTGACCGCAATCTCATCATCGGCAAGGGCATTTTCGTCACCCCGTCGGATTCGGTGGCCATGCTTGCCGCCAATGCGCAATTGGCGCCGGGCTACAAGGACGGCCTCAAAGGCATCGCCCGCTCGATGCCGACCAGCGGCGCTGCCGACCGCGTCGCCGAACAGCTCGGCATCGGCATCTACGAAACGCCGACCGGTTGGAAGTTCTTCGGCAATCTGCTCGATGCCGGCATGGCAACGATCTGCGGCGAGGAAAGCGCCGGAACCGGCTCGAACCATGTCCGTGAAAAGGACGGGCTGTGGGCGGTGCTGTTGTGGCTGAACATCCTGGCCGTGCGCGGCGAAAGCTGCAAGGACGTCGTCACCGAACATTGGGCGACCTACGGCCGCAATTACTATTCACGTCATGACTATGAGGAGGTCGAAACCGAGCGCGCCAACGCCCTGGTCGACGAGTTGCGCGCGAAGCTCGCTTCGCTGCCCGGCACCAGCGTGCGCGGCCTGAAGATCGCCAATGCTGACGACTTCGCCTATCACGATCCCGTCGACGGTTCGGTGAGCAAGAACCAGGGCATCCGCATCCTGTTCGAAGGCGGCTCGCGTGTCGTGTTTCGTTTGTCCGGCACCGGCACGTCGGGTGCTACGCTGCGCGTCTACATCGAGCGCTACGAGCCGGACAGAGCGCGGCATGATCTCGACACGCAAGAGGCGCTCGCTGACCTGATCGCGGCTGCCGATGATATCGCCGGGATCAAGAGCCACACCGGGCGCAACAAGCCGAGCGTGATTACTTGAGGGTGGTGACGTCTTTACCCTCCCCCTTGTGGGGAGGGTCGATCCGCGCAGCGGATCGGGTTGGGGGTGCTCGTAAAGCGCTTTCCCCGCGCCGACCCCCACCCCGCTCACTTCGTTCGCGACCCTCCCCACAAGGGGGAGAGTGGAGGATGCGCCGATGACCCAGCTCGGCGCAACCGTCACTCCCGAAGGCATCCGCTTCGCCGCCTGGTCGTCATCCGCGCGGCGCCTGTGGGTGTCGATCTTCGACGACACCGGCGCCCGTGAAATCGACCGGCTCGAACTTCAGCCGGAAAGCGAGGGCGTCCATGCGCTGTTCGTCGCCGGCCTTGCCGCGGGTACGCGCTACGGCTTTCGCGCCGACGGCGAATATGCGCCGGAGCGCGGGCTGTGGTTCGATCCCGACAAGCTGCTCACCGATCCCTACGCCGTCGAGATCGACCGGCCCTACCAGCATCATTGGCGGCTTGCCGCCCGGCGCAACGAAGGCACCGATACCGCGCCGCTGATGCCGAAGACCGTCGCCCGCGCGCTGCCCAAGCCGCTGCCGGCCAAGGCGCCTTTGTTCCAGCCGGGCGGTCTGATCTACGAACTCAATGTCCGTTCCTTCACCAGACTGCATCCGGACGTGCCCCAAGCGCAGCGCGGCACCATTGCGGCACTTGCGCATCCGGCCATCCTCGAACACCTCAGAAAGATCGGCGTCTCCGCCGTTGAGCTGATGCCCGTGACGGCATGGATCGATGAGCGCCATTTGCCGCCGCTCGGCCTCAGCAACGCATGGGGCTACAACCCAGTCACCTTCATGGCGCTCGACCCGCGCCTGGCGCCCGGCGGCCTCGCCGAGTTGCGCGATACTGTGAGGGTGCTGCGCAGGGCTGGCATTGGCACCATCCTCGATCTCGTCTTCAATCATACCGGCGAAAGTGACCGGCTCGGGCCGACGCTGTCGCTGCGCGGCCTCGACAATCAAGCCTACTACCGCAGCGAGCCGGACGGCAGGTTGGCCAACGATACCGGCACCGGCAATACCATTGCCTGCGACCATCCGGTCGTTCGCGACATGGAACTCGACACGCTGCGCCATTTCGTCCGCCATGCCGGCGTCGACGGTTTCCGCTTCGACCTGACGCCGGTCCTCGGCCGCGTCGCTGGCGTATTCGATCCGGCGGCCCCGTTGCTCGATACCATCGCAACCGATCCCATCCTTGCCGATAGGGTGCTGATCGCCGAGCCGTGGGACATCGGCCCGAATGGCTATCAGCTCGGCAATTTCCGGCCGCCATACCTGGAATGGAACGACCGCTACCGCGACGACGTCAGGCGCTTCTGGCGCGGCGATGCCGGCGCGGTCGGTGCGCTGGCGACAAGGCTCGCCGGCTCCTCCGATGTGTTCGGCAGGGAGGGCCAATCCGCCAGCCGCACGGTCAACTTCATCGCCGCGCACGATGGCATGACGCTGGCCGATATCGTCGCTTATGAAGCCAAGCACAACCAGGCCAATGGCGAGAAGAACCGCGACGGCCACAATGAGAACCTGTCCTGGAACAACGGCGTCGAGGGCGAAACCTCGGACAAGGCGATTGCCGAGGCCCGTTCCCATGATCGCTTCGCGCTGCTCGCCACTCTATTTGCCTCGCGCGGCACCATCATGCTGACGGCGGGCGATGAATTCGGCCGCACGCAAGGGGGCAACAACAACGCCTATGCGCAGGACAACGCCATCACCTGGCTCGACTGGGCCGGGCGCGACGTCGGGCTGGAAGCCCATGTGTCGGCGCTCGCAGCTCTGCGCGGCGCGGTGCCGGCGCTTTCCGATACGCGCTTCCTGACCGGAGAGCCGCCGGCCGGTTCTGAAACGCCCGACGTCGCCTGGCTGACCGAGACCGGCGCGCTGCTCAGCGAAGCCGACTGGAACGATGGCTCGCGCCATCGCCTCGTCATGCTGCTCGGCGATGGCGGGGAAGGCCGCCTGGCTGTGATCGTCAATGGCGATCGCCGCCAATGCGTCTTCACGCTGCCCGCGCGGCAAGGGTTTGAATGGCAGCCGGCTGTTGAAGCGCAAGCGGTCGACCTCGCGCGGCCGCTGCCCGGCCGCAGTGTCAGTTTCATGATCGAGCGCCGGACCGCAAAGGCCCGCGCCAGGAAGGGTCCGTAATGGCCGACGACAATGCCCAGCCGGGACCCGAACAGAGCGCCGACTGGTGGCGCGGCTGCGTCATCTACCAGATCTATCCTCGCTCCTTCCAGGACACCACCGGCGACGGCAGCGGCGACCTCTCAGGCATCACCTCACGGCTGGCGCACGTCGCCTCGCTCGGCGTCGACGCCGTCTGGCTGTCGCCCTTCTTCAAATCGCCAATGGCCGATATGGGCTACGACGTCTCCGACTATCAGGCGGTCGATCCGATGTTCGGCACGCTCGACGACTTTGACGCGCTGGTTGCCGAGGCGCACAGGCTCGGCCTGAAGGTGATCATCGATCAGGTGTTGTCGCACTCCTCCGACAAGCACGAATGGTTTGTAGAGAGCCGTGCCAGCAAGGATAATCCCAAGGCTGACTGGTATGTCTGGGCCGACACCAGGCCGGACGGCAACGCGCCCAACAACTGGCTGTCGGTCTTCGGCGGCCCGGCCTGGGAGTGGGACGCGACCCGCCGGCAATACTACATGCACAATTTCCTCGCCTCGCAGCCGGACCTCAACTTCCACAATCCTGAGGTTCAAGACGCGTTGTTGCAGACGGTGCGGTTCTGGCTCGAGCGCGGCGTCGACGGCTTCCGCCTGGATACGGTCAACTACTATGTCCACGACCGCTGGCTGCGCAGCAACCCGCCGCTGGCGTCGAGCGTCGCCGGCACCAACGGCGAAACCAACACCTATCTCTTCCAGGAGCACCTGTTCGACAAGACGCAACCGGAAAACCTCGATTTCCTCAGGCGCTTCCGCGCTTTGCTCGACGAATATGACGGCCGCGCCAGTGTCGGCGAGGTCGGCGACGAAGGCCGCTCGCTGCAGACGCTGGCCGCCTACACATCCGGCGGCGACAAGCTCAACATGTGCTACACCTTCGACCTGCTCGGCCCGCAATTCTCAGCCGCCCATGTGCGCGGCTGCGTCGAGGCCTTCGAGGCAGCCGTCGCCGACGGCTGGGTCTGCTGGGCGTTCTCCAACCACGATGTCGTGCGCCATGTCAGCCGCTGGACGCGGCCGGGCGGCGATCCAGATGCGGTGGCGACATTCGCTATCGCTTTGCTCTCCTGCCTGCGGGGCTCGATCTGTCTCTACCAAGGCGAAGAGCTTGGGCTGGAGGAGGCGGAACTGACCTTCGAGGATCTGCGCGATCCCGTCGGCATCCGTTTCTGGCCGGGGGTCAAAGGCAGGGACGGCTGCCGCACACCGATGGTCTGGGAGGCGGGCGCCGACAATGCCGGTTTTTCCTCGGGAAAACCCTGGCTGCCGGTGCCGGAAAGCCACCGCGCTCGGGCGGTCGATATCCAGAACGCCGACGACAAGTCCGTGCTCGCCGGCTACCGGACGATGCTCGCCTTGCGCAAGGCGCATCCGGCGCTGGTCAAGGGCCCGATCCGCTTTCTCGATACCGACGGCGATGTCCTTGCCTTCATCCGGCAGGGCGAGGACGAGATATTGCTCTGCGTCTTCAATTTCGCCGACAAGCCGGCCGACTGGCGACTGCCGCCGGATCTCCAGCCTGTCGAGGCGATCGCTCTGGGTGGCGGTGCCGTCCTGCAGGAGGAGGGGCTGTCGCTGCCGGCCCTGGGCTGGTTTGTCGGCAAGGTAGGCTGATCTTTCAGGGACGCCGTCCGGCTTCAAAAAAGATCGTGTCCGCATGCAACCGTGCCGAGTGATCCGCGCAACGTCACCGGCGCCACGTTTTTCATTTTCGGGCTTCTTCGGTACTTTCGTCGAGCTTGGCCACGACGGCATTCCTGAAATGTTTCCAGGTGGTTGCGCTAATGACAACTGCTGAGGGCAAAAGGCAAAATTACAGGACAACCTCAAGCTGCACCCAATTGAACCTGGTAATATAGATTAGCTATGGCTGGTTTAGGGTGAGGATGCTCACTTAGCGTCAAGCAAGACTCGGTTGAAATAGCATTTCCGTCTGTCTAGTCTCCTGCCACCAGCTGCCGGAACGGGAACCGGCGGCGCGCTCGAAGGGGCCAGAAATCGGTTCCGGGGCGTCAACACTCGTAAGGCGCAGCCGATGGGCAGCGCCACAGGGAGAGACTTCATGCTGAAAAATATGCTGAAGGCGACGCTTGTCGCCGCGACCATGACCTTTGCCGCAGGCACGTTCCTGACGCCGGCCCTTGCCGAGACCGTCTATAACAGAGGCAGCGCCGCCGAAGCGGAGACGGTCGATCCGCACAAGACCTCGACCGTCTACGAAGCCGATATCATACGCGACCTGTTCCAGGGACTGGTCATGCACGATCAGAAGACGAACCTCATCCCGGGCGCCGCCGAAAGCTGGACGGTATCGGATGACGGCACCGTCTACACCTTCAAGCTGCGCAAGGACGGCTTGTGGTCGGATGGCAGCCCGGTGACGGCTGACGATTTCGTCTATTCCTTCCGTAGGCTGGAGGATCCGGCGACCGCCGCCGAATACGCTTCCATGCTCTATCCCGTGAAGAACGCCGAGGAAGTCAACACCAAGAAAGGCAAGCCCGAGGACATGGGCGTCAAGGCGATCGACGCCAACACCCTGGAAGTGACGCTGAAGGCGCCGACGCCATACTTCCTGGAGATGCTGACCCACCAGGCTACCTATCCGGTCAACAAGGCCTCGATCGACAAGCTCGGCGCCGACTGGATCAAGGCGGGCAATCTCGTTTCGAACGGCCCCTATACACTGGCCGAGTGGATTCCCAACGACCACATGAAGCTGGTCAAGAATCCGAAATTCTGGGATGCCGCGACCGTCAAGATGGACGTCGTCAACTACATCCCGACCGAAGACCGCTCTTCGGCGATGAAGCGCTTCGAGGCAGGCGAACTCGACAGCTACGGCGACCTGCCGACCGAACAGCTCGCTGACCTCAAGACCAAGTTCGGCGATCAGGTCCGCGTCGGACCGTATCTCGGCACCTATTATTACGCGATCAAGACCGACAAGGCGCCCTGGGACAATGTCGAGCTGCGCAACGCCATCTCGATGGCTATCGACCGCGACTTCCTGGCCGAAAAGGTCTGGCAGAATTCCATGCTGCCTGGCTATTCGATGGTGCCTCCGGGCATCGCCGGCTACACGCCGGCAATGGCCAAATACGCCGACATGCCGCAGATCGACCGCGAGGACGCCGCCAAGAAGATCCTTGAGAAACTCGGCTATACGCCCGAGCATCCGCTGAAGATGGAGATCCGCTACAACACCTCGGAAAACCACAAGAACACCGCGGTTGCCATCCAGGAACAGTTGAAGCCGCTTGGCGTCGAGATCACGCTGCTCAACACCGATACCAAGACCCACTATTCCTTCCTCGAGCAGAAGGGCAACTACGACGTGGCGCGTGCCGCCTGGATCGCCGACTACAAGGATCCCGAGACCTTCCTCGGCATCACCCGCAAGGCCAGCGGCAACAACTATTCGAACTACGTCAGCCCGGCATATGAGGCGGCCATGGACAAGGCCGCGGCTGCCGGCGGCAAGCCGGAAGAGCGCATGAAGGACCTCACCGAGGCCGAGCGCATCCTTGTCGATGACGTCGGCAACATTCCGCTTCTCTACTACAGCTTCCACGATATCGTTTCCTCGAAGCTGCATGGCTTCGATGACAATGTGATGGACATCCATCCGTCCCGCTTCGTCTCCAAGGACTGATAATCATCCTTGACTGGACCGGCCCCCCCCCATTTGGGGGGGGGGGGGGGGGGGTGAAAGCCCCCGGGGGGAAATGGGGGGGGGGTTTTTGGCACCCCCGGGGGCAGAATTTTGGGCCGCGGGGGGGGA
>NZ_JAMYVS010000019.1:0-65333 GCF_040324255.1 Mesorhizobium sp. M0001
CGCCGCGCCAACCAATCCGCTTGGCGCTGCGGCGGACGCATAGGGGGAGAGAAGTGTCACCTATGTATCCGGTTCAAAGTGTTACCCATCTATCGGCTGGACAGTTAACCGTGTGCCTCGGCGCCCTTGCCTGCAGGGCTGGTAATTGGCAAAACCTTCGGCGCCGGCGACCTTTCTCCCCTTACGGGGAGAAATGCCCGGCAGGGCAATGAGGGGCAGCGCTGGCGCCGACGGTATCGCCTTCCCAGTTACCGCGTCCGCGATTTCAGCGGCAGCCTGCTTGCGCCGTCTCGTATGCAGTGCGGCGCGCCGTCAGGCGAAACGGCATGTCGGCGAGTTCGCGCTCCGACATGGTGTCGAGCACGGGATGCGACAGCGGATCGGTCACCCAATTGAGGACATCGCCGTCATGGCGCCGCCGCGTGTAGCCGGCAAAGACTTTGAGCAATGATACGATCGTCACCATCCTCACCTCCTCGGTCTGACTGTCCCGCTAGAATCTGCCCTGTCTCGCCGTCTTTCAATTGAGATTTCGGCCGCGCCGGTTTAGAAAAACTGGAATGGCTATGCTGAACCGCGTCCATCTCAACGGCTTGCGCGCCGTCGAAACCGTCGCCCGCCTCGGCTCGCTGGCGGCCGCTGCCGGCGAGCTCAACGTCTCCGTCAGCGCCGTCAGCCAGCAGATCAACCGCACCGAAAAGCAGCTTGGACAGGCGCTGTTTGAACGAACGGCGAGCGGGCTGGTGCTGACCGAGTTCGGCACGGTTTTTTCCGCCCGGCTGGGCGCCGGTTTTCGCGAGCTGGCGCAGGCGGTGGCGCTGGCCGACGAGGCAAGCCAATGCACGCTGGTGGTTTCGGTGGCGCCGGCCTTCGCTTCGAAATGGCTGCTGCCGCGATTGTCGCGGCATTTCGATCGCCATCCCAACGTGCTGCTGCGCATCGACGCCTCGGTGCGCCTCGCCGATCTCGAACGTTCCGACATCGACATCGCCATCCGGCTTGGCGACGGCAAATGGCCGGGCGGCCGGGCGGAACTTTTGTTGGCGCAGGAAGTCTTTCCGGTCTGCGCGCCGGTGATCGCCAAGAAACTGAAGTCGATCGAAGACCTGGCGCAGACCTGCGCCATCACCGACGAGCGGGCGATGATCAACTGGGAGAGCTGGTTCAAGGCTGCCGGGGCCGAGCCGGTCACTTTTCGCAAGGGCGCGCGCTTCACCGACCCGATGTTGTGCCTGGAATCGGCAATCGCGGGCCACGGCGTCATGCTCGGCTGGCAATTGCTGGCCGCCGATGCGCTGGCCGACGGCCGCCTCGTCGCGCCTTTCGGCGTGCGGGCGCAGAGCGGCCTCGGCTACTGGCTGGTGACCTCGGCGACCAAGACCGAAAGCCGCAAGGTGCGCGATTTCAAGATCTGGATCCGCGAGGAAATCGCGGCGACCGTGGCGCAGTTCAGCGCGCTGGAAAGCGCTGCCTAGGGCTGTCCGTCGCGACAGTGCTGGAAAGCACAGCCGCGCCGATCTATGTTGGAAGCTTCACCCCCAAGACCAAGACAGGCAGGATCATGACCACACATTCGCGCGGCGTTTCCGCAACGATCGACCCGGTGAAGCTCGACAGGCTGGCGGAAGTCGCCATCAAGGTCGGGCTGCAATTGCAGCCGGGGCAGGATCTGGTGCTGACCTCGTCGACCGCAGCCCTGCCGCTGACCAGGCGCATCGTCGAGCACGCTTACAAGGCGGGCGCCGGGCTGGTAACGCCGATCTTCAACGATGACGAGATCACGCTGGCGCGCTTCCGCTACGGGGCGGATGCCGGCTTCGACCGCGCCGCCGGCTGGATGTATGAAGGCATGGCGAAGGCCTTTTCCAACAATGCGGCGCGGCTTGCCGTGCGCGGCGAGGACCCGTCGCTGTTGTCGGCGCAGGACCCGGCGAAAGTGGCGCGCGCCAACAAGGCGAACTCGATGGCCTACCAGCCGGCGCTGGAAAAGATCACCGGCTTCGACATCAACTGGAACATCGTCGCCTACCCGGATCTCGCCTGGGCAAAACAGGTCTTCCCCGGCGATGCCGACGATGTCGCCGTGGTGAAGCTCGCCGATGCGATCTTTTCGGCATCACGGGTCGATGTGGAAGACCCGATCGCAAACTGGACGGCGCACAATGCAGCGCTGCGCGGCCGCACAAAGTGGCTGAACGAGCACAATTTCCATGATCTGCATTTCAGCGGCCCGGGCACCGACCTCACCGTCGGGCTGGCCGATGGCCATGAATGGATGGGCGGCGCCTCGACTGCCAAGAACGGCGTCACCTGCAATCCGAACATCCCGACCGAGGAGGTCTTCACCACGCCGCATGCACGGCGCGTCTCCGGCCGTGTATCCTCGACCAAGCCGCTGTCCTACCAGGGCACGCTGATCGACGATATCTCGGTGCGTTTCGAAGAGGGCAGGATCGTCGAGGCCAAGGCTTCGAAGGGCGAGGACGTGCTGAAGAAAGTGCTCGACACCGACGAGGGTTCGCGCCGGCTCGGCGAGGTGGCGCTGGTGCCGCATTCCTCGCCGATCTCGGCCAGCGGCCTGCTGTTCTTCAACACGCTGTTCGACGAGAACGCCGCCTGCCACATCGCGCTCGGGCAGTGCTATTCAAAATGCTTCGTCGACGGCGCCTCGCTCAGCCAGGACGAAATCGCCCAGCGCGGCGGCAACAAGAGTTTTATCCACATCGACTGGATGATCGGCTCGGACAAGATCGACATAGACGGCGTGCACAAGGATGGCCGCAAGGTGCCGGTGATGCGCAAGGGCGAGTGGGCGTAAGCTCGCGGAGGGCGGATGGGTTTCGACCTGACGGTCAAGCGAATTTACGAAGCACCCGCGCCCGATGACGGGCAGCGGGTGCTGGTCGATCGCATCTGGCCGCGCGGCATCAGCAAGGAGGATGCCGCGCTGACGCTGTGGCTGAAGGAGATCGCGCCGAGCGATGAATTGCGGAGGTGGTTCGGACATGAGCCGGCGCGATGGGCGGAGTTTCAGGTGCGGTATTCGGTCGAGCTGGATGGGAATAGAGAAGCGGTGGCGAAACTGCGTGGCTTGCTCGGCAAGGCCAAGGTGACGCTGCTTTATGGCGCGCATGACGAGGCGCATAACAATGCGGTGGCGTTGGCGGGGTATTTGCGCGGGACGGGTTGAGAGACAGCGAACCGCTGCATACGCCGCAAGCGAAAGCCTTCACAATTAGCGATCGCCCTCCACGCGTTCGTCATCCTCGGGCTGACCCGAGGATCCTGTGTGTTGTTCCCATGCTATGTTTGGGGTGGGAAGGAGACCGACAGGATCCCATGGTCTGCGCTGCGTCGCTTCGAACCTAGCTTCGCCACAGGATGACGAAGCGAGGCGACGCTACTTCACCACCCCTTCATAAGCCTCCGGCTTGAAGCCAACCAAAATCTCATCCCCGACCTCGAGCACCGGGCGCTTGATCATCGTCGGGTTGGCCAGCATCAGCTTCCTGGCCTTCTTCTCGTCGAGCCCTTGCTTGTCCTTGTCCGGCAGTTCGCGAAATGTGGTGCTGCCCTTGTTGAGCAGCTTTTCCCAGCCAACCTTGCCGACCCACCCGTCCAGTCTGCCCGCCTCTATCCCCTCGGCCCGGTAGTCGTGAAAGCGGTAGGGCACAGCATGGCCCTCCAGCCAGGTGCGCGCCTTGCGGATCGTGTCGCAGGTGGTGATGCCGTACATGGTGATCGTCAAAACGCGCTTCCCTCGACTGACAGTCGAATCCTCAGACAGCCTAAAACCGCCCTCCCCGCTTTGCCAGCGTCCCAATCGCTAGCGGCGCTTTTTTAGAGGTTGCCAATACTAAGGAAATTTCCTAAGTATCTGCTGCACCGCGTCGACAGACCTCAGGATCGCCCATGCCAAGCCTCCACGCCCCAACTACAAGTCTCCCGCCGATCGACGGCATCTTCCGCGCGCTGGCTGACCCGACGCGGCGGCGCGTGGTCGAGCGGTTGAACCGCAGTCCCGCCTCAGTCAGCGAGTTGGCGCAGCCTTTCGAGATGGCGCTGCCTTCCTTCATCGAGCATCTGAAAGTGCTGGAAGGCTGCGGACTGGTGCGATCGGAAAAAATCGGCCGCACCAGGACCTATCAGCTGGCGCCCGAACCGCTGCAGCTCGCCGAAAACTGGCTGGCCGAACAGCGCACGCTGTGGGAGCGCCGACTCGATCAATTCGACGCCTATGTGATGAGCCTCAAGGAGCAAGAAAAGTGAGCTATCCCTTCAAGCCCGACCCCAGACTGGACCTTGTGCTGGAGCGCAAGCTCGACGCGCCGCGCGAACTCTTGTGGAGCGCGATGACGGTGCCGGAGCATGTCAAGCAATGGTTCACGCCCAAGCCCTGGCTGATCACCGATTGCGAGATCGACCTTCGTCCGGGCGGACTGTTCCGGACGCGCATGCAATCGCCCGACGGCAAGGAGGTCAACGACCGCCATTGCTGCTATCTCGAGATCGTGCCGAACGAGCGGCTGGTGTGGACCGATGCGCTGCTGCCGGGCTATCGGCCCTCGGGCGAGCCCTTCATCACCGCAGTCATTTCGCTTCAGTCGGATGACAAGGGCACGCGCTACACGGCAACGGCCATCCATCGCGACCAGGCTACCCGCAACAATCATGAAGAGATGGGGTTCTTCGACGGCTGGGGCACGGTGGCCGATCAGTTGGCGCAGTATGTGAAGACCATTTGAGCTTTTCCCACTGCGGCCAGGACTTTGTCCCGGCCGCCTGGTTTTTGGGTCGTGCAGCGAAGTGCGCCGGAACCCTACGGCACCCGGGCTCAGTAGTAGAAGCGCTCTTCGGTGATCTTGCCGTTCTTGACGGTGTACAGGCCAACCTCGTCCATGGTGACCCGTTCGCCGGTGGCCTTGGGCGTTATGTCGAACTTGAAGCGCACCGCGAACTGGTCGCCGTTGACATAGGGGCCTTCGACAGAGCCGCCATGGACTTCGTGGTTCTCTTGCCACCATTCGCCCTTTTGCCTGAGAGCCTCCTTGCCACGGGCGATGGCCATCGGCCCCTCCATGGCTTCGAGGCTGACGATATCATCGGCATTGTACTTTTCACCAGCACCCAGGTGATCCCCCTGCTGGAGCATTTCGGTGAAATCCTTGGCAACATCCGCGATGGTCATGTGTGTTCCTCCTGTTCAGACTGGTTTGAAGTAGGGAAGCGCTTGCCGGCCCGCCACCTTTACCCGCACGACAGCTGACAAGGTGTGTCAGGACGATGATATAGCGCGGCTGTGTGACGACGATTGCGGCGGCGTCGGACAGCGACTTCGGTTGCAGACAAAAGCCAATTCCGCAATGCTGGGTGCATGTGCAACCTCTACAACATCACGACGACGCAAGAGGCGGTCCGCCAATGGACCCGCACATTGCGCGATATCAGCGGCAACCTCGAACCTTCGCTTGATGTCTATCCCAATCAACCTGGGCTTGTCGTTCGCAACAGGACGGATGGGGAGCGTGAACTGGCGAAACTGCTTTGGGGTTTGCCAACGCCGCCCGAGCGCATGAAAGGTAAGGCCGACTACGGCACCACCAACGTTCGCAATCCGCAATATTCGCACTGGCAGCAATATGTGGGCGTCGAGCACAGATGTGTCGTGCCGGTGACCAGCTTTGCCGAGCCCAGCCCTGCGGCGAACGATAAAGACCCGGAAACAGGAATCCAGCGAAATTACTGGTTTGCCCGTGGCGAGAGCCGGCCGCTGTTCTTCTTCGCTGGTTTCTGGACGTCTTGGCAGGGCGTGCGAAAGGTCAAGGACGGTCCCGGCGACTTCGAGCTATACGCCTTCATGACCACCAAGCCTAATGCTCTCATTGCGCCGATACATGAGAAGGCTATGCCCGTGATCCTCACCACGCCGGAGGAAACCGAGGCTTGGCTGACGGCGCCATGGTCGGAAGCACGGCGTTTGCAGCGGACGGCGCCCAACGACGCGTTGGTGATCGTTGAGAAGCCAGCCACACAGATCAAGTTCCCACCACAGGCCCCGGCCCAAGGGTCTCTGTTTTAGCCCGAAATCGGCTCTCCTCAATCGTCGTCTCGCCAGATTACCCGGCGAACCATGCGGATTTCGACAAGACGTCTGACGCGAATTTTAAGGCGTTCAGCAGCGCTTGGCAGAATGATGCCTGCATCGAGCTCACGACCTTTGCAGCGCTCGCACCGCATGTGCCGCTCCACATCCCAAAAGGGGATATCACCAACCAGCTTTGCGAGATCGCCAGGCAGATAGTGTCGAGTGATGTTGCAGTTCCGACATCGAACACGAATTAGCTGCCCGACTTCATGCGCCAAGCAGAGGGTTTGCACATTTCGGCGCGGTCGGGTGCTTAGTTCGGGCATCCCGCAAAGTAGGAATATGTTCCTTTGCGAGTCAATTCACACTTAATTCCACCTTGGCGATCTTCACAGCAGGTTAAATCCAACCGTCGATGAAGGGATTGGGTTGGATCAGCTTGGCAGCATAGGGCAGTTGGCACCACGGCGCAGGCTGATATGCGCCACGTCGCCGACGCTGAATTGAAAGCCCTCGGCCTGGCGCGGCGCATCGATCACCACCGGCAATCCCTGCCCCAGCTCAGCATGCAGCCGCAGCGTGCGGCCGTGGAAGACGATGGAGTTGACGCGCGCCGGCGCGGTGCCGGCGGCGGCATCGGTGGTGGCCAGCAAGTCCTCGGGGCGAACGCCGATGGTGCGCTCAGTGCCTTCGCCGGGTGTGTCGCCGGTTTCGGATGTTGCTTCCAGCGAAAGCCCGCCAGCGGCGAAGCGCAGGCGGTCGCCGTCGCGGCCGATGAAGCGCGATTGCAAGAGGTTCATGGTGCCGATGAAGCTTGCGACGAATTTCGTCGCCGGCCGGTCGTAAAGCGTAGCCGGCGGCGCGATCTGCTCGATGCGGCCCTTGTTCATGACGACGATGCGGTCGGAGATCGACAGCGCTTCGGTCTGGTCGTGGGTGACCATGACGAAGGTGGTGCCGAGCCGCGACTGCAGCCGCTTCAGTTCGACCTGCATCTGTTCGCGCAGATGCGCATCGAGCGCCGACAGCGGTTCATCGAGCAACAGAACGCGCGGCTCGCAGACTATGGCTCGGGCGAGCGCGACGCGCTGGCGCTGGCCACCCGACAGTTCGGAAACGCGGGCGCCGAGCTTGTCGGCGAGGCCGACCATGTCGAGGGCTTCGCGGACGCGCTTTGCCTGCTCGGCGCCGGACAGTTTGCGCAGCGACAGGCCGAAGCCGACATTCTCGGCGACGTTCATATGCGGGAACAGCGCATAATCCTGGAACACGGTGTTGACGGGACGGTCGAACGGCCTGAGCGCGGTGATGTCGCGGCCGTCAAGCAGCACCTTGCCGCTCGACGGGCTCTCGAAACCGGCAATGACGCGCAGGCTGGTGGTCTTGCCGCAGCCCGAGGGCCCGAGCAGGGTGATGAACTCGCCGCTGATAATGTCGAGATCGACGGCGTCGAGCCCGACAATGCCGCCGGGGAAAACCTTCGAGACCGTGTCCACGCGTACCAGCGCATCAGGCGCCATCGCGAACCTCGGACGGCTTGGTGGTGTTGACCCAGAGGATCTGGCAAGGCTCGGTGCCGGGATTGCGGAAGGCGTGCAGAAGCGTGCTCTTGAAGGCAAAGGAGTCGCCGCTCTTCAGCACGTATTTTGTCGAGTCCACCACCAGTTCGACCTCGCCCGACAGGACATAGCCGAACTCGTGACCGATATGCGCATAGGCTTCCGCCGTGCCGCCATCGGCTTCCACGGTCACCAAGAGGCCGGTCAGCGCCGCGCCCGGCGGCGACAGCAGCGCCTTGGCGATGCCTTCCGACTTGACCGGGAGCTGCCGCCTTTTGTCGGCGCGCACGCAATAGAGATCGTTGGCGGCTTCGTTGCCGTCGGTGATCAGCGCCGAAGGCTCGATGTCGAGCGCGGCCGCAAGCGGCCAGATCACCTTGACGCGCAGCGAAGACAGGCCGCGCTCGATCTGGCTCAGCGCACCGATGGAGACGCCGGCTTTTGCTGCCAGCTCGGCCAACGACAAATTGCGCTCCAGCCGCAGCGCCCGCACGCGCCGGCCGACGCGAATGTCGGCGTCGGCCTTTGGTTTCGCTTCAAGCATGTCCATCAGTTGGTCCTTGTTGCAGTCTTTGGCGCGGCGGCAAGACCCGCGGCTTCAGGAGATTAGTCACAATTACCTGCCGTCGGCGCTGCCCTCATTGTCCTGCCGGACATTTCTCCCCGTATAGTGACGGGGAGAAAGCGGCTGGTCGCAAACTCGGCGCCATTTCTGCAACGTTTGCGATTTGCGAAATCGCTGGTGACAGCGCCCCTCTCCCCGTCACTATACGGGGAGAGGATGCCGGCAGGCAGGTGAGGGGCAGCGCAACCGTCGGCGATGGATCCCTCACCCGCCCGCCTTCACTTTCTCGAACATCTTCGCCACATCGTCGTTCTGCTTCATCGGGCCGGTGAAGATGGTGGTCTTCAGCATCACCTCCGGGTCCGCCGGCAATTGCAGCTTGTCCAGTTCGTCCTTCGCCACGCCGGCGAAGGCGGTGCTCAGCGAGCTGCCATAGCCGTAGGCTTGGATCAGGTACTTACCCGAGTCGGCGTCGAGCCGGCTGTTGATGAAGTCATAGGCGAGGTCGACGTTTTTGGCGTCCTTGAGCATGACGAAGCCGCAGGCCCAGGTCAGCATGCCCTCCTTCGGCTTCATGAACTCGACCGGCACGCCCTGCTTCTTCAGCGAGGTTGCCGACGCGTTCCAGGTCATGGCGGCGACCAGCTGGCCGCTGGCCAGCGCCTGTTCGACCGAGGTCATGTCGGTGGTGTAGTTGGAGAGCAGCGGACGCTGCTCGCGCAATTTTTCCGCCACCTTGTCCATCTGCTCCGGCGTCATATCGAAGGGGTTTACGCCGGCCAGAAGTGCTGCAACGATCGGCGTGTCATGCACGGCATCGATGGTCGCCATGCGGCCGGCATATTGCTTGTCCCACAGAAGGTTCCAGCTCGCTTCCGGGTTCTTCACCAGATCGGTGCGGTAGAGGATCGAGGTGTTGCCCCAATCCCACGGCACCATCCAGACCTTGCCGTCGCCGGCCTGGATGTCGGGCAGGTTCTTGAACACCGGGAAGATCGAATCCCAGTTCTTGATGCGCTTGGTATCGATCGGCTGCAGCAGGCCTTCCTTGTTCCAGCGCGCCACCTTGTCGTAGCAGGGATGGGCGATATCGGGGCGGAAGCCGGCCTTGACCTTGGTGAAGGCATCGTCGTCGTCGCCGAAGATCGAGGCCTCGACGCCATCGGGATGGGCCGTCAGGAAGCTCTTGTTGAAGTCTGGCAGTTCATAGCCGGACCAAGTGAAATATTGCAGCTTGTCGGCGGCGAAGGCGACAGTCGACGACAGGACGATTGCAAGCGCGGCAAGCCCGGTGCGGGCTGTCTTTGCAGTGATCGATTTCGGGCCAGTGATCGATTTCAGCCCAGTAATTGATTTCGGGTCGAATGCCATTTCGGTTCTCCTCTTTTGTTATGGTTCAGGCTGGACTGGTGGGCGCCGTCCGACGGGCTGTGCTCAGCCCGCGATGGCGCAGGATTTCGGCGATGCCGGCGATGATGACTGACACAGCAAGGATAGCTGTCCCCAGCGCCATCACGGTCGGCAGCGAGCGAGGAAAACGCAGTTGGCTCCAGATGTAGAGCGGCAGCGTCGGCTCGGTGCCGGCGAGGAAGAAGACGACGATGAACTCGTCGAAGGAAATCAGAAAGGCCAGCATGAAGGCCGAGACGATGGCCGGCAGCGAGAGCGGCAACATCACCCGCCGGAAGGTCGTCCAGTCGGAAGCGCCGAGATCGAGTGCGGCCTCGCGAATGGTTTTCGGAATTGCGGCAAACCGGCTGCGCATGATCACCACGGTGGTCGGCAGCGCCACCAGTATGTGGCCGAGAACGATGGCGATGCGCGACGGGCCGAGGCCGATGAGATTGACGAGGATCAGCAACGATATGCCGACGATGACGCCGGGGATCAGGATCGGCAGCCTGGAGATGGCGCTGATGGTGGCGGCGAGCGGCGAACGACCGTAGAGGTCCATATAGGAGACGGTGATGCCGCAGAGCGTGGCGCCGGCGGCGGCCACGACGCCAATGACGAGACTGTTCAAAAGCGCGCCGGACAGCGCCGGATTGCCATAGAGCGTGGCATACCATTCGAGCGTGAAGCCCTGCAGCGGAAACGCGGCCTGGATGGAGTTGTTGAAGGAAAACAGCGGGATCAACAGCACCGGCAGATAGAGGAAGACGAGATAGGCAAGCACATAGACGCCGAGCCAGCCGCGGCCATCATCTCTCCGCGCGGCGCTCATGTGCGGCTGCCGAATCTGCGGTCGGCGCCGCGTGCGACCAGCACCACGCAGAGGATGACCAGCATCACGCAGACTGAAAGTGCCGCCCCGAACGGCCAGTCATTGGCCTTGCCGAACTGCGACTGGATCAATGTGCCGATCATGGTGCTGGCGGGACCGCCGACCATGGCCGGGGTGACATAGTCGCCGACCGTCGGCACAAAGACGACGAGGGCGGCCGCCAGAACGCCCGGCATCGAATTGGGCAAGACGACGCGGCGAAACGCCGTGAACGGTCTGGCGCCGAGATCGGAGGCGGCTTCGAGCAGTGATTTCGGGATGGTGTCCAGCGCCACATAGATCGGCAGGATGGCGAAGGGCGCATAGGCATGCGCCAGCGTGACGACCACCGCCGCCGGCGTGTTGAGGAAGGCCAGCGTCGGCTCCGACCAGATGCCGCTTTCGATCAGCGCCGAGTTCAAGACGCCGTTGTAGGCGAGCACGATCTTCCAGGCGAAGACGCGCAGGAGATAGCTGGTCCAAAACGGCAGGGTCACCAGAAACAAAAGCAGGCTGCGGCGGCGGCCGGCATGGAAGGCGAGATAGTAGGCGACGGGATAGGCGGTGACGACGGTCGCCAGCGTCACCAGGCCGGCGATCACCAGCGAGCGCAGCGTCACCGTCCAGTAGAGCGGATCGGAGACCACGGTGATGAAGTTGCCTGCCGTGAAGCCGGCGCCGAGCAGCGAACCGTCATTGCCGCGAAGTGAGAGGAAGAGCACAAGGCCAAGGGCAAACAGGATCAGGAACAAGGTGACGAGCCCGCCCGGCAGCAACATGGCGAAGCGGAAGCCTCGGGACGACCCTGCCGGCGCTTCTGGTGCAACGATGCTCGACATCGGACTGCTCAACGGAAATATGAAATCGGCTTAGCTTTTTTCATATTTGTGAAACTGTCAAGCTGAATCCACGAGGCCTAGGCGACCGGCGCCCAATCAGCGCTCGAAGGCGTCGAGCATCCGGTACCAGGCGATGGTCGCGGCGACGCCGACCTGGCGGAAGGCGTGGAACGGAATCGGCCGGACCGGCGACAGCGGGAACGGCAATTGATTGACATCGCCGCCCGCGAGGTAGCCCGCCATGCGTTTTCCCAGCGCGGTCATCAGGCCGACGCCCCTGCCCTGGCAACCAACCACGGCGAGCAGGCCCTTTTCCGGCTCATGGATGTGCGGCAGGTGATCCGGCGTCATCGCCACACGACCGAACCAGCGTTTCTCGATCGAGATATGGGCCGAGGCCGGATAGAGCCGCACCAGCGCGTGCTGCAGATGCGCCCAGTCGGCCTCGCTCCTCGGCCGCGCCATGCGGCCGCGGCCGCCAAGCACCAGATGGCCGTCGGTTGTTTTGCGGTAGTAGACGAGAATGCGCCTGGAGTCGGACACCGCCTGCCCTTCCGGCAGGATCGTCGCCGCAAGGTTGGATGACAGCGGCGCGGTCGCGACCTGGAAGGAATGCAGCGGCACGATCGTTTCCGCGAGGCCCGGAAGCAGTCCATCGGTATAGGCGTTCGTCGCCAGGACAACCGCTTTCGCCCGCACCTCGGCGCCGCTTTCGGTTGAGACACGCCAAAGGCCGGCCTCCTTGCGGAGTTTCACCACCTTCTGCCGCTCGGCAATGCTGGCGCCGGCGGCGGCGGCGATGCGCGCCAGTTCCACTGTATAGGCGAGCGGATCGATGATGCCGGCGCGGCGGTCGAGCCAGCCGCCGAGATAGCCTTGCGCGCCGGTCATAGCGGCGATCTCGCTTTCATTCAGAAGCCGGACATCGGCGCCACGCGCCCGCCATTGACGATCCCTGTTCGCCGCCGCTTTCAATGCGGTTTCGGTATGCGCGGCCTGGATCCAGCCATTGCGGGTGAACGGCACCGCCAGCTTTTCGTCTTGGATGAGATCGAACACCGTATCCGCCGTCGAGGCGGCGAAATCGACCAGCGCTTGGCCACGCTCGGGGCCGAAATGCTCGAGCAGCCATTCGGGATCATATTTCAGGCCGGGAATGACCTGGCCGCCATTGAGGCCCGAGGCGCCCTGGCCGATCTCGCCAGCCTCCAGCACCTGTACACCGAGACCGAGCCGGGCTGCGTGCAAGGCGGTCGACAGGCCCATGAAGCCGCCGCCGACGATGGCAACGTCGACCGGCGCAGTGACGAGCAACTGGAAGGCGGATGCGGTCTGCGGCTTCTGCCAGATCGGAACGGAAAACGGTGCGGGCAAGGCTTCACCTGGAGTATGCGGAAAATGAAAATTCTAGTGCCAGTTTCATTTTTTTGAAAGAGCGGGCCTCATGTCAGAACCGACAATTGCCTGCGCCACGGGATAGACCTTTGGCGTGAATCCGGTGAAAGTGCAGCGGCCCAGCTGCCATCTCGATCATCAAAGGACCGTAAGCCATGACGAACCCAACGCAGCTTCCCGCCGACGGGCTCTTCATCGGCCGAGCCAGGGCAAGCGATGCCTCGCATCCTCTGGTGGTCACCGTGCGCGACGGGATCGTTTTCGACGTCACCTCGACCACCGCACCCACAGTGCGCGACATCTGCGAGATGGCCGATCCGGCCGGACACGTGCGCTCTGCCAAGGGCGAACCGATCGGCTCGCTCGACGCGATCGCCGCCAACAGTTTTCAGGCCACCCGCGATCCGGCAAAACCCTATCTGCTCTCGCCTGTCGACCTGCAGGCGGTGAAGGCGTCGGGCGTGACCTTCGTGGTCAGCCTGCTCGAACGCGTCATCGAGGAGCAGGCGCGCGGCTCGGCGGAAAAGGCCGACGCCATCCGCGCCGACATTGCCGGGCTGATCGGCCACGATCTGTCGAAGCTGAAGCCCGGCTCACCCGAAGCGATGGAGATCAAGGCCAAGCTCATCCAGCGCGGCGCCTGGTCGCAATATCTGGAAGTCGGCATCGGCCCCGACGCCGAGATCTTTACCAAATGCCAGCCGATGGCGTCCGTCGGCTTCGGCGCCGATGTCGGGCTGCATCCTGTCTCCACCTGGAACAACCCCGAGCCGGAGATCGCCATGATCGCCGCCAGCACCGGCAAGATCGTCGGCGCGACCATCGGCAACGACGTCAATCTGAGCGACGTCGAGGGACGCTCGGCGCTGCTGCTCGGCAAGGCCAAGGACAACAATGCCTCGGCCTCGCTTGGGCCCTTCATCCGGTTGTTCGACGCAAGCTTTTCCATCGACGATGTCAAGCGCGCCACGGTGCGGCTGAAGGTCGAGGGCGAGGACGGGTTTTCGCTGGAGGGCGCGAGCTCGATGGCCGAGATCAGCCGTTCGCCCGAAGAGCTGGTCGCGGCCGCCATGGGGCCGCACCACCAGTATCCCGACGGCTTGGCGCTTTATCTCGGCACCATGTTCGTGCCGTCGAAGGATCGCGGCGAGAAGGGCAAGGGATTCACCCACAAGATCGGCGACATCGTCACCATCTCGTCGGAGAAATTCGGCGCGCTGGTGAACCGCGTGCTTCTGTCGCCCGATTGCCCGCACTGGACCTACGGCGCCAGCCATCTCATGCGGGACCTCGCCAAGGCCGACCTGATCTGATTTCGGAGCAGCGGGACGAACGGATAGCCGATAAACGTTCGTATCCGGTCCCTGTAAGCCGTTTGTTAGCGGAATCCGGGTGACTGTATCGGAAATTCGCTCCAGGATCGGGGCGCGGTCTGTGGGGGCCGAATCGCATGCTCGGTTTGCCGATGATATCGGTGCGCAATCTCGCCATGCGTTATGGCGGCGTTGTCGCGCTCAGGGATATGAACCTGTCTGTCGGACAGGGGACCATCCACGCTGTCGTCGGTGAAAGCGGCGCCGGAAAGTCGACGCTGGTGAAGGTGCTTGCCGGCGTGCTCCGGCCCAACAGCGGCACCATCCGCGTCGGCGACCAGATCGTCACCGTCGACAGCCCGATCGCTGCACGCAAGCACAGCTTCGGCGTCGTCCACCAGGGGCTCGGCCTGTTTGCCGACCGCTCGGTGCTGGCCAATCTGTTCGTCAATCGCGAGCCGTTGCGCAATGGCTTCGTCTCCAGGCGCGAGATGGAGGCACGCAGCCGCACCTTGCTTCGGCAACTCAAGCTCGACGTCGATGTCCACGCTCCTGTGGGACAACTCGGCATGGGCGAACGGCAATATGTCGAACTCGGCCGCGCAATTCTGGAAGGCCCGAGGCTGCTGATCCTCGATGAACCGAATTCTGCGCTCGACCGGCGCCAGACCGAGCACCTGTTCACCGTACTAAGTGACCTCAAGGCCAAGGGCACGAGCGTCCTCTATGTCTCGCACCGGCTGGAGGACGTGTTTGCGATCGCAGACCAGGTCACCGTGATGCGCAACGGCCGTGACGTGCTGACAAGTGAGCGCTCGGCGTTGAGCGAAGCCGATGTGATCGACGCCATGATCGGCCAGCAGCGCGGCAGCCTGTTCCCGCCTGCACTGCCGGCCAATGCCAGCACGATAAGGCCGCGGATCACGGTGGAGGGTCTGAGCGGCGGCCGGATTTCCGGCGTCAGCTTCACCGCCCGCTCCGGCGAGATCCTCGGCTTGGCCGGGCTTGAGGGGTCGGGCGTTGAAGACCTGTTCGAGATGCTGTTTGGCCTGCGCGAGGCGCAAGGCGGCAGGGTGCGGCTCCCCGACGGCTACGGCTTGCCTGGAAATCCGACCGAAGCGGCGCGGCGCGGCATCGGCCTGGTGCCGGCCAACCGCCTGTGCAACGGCCTGATGCCCGACCGGTCGCTGGCCTTCAACATAGGCAACATCGCTACCGGCGCCCGCAACTGGGGGTCTCGCCGCTACTCGCCCAAGGCCGCGATCGCCGCCGCCGCAAGGCAGATCGATGCGCTGCGCATCAAGGGCCTGCCGGACGCGCCGGTGAATTCGCTGCTGGCCGGCGATCAGCAGAAGATCGTAATCGCCAAATGGCTGGAGACGGCGCCGCAAGTGCTGCTCCTAGACAATCCGGCTGGCGGTATCGAGGCGGCTGCCAAGCGCAAGATCTATGCGCTGATCCGGCAGATGGCGGCCAATGGCTGTATCGTTTTGCTGCGTTCGGTCGAGCCGTCCGAACTGACCAACCTCAGCAACCGCGTCCTTGTCTTCCACCGCGGCCGGGTCGCCGGCGAGCTGTCCGGCGCCGAGATGAAGCGAAGGACAGTGCTGCAACTGACCACCACCGGCGAGATGCCGGAGGCGGAGCGGCCGAAAAAGAAACTCGTGGGAGCCATGGCATGACACGATTGGATCCCATGCTACAGCTTGCCGGTTCGGCTGCCCACCCGAAGCGCAGCCTTCACCTGCCCGTCGAACTCAGGCCGCTCATCGGGCTCGTTGTCCTTGTGGCGATTACAGGCTTTGCCCGGCCGGATTTCCTCGACGAGGCCAATGTGCTGTCGTTGCTGGAAACCGCTGCGTATCCCGGCATGCTGGCGATCGGCATGGTGTTCGTGCTCGCACTCCGCGAGATCGACCTTTCCGTCGGCTGGATATTCCATCTCGCGGCCCTTCTCACCGCATTCCTTCTGGCCGCCGGCATCGACCCGTGGCTTGCCGCCCTTTCCGGCGTGCTGCTCGGCGCCGGGCTCGGCCTCGTCAACGGCCTGCTGGTGGTGGCGCTGCGACTGCCGGCCATCGTCGTTACGCTGGGCACCTTTGCAATGTTCCGGGGCTTGGCGGCGGTGGCCGTCAAGATGCAAGCGACAGCTCCGGCCAGCCCAGGCGGCGACTTCTTTGAGATCGTTCACGGCAAGCTGTTCGGCCTTGTGCCGACGGCTGTCTTTGTCTTCGTCACAATGGCGGTGGTGATGCACCTCGTGCTTCACCGCAGCCGCTTCGGCTACCGGATCCAGGCCGTCGGCAGCAATCCGCAGGCGGCGCTCTATGCCGGCATCCCGACAGGTGCTGTGCGGCTGCAGACGCTGGTGCTGATGGGCATCGTCTCGGGGCTGGCGGGCGCGCTGTGGCTTGGCTCTCCCGTTACCGACGTCGACCAAGGCGGCGGTTTCGTGCTGATGGCGATTGCCGCGGCGATCATCGGCGGCACCTCGCTTTCCGGCGGGCGCGGCACCGTCTTCGGTGCGGTGATCGGCATGCTGATCGTCCAGGTCATCTTGAGCGGCGTGACCCTGTTCGGCATCGACGCCGCATGGAGCCCCTTCGTGATCGGCGCGGTGATGGTGCTGGCGCTCGCGCTCGACCGGCTGGCCAAGGTGCTGCGCAACCGCCAGGCCGAGCGCTTTCAGGAAAATCCGCGCGCCTGAGTTTAAGCCCCGCCTGCTTGCCGGGAAATATCTCTATCTCTTGGTTGACGCAATTCCGGACGGAAAACCGTTTCACACTTTTCCTGGAATCGCCCTCTAACTGATGCGATCTGATGGGATCGATGATGGCGCGTTGCATCGCGCCACCATCCATTGGGCGGATGGAGGCTTGCCATCGGCCGCAAAAGAAGATGCTCTGCGCATCCGGGTCGGCGCTGGCAGGAGGAGAGGATCAAGGGCATGGCCCGGATCATCGCCGGACGTGGAGGTCGTTTTTCAACATGGGAGGAAAGCAAATGCTGACGAGGCTACGATTACTCGTGCTTGGCTTGATTGTGGCGCTGGCCGTTCCGGCGGCGGCACAGGCCAAGACGTTCTACTGGATTTCGCATGGCGGCCCGGCCGACCCGGTCTGGACCTACTTCCTGGCCGGCGCCAAGCAATGGGCGAAGGACACCGGCAACACCGTCAACACCTCGTTCCACAATGGCGACGTTGCCTCGCAGCAGGAGGCCGTGCGCGCCGCGATCTCGGCAAAGGCCGACGGCATCGTCACCACCAGCCCCGATCCGGGCAGCCTGATCGAAATCGCCAAGGAAGCCAACACGGCCAAGATCCCGATCATCAACTTCAACACGCCCGATCCCAAGGCAAGCTTCGACGCCTATGTCGGCGGCGACAACGTCACCTTCGGCAAGCACTGGGCGCAATATCTGGTCGACAAGGGCCTGGTGAAGAAGGGCGACTTCGTCTGGATGCCGGTCGAAATCCCCGGCGCCACCTACGGCGTCCAGGAAGAGGAAGGCATCAAGAGCGTCTTCGAACCGCTGGGGATCACCTATGAGATCACCGAAGCGACCCTCGACCAGGCCGAAGCCATCAACCGCATGGTCGACTATCTCACCGCCAACAAGGCCAAGGTCAAGGCAATCATCGGCCTCGGCGATCTGGTCACCGGCTCGATCAAGCGGGTGTTCGACCAGGCCGGCATCAAGCCGGGCGAAATCCCGGTCGTCGGCTGGGGCAACTCGCTCGACACCACCCAGGAAGTGCTGACCGGCTACGTCAATGCCGGCCAGTGGCAGGACCCGCAGGCGACCAGCTACGTCGCGCTGTCGCTGGCCAACATGGCGGCGTCAGGCATTCCTCCGGGCTTCAACGTCATCACCGGCGCGCTCTATGAAAAGGACACCGCGCAGGTCTACGACGACATCCTGTCGGGCAAATAACCCAGACCTTCAACAGTCGCGGCCGCAGCCGCGGTCGCGACTGTCTTTTCGCCGAGCCCTTCGCGTTGCGCGCTGGGCTCAGCCTTCCCCTTCCTGTCGCAGGTTATCAGTGGAAAACCGTTCGCTCATCCAACGCCTGATCGCGAGGCCGGAATTCGGGCCCTTCGTTCTGCTCATCGTCGAAATCGCGGTGTTCTGGAGCATCAACCACGATTTCCTGTCGCCGCAGAACATCTCCAACACGCTGGCCTTCACCGTCGAGCTCGGGCTGATCGCGCTGGCGATGACGCTGTTGATGACGTCGGGTGAATTCGATCTGTCGGTCGGCTCGCTGTTCGGCTTTTCGCCGGTGCTGATGTGGACGCTGTTCAACAGCGGCCTGACCTCGCTGGAGGTCGGCTTCCTCGCCGCGCTGCTGATCGCGGCCTTCATCGGCCTGGTCAATGGCTGGTTCGTCACGCAGCTGAAAATCCCATCCTTCCTGGTGACGCTCGGCATGCTGCTGGTGGTGCGCGGCACCGCGCTGTTCGTCACCGACGGCTTTCCGCAGCGGACGTGGAGCGCCGAGGGCAGCTGGCTGGCCGAAGCGCTGGTCGGTGATTTCTTCATCGGCCCGTTCCGCATCTACATGTCGCTCTTCTGGTTCATCGCGGCGGCCATCGCACTGGGCTACGTGCTGACGCAAAGCCGGACCGGCAACTGGATCCAGGCAGCCGGCGGCAATCCAGGCGCCGCAAGGGCGCGCGGCGTCAACGTCAGCGGCGTCAAGATCGGCCTGTTCGTGCTGTCGTCGGTGATGGCTTCGCTTGCCGGCGTCATCTCGTCGCTGCGCACGTCGGCCGCCAACCCCAACAGCGGCACCGGCTACGAGCTCGAAGTCATCGCCATGGTGGTGATCGGCGGCACGGCGCTGACCGGTGGGCGCGGCACCATCATCGGCACGGTGCTCGGCATCCTCATCCTGCGCGTCATGCGCAACGGCATCGTGCTGATCGGCGTGCCCGGGCTGGCCTACAACATCTTCATCGGCGCCATCATCCTCGGCATGATGGCGCTGCACTCATGGCTGGAACGCCGGCATCAGGCAGGGACCTAGAACCATGGCTGAACCGCTCATCCGCATGTCCAACATCAAAAAGTCCTACGGGCGCGTGCAGGCGCTCGAAGACGCCAATTTTCATGTCAACGAAAGGGAGATCGTCGGCCTGCTCGGCGACAATGGCGCCGGCAAATCGACGCTGATCAAGGTGTTGTCGGGGGCGGTGCCGCTGACCAGCGGCGACATTTTCATCCGCGGCAAGAAGGTCAATCTGCGCAGCACCAGCGACGCCATCGCGCACGGCATCGAGACGATCTACCAGGATTCGGCACTGGTGACGCAGCTGTCGATCGCGCGCAACCTGTTCCTTGGCCGCGAGCCGATCAAACCGCCGCGCTTTTTGAACCGCATGGACCAGGAGGCGATGAACAATGTCGCCCGCGACCTGTTGAAACAGGTCGGCATCTCCAAGAACATCCCGCCGACGACGCCGATCGGCTCCCTGTCGGGCGGCGAGCGGCAGGCCGTCGCCATCGCGCGCGCCATGCACTTCGACAGCGACCTGATCATCCTCGACGAGCCGACCAACAATCTCGGCGTCGCCGAGACGCAAGGCGTGCTGAGCTTCGTGCGCAACGCGCGCGATTCCGGGCATTCCTGCATCTTCATCGCCCACAACATCCACCATGTCTTCCAGGTGGTTGACCGCATCGTCGTCATGCGCCGGGGCAAGGTGGTGGCCGACGACATCGACCCGAAGAAGACCAGCGTGGCCGAGGTCGAACGCATCATCACCGGGATGTCGGACAAGGAGATCCGCGACGCCATCATCGAAGGCGGGCCATCGCACGGCTGAACCGTCTTCGCGCCGTCTGGCACGGAAACGCATCCGCTCTAACTCGTTGTAGAGCATGACGTTTTGACAAAACGGTTCCCGTTTGTCCGAGAAAACCGGTTCCCACTTTTCGGGATCATGCTCTATGACTACAGCCATGAAAGCCACCGTTGCCGACATAGCCAGGAGCTGCGGCCTGTCGGCCGCGACCGTCGACCGGGTTCTGAACAACCGGGCCGGCGCGAGCGCCGCCAACCGCCAACGGGTGATGGAGGCGGCCAAGCAGCTCGGCTATTTGCCGGTGGTCGATCAGGTGACGCTGCCGTCGCGGCCGGCGCATCTTGAATTCTTCCTGCCGATCGGCGCCAATGGTTTCATGATCGACCTCGCCGGGCACATCGAGGACTATGCGGGGCGCCTGCCGCTGGTCGCCTCGTGCCGGATCCACAATCTCGGCGGCATCTCACCGGCAGCGCTGCAGGCGGCGGTTGAAAATCTGTCGCTGAAGGCCAATGGCGTCGGCGTCATTGCCGTCGATCATCCGCGAACCCGCAACATATTGCGTGACGTGGTCGAGGCCGGCATCCGCCTTGTCACGCTGGTCTCCGACGTTCCAGCCGCCCCGCGTTCGGCCTATGTCGGCATCGACAACCGGGTTGCCGGACGCACGGCGGCGCTGTTGATGGGGCGCTTCCTCAACGGCCGCCAGGGTCATCTGGCGATGGTCGTCGGCTCGCGTTCCTATCGCGGGCACGAGGAGCGCGAAATGGGTTTTCGGTCGGTACTGACAGAGGAATTCCCCAATCTCACCGTCTCGAGTGCGGTCGAGATCAATGACGAACCCGAAGGCAGCTACACAGCAACGATGCAGGCGCTGCACAACGAGCCGGAACTGCTCGGCATCTATTGCGTCGGCGCCGGGCGCTCAGGTGTGGCGAGAGCGCTGCTCGAGGCCAAGCCAAAGAAGAAGCCGGTCTTCATCTGCCACGACCTGACCAAGGAAACGCGCGGCTATCTCGTCGACGACCTCGCCGATGTCGTCATCGACCAGAATGCGCGGCTGATCGCGGAGCAATCTGTGATCCGCCTGCTTGGCTCGATCGCATCCGCCGCGCCATACCTGACGAAGAAGTTCATCGAGCCACGGCTGATCTTCAAGGAAAACGTGCCGGTGCAGTGACGTCGCGCCGTGGCGGTTTCTCCGATTTGTACGACAAGTCGGGGTAGATGCCGCAAATCTGCACAGCAGCCATGCAACTTTCATTGTTGCCGAATCATTGGGCAACCCTTACTCATCTGGGTGTCGGCCATCTACTCCTCCCAGATGCGATGCCGACGCTGAGCGCGGTGCACCTCCTCCCGCATCTCGTTCGAAATCGAGCCCGCTGCCACCTCCTCCCGGCAGCGGGCTTTTTTCATTCCCAAATGAAACTTGGCATATCCAAAGCCCCTCACCCGGATTGCCGAGACCGAGTTGCAAAGAGCAATTCGCTGCAATCCGACCTCTCGCCAAAGCGAAAGGAGATCATCAGCGCCGGCGCCAGCCTCTTCTCCCCTCGGGGAGGAGCTAGCCGCGAAGCGGCCGGATGAGGGGGCCTTGCAAACTCGGTGAGCTGGAATTCAGCGCGCCCTGAAAGAGCTGATCAGGCCTTCAGCCATGCGCACGAACTGCGTGCTGGGGCCCTGGCAGCCCATGGTCTGCACGCTGACGCGCGCCCCTTCGAACAGCAGCGACAGCGTATCGGCCAGAAGCTCGGCCTGACCGATGCCCGCATCCCGGCACAGCGCAACGAGGCGATCGCGCTGAGCGCTCTTGAGCTCCTTGATCACGCTCCTGGCGGGATGGTCCGGCTCGGTCAATTCGGCGGCGGCATTGGCCATGTCGCAGCCGCGACCGTCAGCCGCCAGGCAAGCAGCGGCCATGCGAATCCAGGCATGCAACTGGGCGAGCTTGTCGCCGGGATGCTCAGCCTCGAATTGGTCCCACATCGCGGCGCCTTTAGCCGCCGACGCGCGCAGGCATTGGACGATCAGTTCGTCCTTCGACTCAAAATGACGGTAGAGCGTCATCTTGTTGGTGCCGGCGGCTTCCGTGATGGCGTCGACACCGACGCCCTTGATGCCATGCTTGTGAAACATGTCCTGCGCCGTCTCCAGGATTCGATCCCGGGGACGCACGCGATCCGTAATGCCGTCTGCCATCGCAGTCTCCTTGTCTCCCTAAAAATTCGGTTCACCTCTTGACTAGGGTGTTACCGGTCTGTAACTATCCGAATGTTACTTACTGGTAACACCTATGTAGCCTTCCGTCAATAACAAGGCCGTGAACTGGTCCTGCCAGATCACAAAGGGTGAAAATTGCAGGTCATGCGGCTCCGGCCGGTGAAGAGATGAAAACCGGTTCGCGATCATCCGATGCGGGCCGCTGGAATGGAGACGCTCCAATGTCGCAGCGCAAGGATTTGACCATCGATGAAGCCATCCGGGATCCGATGATCCGGCTGGTGATGAAAGCGGACCGCGTCAACCCGCGCGCCTTCGAAGCGATGCTGAGGACCGTTGCCGATGAGCAGGGCCTCAGCGGCGCGGCGCCGTCTTCGTATTTTTTGCAGGACCCGGGTTCGGTGCGCAGCAGGCGGCTGTCCCGGTCTGCCCATTCTTTTAAAGAGGCCGGTTCTTCTAAAGAGGTTTGCGTGTCGTGGTAAATTATTTCATCCATCGTCCGATCTTCGCCTCGGCCATCGCCATCATCATGGTGCTCGCCGGGACGATTTGTTATTTCCTTTTGCCGGTTTCGCAGTTTCCCGACATCACGCCGCCGCAGGTCGTGGTCAGCGCGCATTATCCGGGCGCCAGCGCGCAAGTGGTCGCCGATACGGTGACGACGCCGCTGGAACAGCAGATCAACGGCGTCGAAGGCATGACTTACATGTCGTCGTCGAGCTCCAATGACGGCTCCTCGACCATCACCATCACCTTCGATGTCGGCTATTCCTTGAGCACCGCTGCCGTCGACGTTCAGAACCGCGTCTCGCAAGCGGCCTCCTCGCTGCCGGCGATCGTCAACCAGGGCGGCGTGACGATCAAGAAGCAGAACCCGAATTTCGTCCTCATCGTCAACCTGACCTCGCCCGACAGTTCGGTCGATCCGGTGGCGCTGAGCAACCTCGCCTATCTGCAGGTCGTCGATCCGCTGAAGCGGCTGCCTGGCGTCGGCGACGTCCAGATATTCGGCGAGCGCCGCTACTCGATGCGCGTCTGGCTCGACCCGGACAAGCTCGCCAATCTTGGCATCACCGCGGTCGACGTCCAGAATGCCATCTCGGAACAGAACGTCCAGGTGGCGGCCGGCAAGATCGGCCAGTCGCCGGCGCCCGCCGGCACCGCCTTCGAGATGCAGGTCAACGCCGTCGGCCGCCTGAGCGACCCCAAGGAGTTCGGCGACATCGTCGTGCGCGCCAACACCGGCACCGGCTCGCTGGTGCGGCTGCGCGACGTCGCCCGCATCGAGCTCGGCGCGCTGCAATATTCGTCGTCGGCCTTCTTTGGCAAGGACCCGACGGTGGTGCTGGCCGTCTACCAGATGCCCGGTTCCAACGCGCTCGATCTGCAGCAGCACGTCAAGGACAAGATGCAGGAACTGTCGGCCCGTTTCCCCAAGGGCGTCTCCTACGCCATGCACTACGACACCACGCGCTTCGTGTCGGCATCGATGCATGACGTGCTGATCACGCTTGGCGAAGCGCTGGTGCTGGTCGTGGCCGTGGTGTTCATCTTCCTGCAGAGCTGGCGCACGACGATCATCCCGACCATCGCCATTCCGGTGTCGCTGGTGGCGACGATGGTCGTCATGGAAATGATGGGCTTCTCGCTCAACATGCTCTCCCTGCTCGGCATGGTGCTGGCCATCGGCCTCGTCGTCGACGACGCCATCGTGGTGGTCGAAAATGTCGAGCGACAATTGGAGGCGGGCCTCAAACCGCTGGCGGCGACCAAGGCCGCGATGGCCGAGGTCACCGGACCGATCATCGCCACCACCGCAGTGCTGATGGCCGTCTTCGTGCCCGTCGCCTTCATTCCCGGCGTCTCCGGCAAGCTCTACAATCAGTTCGCGCTGACGGTGGCGATTTCGGTCGGCATATCCGCCTTCAACTCGCTGACGCTCAGCCCCGCGCTGAGCGCCGCCTTCCTGCGCCATCGCGGGGAGACGCAGTTCGCCCCGTTCCGCTGGTTCAACACGGGTTTCGACAGGCTGTCGCATGCCTATGCCCATGGCGTACGAATCCTCATCCGGCTGCGCTGGATCATGCTCGGTCTGTTCGCGGCCGGCCTGGTCGCCACATACTTCGTCTGGCAGAAGTTGCCCTCGACCTTCCTTCCGGTCGAGGACCAGGGTTACTTCTTCGTCGTCATCCAGTTGCCCGACGGCGCCTCGCTGGAACGCACTGATGCGGTGGCGCAGAAAGCGCGCGACATATTGCAGGCAACACCCGGCGTAGAAATTGTCGGTTCGATCAGCGGCCTGAACTTCCTTACCAGTGCGGCGCAATCGAACTCGGCGGTCGAGTTCGCCATCCTGAAGCCATGGGAAGAGCGCGGCCCGGACCAGAGCGCGTCCAAGCTCGTAGCCGACGTGCGCGGCAAGCTGATGCAGATTCCGGAAGCCTTCGCGCTGTCCTTCGATCCGCCTTCGATCCCGGGTATCGGCACCACGGGCGGCTTCGAATTCGTCGTCGAGGATCTCACCGGGCGCGGCAGTTCAGCTCTCAACGACGCGACGCAAGCCGTGATCACCGAGGCGCGCAAGCAGCCGGAAATCAATCCGCAGCAGCTGTTCTCGCCGTTCTCGACCTCGACGCCGCAGTTCAACTACGACCTCGACCGCAGCAAGGCCAAACTGCTCGGCCTCAACCTGCCCGACGTCTTCAACACGCTGCAGATCTATCTCGGCTCGCTCTACGTCAACGACTTCAATCTGTTCGGCCGCACCTTCCGGGTGACCATCCAGGCCGACAAGGATGCACGTGCCGACGCAGGCGACCTTTCGCGACTCTATGTGCGCAACGCCTCCGGCGGCATGGTGCCGCTGAGCACACTGGGCAAACTGGTGCCGTTCGTCGGCCCGGAAACCGTGCCGCACTACAACAACAACGCCTCGGCCACGATCAATGGCGGCGCTGCCCCCGGCTTCTCGTCGGGCCAGGCGGTTGCCGCGATGGAACGGGCCGCTGCCACCGCTTTGCCGAGGGATTTCGGATTCGAATGGACCGGCATCACCTTCCAGGAGCTCAAGGCAGGATCGATCGCGTCGGTCGTCTTCGGCCTCGCCATCGTCTTCGTCTTCCTGATCCTGGCGATGCAGTATGAGAGCTGGGCGATGCCGTTCATGGTGCTGCTGGCGGTGCCACTGGCCCTGTTCGGCGCCTTCGCAGCCCTGTTCTTGCGCGGCATGCAGATCGACGTCTACTCACAGATCGGCTTCGTCATGCTGATCGGCCTCGCCGCCAAGAACGCGATCCTGATCGTCGAGTTTGCAAGGCGGCGGCGCGAGGAGGGACTGAGCATTGTCGACGCGGCGATGGAAGCCGCGCGGCTGAGGCTGCGGCCGATCCTGATGACGGCCTTCGCCTTCATCCTCGGCGTGCTGCCGCTGATGTTTGCGACGGGTGCGGGTGCGGCAAGCCGGCAGTCGATCGGCACCACCGTGTTTGGCGGCATGGTCGCGGCGACCATCCTGTCGCTGGTCTTCGTGCCGGTCTTCTACGCGGTCATCGAACAGCTGCGCGAACGCCGCGTGCGCAGCGAACGCAACGCTGCTCATGACCAGGACAATAATGAACCGACTGCCGAACCAGCGCCGATGCGCCTGGCCGAAGCAGCCGAATAGAATTGGAGACCAAAATGCGTAAATGGAAAATAGCTTTGGGAACGGCCGTCGCCCTGGGAGCGATCTCGGTGGCAAGCGTCCACTTCCTCGACATGGGCAATCTCAGCCTCAATGCCGGCACGGCGGCAGCGACGGCAGCACCTGCGGCATTCGTCATGCCGGTGCCGGTGACGAGCGTGGTCAAGAAGACGATCCCGATCTATCTCGACTACGCCGCCCGCATCGAGGCGATCCGCAGCGTCACCTTGCAGGCCCGCGTGCCCGGTTATCTGCAGGAGCAGACGGCTGAGGACGGCGCGGATGTGCGCCAGGGTGATCTGCTCTACAAGATCTCGCCTGACGACTTCAAGGCGGCTCTCGACCAGGCCAAGGCCGAAGTGCAGCGCGACCAGGCGAGCCTCGACTATGCGCGCTCCAATCTCGGCCGCGGCTCCGAACTCGCCAAGAGCGGTTATCTGGCCAAGGATGGGTTCGACCAGCGCACGAGCACCTTGCGTCAGGCCGAAGCGTCGCTTGCCGTCAACCAGGCGGCGGTGCGGACGGCCGAGCTTAATTTGAGCTACGCCGAAATCCACGCTCCGTTTGCCGGCCGCGTCGGCCGCAACCAGGCTTCGGTCGGCACGCTGGTCAGCGTCGCCGGCACGGTGCTGAACACGCTGGTGCAGCTCGACCCGATCTACGTCACCTTCAATCCGAGCGAGACGGATCTGGCCGAAATCGAACAGGCCCGGGCCGCCGGCCCGATCGAGGTCGAGGTGCTGCTGCCCGGCGAGACCGAAGCCAGCCAGAAGGGCGAACTCACCTTCATCGACAACACGGTCGACCACTCGACCGGCACGATTACGGCGCGCGCCACCATCGGCAATGCGAAGTTCTCGCTGCTGCCGGGCCAGTATGTCCGGGTGCGGCTGCACATCAAGCAGCTGCCCGACGCGCTGATGGTGCCGCAGGTGGCGCTGGGTTCGAGCCAGCTCGGCAAATATGTCTATGTCGTCGGCAAGGGCAACACGGTCGACCAGCGCATCGTCTCGCTCGGCGCGACCAGCGGCGACCTTGTGGCGGTGCTCAGCGGCGTTGCCGAAGGCGACCAGGTGATAACCGGCAATCTGCAGAAGATCGGACCAGGAATGCCGATCTCGCCATTGCCCCAGGAGAAACCGGCCAGCTGATAACCCCCATCAGCCCCGGTCCTGCGGCGCCTTCGGCTTCCACGCCGAGGGCGCCGTTTTTTATGGAGCGCCGCACGCCGTTTTTGGAGTAACCGCAAGGCACAAGAATCCGGAACAGACATATTGTAGGATTGTCGACAATCTGCTTGTCTGTTTCCGGCTCTCACTGGAGTGACGGAATGGCCAAGCTGGACTTCAATCCGATCGCGGATACGACACGCCGAGCCGAGATCGTTGCGCTGTTGCGGCGGGCGATCCTGATCGGCCAGCTGGAACCCGGCCAAAAGCTGAGCGAGCTGAGGATCGCTGAGCAGATGCGGGTCAGCCGCGCGCCTTTGCGCGAAGCTATGCGCGAGCTGGTGCAGGAAGGCATCCTGACCAGCATCCCCTATGCCGGCACCTTCGTCATCGATGTCACCGCCAAGGACATTGACGACGCCTACTCGCTGAACAAGGTGCTCGATGAATTCGCCATCGAGCGGACATGGAAGCTGCGCGACCAGCGCTTCTTCGATGAACTCGACCGCCGCCACGAAGCGGTGAAGCAGGCAACGCGCGCGCGCGACACCACCCGCCAGATCGAGACCGCACTGCAATTGCACGGGCTGATCTATGAATGGGCCGACAATTCGGTGCTGCTGGAAACCTGGCAGCGGCTGACCAGCCGGCTGCAGATGTACTTTGCCCTGCACCAGCGGGCCCGCAACGAGCCGGTGCCGGCCGAAGATCTCCACGAAACCTATGTGCGGCTCTTGAAGGGCGCCGACATGCGCGCTGCCCAGCGCCATGCGCGCGAGCATATCGACCTCGATTTCGAAGAACTGCTTGCCTATGCGCGTGGCCTCGATCAGCGGAACATCGAAGGGCTGACCCTCCTCAACGCCTAGAGACAACGGACAGACAAGTGCAGATCAAAACCATCAAGGCCTATCGCGTCGTGCAGCCCTTCGTGGACGGGCCCTACCGCATGTCCAAGGGGCGGGTTGCAGACTGCTTCGATGCGGTGATCGTCGCCATCACCTCCGACAGCGGCGTAACCGGCTGGGGCGAGATGGCGCCGCTCGGCAATTTCTATTCGGCCGCCTTTCCGGCGGGAACGCGCGCGGGCGTGGTCGAGATCGCGCCGCACCTGATCGGCCAGGACCCGCGTGGCCTCGCCGGCATCGGCCGATTGATGGATACGGTGTTCAAGGGCCATCCCTACATCAAGTCGGCGCTCGACATGGCCTGCTGGGATCTGGCGGCCCGGGCCGCCGACGTGCCGCTGGTGACCATGCTTGGCGGCCGCGAGAGCGACATGGCGGAGACCTACCGCGTCGTCACCCACGGCACGCTCGACCAGATGGCGGCACTGGCCAAAAGGATCATCGCCCAGGGCTGCCGCCGGCTGCAGGTCAAGGTCGGCGGCAATGTGCATGAAGACATCGAGCGGGTGAGCGCAGTCGCTTCGGCCGTGCCGAAAGGCACGGTGATTTTCTGCGACGCCAATGCCGGCTGGACACCCTACCAGGCGCGGCAGTTCGCCGATGCAACGCGCGGCATCGACTACACGTTCGAGCAGCCCTGCACGACGATCGAGGAGAACATGTCGGTGCGCCGCATGCTCGACAAGCCGATGGTGCTGGACGAGAGCGTCATCTCGCTCGAGGCGATGCTGGAAATCCATCGCCTGGGCGCCGCCGACGGGCTGACGCTGAAGATCTCGCGGCTTGGCGGCGTAACCACGACAAGGCAAATCCGCGACGTCGCCGTCGATCTCGGTTTCATGATCACCGTCGAGGATACGGGCGGCGCCGAGATCGACACGGCGGCGATGGCGCATCTGTCGCTGTCGACGCCGGAAGAACGCCGGCTGCACGCCATCGCCTTCCATGAGTGGGTGACGGTGCGCACGGCCTCCAACGCCCCACCGGTCACCGGCAGCCACATGGGCATTCCCGACGGGCCCGGCCTCGGCATCGATGTCGTGCCCGACCTGCTCGGCAAGCCTTTCCTAGAGATCGGCTGAGATCAAGCGCAGCATGAAGCTGTCACCCCACGAATCCTCCGTGGGAGATTTGGTCCTGCAGCCATTCTCCGATTTGCGGGTTGAAATATTTTTCAAATGGAAATAGGAATGTTCAAAATGATGATTTGACGCTGCGGCGCGTCATGACTGGAGGAAGCGATATGGCCCATCCGCAATTTGCAGCGGAACTTCTGCAGCGCGCTGAAGCCCAAGGGCCCATCACCATCGGACTCGCCGGCGCCGGGCAGATGGGCACCGACATCGTCGTCCAGGTGGCGCTGATGCCGGGCATGCGGATCGGTGCCATTTCCGAGGTGCGGCCGCAAGCGGCGATCGATGCCGCACTGCTCGCCGGCCATGACCGCTCCGACATCGTCCAGGCTGCGAACGCCTCTGCCATCGACCGCGCCATCGAGGCCGGCAAGATCGCTGTCACCGAAGATCTGCATGCGCTGGCCGCGGCCGGCCGCATTGATGTCATCATCGACGCGACAGGCAATCCCAACATCGGCACGCTGTTTGCGCTCGAAGTGATGAAGAACGGCAAGCACATCGTTATGCTCAATGTCGAGGCGGACATTACGATCGGCCGCTTCCTCAAGGAGGAAGCGCGCAAGGCCGGCGTGGTCTACACCGGTGCGGCCGGCGACGAACCCGCCTGCACGCTGGAGATCATCGGCTTCGCCAAGAGCCTCGGCTTCAACATCATCGCCGCCGGCAAGGGCAAAAACAACCCGCTCAAGATCGACGCCATGCCCGCCGACTACGAGAAGGAAGCGGCCGAGCGCAACATGAATGCGCGCATGCTGGTCGAGTTCGTCGACGGTTCCAAGACGGCGATCGAGATGGTGGCTATCGCCAACGCCACCGGGCTGGTGCCCGACGTGCCGGGCATGCACGGCCCGACGGCGACGCTGGAGGAACTGGCCAGCGTGCTTTGCCCGCGCGAGGATGGCGGCGTGCTGCACCGCAAGGGCGTGGTGGACTATTCTATCGGCAAGGGCGTGGCGCCCGGCGTGTTCTGCATCATCGAAACGAGGCATCCGCGCGTGCTGGAGCGCATGGTCGACCTCAAGGTCGGCAAGGGCCCCTATTTCACGATCTACCGTCCCTATCACCTGACAAGCCTTGAAGTGCCACTGTCGGCGGCGCGCGCCGTTGTCTACAAACGCGCCGACATGGAGCCCCTCGACCATCCGGTCGCCGAAGCGGTGGCGGTGGCCAAGAGCGATCTCGGCGCGGGCCAATCGCTCGGCATGATCGGCGAGAACGACTATCGCGGCTTCGCCATGACCTGGGAGGACGCCCGCGCCAAGGGCGCGCTGCCGCTCGGGATTGCCGAACGCGCCAAGGTGGTCAAGCCGGTCAAGACCGGCGACTTCCTTACCTATGAAAATTGTGTACCCGACGATTCGATGGTGATAACGCAGATCCGCCGCCGTCTAGACCAGTCGGATGGACAGTTTGTGACCAACGCCGCCTGAACCTTCGGGATCTCCCTGTGATGGACGATGTCGTTATCGGGATCGATGCCTCGACGACGGCGGTGAAGGCGATCGCCTTCACCGGCGACGGCGCGGAGCTGTTCCAGGCGCGCGAGGCCTATCCGCTGGCCAATCCTAAGCCCGGCCATTTCGAGCAGGATGCCGAACATTGGTGGGCAGCCCTTATCAGTGCGCTGAAGCAGGTTGCCGACAAGGTCGGCGCCGCGCGCGTGGCGGCAATTGCCATAGCCCATCAGCGCGAGACCTTCACCCTGATCGATCAGGCCGGCACGCCGCTCATCCCGGCGATCCTGTGGCTTGACGAGCGCGCCCGGCCTCAAGTCGCCAGGCTGTCGGCCGAGCTTGGCCGCGAGACGATCCGCGACTGGAGCGGCAAGCCGCCGGATCCGACGCCGGCGCTCTATGCCATCGCCTGGCTGGCGGAACACCAGCCGCAGGTGCTGGCCAACGCCGCCGCCCTGGTCGATGTTCATGGCTTCTTCGTTCACCGGCTGACCGCACGGCTGGTAACCAGCACGGCAAGTGCCGACCCGCTCGGCTTGCTCGATGTCACGACAGGCGAATGGCACCCTGAGCTTGTCTCGGCTGCAGGGTTGCAGCCACGGCAGTTGCCGGCGCTGATCGGCCCAGGCGAAATCTGCGGCGGCCTTGCCGAAAGCATTGCCCAGCTGACTGGCCTCAAAGCGGGCACGCCAATTGTCGCCGGCGCCGGCGATGGCCAGGCCATGGGTCTCGGCATGGGCGTCTATGGTGCCGGCAGGAGCTATCTCTCGCTCGGCTCCGGCGTCGTCAGCGGCTGCTATTCCGGCACGGTCACCACTTCGGATGCGTTTCGCACGCTGGTCTCGCCGACCGGCTCCGGCTTCATGCTGGAAACCGTGCTGCGCTCGGGCATGCAACTGGTCGACTGGATCGTGCGCACCACCGGCGCGTCTTCCGCGGCAGAACTGGAGAAGGGTGCGGTCGATGTTGCGGCCGGCGGCGACGGTCTTTTGGTCATGCCCTATTGGGCCGGCGTCATGAGCCCCTATTGGGATGGCGCGGCGCGCGGCGCCGTTGTTGGCCTGTCGCTCGACCATGAGCCCAGGCATCTCTTCCGCGCCACGCTGGAAGGCATCGCTTTGGAGCAGGCCATCGCCAGCGAGGCGATGGAGGCCGAAAGCGGCGGCAAGTCGGGAGAGATGATTTCCGCCGGCGGCGGCACCAATTCGGCGCTGCTGATGAAGATCATGGCCAGCGTGCTGGAGCGGCCGCTGTTCGTGTCGCCGGTCAACGAGGCGGCGGCCCTTGGCGCGGCCATGCTGGCTGCTTCGGCGATCGGCTGGTTCGCCTCGGCGGAAGACGCCGCCAAGGCAATGGCGGCGGCGCCGGCCAGGCGTGTCGATCCGGATATGACGCTGGTGCCGGCTTACCGGGCGCGCAAGGCGATCTACCGCGACCTCTATCACGCGACACGCGACATCCACGCGCGGCTCGGTGCGATCTGAGTTCAAGCGCAGCTTGCCTGCGTGAGGCTCCCATGCCCAACCTGCCCAGCTTGCCGATTTTGCGTCCTGCCCGGCCAATGCTAGACTCATCGGGCTCATGAAAGCAGTATTTCACCTTGCCGCCCTGCCCTGGATTGTCGCGCTTGCGGCAGCTCCGATGACGGCGCGTGCGCAGGACGAGCCGCCCTTCGAGGTCACGCTCGACATGGACAATGACGGCAGGATGGATCGGGCCGCGATCGCGGCGGATTCCGACACCGGGCTGGCGGATCTCTCGATCTATCTGGCTGCCGGCGAAGGAAAGCTCGATCCTTCGCGCAAGCCTGACTTTGTCAAAAAGGCGCTGACGCAGGACCGTATTCTCGGGCTCGAAAGCAAGGGCAAGGGATCGCTTGTCGTCACCTCGTGCTTCGGCTGCGGCGCCAACAAATCATGGGATACAACGCTGACCATCGTCTGGCGCGGCGGTAAATTCCTTGTCGCCGGCTACAGTCGCGACTGGGACTGGAATGTTCAGAAAGCCGACGGCTCGGTCGAGACGACGCTGGGCGGTTGCGACATCAATTTTCTCACCGGCAGAGGCGTTGCCTCAAAGGACCTGGACGACGGCAAACCGGTCGCGGGAAAATTCGTGCCGATCGCACTGGCCGACTGGTCGGACGACAGTCGTCCGGAGCCCTGCGAATTCTGACCGACGCCGGACAGCGCTCAACGATTGAGCAGGCCTTTGGCCGCATCCTCATCGGTGATCAGCACCGAAATCCTGGTGTTGGCCAGCGCCGCGCGCATCACAGCGACCTTCTCCTGACCACCTGAAACCAGGATGATGCTCGGAATATCGGACAAATCCTGCAGCGGATAGGCGCAGACGCGGCGGTTGACCTCATGGTCGACCGGGTGGCCCTCGGCGTCGATGAAATGGCACAAGAGGTCTCCGACCGCGCCGGCGGCCTGCAGTTCCTCAAGTTCGCTCGGCTTGATGAAGCCGTAATTGGCGATCGGGCTGTCCTTGGAAAACGAGCCGACGCTGAGCACGGCGATGTTGGCGCGGCGCGCGCGGAAGACGACATCCTGGACGCTGCGCTGGCTCATGAAGGCATCGCGCTGTTCCGGCTTGTCGGCATAGACCGGCACCGGCAGCAGGAAACATTCAGCGCCGATCTTTTCGGCGAACTCCCAGGCGCTTTCGGTCGGGTTGAGCGGCTGCGCGTGGGTGAGGCCGCCGAGCATCGAGACGACCGTCGTCCTGGCGATCGGCCGCCTCGGCAATTCGTTGATGGCGAATTTCAGCGTGCGGCCCCAGCCCAGCGCAATGACGTCGCCGGCATTCACATTGTCGGCGAGATAGGCGGCAGCCGCGTGGCCGATCATCAGCGGCGCGTTGCTGCGATCAGCGGCTGATGGCACCACGACCGCCTGGCTGAGCCCGAAACGCTGCTTCAGGCTCTCCTCGAGCTGCACGCATTCGACGACACTGTCGCGAATGCGGAACTGCACGATGCCCTCCTCTCGCGCAGCGGAGAGAATGCGGTGCACCTTGATGCGGCCGACGCCGAGGATCTCGGAAATGCGCTCTTGCGTCAGACCTTCGACATAGTAATGCCAGGCGGCCCGGGCCTTGAGCTCGGCATCGGGGAAGCGCGAGGCCTTCTCGTTTTCGACGGTCGCCATCTTTTGCCCTCCCGCGGCAAATTTCGGAAATCTTTCCGCAAGCGCCACCCCCTGGCCTTCCCTAGGACAAACCGCCCGGTGGCGCAAACCACCGCCGAATGGCGCAACGGCTCTTGACAATTTTCTAATGAACAGTTTAGCTGAACAAAATTGCATATCAAAGATAAATTGTTCACAGGGAGGTGCCTGGTGAACAAGAGCGGACGGCAGGCCATCGCCGTTTCGCTGACGGAGGAGACGAAGTGGCCGTGAGTAATGATGCAAGCGAGTCGAAGGCTGGCGAGTTGAAAGCCGCGCCCGGCACTCAAGGTGCGACGGCCGCGAAGCTTTCGGCGCTGTTTGCCGGAACCATGGGGCCGCTGATCGGGCTGCTGCTGCTTTGCCTGGCGTTGACGTTGACCACCGACACGTTCCTCACCATGCGCAACATCCTCAACGTACTCGACCAGATCACCGTGCTCGGCATCATGGCAATCGGCATGACGCTGGTGATCCTGATCGGCGGCATCGATCTCTCGGTCGGCTCGGTGCTGGCGCTGGCCGCCATGGTGATGGGCTTCGTCGCCCACCCCGACTATCTCAATCTCGGCCTTGCCGCCGGCGTCGTTGCAGCACTGGTCGTCGCCGGCCTTTGCGGACTGGTGTCCGGCCTGCTGGTGACCGTCACCCGGCTGCCGCCGTTCATCGCGACGCTGGCGATGATGTCGGTGGCGCGCGGCCTTGCCAACATGATCACCGACGGTTCGCAGATCGTCGGCTTTCCCGACTGGTTCACCAGCCTGTCGATCATCCGCCATTTCGGCTTCCTGTCGGTCACAGTCGGGGTGATGATGGTGCTGGCGATCGTCTTCGCCATCTTCCTCAACTACCGCGCCACCGGCCGCAGCCTTTACGCCATCGGCGGCAGCGCCGAGGTGGCGCGGCTCTCCGGCATTCCGGTGAAGTCGCTGACCAACTGGGTCTACGCCATCTGCGGCGTGCTTGCGGGTCTTGCCGGCATTGTGCTTGCCGCGCGGCTGGATTCGGTGCAGCCGAGTTCCGGCCTCGGCTATGAGCTCGACACCATCGCGGCGGTGGTGATCGGCGGCGCCAGCCTGTCGGGCGGCGTCGGCTCGATCGGCGGCACCGCGGTCGGCGTGCTCATCATCGGCGTGCTGCGCAACGGGCTCAATCTGCTCGGCGTCTCGCCCTTCATCCAGCAGGTGGTGATCGGCGTGGTGATCGCGCTGGCGGTCGCCAGCGATACCTGGCGGCGCAGGGCGCGATAGAGAACGGGGCACAATTGAGAATTCGCCCGGAGCGTCCGGGCGATAGACGGATCGGTCGATCCGAAACTGGGATGTTCCAAGGGGCGCGATGCGCTGGCGGGACAGTTTGACTATCAACGGAGGAAAAACATGCTGACCAAACGTTCACTGCTGCTCGCCGCTGCCGCCATCATTCCTATGCTCGGGCTGACCGACATGGCCTCGGCCAAGGAGGCCAAGAAACTCGGCCTCGCCGTGGCCAATTTGCAGGCCGACTTCTTCAACCAGATCAAGCAGTCGGTCGAAGCCTACGGCAAGGAGAAGGGCATCGAGATCGTCACCGTCGACGCCAAGGGCGATTCAGCGACCCAGGTCAGCCAGGTCCAGGATCTGATCACGCAGAACATCGACGCGCTGATCTACATTCCGGCCGGCGCCACAGCCGCCACCGTGCCGACCAAGACCGCCAAGGCTGCCGGCATCCCGGTCGTCAATGTCGACCGCAACGCCGACGGCGCGCCCGGCGACACCTTCATCGCCACCAACAGTGTCGCCTCGGCGCAGGCGGTGTGCGACTACATCGCCAAGCAGGCCGGCGGCAAAGGCGAACTGATCATCATCCACGGCCAGAAGGGCACCACGCCGGAAGTCGATCGCTCGAAGGGCTGCGGCGAAGCGCTCAAGGCCTATCCCGATATCAAGGTGGTCGGCGAATTGTGGAGCGAAGGCTGGCACCAGGACGAAGGCTTCAAGCTGACGCAGGACCTGCTGCAGTCGCATCCCGATGTCTCCATCGTCATCGGCCAGGCCGATGCGCTGGCGCTGGGCGCGGCACAGGCGGTCAAGGTCGCCAATCCCGGCCACAAGGTCTGGGTTGCCGGCTTCGATGGCGACGTGGCCGCACTCAAGGCGCTGAAGGACGGCGTGTTCGACGTCACCGCGACGCAGCAGACGCAAGGCATGGGCCGGCTCGCCGTTGATGCGGCGATCAAGCTGGTGGCCGGCGAAAGCGTTCCGGCCGAGCAGCTGCAGGATGCGACGCTGACCACCAAGGACAATGTCGAGCAGTTCATCGCCAAGCACCCGTAACCTGCGGCACCGCTTAGAGAGAGCGCCACGATGTCTCCTGATCCTCGCCACAGCGAAAGCCCGCACAACGGGCTTTTCGTCAACGGCCTCTGCAAGAGCTACGGACCGGTCCAGGTCCTGGCCGATGCGAGCTTCGAGGTGCGGCCGGGCGAGGTTGTGGCGCTGCTCGGCGAAAACGGCGCCGGCAAGTCGACGGTGTCCAATATCATCGCCGGCTCGACCCGGCCCGACGCGGGCACCATCATCTGGCGGGGGAAGCCCTATTCCCCCGCCTCGCCCGCCGCCGCCATCGATGCCGGTGTGGGCATGATCCATCAGGAACTGAAGCTGCTGCCGGATCTGTCGGTGGCGGAGAACGTCTATGTCGGGCGCCTGCCGATGCGCGGCGGCCGCATCGACCGCGCAGCGATGAACGCCAAGGCCTCGGCGCAGTTGAAGCGGCTTGGCCTCGACGTCTCGCCCGAGCGCAAGGTGGGCACGCTGCGCATCGCCGCCCAGCAACAGGTCGAGATCGCCAAGGCGTTGACGCTCAATGCCGAATTGCTGATCTTCGACGAACCGACCGCAGCGCTTGGCGGCGAGGAAACGGAGCTTTTGTTCCAGCAGATCCGCAAGCTCAAGGCGGAGGGCATGTCCTTCATCTACATCAGCCATCGTCTCGACGAGATCGCGCAGATTGCCGACCGCGTGGTTGTGATGCGCGACGGACGCATCGTCGCCCGCCACGAACGCGCCGATATTCCCGTGCGCACAGTGGTGGAGCAGATGGTCGGCCGCTCGGTCGAGCGGATGTTCCCGCATCTGTCGCCACCGCGCGAGGAGACGCTGCTCGAGGTCGACAACCTGTCTTCGCCGGAGAAAAGTTTCAACAACGTTTCCTTCTCGGTCAAAGCAGGCGAGATCCTCGGCATTGCCGGGTTGATCGGCGCCGGCCGCACCGAACTGGTGCGGGCGATCGCCGGCGCCGATCCGATCTCGTCGGGCTCGGTGCGCGTTGCCGGCAAACCGGTGCATCTCAGCGGGCCGGCGGCAGCCATCAAGGCCGGCGTCGTGCTGGTGCCGGAAGACCGCAAGGCGCAAGGCGTCGTGCTCGACCAGACCATCGGCGAGAATTTGGCGTTCGGCAATTTCGACCATGTCGCGCCGAAGGGCTGGGTGTTTCCGAAAGCGGTGCAGAAATTCGCCGAAGCCGGCATCGCAAGGCTCGGGGTCAAGGGCAAACCTGGCCAGGCGGTCAGCAAGCTTTCCGGCGGCAACCAGCAGAAGGTGATCATCGCCAAATGGGTGTCACGCCCGCCGAAGGTGTTCATCCTCGATGAGCCGACGCGCGGTATCGATGTCGGTGCGCGCGCAGCGATCTACGACGTCATCGCCGACCTCGCCCGTTCCGGCATGGCGGTGGTGGTGGTGAGCTCCGACCTCGAGGAGGTGCTGGGTCTGTCGCACCGGGTGCTGGTGCTGAGCCGCGGCCGCCAGCGCGGCATTCTCGGCCGCAGCGAGGCCAGCAATGTCGCGGTGATGGAACTCGCCACGAGCTGAGGACAGGAGTCGGAACAAAGCGCAGCAGGTGGTATCCTCCCAAGGACCGGACCGCGCGGGGCGCCAGCAAAAACTGGCGCCCCTTCATTTCAGGAGGGGGAACAACATGAAACTATTCGATCTCAGCGGCGACGTAGCGCTGGTAACAGGCGCCGGCAGCGGCATTGGCCAGGCCATTGCCATCGGGCTCGCCGAAGCCGGCGCCGACATAGCCTGTTTCGGCCACACCTCCAAGGGCGGGCTGGACGAGACGGCGCACAAGATTTCGGCACTTGGCCGCAAGGCGCTGGTGCTGACCGGAACGGTGACGTCGGAGGCCGATCTCGCGTCAGCGATCGAGCGCACCGAGAACGAACTCGGCGCGTTGACCATCGCCGTCAACAATGCCGGCATCGCCGGGGCCGAGCCGGCCGAGACGCTGCCGCTGGAAAAATGGCAGAATATCTACGACGTGAATGTCAGCGGCGTGTTCCTGTCCTGCCAGGCCGAGGCGCGCGCCATGCTGACGCGGCGCAAGGGCTCGATCATCAACATCGCCTCCATGTCGGGTTCGATCGTCAATCGCGGCCTGACCCAGGCGCATTACAATTCGTCGAAGGCGGCGGTCATCCACATGTCGAAAAGCCTCGCCATGGAATGGGCCGATCGCGGCCTGCGCGTCAATGTGGTGAGCCCAGGCTACACGCTGACGCCGATGAACAAGCGGCCGGAGGTCGCCGAACAGATCAAGATCTTCGAACGCGACACGCCCATGGGGCGCATGGCGACGCCGGAAGAGATGGTCGGCCCGACCGTGTTCCTGGCCAGCCGCGCCGCGAGTTACGTCACCGGCATCGACCTGATCGTCGATGGCGGTTTTGTCTGCTGGTAAGGAGAAAAGATGCAGAAGCGTTTTGAAGGCAAGACTGCGGTCATCACCGGCGCGAGCGGTGGCATCGGCGCGGCGATGGCGAAGCGCTTCGCCGAGGAAGGTGCCGCGATCGTGGTCAGCGCCATCGATGCCCGCGTCGAGGACGTCGCCGCCGGCCTGAAAGCAGCGGGCGCCAAGGTCGCGTCGATGCGCATGGACGTGACCAGGAAGGATGAGGTTACAGCGCTTTACGATCTCGCCGAGAAGGAATTCGGCCGTGTCGACATTTCGGTGCAGAATGCCGGCGTCATCACCATCGCCCGGATCGAGGCGATGACCGAGGCCGAGTGGGACAAGGTGATGGCCGTCAACACCAAGGGCGTGTTCCTGTGCTGTCAGGAAGCGATCGCCCGCATCCGCAAGCATGGCGATGGCGGCCGGCTGATCAACACGGCGTCGGGCCAGGCGCGGCAGGGTTTCATCTACACGCCGCACTATGCGGCGTCGAAGTTCGGCGTCGTCGGCATCACCCAGAGCCTGGCCAAGGAAGTAGCCAAGGAAAAGATCACCGTCAACGCGATTTGCCCCGGCATTATCGACACTGACATGTGGGCTTACAACGACGCCGCCTGGGGCAAGCTGATGGGTGACTACAAGCCCGGCGAGCTGATGGCCGAATGGGTGAAGAACATCCCGATGGGCCGCGCCGGCAGCGGCGAGGACGTGTCCGGCCTGGTCAGCTTTCTCGCCAGCGACGACGCCACCTACATCACCGGCCAAACCATCAATGTCGATGGCGGCCTGATCATGTCGTGAATCAGCTCTGGCGGTTGGCAATCGACCAGTCTGAAATTCCGCAGTGCACAGGGCATCAGCCGTTGCGCCGCATGAACGTTGGTATATATAATTTCATCCCATGAACGGCCTTGGCGAGGACGGGGCTCGCCGGCCGAGATCATGGGACCTTGATGGCTCGCACGTCTGAGAGCGCCGCTGGAGCGGCGATCGATCTGTTGACGATTGCTCACGCAGCAATCCATCCGATGCCATGACGCGGGCCCGCCCGGCATCACATAAACACCAAGTCGAGCAACCATTTCGCCTGCGCAAGTTGCGGCCGCGGCACTGGCTTGGTGCGAACGAGCTTGCGTAACGACCCGCCTTTCCAACACAATCAAGAAAAGACGCAAGAAGGGAACGATCAAGAAATTTCCACATGGTTTGACAGGAGAACAAGCATGTCATTTCGCAGTGTGATTTCGAACCTATCAATGGGAGCCTTGGCGCTTGCCACCGCAAGTGCGCTTACATCACCGGTCCACGCAGCAGCACCTGAATCCAACGACCCGATCAAGATCGCGCTGTTCGACTGGACCAGCGTCAACCTCAACGCCAAGATCCTTGGCGGTATCCTCGAAAAGCTCGGCTATACCGTCGAATATCCGACCGCCGACTACCTCTCCAGCCTGACCACCGGTCTCACCAATGGCGACCTCGATGTCGGCCTGGAGTTCTGGGACACGACGGCCGGCGAGGCGATGAAGGCTTCAGACGCCACCGGCCAGACCGAGCGGCTGGGCAAGCTCGGGCCGAAGGCCAAGGAGGAATGGTGGTTTCCCGAATATATGAAGGAGAAATGCCCCGGCCTGCCCAATTGGGAAGCGCTGAAGGACCCGAAATGCGCCGAGGCGTTCTCGACAGCGGAGACGGCGCCGAAGGGCCGCTATCTCGGCGGCCCGGTAACCTGGGAGGGTTTTGACGACGAGCGCGTCGAGGCGCTGAAGCTGCCCTTCACCGTCATCCATGCCGGCACCGACGCGGCGATGTTCGCCGAACTGGACTCGGCCTATCAGCGCAAGGCGCCGATCATGCTGTGGATCTATTCGCCGCACTGGGCGCCGGCCAAGTACAAGGGCGAGTGGGTTGAATTCCCGGAGTATACGCCCGAATGCTACACCGATCCGAAATGGGGCACCAACCCGGATGCCAAATACGATTGCGGCAAGCCGCATGGCGAGATCTGGAAATACTCCTGGTCCGGCATGAAGGACAAATGGCCGGTCGCCTACAAGGTGGCCAAGGCCTACACGATCGACACCGATGAGCTCAACAAGATGAGCGGCGAGATCGACCTCGGCGGCAAGACGCCGGAAGACGTCGCGGCCGCCTGGATCGCCGCTCATGAAGCCGACTGGAAAGCCTGGGCGCAGTGATCGCCTGACTGGAAGCCAGACCCGGCCCTGGCGGCCGGGTCTTATCTCCATTTTCCAGAAGGACCATTGGATGACGGAAGCGACTGAACCGCAGGCGGCTGGCACGCCGGAGGATGCGCGGCCGATAAAGCTTGCCTGCCGTAATGTCTGGAAACTGTTCGGATCGAACGCGGCCAGCTTCATCCGCGAGCGTAACGGCAAGGCCAGCATCGACGATGTCGCTGCCGCCGGACTGGTGGGTGCGGTGCGCGCCGTCGATCTCGAAATACGCCAGGGCGAGATCTTCATCATCATGGGGCTGTCCGGCTCCGGCAAGTCGACGCTGGTGCGCTGCATGTCGCGGCTGGTCGAGCCGACCCACGGCAAGGTCGAATTCGAAGGCAACGACCTGCTCAAGATTTCCGATGCGGCGCTGATCGAACTGCGGCGTCATCGCATGGGTATGGTGTTCCAGAATTTTGCGCTGCTGCCGCATCTTAACGTGCTCGACAACATTGCCTTTCCCCTGAGTATCCAGGGCCAGGACCGACCGACGCGCGAAACGAGAGCGCGGGAGGTGATCGATCTCGTGGGCTTACGCGGCCGCGAGCATTTCTATCCGCGCGAACTCTCCGGCGGCCAGCAGCAGCGCGTCGGCATTGCCCGCAGCCTCGCGACCAAGCCGGAGATCTGGTTCCTCGACGAGCCGTTCTCGGCGCTCGACCCGCTGATCCGCCGCGAGATGCAGGACGAACTGATGCGGCTGCAGACCATGCTGCACAAGACCATCGTCTTCATCACCCATGATTTCGACGAGGCGATAAGGCTTGCCGACCGCATCGCCATCATGAAGGATGGAGAGGTCATCCAGACCGGCACGCCGGAACAGCTGGTTGTCAACCCGGCGACCGACTATGTCGCCGAATTCACCCGCGATGTCGACCGCGCCAAGGTGATTTCGGCGCGCAGCCTGATGCGTGCCTGCGATGGCGCCGAGCACGGCGGCACGGTTTTGCCCGACGCCAAGATCGCCAGCTTCTCGGCCAGCATTGTCGCGTCGGGTAAGCCCTTCGCCGTGGTCAACGGCAGCGGCAGGCCGATCGGCGAGGTGACGCCGCAATCGGTGATCGAGTTGCTGGCCGGTATCGAGCATACGAGAGCCGGCGCATGACGGTGACGGCAAGCGCCAGCCAAACGAGGCCACCGGTTCAGCGCTGGCTGCTGGTCTGGGCGCTGGCGCTGGCCGCCGTGCTGGTGGTGTTTCTGCTGCAGGACAGACTGCCCTGGGCCGTCAACTATCCGGCCGATGCGGTCGTTCCCGTCGCCGACTGGGTCAGTGCGCTGATGCGCTGGATCAAGCCGAACTTGTCCTGGCTGACCCGCTCGATCACCGCGGTGCTCGGCGTTCCCCTCGATTTCGCGCTCGACCTGCTGGCCAAGAATTTCAAGATTGGTCACGGCGCCGATGCCTATTTCCTGCCGCGCCTGTCCTGGATCGGCGTCTGCGTAGCCGCCTTCATCGCCGGGCACGCCGTGGGCGGTAGAAAACTCGGCATGCTGGTCGGCGGCTGCTTCCTCTACACCGCGCTGTTCGGCCAATGGACCAGCGCCATGCTGACACTGGCACTGATTTCCATCGCGGTGCCGTTCTGCATCGTCACCGGCCTGTTCGCCGGCATCTGGGCGTGGCGCAAGCCATGGGCCGAGCGGCTGATCATCTCACCTGCCCTCGATTTGATGCAGACCATCCCGACCTTCGCCTATCTCATCCCGATGCTGCTCCTGTTCGGCAACAGCCCGGTCTCGGCGATGATCGCCACCGCCATCTTCGCCACGCCGCCGATGGTGCGGGCGACGATGCTCGGCCTGTCGCGGGTGCCGTCAGAGATCGACGATTTCTCAGAGATGGCCGGCTGCACGGCGCGGCAGAAATTGTGGCGCGTGCTGCTGCCGTCGGCGCGGCCGACACTGATGATCGGCGTCAACCAGGTGATCATGCTGGCGCTGAACATGGTGATCATCGCCTCGATGATCGGCGCCGGCGGCCTCGGCTACGACGTGCTGCTGGCGCTGCGTGCGCTGAAGGTCGGCGAAGCGATGGAAGCCGGGCTCGCCATTGTGGCGCTCGCCATCGCGCTCGACCGGCTCAGCCAGGCGATCGCGCATAAGCAGGCAAAAGGCCACGTTCAACGGCAGGCGAACCAGAGCGTTTGGCGGCGCTATCCCAATCTGTCGCAGGCCATCGCCATCCTGGTCGTGACGACGCTGCTCGGCCTGTTCGTACCGGCCTTCGCGGCGGTGCCGAAGGCGATCACCTTCACCACTGCGCCACTGTGGAAGGCGGCGGTGAGCTGGGTGACGATCAACTTCTTCGACGTGATCGAAGCGTTTCGCGTGGCGCTCATCCTCAATGTACTGAACCCGCTGCGCGCCTTCTGCGAAGGCTTTCCGTGGCTCGGCGCGGTGGCCCTGCTCGGCCTCGCCGGCTACCAGTTCGGTGGCCTGCGTCTCGCCGCCTTCGTCGCCGCGCTGACCGCCTTCTGCGCCGTCACCGGCCTGTGGGAAAAGACCATGGCGACGGTTTATCTCTGCGGCATCTCGGCCTTCATCGCTTGCCTGATCGGCATCCCGATTGGCCTGATGGCCGCGCGCAGCGACCGCTTCGAAAAGATCGTCACGCCCATCATCGACACGCTGCAGGTGCTGCCGTCCTTCTGCTTCATCATTCCTGTGGTGATGCTGTTCCGGGTCGGCGACGTCACCGCCATGATCGCCACGGTCGCCTTCGCCGTGGTGCCGGCGATCCGCTACACCAATCACGGCATCCGGCAAGTGCCACCGGCGCTGATCGAGGCGGCGAAGGTTTCCGGCTGCACGCCGCGCCAGACCTTCTTTCGGGTACAATTGCCACTGGCGCTTCCCGAAATCATGCTGGGCGTCAACCAGACGATCCTGATGGCGCTGGCGATGATCATCATCTGCGCCATGGTCGGCACACGCGACCTCGGCCAGGAAGTCTTCATCGCGCTGTCCAAGGCCGATTCCGGACGCGGCATTGTCGCGGGTCTCGCCATCGCTTTCATCGGCATCGTCGCAGACCGGCTGTTCAATGCCTGGACGGCGAAGGCGCGGGCAAGACTAGGATAATTGTTGAATGTCCAATCCCGGCGAACCGCCTTTTGCCGTACTCGTCTTCGACATGGCCAAGACCGGCGAGCCGGACGGGGAGCACGTAGTTTCGGGGTTTGAGACGCTGGAGGCGGCGACGTCCTACGCCATTGCGCGGGTTCGCGCCTCGGTGGAGGAGTTGCGCAAGCCCGGCATCGCCACTGCTGAGCTTCGCCAGCTCTGGCAGCTCTATGGCGAAGACTGTTCGGTGCTGAACGCCGGAGTGCGCGGCAGCGATCTACTCGACGATTTCATTGCGACGCCGGCGACGCCAGCCGAGTGCAACTGGCAGGCGCTGGCGCCCAGGCTGCGCCGCTTCCGCGCCTCGCTGCTGATCTCCAACGGCAACAACGAATCCGTCTGGGCGGGCGGCTTCTTTCGCTCGATCTACAGGCTGACGCGAGACGGCCTCCTCGAGCGCTTTGGCGACGACGCCATTGCCGCCTTCAAAGCCAAGGGGATCGAGCCGGCGGAGCCGACGAAGCTCATGGTCGCCAATTACTTCGAGCTTCCCGACCCGCCCTACCCGCCGCCAGGCTTGACGCTGCGATCCTGGAAGGTCGAGGTCGGTTTTGTCTGCCACGACGTGAAGTTCGGTGGCGACGCCGCCGGAATCTTCGCCTGGCCGCAAGAGCCGACCGACTGGGCGCTCAGAACCATGCAGTTCCTGCTGATGGCCGACATGATGGCCATGCGCGGCGATGGCCCCGACTGGGCCAATGACTGCGAGATACTAACCGCCAAAGTGACCGAGACGGAGGCGCCTCCCGACTATCCGCTGGATTGAAGTGATGATCATCACCTGCCCCGTGGCCGGCACACGCGATCTCGGCCAGGAAGTGTTCATCGCACGGTCCAGGGTCGCGGCATTTTCGGGGGCTGGTAATAGCATGCCATCGACATCATCGCGGTCGGTCTTCGACCCCTGAGCCGCGAAAGCTCAAGCACGGCTCGGATAGAACGGTTTCGCCTCTTCTGGAGTTCGCCTCTTCTGGAAATGGCAGGCCGCGCTCCAGCTCTTGACTTTGACGCATTTTCGCGCGGAAAGCTGCTTCATCCTCGACCAGCCTGAGCTTGCTGCCGAATGCCCGATCAGCGCGAACCGCCTTTTACTGTCGTCGTCTTCGACATGGCCATGACCGGCGAGCATGTGGTTTCGGGGTTTGAGACGTTGGATGCGGCTACGTCCTACGCGATTGCTCGGGTTCGCGCCTCGGTGGAAGAGCTGCGCAAGCCCGGCATCGCAGCAGCCGAGCTCCGGCAGCACTGGCATATCCATGGTGAGGATTGCACGGTGCTGAACGCCAATGTGCGCGGCAGCGATCTGCTTGACGATTTCATCGCGACGCCGGGGACACCGGCCGAATGCGACTGGCGGGCGCTGGCGCCACGACTGCGCCGTTTCTACGCCGCTGTGAACGTCTTCAACAACGATGGCAAATCTATCCGGGTCAGCGGCTTTTTCCGCGCGACCTACCGGTTATGGCACGCTGGCCTGCTCGCACGATTTGGCGACGACGCCATCGCCTCCTTCAAAGCCAAAGGCATCACGCCGGCAGTGCCGACGAGAGTCTCGGTCGACCATCACTTCGAGCAGCCCGATCCGCCGCGCCCGCCGCTCAGCGATATCAGGCCGTTGCTGTCGTGGAAGGTCGAGATCGATTTCGGATGCACCGATGTGAGGTTCGGCGCCAAAACCGACGGCGTCTTCGCCTGGCCCGAGGAGCCGACCGGCCGGGCACTCAACGACATGACACATCTGCTGATGGCTGACAGGCTGTCTATGTACGGCACCGGCCCGGAGGGTGCCTATTATAGCGAATTGGTGTGGGTCAAGGTGACGGAGACCGATGCGGCTCCCGACTACCCTCTGAATTGAAACTGGGCCGGTGCCGGCGCATTGTTTTGCATCACGCCGACCTATTCCGCCGCCACGCCCTTCACCTGGAGATAGCTTTCCATCGAGTCGTCCAGCGCCTGCAGCCAGGGCGTATGGTGCAATGGCGCCATGGTGCCGGTCATCAGCGAGCGGTAGGCGTGGTCGCGAAAGCTCATAATGTCTTCCGCCTTGTGGTGCTCCCATTCCATGAAGGTCTGGTTGACCGCCTCGACGTCGAAGCCGGGATAGTCGGTCTGGTCCATCAGTTCCTTGGTGTAGTCGCCCTGGAACCAGATCATCTGCTCGGCGTCTTCCAGCGTCTCTTCGCGTGCCCGCCACTTGGCGCCGTGCTCGGCCATCGCCTGTCCCGACGGCAGCTTGATGCGGCCCATGATGACGTCACGGGCGAACCAGGCCTGGGCGTCGAACATGTTGAAAGTGTAGAACTGGTCCTGCATGCCGATATAGGACAGTTTCGGGTTCTTCTCCCACACGACGCCCTCATAGAGCCCGTCCGGCCACATGCGGTTGGCGGTCTTCAGCTTCAGCTCTTCCGTGAGGAACGGGAAGGAATGCAGATAGCCGGTGCACAGGATGATGGCGTCGACATCTTTTGTGGTGCCGTCCTTGAAGTGCGCCGTCTTGCCGACGACCTTCTGCAGCAGCGGCACTTCCTTCCAGTTCTCCGGCCATTTGAACCCCATCGGCTTGGAGCGGTAGCTGGAGGTGATCGATCTGGCGCCGTATTTGTAGCATTGCGAGCCGATGTCCTCGGCAGAATAGGAGCGGCCGATGATCAGTATGTCCTTGCCCTTGAACTCCATGGCGTCGCGAAAATCATGGCTGTGCAGGATACGGCCGTTGAAGGTCGAAAAGCCTTCGAAATAGGGAACGTTGGGAACCGAGAAATGCCCGGAAGCGACGACGACATTGTCGAACTCTTCGGAGTAGGTGACGTCGTTGGTGCGGTCATGCGCGGTGACAGTGAATTTCCTGCTCTCGTCCGAGAAGGTGACCATGCGCACCGGGCTGTTGAAGCGCACCCATTTGCGCAGGCCTGATTTCTCGACGCGACCCTTGATGTAATCCCACAAAACGGCGCGCGGCGGGTAGGATCCGATCGGGCGGCCGAAATGCTCCTCGAACGTATAGTCGGCGAATTCCAGGCATTCCTTCGGTCCGTTCGACCAGAGGTAGCGGTACATCGAGCCGTGGACGGGGTCGCCATGCTCGTCGAGGCCGGTGCGCCAGGTGTAGTTCCACAGGCCGCCCCAGTCCGACTGCTTTTCGAAGCAGACGATTTCGGGGATCTCGGCGCCCTTGTCGGCAGCCGACTTGAAGGCCCTGAGCTGGGCCAGACCGGATGGCCCCGCTCCAATGACGGCAACGCGCGTTTTCATGGCAGGCCTCCCGGTGTCATTCGATTTTTGGAATTGCTCTTACGAAACAAATTTCACTCACAGGACAGTAATTGCCTCTTGGATGCTGTCAACAGGCCTTGTGGAGAAACCGCGTTTCGCCCCAGCGGATTTCCGGAAAAACGGATGACGGCGTAAATCCTGTTCGGACACCATTCGACTTAAGGGGCTTGCTGCGCGGTTGCGTTTCTGTATCGGCACCGAATATGTTCACCTGGAGTGAAATAATCATGGGGATTCGGAGGCGAGATGGCGAAGACAAGTTCCGATTCCAAGACTGCTTCGACAAGGGCAAAGCCACCGGCAAAGGCCTCCGTGGACGGAAAAACCATCCGCGCGCCGCTGACGCAGAATCCGCACGCCATTCGCGACACGCGCGAAAAAGTGCTGGAGGTGGCGATCGGGCGCGAGGTGCGCGCCTTCCGCAAGAAGCTCGGCATCACCGTCGCCGATCTCGCCGTCGCCACCGATATTTCGCTGGGCATGCTGTCGAAGATCGAGAACGGCATCACCTCGCCGTCGCTGACCACACTGCAGGCGCTGTCGAGGGCGCTCGGCGTTCCCGTCACCGCCTTCTTCCGCCGATTCGAGGAAGAGCGCAGCGCCGTCTTCGTCAAGGCCGGCGAAGGGCTAGATGTCGAACGCCGCGGCACCCGCGCCGGCCATCAATACAATCTGCTCGGCCATATCGGCTCCAACACCAGCGGCGTCGTCGTCGAGCCCTATCTGATTACGCTGACCGAGGATTCGGATGTGTTCCCGACCTTCCAGCATGAGGGCATGGAATTCCTCTATATGCTGGAGGGCGAGGTGGTGTACCGGCACGGCAGCAACCTCTATCCGATGAAGCCGGGCGACAGCCTGTTCTTCGACGCCGACGCGCCGCACGGGCCGGAGCAACTGACGAAACTTCCGATGCGGTATCTGTCGATTATTTGCTATCCGCAGAGCGCGGGGTAGTCGGACCGCCGCAGCCCGCTCACCCGGATTGCCCCGAGGGGAGAGGAGTCTGGCGTCAGCGCTGGCGATCTCTTCTCCGCTCGGGGAGAAGGTGGCCGCGCAGCGGCCGGATGAGGGGGCCTTTAGTCCGGCCCGAACCCCGGTGACGTCGCACTGCCATCATCCAGCTTCGACAGCCATTCCACCAATGTCGGCCGATACCGCGTCAGGCCCTTGTAGGTGGCCAGCTCTTCCGGCAAATCCCGGATCACCCGGTGCAGTCGCCTTGCCCATTTCGGCTGTGTCACCAGTTCGTCCATCTTGATGAGATAGCAGCGGATCGGGAAGACGATGCCGTTCGAGCGCGGCAGCCGCCAGAAGCTTTGCAGTTCGACGCGCAGATGCACCTTGTCGGCGACATTTTCGGGCGTGACCGTCGCGCGGTCCGGGCCCCATTTGTGGTAATTCTCCGGACTGGTGTCGAGGCGCGGGTTTATGGTCATCGTCCAGTTCAGCCGCCGCGCCGGCTTGCCCTGCTGGATGTTGGTGAGGAATTTCAGCGCCCGGACGAAAATGCCCTTCTCATGCGCCAGCGGCACCGGCGCATGCCATTCGAAAAAGTTCATGCCGATGTCGAAATCGAGCGACCAGTCGGCCTGGGTGGTGACCATGCCGGCGTCCATCCAAAGATTGCCGTCGCGCTGATCGAGAATGCAGAAATCACCCTGGCTCTGGCGGGTGATGTACTCCATCGGCCCGTAAGGCAGCGTCGAGGTGTCGCCGAAGGTGAAGGTGTCGTCGATGCCGAGCGGCCGGTTGATCCAGCGCCAGCGGTCGCCGTCGCGGGTCAGGGTGAAATGCTCGGGATAGCCAAGTGCCTGTTGCTCCATCAAAAGTTCGAGCAGGTCCCAGCCGGCCAGCGTCATATGCGGCAGCGACTGGCAGCGCAGCGGATCGTCGGCCAGCACCAGTGCACGGTCCTGCATCTCGGCGACATAGTGCTCGTCGACGTCGATCAGGTTTTCCAGAACGCTGCCCTTGGGGCCAACCACATGCGGCTCGATGTTGACCGCATACATGTAGGCGTCTTCGTGGAACGGGAACGGAAACCGCCTGATGTGTTCCGGGCTGTTCCTGAAGGTGAAATCGTCGCGAAACGTTTCCTTGCGAAAGGTGATGCCCAAGCTGGCCTCCTATCTTTCCAGGACCAGCGACTTGCCTTCGAAGCGCGACACGCACGGCATGATCTTGCAGCCGGAACGATGGTCTTCCTCGCTGAGCCAGTGGTCGTTGTGGATGAACTTGCCGTCATACGAGACGACGTTGGTCTCGCACTGGCCGCAGACACCGCCGCGGCAGAGATAGGGCGGATCGACGCCGGCGGCCTCGATCGCTTCGAGCAGGCTCTGCTGCTCGCCGACGCGGATGGTCTTGCCGCTGACGGCAAGTGTGACGTCGAACGGCAGGCCGGGCTGGGGTGCCGCGAAATGCTCGTAGTGCACGGTCTCCGCCGGCCAGCCGAGAGCCGCAGCGCGCTCGCGCACCCAGTTGATCATGCCGGCCGGGCCGCAGACATAGAGATGGGTGCCGAGCGGCTGCGAGGACAAGAGACGGTCGAGTTCGATGCGCTCGTCGCGGTCGTCGTGATAGAGCCGGACGCGACGGCCATAGCGCTCCTGCAGCACATCGGCATAGGTGCCGAGCGAGGCGGTGCGGCAGGTGTAGTGCAGCTCGAAATTGCCGCCGGACCCGGCGAGCTGCGCGGTCTGCGCCATGAACGGCGTGATCCCGATGCCGCCGGCAAGCATCAGATGCTTCTTTGCCCTGAGGTCGAGCGAGAACAGATTGACGGGGTAGCTGACCACCATCTCCAGGCCAGGCTTGACGCTCCGGTGCATGAACAACGAGCCGCCGCGGCCGACATCGTCGCGGCGCACCGAGATGGTGTATTCGCGGGTGTCGAGCGGCGATCCCATCAGCGAATAGGGATTGAGCCTTGTGCGGTCGCCATCGCGCATCTCGACCACGACATGGGCGCCGCCGGAAAAGGTCGGCAAAAGCTCACCGTCACGGCGGCGGAAATGGAAGCGCGTCACCAGTTCGTTGACCGGGACGACGTCGCTGACGACGACATCGAGCTTGGTGGTGCCGGTGCTCATGGGAAGACCTCCTCTATGGGAGGGATCTCCGAGCGATCCTCGGCATTTATGCAGACGCCCTGGAATGCTGCCAGCCGTCGCGAATAATGATCGCGCACCAGAAGCAGCAGGCCGCAATGCGCGCAGGTGGCCGGCTGCGTCGTCACATTTTCGGTGATGCCTTTGCAATGCACGCACTGCATGCGCCGCGCCAATGAGCCGCGATGCTCGGTCTGCATGGAGGTATGATCGATGCCGGCTTCGAGCGCCACCTGCATGGCCTGGCCGATCAGCCCTTCGGTGCCGGCGAGATAGAGGCGCAGGCCCATATGCGCGTTGGCAAGCGTCTGCTTCAGCCGGGGCAGCAGGCTGGCGAAGGTTGGCGCGACATGAAATTGCGCGGACTTCAGTGCCTCAAGAGCGGCAACGTGCTTGCCGTCGGCCCCGGGAATGAAGACGATTTCGGCGCCGTCGAAGAAGCCGGGGGGCGCCGTCCTTGCCATATCGACGATCGCCAGCGCGCCTTCCGCATCCGCCACGAAAAGATGATGCTTGCCGGGCTGCGGGGACAGGGTTCCGTAAATGGGCCGGCTGATGATCGTTTTGGCTGCCATTCTCTACTTCGTACCTCGAAACCCCTCGCTGTCGATTGTGCCTCAGCCTTTCGCCGTGCGCTTGGTCTTTTTGGGATCGTCGAAGGGCAGAGGCTGCGCCGTCGCCCTGATCGAACCGCTCTTGTTGCGGATCTCGAGCTTGGTGTCCTTGACCGCGCAGTCGACGTCGAGGCGGGCGATGCCCATCGATTTCTCGACCAGCGGCGAATACATGGCGCAGGTGACCACGCCCACCTTTTTGCCGTCGCGATAGACCGGCGCGCCCTCATCCGCGGGTTGCTTGCCGTCGAGCAGCACGCCGTAGATCTTGAAGCGCTCCTTGCCCTTGAGGCGGTAATGCTCTTCGGCGCCGCGAAAGCCGGTCTTGCCGGGGCTGACGGTGAAGTCGAGGCCGAGCTCCCACAGCGTGTCGCCGGGGCCTTCGTTCTCGAACGGATATTTCTGCGAGTTGTCATAGGGATAAAACAGCAAATAACTTTCGACGCGCAGCATATCGAGCGTGGTGAAGCGGCACGGAATGATGCCGGCGCTCTTGCCCTCGTCGAGGATCCTGTCCCAGATCGTGCCGGCGTCCTGGCCGCGGCAGAATATCTCGTAGCCGCGCTCGCCGGTATAGCCGGTGCGCGAGATCATGACGGGAAAGCCGAACAGCTGCGTCTGCATATGATGGAAATAGTTGAGGTCGCGAATGCCCGGCACATGCTTTGAGAGATAGTCGACCGCGGTCGGTCCCTGCAGCGACAGGTCGTGCAGATTGTCGTCGAAGCGCAGCGATACGTCGCGGCCGACGGAAGCGCGCTGCAATTCCTCATGGCCGGTGCCGGAGCCGTGCACCACCATCCAGGCGTTCGGCCCGGTGCGGTAGAGGATGCAGTCGTCGGTGAATTTTCCGGCCTCGTTCAGCATGCAGGCATAGGCCGACTTGCCGGGATAGATCTTCTCCACGTCGCGCGTCGTTGCCAGGTCGATGAGGTGTGAGGCGTGCGGCCCGGTGATGTGAACCTTCTTCAGGCCCGACACATCCATCAGCCCGGCCCTGGTGCGGATGGCGGTGTATTCCTCGTCGGCGTCCTTGTCGTAGGTCCAGGCGGTGCCCATGCCGCTCCAGTCTTCGAGCTTCGAGCCTAACGCGCGATGGCGATCCGCCAGGGTCGAAAATCTCCAGGATGCCGTCATCCGCAAATCCTCCGTTCGAAAATTCTATTGTGTTCCCGGCTCCCTGCGCGAGGCGGGAGCATTTGGTCGAATATTGATCGCAAACGTCCTGATGCCGCAATACCCGGAAGCAAATAATTTCATTGTCAGGCAAAATTCGCGGCTGGGGACAAACGGTTAACCCAACGTAAAATCGGCTTGACAATTGCTGGATTCGGCCCGAATTTATGAAAAAAATTTCACTCTGTTGAAAGAGGGCAGCGGGCGGCCAATTCGGGGTCGGGCGCTGGAAAAGGGGAAACCGATGTCAGACCTGCAGCAGCGCATCGAAGCGCTGTACCGTTCCGACCTGCGCGGATCCGCGCTCCTGATCATCTGCCTTTGGGCGACGATCCTCTTCGTGCTTGTCATGACATGGCCCTACATCCCGGACACCGGGATCAAGATCGTCGTCGCTATCGCTGCCGCCGCCGTGCTGATCTTCAATACGGCCGCCATCCTGGCGATGGTCAATCACTACAAGGAAGACAAGGACTTCATCTACGGTCTCGACATCAAGAACGCCGACGCGGCCCGCAACCGCAAGTCCTGAAAACAGAACGTCCTGAGGGGTAGAAGTCATGTCGCGCTACACGCCGCCGGAACAAGGCAAGGCCGGGCAGATTTTCGATATCGTGGTCGTCGTGGTCGCCATTTTCGTGGCGCTGTGGCTGCCATTGAAACTCGGCCTGGCGGGTGCGGCGAAATCCATCGACGCGCTCGATGCCAAAACCTGGGAAGCGTTGGGACAGAACCCGACCATGGCCTCGATCTGGGAAAAGCTCGGCTATACGCCGGAGACCGCGCACGACATCATCCAGAACCGCTTCCACTACATCATCGACTGGCCGACGCTGATCATCATGGCGGCGGTGCTGATCGGCTATTTCGTCTTCCTGTTCCGCGCCTCCGACCGCGAATATCGCGACGTCATCAACGAAAAGTTCGACGACAAGTAACGCCAGAGATTTTGGGGAAGCACGCTCATGTGGGTCGCACTCTCTTACGCATCGTGGGGCATCTCGGTCGTGCTTGCGCTGTGGATGCTCTACGACTGGTTCAAGATCGACACGACCTATTCCGAGGAGGTGCTGACTTCCTCGCGCGAAGGCGAGCTTGAAGCCGCTTCCGAAAAACACCGGATCTGAGTGGGGATTGAACAATGACGATCACGCTTGAACCGGCAATACACGGCGACAGGGTTTCACTGCTACGCGTGCTCGGCCCGGCCCATGTCTGGGCGCTTGGCGTCGGCATCGTGCTGGTCGGCGAATTCACCGGCTGGAATTTCTCGGCCGACAAGGGCGGCGCACTGGCGGCGCTGATCGTCTGCTGGGTGGTCGGGCTCTTGTACACTTCGGTCGCCATGATCGACTCCGAGGTGACATCGACGGTTGCCGCCGCCGGCGGCCAATACGCGCAGGCCAAGCACATTGTCGGGCCGCTGATGGCCTTCAACGTCGCGCTGTTCCTGGTCTTTGCCTACACCATGCTGGAGGTTTCGGACGCCATCCTGCTCGGCGACACCATCGTCGCCAAGGCCGGCGTCGAAGGGCTCACCCACAACTCCTTCATTGCCGCCACCATCGTCGTGCTGGCATGGCTGAACTATCGCGGCGTGCTGATGACGCTCAACGTCAACTTCGTCATCACGGCGATAGCCTATGTCTCGATCGTTATCCTGTTCTTCTCGGTCAGCCCCTGGACGCAGGGTGCTGTGCTGAAGCTCAACGAACTGGTCACCCCCGGCAATGCGCTGCCCTATGGCTGGATCGGCGTCATCGCGGCCTTCCAGTTCGGCATCTGGTACTATCTCGGCATCGAAGGCACCACGCAGGCCGCCGAGGAAGTGCGCTCGCCGGCGCGTTCGCTGCCTTACGGCACCATGGCCGGCATGATCACGCTTTTGATCGCCGCCGCCATGACCTGGTATGTCTGCGCCTCGCTGATGCCCTGGGAGTACCTCGGTATCACCTATTATCCCTTGTGGGACGCCGGCAAGCTGACCGGCAGCCCGCTGCTGGAAAACCTGTTGTTCGTCGCCACGCTGCTCGCGGCACTGGCGTCGGCCAATGGCTGTATCAACGATGCGGCCCGCGCGTGGTTCTCGCTTGGACGCGACCGCTATCTGCCGACATGGTTCTCGGCCGTGCACCCGAAATACCGCACGCCCTATCGCTCGATCCTGTTCCTGTTGCCGATCGCGCTCGCCTTCGCCTTCATCGCCGACCTCAACCAGGCGATCACCTTCTCAATCCTGTCGGGCGTGCTGCAATACACCTTCATGAGCATAAACATCATGATGTTCCGCAAAAAGTGGCCGCTGGGCACGATCCGCCGCGGCTATACGCACCCGTTCCACCCGATCCCGGCGATCGTGCTGTTTTGCCTCTGCGTGGTGACCTTCTTTGCGATCTTCCTCGGCTACGGCACGCAGCTGATCGCCATGGTCGCCTTCTACTTCCTGATCTCGCTGTGGTTCCACTTCTACCGTTACCGCTATGTGCGCCGCGGCGACCAGTTCACCATGCCGTGGCCGAAGCCGCAGGGCTATTGACAGGAGAGGGCCTGCCGGTCTGGGCGGGCATGGCGTGACGAGGTGTCTGACGTGACGACAGCATTGCTGGCCGGGGCGGTCGCCGTGGCTCTCGTCCTGCACCTCGCCTGGCATACGCGCGCCAGCCGCAAAAAGGCCAAGGCTGATCTTGCAGCCGAGGCAGCCAGCATCCAGACCGTCATCACAGATGCCGTTGATGTCTCCGATGGCACAGCCGGCGTTGTCACCTGGGCCGGCACATGGAACGGACAGCGCGTGCAGCTGCGCACCATCGTCGACACGCTGGCAACGCGAAAGCTGCCGGCGCGATGGTTGAGTGTCACGATCACAGAGCCGGTTGCGGTGCCGGCGACCTTCGACATGATGATGCGGCCGGGCTCGCCGACGACCTTCTCCAATTTCGATCATCTTCAGCATACGCTGCCGAAGGCTCCGGGATTTCCGGCTGAAGCCGTGCTGCGAACCGACCTCAGGGCGGCGCGCTTTCCGCAGAACCTGATCGCCAGCCATCTCGACATCTTTGCCGAAGGCCGCGCCAAGGAACTCTTGATCACCCCGAACGGCGTGCGCATCGTCTGGCTGCTGGCCGAGGCCGAGCGGGCGCGCTACGGCGTGTTCCGGCAGGCCGCATTCGGCGGCGCAAGGCTGGATCCAACGCTGGTCGAGAGACTGCTGACCTCGGCCTCAGTGCTGCGCGATGCCATCAACCGACAGGAAAGGCAGGTCGCATGAGCGCACCCGCACCGACAAACCCGTATCTGGTGCTCGGCGCTGCCATCGTCTTACCGGCCAGCGGCCACGTCATTCTGGGCGTGCCCGTGCGCGGCCTGCAGTTCCTGTTCTTCATGGTGATCCTCGCCTGGGTGACGGCCAAGATCGCGCCGGCCGATGCCAGCTTCGTCGGCCGCCACGCCGGCGGCTTCCTGATCTATGCGCTGTCGATCCTCGATGCCTACAGAATAGCCCGCATCCGCACCGCCACATGGATTCACAGCGCCCGCGACGGCGGCGATAGTTCACAAGGCCGCATCGAGCCGGATACGTAACTACAGGAATATTTTTTTCATACGATTGAATTCGCACGACGCATTCGATACATCATCGTCTAGTGGTAACGTCGGGAGGCTGACATGTGTGGAATCGTCGGACTTTTTCTGAAAGACAAGTCGCTTGAGCCGCAGCTCGGCTCGATGCTGTCGCAGATGCTGATATCGCTCAGCGATCGCGGCCCCGACAGCGCCGGCATCGCCATCTATGGCGCGCCTTCCAGGAATGAAGCCAAGATCACCATCCAGTCCGCGAAGCCCGAGCGCGATTTCCGCGGCCTCGACGCCGAACTCGCGAAGGCCATCGGCGCGCCGGTGAGCATAGCGGTGAAGTCCACCCATGCAGTGTTGAGAACCGCGCCCGACAAGGTCGATGCCGCGCGCGAAGCGCTGCAGTCAATCCGCCCCGACGTGCGCATCATGGGCGCCGGCGAAGCGGTGGAAATCTACAAGGAAGTCGGTCTGCCGGAAGCGGTCGTCGACCGCTTCGACGTCCGCTCGATGACCGGCACGCATGGCATCGGCCATACCCGCATGGCGACGGAATCGGCCGTCACAACGATGGGCGCGCATCCGTTCTCGACCGGCGCCGACCAGTGCCTGGTGCACAATGGCTCACTGTCCAACCACAATAATATGCGGCGTGAGCTGGTGCGGGAGGGCATGAAATTCGAGACCGAGAACGACACCGAGGTCGCCGCCGCCTATCTCTCGTCGCAGATGGCGCATGGCAAGAACCTCGGCGAGGCGCTGGAAGGCACGCTGTCCGACCTCGACGGCTTCTTCACCTTCGTCGTCGGCACCAAGAACGGTTTCGGCGTGGTGCGCGATCCGATCGCCTGCAAGCCCGCCGTCATGGCCGAGACCGAACAGTATGTCGCCTTCGGCTCGGAATATCGGGCGCTGACCAAACTGCCCGGCATAGACAATGCGAGGGTCTGGGAACCGGAACCCGCAACCGTCTATTTCTGGGAGCATTGAGCTCATGCCGGCAACCAAACTTTCGAAGGCGGCGCAAGACCAGGCGTCCCGGGTCTTCGATCTCGACGTGTCGTCGCTGCGTGAACTGAACCAGGCGCTGCACAATCTGACGCCCGGCTCCAACGAAACGGCGTGGGAAGTGCTGCACCCGAAGGGCAGCCATTCGGTTGCCGTCGGCGTCGACCAGCCTGTCAGCATCGATGTGCGCGGCAGCGTCGGCTACTACTGCGCCGGGATGAATGACGGCGCTGCCATCACCGTGCACGGCTCGGCCGGGCCTGGCGTCGGCGAAAACATGATGTCGGGCTCGATCGTCATCAAGGGCGACGCCAGCCAGTATGCCGGCGCCACCGGCAAGGGCGGGCTGCTCGTCATCGAGGGCAACGCCTCGTCGCGCTGCGGCATCTCGATGAAGGGCATCGACATCGTCGTGCACGGCAATATCGGCCACATGTCGGCCTTCATGGCGCAGTCCGGCAATCTGGTGGTGCTGGGCGATGCCGGCGACGCACTTGGCGATTCCATCTACGAAGCGCGGCTGTTCGTGCGCGGCAAGGTCGAAAGCCTGGGCGCCGACTGCATCGCCAAGGAGATGCGGCCCGAGCATATCGAACTGCTGCAGGGACTGCTCGACCGCGCCGGCGTCACCGGCGTCAAGCCGTCGGAATTCAAGCGCTACGGCTCGGCGCGCACGCTCTACAATTTCAATATCGACAACGCCGACGCGTATTGAGGCAGCATGACCTACAAGAACCCGCCGACGACGCCGCGCAAATCCGCGACCTTCGACGACTACACGCTTTCCGAAATCCGCCGCGCCGCGGCGACCGGCATCTATGACATCAGGGGCGCCGGGGCCAAGCGCAAGCTGCCGCATTTCGATGACCTGCTGTTCCTCGGCGCGTCGATTTCGCGCTACCCGCTGGAAGGCTATCGCGAACGTTGCGACACCAGCGTCGTGCTCGGCTCGCGTTACGCCAGGAAGCCGATCGAGCTGAAGATCCCGATCACCATTGCAGGCATGAGCTTCGGTTCGCTGTCCGGCCCGGCCAAGGAAGCGCTCGGCCGTGGCGCGACCCTGTCCGGGACGTCGACCACCACGGGCGACGGCGGCATGACCGAGGAAGAGCGCGGCCATTCCAAGCAACTGGTCTATCAATATCTGCCGTCGCGCTACGGCATGAACCCCAGGGATTTGCGCCGCGCCGACGCCATCGAAGTGGTCGTCGGCCAAGGCGCCAAGCCCGGCGGTGGCGGCATGCTGCTGGGACAAAAGATTTCCGACCGCGTCGCTGAGATGCGTACGCTGCCGAAGGGCATCGACCAGCGCTCGGCCTCGCGCCATCCCGACTGGACCGGGCCGGACGATCTCGAGATCAAGATCCTCGAACTGCGCGAGATCACCGACTGGGAAAAGCCGATCTACGTCAAGGTCGGCGGCGCCCGCCCCTATTACGACACAGCACTTGCGGTGAAGGCCGGCGCCGATGTCGTCGTCGTCGACGGCATGCAGGGCGGCACGGCGGCCACCCAGGAAGTATTCATCGAAAATGTCGGCCAGCCGACGCTTGCCTGCATCAGGCCGGCGGTGCAGGCGCTGCAGGATCTCGGCATGCACCGCAAGGTGCAGCTGATCGTGTCGGGCGGCATCCGCAATGGCGCCGACGTCGCCAAGGCGCTGGCGCTCGGCGTCGACGCGGTGTCGATCGGCACGGCAGCGCTCGTCGCGCTCGGCGACAACGACCCGCGCTGGGAGGCCGAATACAATGCGCTCGGCACCACCGCCGGCGCCTATGACGACTGGCACGAGGGTCGCGACCCCGCGGGCATCACCACGCAGGACCCCGAACTGATGAAGCGGGTCGATCCGATCGCCGCCGGACGGCGGCTGGCGAACTACCTCAAGGTGATAACGCTGGAGGCGCAGACCATTGCGCGTGCCTGCGGCAAGAACAGCCTGCACAATCTCGAGCCCGAGGATCTCGTAGCCCTCACCATCGAAGCCGCCGCCATGGCTGGCGTGCCGCTGGCCGGCACCAACTGGATACCGGGGAAAAACGGCTTCTAAAAAACACATCAAAATAAGCGAGGAACTATAATGGGGAACGATCTCGCCGCATTCGCCAAAGAGAACGGCGTCAAATATTTCATGATTTCCTACACCGACCTGTTCGGCGGCCAGCGCGCCAAGCTGGTGCCGGCGCAGGCGATCGCCGACATGCAGAAGGACGGCGCCGGCTTCGCCGGTTTCGCCACCTGGCTCGACCTCACGCCGGCGCATCCTGATATGCTGGCGGTGCCGGATCCGGATTCGGTGATCCAGCTGCCGTGGAAGCCCGATGTCGCCTGGGTCGCCGCCAACTGCATCATGGACGACAAGGAAGTCGAGCAGGCGCCGCGCAACACGCTGCGCCGGCTGATCGCGGAAGCCGCCACTGACGGCATGCATGTCAAGACTGGCGTCGAGGCAGAGTTCTTCCTGATCTCGCCGGACGGCAGCGTCATCTCCGACAAATACGACACGGCTTCAAAACCCTGCTACGACCAGCAAGCGGTGATGCGCCGCTACGATGTCATCGCCGAGATTTGCGACCACATGTTGGCGCTGGGCTGGAGCCCCTACCAGAACGACCATGAGGACGCCAACGGCCAGTTCGAGATGAACTGGGCTTTCGACGATGTGCTCGCCACCGCCGACAAGCACTCCTTCTTCAAGTTCATGGTCAAGTCGGTGGCCGAGAAACACGGCCTGCGCGCGACCTTCATGCCAAAGCCTTTCCAGGGCCTGACCGGCAATGGCTGCCACGCCCATATTTCGGTCTGGGACAAGGCCGGCAGGGTCAACGTCTTTGCCGATAACGCGATGGAACTCGGCCTGTCGGCCAAGGGCAAGAATTTCCTCGGCGGCATCATGAAACATGCCTCGGCGCTGGCCGCCATCACCAACCCGACGGTGAACTCCTACAAACGCATCAACGCGCCGCGCACCATTTCGGGCGCCACCTGGGCGCCGAACACGGTGACCTGGACCGGAAACAACCGCACTCACATGGTGCGCGTGCCCGGCCCCGGCCGCTTCGAGCTGCGGTTGCCGGACGGCGCCGCAAACCCTTATCTGCTGCAGGCCGTCATCATTGCCGCCGGTCTCGACGGCATCCGCTCCAAGGCCGATCCCGGCAAGCGCTACGACATCGACATGTACCAGAACGGTCACACTGTGAAGGGCGCGCCGAAGCTGCCGCTCAACCTGCTCGACGCGCTTCGCGAATACGACAAGGACAAATCGCTCAAGGCGGCGCTGGGTGAGGAATTCTCGTCGGCTTATCTAAAGCTGAAGCAACAGGAATGGAATTCCTATGCTTCGCACTTCACGCAATGGGAGCGCGACCACACGCTGGACATATAATCGTCCTAGCGGTGCGAGCGACCTCGGAATGACCTGATGAAATATTCGATCTTCTCGCTCGCCCGTGCTGCCCTTTCCGGCCACAAGAACTGGCAGCGCACCTGGCGCGATGCGGCGCCCAAGGACCACTACGATGTTGTGATCATCGGCGGCGGCGGCCATGGGCTCGCCACCGCCTGGTTCCTCGCCAGCGAGTTCGGCATCAGAAACGTCGCCGTGCTGGAAAAGGGCTGGATCGGCTCCGGCAATGCCGGCCGCAACACCACCATCATCCGTTCCAATTACGGCCTGCCCGGCAATACCGGCTTCTACGAGCTTTCGATGAAGCTTTGGGAGCGGATGGAGCAGGACCTCAACTATAACGCCATGGTCAGCCAGCGCGGCGTCCTCAACCTCTATCATTCCGATGCGCAGCGCGACGCTTATGCGCGGCGCGGCAACACCATGCGCATCAATGGCATCGATGCCGAACTGCTCGACCAGGCGGCGCTGAAGAAGATGCTGCCGTTCCTGAATTTCGACCATGCGCGCTTTCCCGTGCAGGGCGGCCTCCTGCAGCGCCGCGGCGGCACCGCGCGGCATGACGCGGTGGTCTGGGGCTATGCCCATGCGGCGAGCGAACTCGGCGTCGACATCATCCAGAACTGCGAGGTCACCGGCTTTGTCCGGGACGGCAACGGCAAGGTGACTGGCGTCGAGACGTCGCGCGGCAAGATCGGCGCCGGCAAGGTCGGCATGGCAGTCGCCGGGTCATCGTCGCGTGTCGCAGCGATGGCGGGCATGCGCCTGCCGATCGAAAGCCATGTGCTGCAAGCTTTCGTCTCGGAGGCGATCAAGCCGCTCATCCCCGGCGTCATGACCTTCGGCGCCGGGCATTTCTATGTCAGCCAGTCGGACAAGGGCGGGCTGGTCTTCGGCGGCGACATCGATGGCTACAATTCCTACGCCCAGCGCGGCAATTTGCCTGTCATGGAAGATGTCTGCGAAGGCGGCATGGCGCTGATCCCGATGATCGGCCGCGTGCGGCTTCTGCGCCAGTGGGGCGGTATCATGGACATGTCGATGGATGGCTCGCCGATCATCGACAAGACACCGGTCGACGGGCTCTACCTCAACGCCGGCTGGTGTTATGGCGGCTTCAAGGCGACGCCCGGTTCCGGCTTCGTCTTTGCCCATCTTCTGGCGCGTGACGAAACGCACAAGGAGGCGGCGCTGTTTCGGCTCGACCGCTTCCAGCGCGGCGCCATGATCGACGAAAAGGGCCAAGGCGCCCAACCGAACCTGCATTGAGGCGGCCGGAACAAGATGCGTATCACCTGTCCTTTCTGCGGCGAACGCGAACTCGGCGAGTTCAGCTATCTCGGCGATGCCAAGCCTGTACGGCCGGCGGCGGATGCCGGCGAAGATGCCGTCTACGACTATGTCTATCTGCGCGACAACATCGCCGGCGTGATGGCAGAGAACTGGTATCACGGCGGTGGCTGCCGGGCCTGGCTGAAGGTCACCCGCAACACGCTGACGCACGAGATCTCGGCGGTGGAACCGGCGGCGGGGGCTGGTGCGAGCCAGGTGGAGACATGAGCTATTCTGTCGAGACCACAGCCGTCGCGAAAAGCGCCAGCCCCCTACCTCCCCCTTGTGGGGAGGTCGGACCGCAGGTCCGGGTGGGGGTCGGTGCCGCACCCCCACCCCGCTGCTGCGCAGCGACCCCCCCCACAAGGGGGAGGGTGAAGAGCGCGACGGTCCCGCCTGGCATTGGATCGATGAGAGGCCGGCCATCGTGAGTTCCAGCCAATCCCATCGTCTCTCATCCGGCGGTCTCATCGACCGTTCCACCCCCCTCACCTTCCGCTTCGACGGCACGACATTTTCCGGCTTCCAGGGCGACACGCTGGCGTCGGCGCTGGTCGCCAATGGCGTCAAGCTGGTCGGCCGCTCGTTCAAATACCATCGTCCGCGCGGCATTCTGACTGCGGGCTCGGAAGAACCCAACGCGCTGGTCGAACTGCGCACCGGCGCACGGCGCGAGGCCAACACCAAGGCCACGACGGCCGAACTCTATGAAGGCCTCGAAGCGGCCAGCCAGAACCGCTGGCCGTCGCTGCGCCACGATGTGATGTCGGTGAACCAGCTGTTCGCACCGATCTTCGTCGCCGGCTTCTACTACAAAACCTTCATGTGGCCGGCAAAATTCTGGGAAATGGTCTACGAGCCGGCGATCCGACGCGCCGCGGGTCTGGGTCGCGCGGCGGTCACCCCCGATCCGGATCACTACGACAAGGCCTGGGCGCATTGCGATGTGGTGATCGCCGGCTCTGGTCCGGCCGGTCTCGCCGCCGCACTCGCTGCAGGCCGCAGCGGTGCGCGCGTCATCCTGTGCGAAGAAGATTTTGCGCCCGGCGGCCGTCTGTTGTCGGATGGCGGCACGATCGACGGTCTGCCGGCCGCGGAGTGGCTGTCGCGCACACTGGCCGAGCTCAGCTCGATGCCGGATGTCCGCATCATGACCCGCACGACCCTGTTCGGCGTCTATGACGGCGGTACCTATGGCGCGATCGAGCGGGTCAACGATCATCTGCCGGTACCGCCCGAGCATCAGGTGCGCCAGCGCCTGTGGCGCATCGTGGCCAAGCGCTGCGTCGTCGCCGCCGGCGCGATTGAGCGTCCCATCGTCTTTGCCGGCAATGACACGCCCGGCGTGATGATGGCGTCCGCCATCCGCACCTACGTCACACGTTATGCGGCGACGCCGGCAAAGCGGATCGCGCTGTTCACCAACAATGAGGATGGCTGGCGCACGGTCGAGACGGCACTCGGCGCCGGGCTGCAGATCGCGGCGGTGATCGACACGCGGCCTGACGTCTCGCCTGCCCATCGTTCTCTCGCTTCCAGGAACGGCTTCACCGTGCTGCATGGTTCGGTCAGCGGCGTCGACGGCGGCAAGGACGGCGTAAGAAAAATAGCGGTGTCGCTGACCGGCGGCGCGCGCGCCGAGGTCGAGGCCGACGGGCTTGCCGTTTCCGGCGGCTGGAATCCGGCGGTCGGGCTCACCTCTTACCATCGCGGCCGGCCGAAATGGCGAGACGACATCGCCGCCTTCGTGCCGGACGGCGCGCCGCCCGGTATGGTCGCCGCAGGTGCGGCTAACGGCGACTTCGGGCTAGGCGCCTGCCTGCGCGCAGGTTTCGAGGCCGGCGCCGCAGCGGCGCGGGACGCGGGACGCAATGGCAATCCGGGCTCTGCAGCTGTTGCCGGCGACGAGTCCTTCTCACTGACCCCGCTCTGGCACGTCGCCGGCAAAGGCAAGGCCTTTGTAGACCAGCAGCATGACGTCACCGCGTCCGACATCGAGTTGGCGCAGCGCGAGGGTTTTGAATCGGTCGAGCATCTGAAGCGCTACACCACGCTCGGCATGGCGACCGACCAGGGCAAGACATCCAACGTCGCCGGCCTCGCCATCATGGCGGCGGTGACGGGCAAATCCATTCCCGAGACGGGCACGACCATCTATCGCCCGCCCTACGTGCCGGTCGCCATCGGCGCTTTTGCCGGCCACCATCGCGACGAAAATTTCCATGCGACGCGGCTGACGCCGTCGCATCACTGGGCGGCCGAACAAGGCGCGATCTTTGTCGACACCGGCCTGTGGAAGCGCGCGCAATGGTATCCGCGCGCCGGCGAGAAAGACTGGCTGGAATCGGTCACCCGCGAGGTCAAGGCGGTGCGCGGCGGCGTCGGCTTCTGCGATGTGTCGACGCTGGGCAAGATCGATGTGCACGGCCCCGATGCCGGCGCCTTCCTCGACCGCGTCTACATCAACACCTTCTCAAACCTTGCCGTGGGAAAAGCCCGCTACGGGCTGATGCTGCGCGAGGACGGCCTCGTCTATGATGACGGCACGACCTCGCGGCTGGCCGATGACCATTATTTCCTCACCACGACCACGGCGAAGGCCGGGCTGGTGATGCAGCATCTCGAATTCTGCCGGCAGGTGCTATTCCCCGAACTCGACGTGCAACTCACCTCGGTCTCCGACCAGTGGGCGCAATTCTCGATTGCCGGGCCAAGGACGCGAGACCTGTTGAAGGAAATCGTCGACCCTGCCGAGGACCTTTCGAACGAAGGTTTTCCATTCATGGGCGTGCGCGAAGTCGCTTTGCGCGGCGGCATCAAGGCGCGGCTGTTCCGCATCTCCTTCTCCGGCGAGATGGCGTTCGAGATTTCGGTGCCGGCGCGTTACGGTGAAGCGATGGCACGCAATTTGATGCTGGCGGGAAAACCGTTCGGCGTGACGCCGTATGGCACAGAAGCCCTCGGCGTCATGCGCGTTGAAAAGGGCCATGTCGCCGGACCGGAACTGAGCGGCACGACGACCGCCGCCGATCTCGGCCTCGGCAAGATGATGTCGACCAAGAAGGATTTCATCGGTCGCGTCATGGCCGGCCGCGAGGCGCTGGTGGCGCCGGACCGGCAGGTCGTGGTCGGCATCAAGCCGATCGACAAGGCGCGCCGCCTGCGCTCCGGCGCGCACATCATCCCGAAGGGCCAGACGCCCGGGCCTGATAACGACCAAGGCTACGTCACCTCGGTCTGCTTCTCGCCGACGCTCGACCAGTGGATCGGTCTCGGCCTTGTCGAGCGCGGCCGCGAACGCATCGGCGAGATCGTCCACGCGCATGATCCGCTGCGCGGTGAAGACTATGATGTCGAGCTCTGCAATCCCGTCTTCTACGATCCCGATGGAGGGCGCCAGCGTGGCTGATTTTTCCTGGGATGTTCGTAGCCCGCTCGAGCGCGCGCTCGCTCCTGGCGCTTACGGCCCGCAAGGCGATGCCGGTGTGTCGCTGACCGAGATCCGCAATTTCGACCTCGTCCAGGTGATGGCACGGCGCGGCAAGGCGGGTGATTTGGCCAAGGCCGCGAACGCTCGTTTCGGCGTCGCGGCTCCGGAAACGCCGAAGGCGGTTGGCACCGCGGATGCGACGCTGATCTGGTCGGGACCGGATCAGTTTTTTGTCCTGTCGAAGGGTGGCAGGACTGAGGTGCTCGCTCAGACCTTTGCATCTTCCGCTTCGCTATCCGACCAATCGCATGCACGCGTGCTGATCAGCATCTGCGGCCCCAAGGCGCGCGCCATGCTGGCGAAACTGTCGTCGATTGATTTGCATCCCGATGCGTTTCCGGTTGGCGCTGCTGCCGCGACCTCGATGGATCACACCAGCGTCACGCTCTGGCGTGGTGGTGACAAGGCGGATGGGCAGGCGGTGTTCAACCTCCTGATGTTTGCGACGTTTGCCGAAAGTCTGTGGCACACGATGTTGGATTCGGCTGCGGAGTATGGTGTGGCTATCGGGCATTCCGAGGAGCTTTAGCTCGATAGTTTCAGATGTTGGCGCCGCCCCTCATCGCCCTGCCGGTGTCCAGCCGATAGATGGGTAACACTTTGAACCGGATACATAGGTGACACTTCTCTCCCCCTATGCGTCCGCCGCAGCGCCAAGCGGATTGGTTGGCGCGGCG
>NZ_JAMYVS010000020.1:0-63711 GCF_040324255.1 Mesorhizobium sp. M0001
GTGACCGAACCCCTCTCGCAGGAGTTGGGTGTCTCTCCCCCTTGAGCGACGGGCGCCCGCTGCTGTGGCGCGCCACCCGCCAGATCGTCGCCTCTCTGATCGCTACCATCTTTACTCAACCTTCCTTGGCGGCCCTGCGTCAAAATCTCCATGCCTTGCGATATCGCTGGCGCGAACCACCACGAAAGCGCAAATTTCAGTCCATGCCAAAGCTATCTTAGCGCCTATGCCCTTGTGGGGGAGATGGCCGGCAGGCCAGAGGGGGGCGCCGTAGGGCGCCGACCTTTATGTGGTAGCGTCAGGCCCCTGCCCGCTCCATGCCAAGCCTGGCAATCCGGCGCAGTTCGTCGATCGGGGTCAGGCCGCCCGAGCGCTCATAGTGCCAGAAGGTCCAGCCATTGCAGGCGTCCAGGCCCTGCACTTCGGCGCCGATCTTGTGGATCGAGCCGGCGCTGTCGCCGATGGCCACCGTGCCGTCGGCGCGTACCTTGGCCGACCAGCGCTTCTTGGCATCGTAAAGCGTGGCGCCGGGCTGCATAAGCCCGGTATCGATGAGGCTGACAAAGGCGACGCGCGGCTCGGCGCGCTTGCCGGTGAGCACGGCGAGATCGGCGCTTTCCAGCGGCCGCACGGCATCGATGCGCTCATTGGCGGCGTCGATATAGGCCTGTTCGCGCTCGATGCCGACGAAATGGCGGCCGAGGCGCTTGGCCACGGCACCGGTGGTGCCGGAACCGAAAAACGGGTCGAGCACGACGTCGCCCGGCTTGGTCGAGGCCATCATGATGCGGGCGAGCAGGGCTTCCGGCTTCTGCGTCGGATGCAGCTTGTCGCCATTGTCGTTCTTCAGCCGCTCGCCGCCAGTGCAGATCGGGAACAGCCAGTCGGAGCGCATCTGGATGTCGTCGTTCGACGCCTTCATGGCTTCGTAATTGAAGGTATAGCCCTTGCCCTTCTGGTCGCGCGAGGCCCAGATCATGGTCTCATGCGCGTTCTGGAAGCGGCGACCGCGGAAATTCGGCATAGGGTTGGTCTTGCGCCAGACGACATCGTTGAGAATCCAGAAGCCGAGATCCTGCATCTTGGCGCCGACGCGGAAGATGTTGTGGTAGGAGCCGATGACCCAGATGGTGCCATTCGGCTTCAGCACGCGGCGTGCCGCCAGGAGCCAGGCGCGGGTGAAGGCGTCATAGGCCTCGAAGCTCTCGAACTGGTCCCAGTCATCGTCGACGGCGTCGACCTTGGACTGGTCGGGCCGGTGCAAATCGCCGTCGAGTTGCAGATTGTAAGGCGGATCGGCGAAGATGACGTCGATGGATTTTTCCGGCAGCCGGTCGAGCGCGGCGACACAATCGCCCTTGAGGATCGTGTCCAGCCACTCGGATTGCTGGGGGGCGTGGGAGAGGTCGGCGACAAGACGCACGGCAGACATTTTTACACCCAAGGCACGCGTTACTGTTTACTCCCCGTTATGGTTACCGATCAGCGTAAATATTCGGTGAAGGACGCAACGGTCCAGGCAGCCCTGACGTCGTAAATTTGCGCAGCCCGGCCCGTTGGTGTATGTCGCGCCGCTTGAGCCTTGCCGGGCCTCTATCACCCTCCTCGTTCGGATTGCCATGCCCCAGCCAGATCTTGTCATCTTCGATTGCGACGGCGTGCTCGTCGATTCCGAAATCATCGCAGCCCGCGTCGAGGCCGAATTGCTGACCTTGGCCGGATATGAAATTTCGGCTGAGGAATACGCCGAAACCTATGCCGGACTGACCTTCAAGGACATCATGATGCGGGTCGAGCAAAAATCCGCCATCCCGTTCCAGGCCTCGATGATCGACCGGGCCGAAGAGCTGGTTGACCGCAAACTGCGCAGCGACGTGCGCGCCATCGACGGCGTGCGCGAGGCGGTCGCCGCGGTCACCGCGCCGCGCTGCGTCTGCTCGAACTCACGCTTGGAGCGGATCGAGTTCATGCTCGAGAAAGTGGGCCTGCTGCCGTTCTTCGCCGGCCGGATTTTTTCAGCGCTGGAAGTACCAAGCAAGAAAACCAAGCCCGCGCCGGATGTGTTCCTGATCGCGGCGGAGCAACTCAACGCCAATCCGGCAAACACCTTCGTCATCGAGGATTCGGTGCACGGCGTCACCGGCGCCAGGGCCGCCGGCATGCGCGTGATCGGCTTCACCGGCGCCGCGCACAGCTATCCCGGCCATGCCGATGTGCTGACCGAAGCCGGAGCCGAAACCGTCATCCGCCGCTGGGCCGAACTGAAAAGTGTGATTGCCGCTCTGTCGGAGTGGTCGGACGCCTGAACCGATCAGTCCTTGGCTTTGGCCGACCTAGCCGGTTTCTTCTTAGCCCTGTTGTAGGCAATCGCGGCGCGGACGAGCGCTTTCAGCGCATCCGCATCGATCACGTCGCCCTCCGACACATCGATGGCGCGCCACACCTTGCCGTTGAGCCCGTTGTTGAACAGCCTGTCGGGATCCGGCAGGCTGGCGCCGTGAGAAAAGGTCAGCTTCACCTTGTCCTTGTGAGCGTTGCCGACGGCGATCATGCCGTCTCGTGACCATACCGGGCTGCCCATCCACTTCCACTCCTCGATGATTTCCGGGTCGGCGTCGAGGATGGTCTTGCGCAGGCTGGCCAACGTCTTGCCCCGCCAATCGTCCAGCTCCCGGATTCGGGCATCTATCCGCTCGGAGGCAGAGGCGCCTCCCTCGTCCTTGCTCGACATGCTGACCTTCATGGTCTGCCTCCGTTCACATCTTCTCGCCGGGCAATCGGCTGGCCTGGCTCACCCAGGAGGCGAAGCGGGCTTCGTCGATCTCTTCGCCTTCATGGATGTCGAGATACCGCACTTCCTTTTGCCTGGAACCGCCGGGAGGCACAGGATCGAGCGACGTGCCGCGAAAGAAGGCGACTTTGACGTATCTGGTGAAGCAATGCAGGCTGAGGAACCAACCCTCGCCCTCGAGCCATAGAACGGTGAGTTCCACTTCACCGCCTTGCAGACGCTGGGGACGGCGCTGACGATAAGTGCGTCGATCCAGCGCCCGACATCGCTTTTCCAGCCCGGCATGGCAGCAATATAGGCCTGCACCGGAGCGTCCCCATAGGCCTTCGGGATCTGCGGGTTGCCGCCCGAAAGCAGGACCGGCTTTTCCGGCTTGTCTGGGGCCGGTTTTGCGACCTTCGATTTTCCCGGCGCCTTGGCCATGTCCTACCCTTGCGCGCCCTGCTCGCCACGCGATCTCGCGACGTAAGGCAGCACGAACATGTAGAGGCCGCTGAACAGCAGCAGGAATAGCGGCAGCAGCGGCGAATAGACCACCCAGGCCGGAGGTTGCCCGAACGCCATGGTGATGAAATTGGCTGCCACGGTCAGCGTGAAGATGATCGACAGCCAACGATGGGTTTGACGTATCCATTTGCTCAAGTTCATTGCAACTTCCTCTTGAAACCAGCGCCTACCAACGCGCCAGTTGGGTGATCTGGATGAGATTGCCGCAGCTGTCGTTGAGCTGGGCGATAGTCGAGCCGGTCACTTCTGTCGGCGCCATGGCGAACGCACCGCCGCGTCCCTTGATGCGCTCGTAATCACCCTTGACGTCGTCGGTGAACAGCATGAGCGCGGGCTGCCCCTGCTTGAAGATGGCCTGCTGGTAGGCCTTGGCGGCCGGGTTGTCGTTGAGCGCCAGCTGTAGCTCGGCTCCCTCAGGCTCATCGGGTGAGATGACGGTCAGCCAACGAAAAGGCCCATTGCTGAAGTCGGCCTTCACGGCAAAGCCCAGCACGTCGGTGTAGAAGCGCAGTGCGTTGTCCTGGTTGTCCACATAGACGCTGGTCAGCTTGATCTTCATCGATTTACTCCTTTTTGCATTCGGTGCCCCGCGATCAGGGCATGGTACCGGCAGGCTTCAATCCGGCTTCGCCAGGACCTGCTCCAGCTTGGTGAGGAATTGCTGCCACCCGGCCCTGGCGCCGCCATAGGCCTGCTTCTGGCTCGGATGGAAGCCCGACTGCTCGACGCGCAGATGGGTTCCCGAGCTCGTGGGTGTGAGCGTGAACGTCACCACGCTCGTCAGATTGTAGGCGGCATCCTCATGCGCAAAATCCCAGCTGTAGGACAGCGTCCTGTTTTGCTCGATGGCCAGCACCTCGCAGTCGAGCACGCCGCCCCAGTCGCCGCGAAGATTGAAGCTGTGGCCGACGACAGGCTTGAAATCGTTCTTCATGAGCCATTCCTCAATCAGATGCGGCTGCGTCAACGCGCGCCAGATCTTCTCCGCCGGCCAGGATATTTCACGTTCGACGACGACGGTGCGCAGCTCGGGATTGCTCACTGGTCCATCCTTTTCAGCAGGCTCTCGAGATCATCGAAGCGGCTCTCCCAGAATCCAGTCATTTGAACTGTCCAGTCGGTCAGCGGGCCAAGTGCCGCGGGCTGGGCGCTGTAGTGGGTCTGGCGTCCGGCGTGGCGGTCACGCACCAGGCCGGCCAGCTTCAGGACGCCGAGATGCTTCGACACCGCCGGTTGCGAGACCCCGGACTGCGCCGTCAGCGCCCCCACGGTCTGCTCACCTTGGCGGCACAAGCGCTCGAAGATGGCCCGCCGGGTCGGGTCGGCAAGCGTTCTGAACAAAGTATCGTGGGCGTCCGGCATTGGGATCAATAACCTGCGAGCTATTGATTGACGTATAACCGCCGGGATATGGATGAGTCAAGTGCGCTGGCGGAATGGATCGAGATTAAAGCGCAGACGCGACCTGCCGCAGGCGCACACCTGCAGGATTACGATCGGATCGTTTGGATCTTTCAAAGAGTTGACCGGCACCGTCGCAGCAGCGACGGCGCCCAGGCGCTTAGTTCGTCGCGGGAGCGCGCTTCTTTTTCTTGCCGGACTTCTTGTCCGCCGCCGCCGGCGCGGTGTCGTCATAGCCGGCATAGACAGTGTAATCCCGGGCGGAGGGTTCGGGCACGACGACGTTGGGATCGGTGAACACGAATTGGGTGGCGGTCGAGGGATCGCTGACCTGGATCTGATAGGGGTGAATTTGCGAATAAAGCACGTCGGGGCCGTGCATGACGGCAATGCGGATCGGCATGGTGATGGTGCCGGGGGCGAACAGCGGTCCCGGCACGATCTTGCCGGCAACGCCAACCTTCATCGTCAACTGGCCGTTGGCACGGCTGCAATCGCGGCTCACATCGCTGATCGAGGCCTGGTAGATGATCTTGGCCGGATCCTTGTTCGGATCGACGATGGAGCCGTCAGGCGCCGTCTGCGCGGCGGCAGCGGCCTCGGCATCCTGTGCCGCATCAGCCTTTTTCTTTCTCGGCTGCGGCGCGCCCTTGGCGTAGGTATTGAAGTAGGCGGTGCCATCGCGCACCGTCACTTTCGGGCAGTAGGCCTGCAACTGGCTGGCGAGAACCTTGGGATCCTGCGGCGGTATTGGCGCATTCGGGTCGGTCTTCTTGCCGAAACCGAGATTGAGGATGCCATTGTCGCTCGATTGGCAACCGGCGGCGGCAAGCATAAAGCCGGTGAGCGCCAGACCCGCGACAAAGCGACGGTTGAACTTGTGAAACGCCATGAAACTGCACTTCCCTCTCGCAAAGTTGGTGACGTATAGCAACGCCACGGCAAAAATGCGACTGAGCCGGCTCGGAAAATTAACCAATTGCCGTGGATGAACCGGCGGCAGCAATGGACCTTGACGATGCGCTATGTGAGTACCCGCGGGGATGCACCCGTGCTTGGATTTGCCGACGCGGTGCTGGCGGGGCTGGCCCGCGACGGCGGGCTTTATGTGCCGCAGACATGGCCGCAGTTTTCGGCAGCCGAGATCCGCGCCATGCGCGGCCTGCCCTATGCGGACCTCGCCATCCGCGTGCTGACGCCGTTCCTCGGCGGCGAGATCGCCGCACCCGTCTTCGAGCGCCTGGTGCGAGAAGCCTATGCCACCTTCCGCCACCAGGCCGTCTGCCCGCTGGTGCAGACCGGCGCCAACACGTTCATCCTTGAACTCTTCCACGGTCCGACGCTGGCCTTCAAGGACGTTGCCATGCAGCTGCTTGCCCGGCTGATGGACCATGTACTGACTGAGCGCGGCCAGCGCGCAACCATCGTCGGCGCGACCTCGGGTGACACCGGCGGCGCCGCCATCGATGCCTTCGCCGGCCGCGACCGAACTGACATTTTCGTGATGTTTCCGCATGGCCGCGTCTCGCCGGTGCAGCAGCGGCAGATGACGACATCGACGGCCACCAACGTCCAGGCGCTGGCCATCGAAGGCAATTTCGACGATTGCCAGGGCCTGCTGAAGGATATGTTCAACGATCATGGTTTTCGTGATCGCGTGTCGCTGTCGGGCGTCAATTCGATCAACTGGGCCCGCATCATGGCCCAGATCGTCTATTATTTTTCCTCGGCGCTTTCGCTCGGCGCGCCGGACAGGCCGGCCTCCTTTACCGTGCCGACCGGCAATTTCGGCGATATTTTCGCCGGTTACGCCGCCAAGAAGATGGGCCTGCCGATCGAGCGGCTGATCGTCGCCACCAACGACAACGACATATTGGCGCGCACTTTCGCGACCGGTGAATACCGCACCAAGGGTGTGTTTGCGACGACGTCGCCATCGATGGACATCCAGGTATCGTCGAACTTCGAGCGACTGCTGTTCGAGGCCTGCGACCGTAACGCAGAGACGGTGCGGCGTTACATGGCCGGCCTCAAGCAATCCGGCGCCTTCACCATCGAAACCGCAGAAATCGACCGGATGCGGTCCGAATTCGACGCCGGACGCGCTGATATGGACGAGGTTGCCGCCACCATCCGTTCAACGCTCGAATCCAGCAATTATCTGCTCGATCCGCACACGGCCGCGGCCGTGCATGTCGCCGCCGGCAAGGCTGACGGTGCAGTGCCGATGGTGGTGCTGGGCACGGCGCACCCGGCCAAGTTCCCGGCCGCGGTCGAAGCCGCCTGCGGCGTGTCGCCGGCCCTGCCCGCATGCCTGGGGTCCTTGATGTCAGCCGACGAAAAGTACACGGTACTTCCATCCGACCTGAAAATGGTGGAAGATTACGTGAGCCGCCACTCAAGGGCAGCGCGTTAGGGAGTACTTGCCATATGGGTGTTGAGGTAAGCCGTCTGTCGAACGGCCTGACAGTCGCCACCGAAACCCTTCCAAGCCTCGAATCCGTTGCCCTTGGCGCCTGGGTCAAGTCCGGCGCCCGCAATGAGCGTGACGACGAGCACGGAATGGCCCATCTGCTCGAGCATATGGCCTTCAAGGGTACGAAAAGGCGGACGGCCTTCGAGATCGCCTCGGAAATCGAGGATGTCGGCGGCGAGATCAATGCCGCCACATCAGTCGAGACGACGTCCTATTACGCCAGGGTGCTGTCCGACGATGTGCCGCTGGCGGTGGATATCCTTGCCGATATCCTGCAGGAGTCCGAATTCGACCCAGAGGAACTGGAGCGCGAGCAGCATGTGATCCTGCAGGAGATCGGCGCCGCGCACGACACGCCCGACGACATCGTCTTCGACCGTTTCACCGAGACCGCCTTCCGCCACCAGACGATCGGCCGCTCGATCCTCGGCACGCCGGAAACCGTCAAATCCTTCACCTCCAAACAGCTGCATGATTTCATCGAGCGCCAATATGGCGCCGAGAAGATGGTGATCGTGGCGGCAGGCGACATTAAGCACGACAATTTCGTGCGCGAGGTCGAAAAGCAGCTCGGCGGTTTCCGCAGCAAGTCCGACAGCACGATGCCGCAATATGCGCAGTATGTCGGCGGCGATTTCCGCGAGGATCGCGACCTGATGGACGCGCAGATCGTGCTCGGCTTCGAAGGCCGAGCCTATCATGTGCGCGATTTCTACGCTTCGCAGGTGCTGTCGATGATCCTCGGCGGCGGCATGTCGTCCCGGCTGTTCCAGGAGGTCCGCGAAAAGCGTGGCCTGTGCTATTCGGTCTATGCCTTCCACTGGGGTTTTTCCGATACCGGCATCTTCGGCGTTCATGCCGCTACCGGGCAGAGCGACATTGCCGAACTGGTGCCGGTCATTATCGACGAGCTGCAGAAGGCCGGCGAGAATATCCTTCAGGAAGAGCTCGACCGCGCCCGCGCGCAATATCGCGCCGGCCTGATCATGTCGGCTGAAAGCCCGGCCAGCCGCGCCTCGCAGATCGCCAGGCAGCTGCTTCTGTTCGGTCGGCCGATCGCCAAGGAGGAATTGATGGAACGGCTGTCGGCGCTGACCGTCGAGCGGCTGACCGACCTTTCGTCCCGGCTGTTTTCGACCAAGCCGACGCTGACCGCGGTTGGACCGGTGGGTACGCTCGCGCCCTATGAGGCGATTCTCGATTCGCTTGCGGGCACGCACACCACGGCCCGCAAGCTCGCCGTCTAAGCCTTCAAGCGCCGGTGTTCGCGCTCCCTTTCTTTCGCCGTGACCTGCCGGCACTGAAAGGCGACCGGGTCATGCTGCGCGTGCCCTACACCAACGACTATCGCGAATGGTCAGCGGTGCGCGGCGAAAGCCGTGCCTTCCTCGAACCGTGGGAGCCGCGCTGGACGCCCGATGAACTCGACCGCACCGCCTGGCGGCTGCGCATCGGCCGCTACCGCGAAGACTATGCGCAGGGGACAGCCATCGCCTTCTTCATCTTCGAGAAGGCGAGCGGCAAGCTTGCCGGCGGCATTACGCTCGGCAATATCCGCCACGGCGTCTCGCAAAGCGGCCATGTCGGGTACTGGATCGGGGAGCGGTTTGGCGGCCGCGGCCTGATGACCGACGCGGTCAAGGTGGTCTGCCGCTTCGCCTTCGATACGCTGAGGTTGCACCGGATCGAAGCTGCCTGTATTCCCGACAATGTCCGGTCGATCCGCGTGCTTGAAAAAGCCGGATTCCGGCGCGAAGGACTTCTGCGATCCTACCTCAGGATCAACGGCATCTGGCAGGACCACTACCTCTACGCCCGGATCGCGGACGATCCGCCGGGCGCTGGAACGAAGGACTGATTTTTGACGAATTTCCTGCGAAACGGGTCGCTGTTGGCCTTTGTTCTGGCGGTTGTCGTCACGCTTTGCGCGGCGCTCCCGGCCTTCGCCGTCGAACCGATCAAGATTGCCCGCGACGATGTCGCGCTCGACCTGTCGCGCGCCGTCCAGATCTACGTCAATCAGGGCGAAAACTTCCAGGTGTCGACCGCGCCCGGTCCCGACGGCATCGTCCGGCGCATCGAGGTCGAGGCCAATGACGCGCGCTCGAGCGGCGACTGGGCGGTGTTCGCGCTCGCCAACACCACCGACCAGCAGCTCGACCGGCTGATCGTGGCGCCGCATTTCCGGCTGGTGAATTCCGGCATCTTCTGGCCCGATCTCGGCGCCACCCGCATCGCCGCGATCACCCCCAGCGAGGGCTTCGCGCTCGACCGCCAGTCAAGCTCCGACGCCGACGTGTTCCGGGTGACGCTGAACCCGGGAACGGTGATCACCTTCATCGCCGAACTCGCCTCGCCGAAGCTGCCGCAGGTCTATCTATGGGAGCCGGAAGCCTACAAGGACTCGGTCAATTCCTATACGCTGTTCCGCGGCATCGTCATCGGCATCGCCGGGCTGCTGGCGCTCTTCCTGACCATCCTTTTCGTCGTCAAGGGAACCTCGATGTTTCCGGCGACAGCCGCACTTGCGTGGGCGGTACTTGCCTATATCTGCGTCGATTTCGGCTTTCTAAACAAGATCATAGAGATATCGCCCGGGAACGAGCAGATGTGGCGGGCGGGAACGGAGGTGGCGCTTGCGGCGACCTTCGTGGTGTTCCTGTTCGCCTATCTCAACCTCAACCGGTGGCACGGCCATTTCAGCTATGGCGCGCTGGTCTGGATCCTCGGTCTGGTGCTGATTGCGGGTGTGGCCATCATCGATCCGGCCGTCGCCGCCGGTATTGCCCGGCTGTCCTTTGCCGCCACCGCGCTGACCGGGCTCGGCCTCATCATCCTGCTCGGTCTTCGTGGTTACGACCGTGCGATCATGCTGGTGCCCAGTTGGGTGATGGTGCTGCTATGGCTGTGCGGGTCGTGGATGGCGATCACCGGCATGCTCGACAACGACATCGCCCAGCCGGCATTGGGCGGCGGGCTGATCCTGATCATCCTTTTGATCGGCTTCACCGTCATGCAGCATGCCTTTGCCGGCGGCGCGCTGCATCAGGGCCTGTTCTCCGATCTTGAGCGCCAGGCGCTGGCCGTCGCCGGCTCCGGCGACACGGTGTGGGACTGGGACGTGCTGCGCGACCGCGTCGTCACCAAGCCCGACGTCAGCATCCAGCTTGGCCTGGCGCCCAACAGCCTGGGGGGTGCGGCCCGCAACTGGCTGCCGGTGCTGCATGCCGACGACCGCGACACGTTCCGCACCACCCTCGACGTGGTGCTCGAACATCGGCGCGGCCGGGTCTCGCAGAATTTCCGCCTGCGCGGCGCCGACGGGCACTACCACTGGTTCTTGCTTCGGGCGCGGCCGGTGATCGGCTCGGATGGCGAAGTGATTCGCTGCGTCGGCACCATGGTCGACGTTACCGAGCAGAAAAAGTCCGAGGAAAGGCTGCTGCACGATGCCGTTCACGACAATCTGACCGGCCTGCCCAACCGCGAACTTCTGATGAACCGGCTGGAAGCCATCATCTCGATCGCGCGCACCGAAGAGAAGGTGCGCCCCACCGTCTTCGTCATCGACATCGACCGTTTCAAGCAGGTCAATGACGGGCTTGGCATCTCGGCCGGCGACACCATCCTGCTCACCATTGCGCGCCGCTTGCACCGGCTGTTGAAACCTAAGGATTCGCTGTCGCGCTTTGCCGGTGACCAGTTCGCCCTGATGCTGCTCTCCGAACAGGAACCCTCCCGCATCGCGGCGGTGGCAGACGCCATCAAGCACGCCATCAACAACCCGATCACCTTCGCCAAGCGCGAGATCGTGCTGACTGCCTCGATCGGCCTGATCACCTGGACCTCGGCGCAGACTTCGGCAGAAGACATGGTCAAGGACGCCGAGCTTGCCATGCACCAGGCCAAGCGCTTCGGCGGCGACAGGATCGAGCCGTTCCGGCCGGCCTTCCGCACCGTCGGCACCGACCGGCTGCAATTCGAATCCGATCTGCGCCGCGCCATCGAGCGGCGCGAATTCACCCTTGCCTACCAGCCGATCGTGCGGCTGGAGGACGGCAGCATTGCCGGCTTCGAAGCGCTGCTGCGTTGGGACCATCCGCGCCGCGGCATGATCCCGCCGGGCGATTTCATCCCGGTCGCCGAAAGCTGTGGCCTGATCGTGCAGCTTGGGCTGTTTGCCATGCAGCAGGCGGCCGAAGACCTCGCCGGCTGGCAAAAGCAGATCGGCGACACCCCGCTGTCGGTGTCGGTCAATCTGTCCAGCCGCCAGCTGATCCGCCGCGACCTGGTCAGCGATGTCCGCTCGGTCATCGCCCGCGCCAATCTGAAGCCGCGCTGCTTCCGGCTCGAACTTACCGAATCGCTGGTCATGGACAATCCAGAGCAGACCTCGCATGTGCTGACCAAACTCAAGCAGCTCGGCATCGGCCTGTCGCTGGACGATTTCGGCACCGGCTATTCCTCGCTCGCCTATCTGACCCGCTTCCCCTTCGACACCATCAAGATCGACAAGAGCTTCGTCGACGACGCGACGCCGAAGCGGGCGGTGCTGCTCAAATCCATGGTCAACATGGCGCATGAACTCGGCCTGTCGGTGGTGGCCGAGGGCATTTCCGACGAAAGCGATGCGCTGGAATTGCGCCAGATGGGCTGCGAATATGTGCAAAGCTTCATGTTCGGCGCGCCGATGCCAGGCGACCAGGTGCTGAAGGCGTTGAAAGAACAGTACCCGATGACGCAGGCGTGATGGGTGAGGCATGCGTCGTGCAGGCGCGTGGTTACATTGGAATGAACCCCGAAAATTAGCTGAAGCGACCGCGCCTTCGTCATCCTAGGGCGAAGCAAGGAGCGCAGCGACGCGGCGCAGACCCTAGGATGACGAAAGTGGCGGGCGGCTTCGGCTAGTCGCGAAGGTTCGGCGGAACGTCGGCGAAGGCGAGGCTTCAGGCGTGCCCCGCGGCCAGGCTCAAATGCGCCAGATCAATCCCGATCGATGCCAGGATGCGGTCGTACTTCCGCTCGATGTCGGCGTCGAACAGCAGCTCCGGCGTGGCCGGACAGGTCAGCCAGCCATTCTCGGCGATCTCGGTTTCCAGCTGGCCGGCGCCCCAGCCGGAATAGCCGAGCGCCATCAAAGCGCGCCGCGGGCCGCGGCCGGACGAGATGGCGCGCAATATGTCGACCGTCGCGGTCAGGCAGATATCGTCGGAGACGGTGAGCGAGGATTCCACCCGGTAGTCGCCCGAGTGAAGGACGAAGCCGCGGCTGCGGTCCACCGGGCCGCCATTGCGCACCACGAAGTCGCGGGCCTGCGCAGGCAGCCTGATCGCCTCCTGTTCGTTCATGATGCCGAGCTGCACCAGAAGATCGGGAAACAGCATCTGTTGCGTCTGGTTGATGATCAGGCCCATGGCGCCTTCATCGCTGTGCGCACAGATGTAGATGACCGAGCGCGTGAAGCGATCGTCCTTCATGCCGGGCATGGCAATCAGAAACTGGTCGTCAAGAAAGCCGCGTCCACCGGCTGTCTTTTTGTGGCGCAACAAGTCCATGGACTGGAGCGTAACGCGTTTCCGGGACGCCGAAAAGATGCGCCGCGTGCGATTCGGCCAAAGCCCAACGGTTGGAACAACGGAATCTTGACTGCGAACTTCACTCGGCCGATTGCTTGAAGCCAACTGTTCCTTGCCCGAAGGTCACGCAAATATGATACGCAGAGCGCCATGAAAACATTGCGCGGCCATGAACTGACGATCAAATCAACGCCATGCAAAGCTTGAAAATCCTGCTGCTCGGTATTGCTATCGGATGCGGAGCAGTCCTGCCCGCCGCCGCCTCCTCGTCGGAATGGTACAACAGCGAAGGCGGCAAGGTGCGGCTGGTGACAACAGGCAAGGCCGACGAGGCCGGTCGCATACAGGGCGTGCTCGACATCGCGCTCAAGCCCGGCTGGAAAACTTATTGGCGCGATCCGGGCGACGCCGGCGTGCCGCCGCAGATCGACGTTTCGGCCAGCACCAACATCACCGATGCGGCGTTTTCCTTCCCGCCGCCGCAGCGCCATGACGACGGCTACGGCAAATGGGCCGGCTACAACCATCCGGTCTCGCTGCCGGTGACATTCACTTTGTCGTCGCCTGGGGATGCGGCCGTCATCGATGCCGACATCTTTCTCGGCATCTGCGAGACGATCTGTATTCCGGTGCAGACGCGGCTGAGCGTCGATCCCGCCGCCGATCCCGACAATGCCGAGGATGCGGCGCTGGTGAAGGCTGCACTCGCCACCTTGCCCGCGCCTGCCAAGCCCGATTTCGGGATCAAGGTGCTGCCGGGCGACCATGAGACGCTGATGGTCGAGGCGACTTTTCCCGGAGATCCGGAGGCGGCGGATTTATTCGTCGCCGGGGGACGCGATTATATGTTCGGGGCGCCTGCACGCAGCGAAAAGGACGGCCGGCTGGTATTTACCATTCCGATCCTCGACCGGCCGTCGACGACACCGACCGATGGCGGGTTGTATTACACCCTGACAAGTGCCGAAGGCGCGGTCGAGGGCGTTCTGCCGTTCCCCTGATACCGAACCCGATCAGGGCTTTCCCTTGATCCAGGCCTTGTCGGCGGTTGCGGGAGATGCCCGATTTCGCTATCGCAAGAAACCTTCCCTGCTTTTCACACGAGGACCATCATGACGATTGCCGTTGGCGACAAACTGCCCGATGCGACCTTCAAGGAAATGACCGCCGACGGCGCCAAGGTGATCACCTCGGCCGAGATTTTCGCGGGCAAGAAGGTCGTGCTGTTCGGCGTTCCAGGCGCCTTCACGCCGACCTGCAGCAACAATCATCTGCCGGGCTATCTCGAGAACCACGATGCCATCCTGGCCCGCGGCGTCGACACCATCGCCGTCGTCTCCGTCAACGATGTCCATGTCATGGGCGCCTGGGCCAATTTCACCGGCGGTCAAGGCAAGATCCTCTATCTCGCCGACGGCAATGGCGACTTCGCCAGGTCGATCGGCCTCGACTCCGACTATTCCAGCGGCGGCATGGGATTGCGCTCGAAGCGCTTCTCGATGATCGTCGACAACGGCAAGGTCACGGCGCTCAATGTCGAGACCAAGCCAGGAGTCGACACATCGGGTGCCGCTCACATTCTGAGCCAGCTCTAAACCGCGGCGGCCGCGTCGGCTCATGAGCGCCATGGCCTGACGACGACGCGCTTCCAGCCGGATTGCCTGCTTTGGGGGACATCGACGATGTTTGACATCATCTGGCGCAGCGTTGCGATCGGCATCGGCGCCACGGTGCTGATGGATCTTTGGGCGCTGTTCCTGCATCTGGCGCTCAGCCAGCCGCGGCCGAACTGGGGGCCGCCCGGCCGCTGGGTCTGGCACCTTAGGGAAGGCAAGGTTTTCCACGACGATATCGCCCATGCCGCACCCTATGCGCATGAGCAGGCGCTGGGCTGGGCCTTCCATTATGTCACCGGCATCGTCTACGGCTTCATCCTGGTGGCGCTGGCGGGCACGGCATGGCTGGACGCGCCGACCTTCCTGCCGGCCTTCATCCTCGGCATGGTCACCATCGGCGCCGGCTGGTTCCTGCTGGCGCCCGGCATGGGCGCCGGCTGGGCTGCGTCAAAGCGCCCCAACGCGATGCAGATCCGCGCCTTCAACGTGATCTCGCACACGGTGTTCGCGCTCGGCCTCTACGGCACGGCCCTGCTGATCCGCTGAGGACAGGTTCTATCCGCTGGTCGCCAGCGGCTTCATCGCGGCTACGGTATCGATGATCTCCTGACATCCGCTTTAGCGCGGCGCCAGACTGTCTATCGGCCGCCATCCGTGGACGACGCGGCGCGTGCCGACATCATAGGCGAAGTAATTGCCGCCGCCGGCCGGCTGATCCGCCGCGCGGCTGATTGCGCGGCCGCTGAGCGAGAGCAGCAAGAGCGTTCCGACGCCGCCATGGCCGACGAAGGCAATGTCGCCGCCGTCGGCAGCACCCAGCACCGTTTCGACCTCGCTGACAATGCGTTGCTGGGCGTCGATGGCCCGTTCCCAGCCGCGGATGCTTTTGTGCGGGTCGGCGAAGAACTGGTCGGCGACCACCTCGAACTCCGGCGGCGGCAGGAAGCCGGTTGCCGACCGATCGTTCTCATGCATGCGCTCCCTCACCTCGACCGCGAGGCCGAGGTGTTTGCCAAGGATCTCGGCGGTTTCGATCGCCTTGCGCTCGGCCGACGAGACGACACGGCGAATCGACCCGACCCATGGCTGATCGAGCATGGCTGATGCTGTCGCTCGTCCGATCTCGGACAGCCCCCAGTGCGGCACGGGAACGTTGGCATCGATCTGAACCTGGGGATGGGTGATGTAGTATACGATCGGCATGAGTGAGGTCTCCTGCCGATAGCTTGAGCTCAATAGCTCTGGGTCGAGCGCCGTGCCCGCGGCGCCGGCTGCTTCTCGGATGCCGCCGGCTTCAGCGCCACTTTCGGCGCCGCAGGTTTGGCTGAGCCCCTCTTGAACGGCGCCATGCCTTCCCTTGCGAGTTCGTCGGCGCGTTCGTTCTCGGTGTGGCCGGCATGGCCCTTGACCCAGTTCCAGGTCACGTTGTGGCGCCGATTGGCCTCATCCAGCGCCTGCCACAGTTCACCGTTCTTGACCGGCTTCTTGTCGGCGGTCTTCCAGCCGTTTTTCTTCCAGCCGTGGATCCATTTGGAGATACCGTCCATGACATATTTGCTGTCGGTGTGAAGCTCGACGGCGCACGGCTCCTTCAGCGCATTCAGCGCCGAGATGGCGGCCAGCAGTTCCATACGGTTATTGGTCGTCTCGGCCTCGCCGCCCGACAATCCCTTGGTCTTGCCGTTGAAGCGCAGGATGGCGCCCCAGCCGCCGGGACCGGGATTGCCCGAGCAGGCACCGTCGGTGAAGATTTCGACCTGCTTGGTCATGTCAGTCCGTATTCCGAAGGCGACTTGATCGCGCGGTGGAAGCGCATGCGGCGGATATATTCGGTCGGATCGCGCTTCATGACCAGCCCGCCGTCGGGAACGGTCAGCCAGTCATAGAGCCGGGTCAGCATAAAGCGCAGCGCCGAGCCACGCGAAAGCATCGGCAGCGCTGCTTTCTCGCCCTCGCTCAAAGGCCGCACGCTCTGATAGCCGGCCAGCAGCGCCGTGCCTTTGGTCAGGTTGAAGGAGAAATCCTTCTCGAAACACCAGGCGTTGAGACAGGTGGCGACGTCATAGGCGTAGAGGTCGTGGCAGGCGAAATAGAAGTCGATGAGGCCGGACAGTTTCTCGCCGAGGAAGAAGACATTGTCGGGAAACAGATCGGCATGGATGATGCCTGCCGGCAGGCCCTGCGGCCAATGGCGTTCGAAATCCGCGAAATCCGCGTCGACCTCGGCCGCCAGTCCCGGCTCGACCTCGTCGGCTCGGTCGCGCGAGGCATTCCAGAGTTTGCGCCAGCCCTCGATGGCCAGTGCGTTGTTACGCGTCATCGCAAAATCCTGCCCGGCCAAATGCAGTGCGGCGAGGGACTTGCCGACCTCCGCGCAATGCGCCGCTGTCGGCCGCCGCAGCGACAGGCCTTCGAGGAAGGTGATGATGACCGCGGGACGGCCGGCCAGCGTGCCGATGACGGTGCCGTCATGCGCGGTCACCGGCAGCGGACAGGAAATGCCTTTGCGGGCGAGATGGCCCATCAGGCCGAGGAAGAACGGCAGGTCGGCCTTGTCGACGCGCTTCTCGTAGAGCGTCAGTATGTAAGAGCCGCTTGAGGTGTGCAGCAGGAAATTCGAATTCTCCGTGCCTTCGGCGATACCCTTGTAGGACAAGAGTTCGCCGACCGGATATGCCCTCAGGAACGCGCCGAGTTCGCCTTCATTGACGTCGGTGTAGACCGCCATGGGCTGTTCACGCGGCTCCGTTGACGAAGGCCATGTCGGCCCGTGTCAGTTCGACATCGCGCAGAACCCGCATGACTGGAAAATCCTCCGTTTCGGTGGCCGTGATCGCCAGGTCGATGGTCACCTCGAAGCGCTGGCGGAAGGCGTCGATGATCTCGTCGACGATGATCTCCGGCGCCGACGCGCCGGCAGACAGGCCGAGCGTCGAGATATTTGTGATGTCATTCCACGGAATTTCGGCGGCGCGCTGTACGAGAAGCGACATGGTGGCGCCGGCGCGCTCCGCCACTTCGACAAGACGGCGCGAATTGGAGGAATTGGGCGCACCGACGATCAGATAGAGATCGGCGCCGGCGGCGGTTTCCTTGACCGCTTCCTGGCGGTTGGTGGTGGCGTAGCAGATCGATTCGGCGGCCGGTGCATGCAGTTGCGGGAAGCGCTCCTGCAGCACCCGCAATATGCTGGCAGTGTCTTCGACCGACAACGTTGTCTGGCTTACGAAGCCGAGCGCTTCCGGGTCGGCGGGGGCAAAGGTCCCAGCGTCGGCTTCGGTCTCGATCAGCGTGACGGCGCCTTCAGCCAGTTGGCCCATGGTGCCGATCACTTCGGGATGGCCGGCATGGCCGATCAGAAGCACATGGCGGCCGAGCCGCTGATGGCGCATCGCCTGCTTGTGCACCTTGGACACCAGCGGGCAGGTGGCGTCGAGATAGAAGAGCTCGCGTGCCTTGGCGTCGGCCGGCACCGATTTCGGCACGCCGTGGGCCGAGAAGACAACCGGCGACTTGCGGTGCTCGGCCGGGATTTCCGAGAGTTCCTCGATGAAAACCGCGCCAAGGCTTTGCAGGCCCTCGACGACATAGCGGTTGTGCACGATCTCGTGGCGGACATAGACCGGCGCGCCGTATTTCTTCAACGCCAGCACGACGATCTGGATGGCGCGGTCGACACCGGCGCAAAAGCCGCGCGGCTGGCAGAGCCGGATCGTCAGCGGTGGTTTTGTGGCGGTCTGCAGCATGATTCCAGATCGGTTGATCGTATCGTTTGGCGAAATGAGGTGTGCACCCCTGCCCTGTCAAGGGCAGTTGGATCAGGTTGAATGGTCAACCTGATCTAACTCTTTGTTGGAGCATGATCTTGTCCGAAACCGGTTCCCACTTTTCGGGATCATGCTCTGGATCATTCAGTCTTTGCCGGACGGCGCAGCCTGATGATCAGAACCGCGGCAAGAGCCGCCGCCAGGCCATACCAGGTGAAGGCATATTGCAGATGAGAATTCGGCAGGTCGATGATGGTGACGCCGCCGACCGGCAGCCCGCCCGGGTTCGGCGTCTTGTCGGCGTCGATGAAGATCGGCACCAGCACGGCACCGGCCGGCAGGCCGGCACTCGCCGCCATGACGTCACGATCCTTCCAATAGAAGATGTTCTTGGCCACGTCATTGTCGGGCAGCATCATCGACGGCTTGGCCGGCAGCGGGTTGCGCGCCAGGCCGGTGACCGTGACCTTGCCGGTCACCTGCCCTTGCGGGCGCTTGGCGGCATCCTTGACATCATAGGGAACGAAGCCGCGGTTGATCAGGACATAGCGGCCATCGTCGAGGGCCAGCGGGGTATAGACGTTGAAGCCGGCGTCGCCGTCCCATGTGGCGTAGAAATGCCGCTCGCCGGAGTGCAGGAACGTCCCGCTGACGGTGACCGGCGTGTAGTCGACATCACCGGTGGCGGCGAATTCCTTCTCGACGTCCGCCAGCGGCTGCGGCGCTGAATGGGTGCGCTGGTCGATGGTCTGCAGAAGGGCTTCCTTCCAGTACAGGCGCTGCACCTGCCATGTGCCAAGCCCGAGCAGGATGACGAACACCACCAGGCCGAGGCCGAGCAGCAATGCCGTCTTCGGCCGCGAGCGGCCGGCGGGCTTGGTCAGCGCCTCGCTCATTGCCCCTGGTCCAGGCGGCCTTCGGCCGCCTTGTTGGCGTATTGAAGCGTCAGCAGCACCCCCTTGATCAACCTCAGCGCCGTCAGGCACAGTCCCACGGCCAGAGGTATCCAGATGATGAAATGCAGCCAGAGCGGCGGGCTCAGCGTGACCTCCACCCACAGCGCCAGCCCCACGACGATGAAGCCGATGATCAGGATGACGAACACCGCCGGGCCGTCGCCGGCATCGGCGTAGGAATAGTCGAGGCCGCAATTGTTGCAGCGCTTGCCGACGGTGAGGAAGCCGGAAAACAGCCGTCCTTCGCCGCAGCGCGGGCAGCGTCCGTGCAGGCCGGCCGAGATCGGCTCGATGGGTGGCCAGATCGCCCTATCTTCACTCATGGATAGTCATGCTTTACGGCTCGATTTCGATCAGCGTTCCATCCGGCACCATAGTCCAGATTTGGTCCATGTCGCAGTCGGTAACCCCAATGCAGCCATCGGTCCAGTCGACCAATTGAAGCAGCCAGCCCGACCAGCCGAATCCGTTGGCCATTGATGGGCGCCGAAAAGACGAAAGGCGACCGCGTTGCCGCGACCGCCCTTCTGATTTGTCGGTTCGGTGAAAGCCGTCAGTGGCCTTCGATCACCGCGCCGACCGATCCCCAGACGTAGATCGATGCGAACAGGAACAGCCAGACCACGTCGACGAAGTGCCAGTACCAGGCAGCCGCCTCGAAGCCGAAATGCTGCTTGGGCGTGAAGTCGCCTTTCCAGGCGCGGATCAGGCAGACCAGCAGGAAGATGGTGCCGATGATGACGTGGAAGCCATGGAAGCCGGTCGCCATGAAGAAGGTCGCGCCGTAGATGGAATCCTTGAAGCCGAACGGAGCGTGCATGTACTCGTAGGCCTGCACCATGGTGAACAGCATGCCGAGGCCGACGGTCAGCACCAGGCCGTTGATCAGGCCCTTGCGGTCGCCATGGATGAGCGAATGGTGCGCCCATGTCACCGTGGTGCCCGACAGAAGCAGGATGATGGTGTTGTAGAGCGGCAGATGGAAGGGATCGAGGACTTCGAGACCCTTCGGCGGCCAGACGCCACCAGTGAAAGCGGTGCGGGCGTAATTCTGCACTTCGCTCGGAAACAGGCTGGCATCGAAATAGGCCCAGAACCAGGCAACGAAGAACATCACTTCCGAAGCGATGAACATGATCATGCCGTAGCGCAGATGCAGCGACACGACGCGCGTGTGGTGGCCCTCATGCGCTTCCTTGATGGTGTCCGACCACCAGGCAAACATCGTGTAGAGGACGATGACCAGGCCGATGAAGAACAGCCATGGATTGGCGATGTTGTGGCCGAAAATTGGAAAATCGCCGTTCTTGAGATACTGCATCAGGGCGACGCCGCCGACTGCAGTCACCAGTGCGCCGATCGACCCCAGGAAGGGCCACGGGCTCGGGTTGACGAGATGGTAGTCGTGTTGTGGTTTTGCGTGCGCGTCTGCCATATCAACCCCCGAGATTTGCTTCGGTATCTGAAACTTTGCTGCTGCTGTTCGGCGTCGATGACGCCACCGGCTTGTTCTTTTGGACCGGGAACATCGTGTAGGACAGGGTGATCGTCTTCAAGTCCTTCAGTTCCGGCACGTTGACGATATCGGGATCCACATAGAACACGACTGGCATGTCCAGCGTCTCGCCGGGCTTCAGCGTCGTGTCGGTGAAGCAGAAACACTCGACCTTGTTGAAGTAGGGGCCCGCCAGTTCCGGCTGCACGTTGAAGGTGGCGCGGCCGGTAACGGCGCGGTCGAGCTTGTTGGTGGCGCTGTAATGCGCCTGCGTGGTCTCGCCGATCTTGATGGTGACCGAACGGGCGACCGGCTGGAACTGCCACGGAATGCCGTTGGTGTTGGCGTCGAAGCGCACGGTGATGTCACGGTCGAGGATGCGGCCGGCATATTGCTTTTCGGCGCGCTGCGTGGTGCCGCCATAGCCGGTGGCCTGGCAGAACATCTTGTAGAGCGGCACCGCGGCGTAGGCCATGCCGATCATGCCGCCGAAGAAGGCGACGCAGACGGCGGCGACGACGCGGTTGGTGTTCTTCTTCCTGGGATCGGTCACGGTCTGGCGGGTCATCATCGGCCTCATCCGGTATGGCCGAATTTCACGATGGTCGCGACGTAGAAGATGACGACCAGAATCGCCAGCGCGACGCCGATCGCCGCCGAACGGTTGCGCCGCGCCTTCTTCTGGCTTTCGGTCAGCGTGACCAGTTCAAGCTTCTTGTCGATCATAGTCATGCTCCACCGATGGCCAAAGCGCGACCGACGACACAGTCGGCAAGATAGATGGCGAAGATGGCGAAGAGGTAGAGCAGCGAATAGGCGAACAGAGCCTTGGCCGGCTTCATGACGCGGTCGCTATCGGTCATGCACAGCACTTTCCAGGCATACCAGACGAAGCCGGCGCCGAGAGCCACTGATGCGACGCCATAGAAGGCGGTAGTGAAACCGAGCACCCAGGGCAGCACGCCGATCGGCGCCAGGATCAGGGCGTAGGCAAAGATCTGGCGGCGGGTCGAGGCCTGGCCGGCAACGTTCGGCATCATCGGGATGCCGGCCTTGGCGTAGTCGTCGGACTTGAACAGCGCCAGCGCCCAGAAGTGCGGCGGCGTCCACAGGAAGATGATCAGGAACAGGACGAGGCTTTCCAGGCTCACCGTTCCGGTCACCGCGGCCCAGCCGATGACCGGCGGGATGGCGCCGGCGGCGCCGCCGATGACGATGTTCTGCGGCGTCGAGCGCTTCAGCCACATCGTGTAGACGACGGCGTAGAAGAAGATGGTGAAGGCAAGCAGCGCCGCCGACAGCCAGTTGACCAGCACGCCCAGGGTCATCACCGACAGCACCGAAAGCACAAGGCCGAAGCTCAGGGCTTCGCCGGGCAGGATGCGGCCGGACGGTACCGGGCGGCCGGCGGTCCGGCTCATCACCGCATCGATGTCGGCGTCGTACCACATGTTGAGCGCACCCGAGGCGCCGGCGCCGATGGCAATGGCCAGGATGGCGATCACCGCCAGCAGCGGGTTGATGGTCACGGGCGCAGCGACCATGCCGACAAAGGCCGTGAACACCACCAGCGACATGACGCGCGGCTTCAGCAGGGCGAAGAAATCGCCCGACGTGGCTTCCGACATGCGAAAGCCCGCTTCGTCAATCATTGGGTCGTCGACAAGGGCCATGCGTACATAAGTCCAATCATTCCGTTGGCCGAAAACCGCCGGCGGGCCGGCGGTTTCGTATTCGGGCTGCCTTACTTGATCTTCGGCAGCTGTTCCCACTGGTGGAAAGGCGGCGGCGAAGGCAGCTGCCATTCGAGCGTCGTTGCACCCTCGCCCCACGGGTTGGCGCCGGCGACGCGCTTCTTCTGGAAGGCCTCGAACACGCCATAGAGGAAGATCACCACGCCGACGGCCGATATATAGGAGCCGTAGGACGACACCATGTTCCAGCCGGCGAACGCGTCGGGATAGTCGATGGTGCGGCGCGGCATGCCGGCCAGGCCGAGGAAATGCTGCGGGAAGAAGATCAAATTGACGCCGACGAAGGTGACCCAGAAGTGGGTGTTGGCGATCACCGGCGAGTACATGTAGCCGGTCATCTTGGGGAACCAGTAGTACCAGCCGGCGAAGATGGCGAAGACCGCACCCAGCGACAGCACATAGTGGAAGTGGGCAATGACGAAATAGGTGTCATGCAGCGAGCGGTCGAGGCCGGCGTTGGCGAGCTGGACGCCGGTGACGCCGCCGACCGTGAACAGGAAGATGAAGCCCAGCGCCCACAGCATCGGCGTCTTGAACGAGATCGAGCCGCCCCACATCGTCGCGATCCAGGAGAAGATCTTCACGCCTGTCGGTACGGCGATGACCATGGTGGCGAAGACGAAGTAGCGCTGCGTGTCGAGCGACAGGCCGGTCGTGTACATGTGGTGCGCCCAGACGATGAAGCCGACGGCGCCGATCGCGACCATGGCGTAGGCCATGCCGAGATAGCCGAACACCGGCTTCTTCGAGAAGGTCGAGACGATGTGGCTGATGATGCCGAAGCCCGGCAGGATCAGGATGTACACTTCGGGGTGACCAAAGAACCAGAACAGATGCTGGAACAGGATCGGATCGCCGCCGCCATCCGGGGCGAAGAAGGTGGTGCCGAAATTGCGGTCGGTAAGCAGCATGGTGATGCCACCGGCCAGAACCGGAAGCGACAAGAGCAGCAGGAAGGCGGTGATCAGAACCGACCAGGCAAATAGCGGCATTTTGTGCAGCGTCATGCCCGGCGCGCGCATGTTGAAAATGGTGGTGATGAAGTTGATGGCGCCGAGGATCGAGGACGCGCCGGCAATGTGGATCGACAGGATCGCCAGATCCATGGCCGGCCCGGGCTGGCCGGAGGTCGACAGCGGCGGATAGAGCGTCCAGCCGCCGCCAACGCCATAGGCGCCGGGCGCGCTCGGCATGAAAGCCGAAGCGATGAGCAGCAGGAAGGCCGGCGGCAGCAGCCAGAACGAGATGTTGTTCATGCGCGGGAAGGCCATGTCAGGCGCGCCGATCATGATCGGCACCATCCAGTTGGCGAAGCCGCCGATCAGCGCCGGCATGACCATGAAGAAGATCATGATCAGCGCGTGCGCGGTGCCGAAGGCGTTGTACATGCTCTTGCCGCCGTCGATGGCGGCATCGCCGTTCATGCCATAGACCATCTGCGCCAGACCGGTGAAGATCTGGATGCCCGGCTCCTGCAGCTCCATGCGGATGACGACCGAAAGCGCGCCGCCGACGATGCCCGCGAAGATCGCGAAGATCAGGTAGAGCGTGCCGATGTCCTTGTGGTTGGTGGAGTACACCCACCGGACCCAGCCATGATAGGGCTTGTGGTCGTGGTCGTCGTGAGCTGCAGCTTCTGCCATGGTCGGCTCCGTTCCCTAATTCTTGCTAACCCGCGGCATCAATTGCCGGCGGCCGCTACCTTGTTGGTACCGTCGACCTCGGCCATCAGCGCCTTGTTGGCGCCGGGGAGGTCGGTCTTGGCTGCTGCCAGCCAGGTCTTGTACTGCGCATCGGATACGACGCGGACGGCGATCGGCATGAAGGCATGGTCCTTGCCGCAGAGCTGCGAGCACTGGCCGTAATAGATGCCTTCCTTTTCCGCCTTGAACCACGTCTCGTTGGTGCGGCCGGGAACCGCGTCCATCTTGATGCCGAAGGCCGGAACGGCAAAGGAATGGATCACGTCGGCTGCGGTAACCAGGACGCGCGTCATGGTGTTGACCGGCACGACCAGCTCGTTGTCGACCGCCAGCAGGCGCGGATAGACCTTGCGGTCTTCCTTGCCGATCGCGGCGCGGTCGGCGTCCTGCAGGATGGCCGAGTTGAAGGAGAGCGTGTTCTCGGTCTGGTACTCATAGTCCCAGTTCCACTGATTGCCCGTTACCTTGACGGTCAGCTTGGCCTCTTCCGGCGGCGTGTACTGCGCCGTCAGCAACTGGAACGAGGGAATGGCGATGAACAGCAGGACGACGACCGGCCCGACTGTCCAGATGATCTCGATCAGCGTGTTGTGGCTGGTCTTGGACGGAACCGGGTTTTTGCTGGCGCGGAACCTGAAGATGCACCAGGCGAGAAGCGCCAGAACCAAAGCAGTGATCGGGACGACGAACCACATCGTGTAGTTCCCGAACCACTCGATCTGCCGCATCATGTCTGTCGCCGGCGGCTGAAAAGTCATCTCCCACGGCTGCGGCTGGGCCGCATGGGCGGAGGCACCGGCGAAAAATGCGGCGGCGGCGCCTGCCGTTGCCATCAATTTGGCGCTTGCTGGGAATTTTCTCATCGCCCTCTTCATCTCCCGGTTCCTCGCGATCGCGACGCAAGAATATCGAACAATGCCGGGATGGGAATCCCGGACAGTCCCAAGGGTGGTTCAAACCATACTCTATTTCCCTCCGCAAGAAAGGAGCGGGCGAAACCGTGCGGCATTTTTGCGCGCAAGTGCTGCCGCGCTGTTTCGACGGCCTCGTGGCCCGCGCGGGTCGTCGACAGACAGGCTATGCGGGCTTGTGTCAGGAATGCGCCCGACGGTCGCAATTCGGGCGAATTTGCTAGGGAAAAGCGCATTATTGCGCCTGCCGGGGCTGACCGGCGGTCGCCCTATCCTTTACTTGGCCTTGGCGCGGCTTAAAGTGCCGTGATTCGCAATGGAGCCGTCATGACCTCTTGGCTTTCGAGAAACGCCTGGCATTCGAAGAGCGCCTGGCATTCGAAAAGCGCTTGGCTTTCGAGAAGCGGGGCGAAGGTCGTTTTTCTCGCCGCCCTGATCGGTATCGGCTCGTCCGCAACCGGCGTCGCCAATGCAGCGCAGCCCAGCGGCACGGTCAAGTCAACGCATGGCGCGTGGTCGATCATCTGCGACACGCCGGCCGGCGCCACCTCGGAACAATGCGTGATGATGCAGAACGTCGTTGCCGAGGATCGCCCGGAAATGGGACTGTCCGTCGTCGTCCTGCGCACCGCCGACAACAAGGCCGAGATCCTGCGCGTGCTGGCCCCGCTCGGCGTTCTGCTGCCCAATGGCCTGGGCCTCAATGTCGACGGCAAGGATATTGGCCGCGCCTATTTCGTGCGCTGCTTCCAGGACGGCTGCTATGCCGAGGTCATTCTCGAAAAGCCGCTGCTCGATACGCTGAAGACCGGGACGTCGGCCACCTTCATCGTCTTCCAGACGCCGGAAGAAGGCATCGGCATCCCTGTCGACCTCAAGGGCTTCGCCGACGGTTTTGCCGCCCTGCCCTGAGCTTGATGCTTGCGAAACCGTCTTTCCTGACGCACAATTCCCACGGGTTTGATTGTTGGCTGTGGGGGTCATCATGCGTGCTTTTTCTTTGCTTTTTTCGACCGGTCTGATCCTGACCGGCGCCGTTTCCGTCGCCTTTGCCGAGGATACCGAAATCATCACGGCGCCCGATCCGGCCGTCATTTTCGAGCTTGCGAAAGGCTATGGCTCGGCCAAGATGGACAAGGATGACGGCGGTGATCCGATGATCTCCGGCCGGCTCCAGGGCATGAAATATGTGATCTACTTCTATGGCTGCGAAAACCATGAGAAGTGCAAGTCTATCCAGTTCTCCTCGGGCTATACCGACCCCTTCACGGCCGACCAGGCCAATGAATGGAACAAGAAATACCGCTGGGTGAAGGCCTTTTCCGGTGACGGGTCGAACTTCAAGATGGATGTCATGTTCAGGGGCGGGGTTACCCGCTCCTATCTCGAAGAGCAGTTCTCGAACTGGGATTCCATGACCAGCGACATCAAAGCGTTCGTGGACGAGAAGTAGGGCCCTAAAGCGCGTCGCGCTGAAACGGATTCATACGACGCGCTTTAGGTCTTTGTTTGATGCATGTCGTTGTCCCAGAACCGCGGCACACTTCTGGGCGACATGCATTAGCGCTCCACTGTCCGGCTGCGGATCGTCATTGCGGATTGTGCAGGCGCGTCTTCGCGCCTACATCGTGGCAACACCATTCCTCCTGTGAGCGGACCTGCCATGAACAGCCTGACCGGCCAATTCGACATTTCAGACGATCGCATCAAGCGGATCGTCGCCGACACACTGAACGGCGCCGACGACGGCGAACTGTTCCTCGAATACAGCGAGAGCGAAGCGCTGATGTTCGACAATGGCAGGCTGAAGACCGCCAATTTCAACACTGACCAGGGTTTTGGCCTTCGCGCCGTGGCCGGCGAGGCCAGCGGCTACGCCCATTCCAGCGATCTTTCCGAGGCGTCGCTGCTGCGCGCCGCCGACGTCGTCTCGACCGTCAAGGGCGGCTATTCCGGCACGCTTGCCGGGGCGCCCGCGCGCACCAACCGCCATCTCTATGGCGAGGAGAACCCGATCCCCTCGCCTTCCTTCGAGGTCAAGGCCAAGCTGTTGCAGGAGATCGACGCATGGCTGCGTGCCGAGGACCCGCGCGTGCGCCAGGTGACGGCCTCGCTCGCGGCGTCCTGGCAGCATGTCGAGATCGTGCGCGCCGACGGCCAGATCGTGCGCGACATCCGCCCGCTGGTCCGCATCAACGTTTCCGTCGTCGTCGGCGACGGCGACCGCCAGGAAAGCGGTTCCTATGGCATGGGCGGGCGCAAGGCGTTCGGCGAGTTCCTGGTCGAGGACGCCTGGAAGCATGCGGCCAGGGAGGCGCTCAGGCAGGCGCTGGTCAATCTCGAAGCCATTCCCGCGCCGGCCGGAACGTTCGACATCGTTTTGTCCAGCGGCTGGCCGGGCGTCATGCTGCATGAGGCTGTCGGCCACGGGCTGGAAGGCGACTTCAACCGCAAGAAGACGTCCGCCTTCGCCGGCCTGCTGGGCCAGCAGGTGGCGGCCAAGGGCGTTACCGTGGTCGATGACGGCACCATGCCGGAGCGGCGGGGTTCGCTGACCGTCGACGATGAAGGCACGCCTTCGGCCCGCAATGTGCTGATCGAGGACGGCAAGCTTGTCGGCTACATGCAGGACCGCCAGAACGCCCGGCTGATGGGCATGAAAGCCACGGGAAACGGCCGGCGCGAAGGCTATGCGCACCAGCCGATGCCGCGCATGACCAACACCTATATGACGGCGGGCGACATGGAGCCGGACGAGATCATCGCCTCGGTCAAGACCGGCATCTATGCCGTATCCTTCGGCGGCGGCCAGGTCGACATCACGTCAGGCAAGTTCGTGTTCGGCTGCACCGAGGCCTACATGATCGAGAACGGCAAGGTGACGCAGCCGATAAAGGGCGCCATGCTGATCGGCAACGGACCGGACGCCATGCACCGCGTTTCGATGATCGGCAACGACATGAAACTCGACACCGGCATCGGCATGTGCGGCAAGGCCGGACAAGGCGTGCCGGTCGGCGTCGGCCAGCCGCATCTCAGGATGAACCAGATGACCCTCGGCGGCACCAGGGTTTGAGCGAGGAGACGTCGGCGGGCTTGAATAGTTCCCCTCACAGGGATATCTTACCTTTGTCTTACACAAGGGTAATACCGCAATGGGTGCAATAGAAAAGCTTATAACGACCGTCTCGACCAAGGGACAAGTCATCCTGCCCAGCGCTATCCGCAAACGGAGGGACTGGGGCGCGGGCACGCGCCTGCAGGTCGAAGACACACCGGACGGTGTACTTTTGAGACCGGCGCCTGCCTTTGTCCCGACACGACCAGAAGATGTCTTTGGTGTCCTGCCGCACAGTGGCAGACCGAAGACCTTGGAGGAGATGGACGCAGCCGTCCTTGCTGAAGCACGGCGGCGCCATGCTCGCGATTGATACCAACGTTGTCGTCAGGTATCTGACGAACGACGATCCCGAGCAGTCCCCGCGAGCCCGGCGGCTGATCGACGGTCAGCCCGTTTTCGTCGCCGTCACGGTGATCCTGGAGGCTGAGTGGGTGCTGCGCAGCGGCTATGGTTATGATCAGGCCTCGATCGTCAATGCACTGCGGGTGTTCGGCGGGCTTCCCACTATCGAGATAGAGGATGCTGCGATGGTCTCTTCCGCGGTCGATCTAGCCGAGACGGGAATGGATTTCGCCGATGCGCTCCATCTGGGCAAGTCCTCGCACTGCTCAGCATTTGTGTCCTTCGACCGTAAGTTCATCAAGGCCGCACAAGCGGCCGGGTACGAAAGCGTTCGCGAAGGCTAGTTTGCCAGCCGGCTACGTCTTGCGGGGGGCGGCAAACTCAAGCACGGCCTTGTGAAAATCGGCGGATTAACGTCGCCGTTTCGGCTTCTCCAGCAGCGCCACGGCCTCGACATGCGGCGACCACAGGAACTGGTCGATGGGCGTGACGCTCTTCAAGATGTAGCCGCCGTCAATCAGGATGCGCAGGTCGCGTGCCAGCGTCACCGCATTGCAGGAGACGGCGGCGACGAACGGCACATCCGAGCGGGCGATCTGCTTCGACTGGTCCTCGGCGCCGGCGCGCGGCGGGTCGAAGACGACGCCATCGAAAGCATTCAGCTCCTTGAACGTCAGCGGCCGCCGGAACAGGTCGCGGCGTTCGCCGGTTACCCGCTTCAGGCCGGTGGCGAAGCGCGATCCGCGGTCGAGCGCCGAAAGGGCTGCCGCGTCGCCTTCGACCGCGTGGACTTCGGATTTGGCCGCCAGCCGAAGCGCAAAGCTGCCGCAGCCGGCGAAAAGATCCGCGACTTTCCTGGCCCGCTTCAGATGTCCGCCAACGAGATCGGCCATCGTCTGTTCGGCGGCTTGCGTTGCCTGCAGGAAGGCGCCAGGCGGTATGGCGACAGCGACGGTGCCGAACATGACCACCGGCTTTTTCGGCTCGATGACGATCTCGTCGTCGATCGAAAGCCGGGCAAAGCCATTGGCCATGATGAAGTTGGAGGCGACCCGGCGCTGGTTCTCGCCCAGCTTGCCCGACTCATAGACAGCGACGTCAAGCCCCGAGCCCGTCACAGTGACCGCCATCCGGAACGATTTGGTGGTGGCGCAAACCAGGTCGGCGACCGACCTCAAGCGATCGAGCGCGGCAACGATCTCCGGCAGCGAGATCGGACATTCCTCGATGGGGATGATTTCCGGCGAAAGATGGCGATGGAAGCCAAGCAGCATGCCTGTGTCGGCGCGCCTGGCGGCAAGCACGACGCGGCGGCGTGTGTGTGGCGCACACGGCACCAGGGCGCCGATGTCGCCGGCAATGCCTTTCAAGGCGTGCACGACCTTGTCGCGTTTCCATTGCTGGTAAGCGTCGGCTTGCAGATGCTGGACGGCGCAGCCGCCACATTCGGTGAAATGCCGGCAGGCCGGATCGATACGCAGCGGCGACGTCTCCAATACCGCCATCAGCATGGCGCGATCCCTCTCGCGCGCGGCGGTGACGGTCTCGCCGGGCAGGGTGAAGGGAATGAACAGCTCGCCGGTTTCCGTCTCGGCGACGCCGTCGCCCTGCGAACCCAGTCTCTTGATGGTGAAGCCCGTGCTCATCGGTCCTTGGTCCCGGCATCCTTGGTCCCGGCATCCTTGATCCCGGCAAGCAGGAATTCGCGGTTGCCGTCCCCGCCTTCGATCGGCGACATGTGCAAGCCCAATGTACGCCAGCCAGGGACGCCTTCGAGCCATTCCTGCAGCAAGCCGGCCACACGGGCGGCGTCATAAGGGTCTTTCAAAAGACCGCCCTTGCCGATCGCCTCGCGGCCGGCCTCGAATTGCGGCTTGACCAGAAACACCGCACGAGCGCCGTCCCGTGCCAATGCCAACGCCGGTGGCATCGCCAGTTTCAACGAGATGAAGCTGACATCGGAGACGATGAAATCGGGGATACGGCCGCCGAGATCGGCAGCCGCGAGCTCGCGAGCGTTGAGGCCCTCGATCACGGTGACGCGCGGGTCGGACGAGACACCGGGATGCATCTGGCCGTGGCCGACATCGATGGCAGTGACATGGGCCGCGCCGCGTTCGAGCAGCACCTGGGTGAAGCCGCCTGTCGAGGCGCCGATATCGAGGGCTTCACTGCCCGCGGGATCGAGACTGAAATGGTCGAGCCCGGCGATCAGCTTCAGCGCCGCGCGTGAGACATAACCCTGCGCCGGGTCGTCGATGACGATGAGACAGTGCGGCAGAACCGTCTGGCCGGGCTTGCGGGCGACCACGCCGTCGACCGTCACGGTGCCGCGCTCGACCGCGTCGCGGGCGCGCGAGCGGCTCGCAAACAGGCCGCGCTGGACGAGCAATTCGTCGAGCCGCTGGCGTGTGCTGGCTGGCAGAGGGGAGTTCATCGGCCTTCATGGCGAAAGCCGGCCGCGAAGGCAAGGACATTGGCATGGGAGGACGTCGAGACCCGGGCCGCAAGCCAGTCCGCCCGGTTGAATAGCGCAGCCAGTCCGGCAAGATGTAGAGGCTCAGGCAATGCGGAGGAAGACGAATGCTGACGGGAACCTGCCATTGCGGCGCCGCCCACTGGACGCTGGAAGGCGATCCCGGCCCGATCACGGCCTGCAATTGCACGCTTTGCCGCCGCTATGGCACGCTCTGGGCCTATGACTTTGTCGACGAGCGTATCCGGCTTGCGGGGCCTGTGCAGTCCTACACCCGCGCCGGCAAGGAGACGCCGTCGCTGGAAATCCTGTTTTGCCCGACATGTGCCTGTGTGCTTGCCTGGCGCGGTTTGCGCCGCAGCGACAGCAGCCGCACGCGTATCGCCGTCAATGTCAGGCTGGCACCGCCTGAGGCGGTCGCCGACCTGCCGATCGACCATTTCGACGGGCTGGACACTTATGACGACCTGCCGCGCGATGGGCGCTGCGTGCGCGATATGTGGTTTTAGAAGATCGTCCGTGAGACCTGCCGTTCAACGGCCGGCATCAGGCCGTCGCTTCCGTCATCTGAAGCCTGCTTGCGCGGGCGCTCGACAGCAACGACTGGTGCGTCCGGCACGACGACAAGCTGCGGCACCTGCTTGTAGGAAAAAGCGCCCCTGATATCGCCCATCTTGCGGGCGACGATGCCTGCCACCGCCTGTTCGAGCTTGCGGTCATAGCGCGTCTCGGCCATGGCCGGCGCGGCGATGACGGCCAAAAGGGCCGCGCCGCACAGAAGCGTTCGCATTGTTTTTAACTCCCTGCCTAGAGGCAGTTCTAGCAGGGCGGCGTTGAAAAACGGCCAAAAGAGACGGTAAGCGAAACGCCAAAGAGAAGCGTTAACAAAGTGTTAAGCTTGCACAGGCAACTGCTTCAGCTGCGTGAGGTTTGATTCAGGCGCGCTGCGCGCGCGCGGAATGGCCGAGCGCGACGAACACGGTGCGCACGATGCCGGCCGCGTCGAGCCCGGCATCGGCATACATTTTTTCCGGCTTGGCGTGGTCGGCGAACTCGTCTGGCAGCACCAGCGGCCGAACTTTCAGACCGCTTTCCAGCAAGCCTTCATGGGCGAGGAACTGCAGCACGTGGCTGGCGAAACCGCCGACAGCGCCCTCTTCCACCGTCACCAGCACTTCGTGCGAGCGGGCAAGACGGCGGATCAAATCCTCGTCGAGCGGCTTGGCGAAACGGGCGTCCGCAACCGTTGTCGACAATCCGGCCGCGCCGAGTTCCTCGGCCGCCAGCAGGCAATCCTGCAGCCGGGTGCCAAAGGACAGAAGCGCCACCTTGGTGCCTTCCCTGACGATGCGGCCCTTGCCAATTTCGAGCACCGAGCCGCGCTCCGGCATGTCGACGCCGACGCCATTGCCGCGCGGATAGCGGAAGGCGATCGGGCCTTCGTCATAATAGCCGGCGGTGCGCACCATGTGGCGAAGCTCCGCCTCGTCGGCGGCCGCCATCACCACGAAGCCCGGCAGCGTCGCCAGGAAGGTGGTGTCGAAGGCGCCGCAATGAGTGGCGCCGTCGGCGCCGACGAAACCGGCGCGGTCGATCGGGAAACGCACCGGCAGTTTCTGGATCGCCACATCATGGACGACCTGATCGTAGGCGCGCTGCAGGAAGGTCGAATAGATGGCGGCGAAGGGCTTGTAGCCCTCGCTGGCGAGGCCGGCGGCGAAGGTCACGGCATGTTGCTCGGCAATGCCGACATCGAAGGTCCGGGTCGGAAACGCTTCGCCGAACAAATCGAGGCCGGTGCCGTTCGGCATGGCGGCGGTGACGGCGACGATGCGGTCGTCCAGGCGGGCCTCCTGGACCAGGCTCTCGGCGAACACCTTGGTGTAGGCCGGCGCATTGGCCGGGGCCTTGGTCTGCGCGCCGGTGATGACGTCGAACTTGTTGACGCCGTGATATTTGTCGGCCGCGGCCTCGGCCGGCGCGTAGCCCTTGCCCTTCTGGGTCACGACATGGATCAGCACCGGGCCGTCGGCATGGTCGCGGACGTTCTTCAGCACCGGGATCAGATGCTCGAGATTGTGACCGTCGATCGGGCCGATATGGTAGAAGCCAAGCTCCTCGAACAGCGTGCCGCCGGTGACGTAGCCGCGCGCATGCTCGACCGCCCGCTTGATGGCGCGGTCGGCGCGCTTGCCGAGATAGGAGGTCAGCTTCTTGCCGAAATCGCGCAGGCCAAGATAGGTCTTGCCCGACGCGAGCCGCGCCAGATAGGCGCTCATGGCGCCGGTCGGCGGCGCGATAGACATGTCGTTGTCGTTGAGGATGACGATCAGCCGGGCATCAAGCGCGCCGGCATTGTTCATGGCTTCATAGGCCATGCCGGCGGACATGGCGCCGTCGCCGATGACGGCAATGACATTGTTGTGGCCGCCCGAGAGGTCGCGCGCCATGGCCATGCCGAGGCCGGCGGAAATGGAGGTCGAAGAGTGCGCGGCGCCGAACGGGTCGTATTCGCTCTCGGCGCGACGGGTGAAGCCGGACAGGCCGCCTTCTTGCCTGAGCGTTCGGATGCGGTCGCGGCGGCCGGTCAGGATCTTGTGTGGATAGGCCTGGTGGCCGACATCCCAGATCACGCGGTCTTCCGGCGTGTTGAAGACATAGTGCAGCGCCACCGTCAGTTCGACGACACCGAGGCCGGCGCCGAGATGCCCGCCCGTATGCGAGACGGCATCGATCAGCTCGGCGCGCAGCTCCGAGGCCAGCTGCGGCAGCTCGCTTTCGTCAAGCTTCTTCAGGTCGGCTGGAATGCGGACCTTGTCGAGAAGCGGCGTATGCAGCGTTGCGTTCACTGTTAAAGGGCCTGCTCAGCTATAATGCGCGTCGATCATGGCGAAATATGCCTGCGTCGCCGGAATGTAAATGCGTGTCAGTGACGCGGGTGATGCTGACGTTAATTGTCCGGTAACGGAATGAACTCTTCCTCATCTCCAGGAACGATATCGAAGCGGCCCGTCTTCCATTCCTGCTTGGCCTGTTCGATGCGTTCCTTCGACGACGAGACGAAGTTCCACCAGATGTGGCGCGGAGAGCCGAGCGAAGCGCCCCCGAAGAGCATGAAATGGGCGCCGCGCTCGGACGACACGACGATCTCGTCACCAGGCCGGAACACCAGCAGCCGTTCGGCCGGAAAACGGTCGCCCGAAACCGAGACATCGCCGTCCAGCGTGTAGATGGCGCGTTCCTCGGCGTCGGCGGGAATTTTGACGCTGGCGCCGGGCGCCAGCCTCAGATCGGCGTAGAGCGTCTCGGTGTCGGCTCTTACCGGCGAGCGCAGTCCCTGGAAATCGCCGATCACCACGCGGCCGGAAACACCTTCGGCGTCGATCTCGGGCAGAAGGAGCGCGGCCGTGTTCTCGAACACCGGCGCCACTTCCTCCTTGCCGTCGGGCAAAGCCAGCCATGTCTGCAGGCCGGAGACCGACATCGGCGCGCCGCGCAGTTCTTCGGGCGTGCGCTCGGAATGGACAATGCCGCGGCCGGCGGTCATCAAATTCACGTCGCCGGGCTGGATGACCATCTCGGTGCCGAGCGAATCGCGGTGCCTGATATTGCCGTCGAACAGATAGGTGACGGTGGAAAGCCCGATATGCGGGTGCGGGCGCACATCCATCGCCTGGCCGGCGCGCAAGATCGCCGGCCCCATGCGGTCGAAGAAGATGAAGGGACCGACCAGCCGCCGCTTTGCCGTCGGCAGAGCGCGACGAACCTGGAAGCCGCCAATGTCCTTGGCGTTTGGAATGACCATGAGCTCGATCTGGTCGCTGGCGAAGGCATCGCCAGGCTCAGGGTCCTTGCCGGGGAAGAAACTCATCTGGATGTCCTCAGGCGAAGCGGAGCGCCGATTTGGCTTTTGCCTTGGCCGCCACCTCTTCACGATTGCGCGGATGATGCGTGGTTTCCAGCGAATGCAGCAATTCATGCGCCGATTCGGCGATCGCCTCGACGGCACGGTCGAAGGCTGCCTGGTTGCGCTGCGAGGGGCGCGTCGTTCCGCTCAGTTTGCGCACGAATTGAAGGGCGGCGTCGCGGATCTCGTCATGGGTCGCCGGCGGCTCGAAATTGAACAGGGTCTTGATGTTTCTGCACATGCTTGAACTCCTATCTGCTTTATGCCCGCCCCATTCCACTACTCCGCGTCGAGCGGCTCCGTTCCCACCGGTTTGCCATCACGCGACAGCCTGATCTTCTCGACCTTGTCTTCGGCCGCCTTCAGCAGCCGGTCGCAATGGGCCTTCAGCGCCTCGCCGCGCTCATAGATCTTGATCGATTGGTCGAGCGGCACGTCGCCGCGTTCCAGATCATCGACGATCTTTTCCAGCGCGTCGAGTGCCTGCTCGAAGCTCATCGCCTTCACGTCTTCATTTGCTTCGCCAGCCATACTTTACCCCTTCATCAGCCGCCCGACATGGGCGGCGACCGAAAATGCCAGTCCCTGCAGATCGTAGCCGCCCTCAAGCAGGCTGACGAGCCGGTTGCCGCTGTGGCGCCCGGCGCGTTCCAGCAACTGGCCTGTCGCCCAGTCGAAATCGTCCTCGCTGAGGTTGATCTCGGCCAGCGGGTCGCGATGGTGAGCGTCGAAGCCTGCGGAAATGATGATCAGATCGGGCGCGAAATTGTCGAGTGCCGGAAGGACGCGCGACAGCAAGGCATCGCGAAACATGTCCGAGCCGGTCTGCGGCGCCAGCGGCGCGTTGACGATGTTGCCGGCGCCGGTTTCGTTTTTAGCCCCGGTGCCGGGATAGAGCGGCATCTGGTGCGTCGAACAATAGAGCACCGAGGGATCGTCCCAGAAAATGTCCTGCGTGCCATTGCCGTGATGCACGTCCCAGTCGACGATGGCGACACGTTCGGCGCCGTGTTTCTTCTGCGCGTAGCGGGCCGCGATCGCCGCGGTGTTGAACAGGCAAAAGCCCATGGCCGTGGTCTTTTCGGCATGATGGCCGGGCGGACGCGCGGCGACGAAGGCATTGGCGACGCGGCCCTCGAACACGTCGTCGACGGCGGCGTTGGCCGCACCGATGGCGGTGACCACCGCCTGCCAGCTTTTCGGGCTGGCGCTGGTGTCGGCGTCGATCGAGGCGATGCCGCTCTCAGGGATCGCGGCGCGGACGCGGGCGACGAAATCCTCGGGGTGGGCGTAGAGAATGGTGGCCTCGTCGCCTTGCGGCGCCGTGACCCGATCGAGTGCGGTGAAGGCCTCGTCGTCGAGCACGCGCTCGATAGCGCGCAAGCGGTCCGGCCGCTCCGGATGACCGGGGGGCGTCAGATGTTCGAGGAAGATCGGATGGGTGTAGAGCCTGGTGACCATGACCCGATATAGGCGCGCCCGGCCGCTTTGACCATGGTTTGACGCCTCACCGCCCCGACGTTCAACAGGGATTACACCACGGGCGCGGGCTGCGTCCAGCGCGAGCCGCCGAAGGAAGCCACCGCCTTGTCCCTGAGTTCCCTGAACTTGGACGACGCCTCGGCCAGCCGCTGGTCCCATTCGGCGTTCGGCACCTGGCCTTCGATGTTCTTGAAATAGACCTGCATCAGGCAGGCGATGGCGAAGGGTTCGATGAAGGCCGCCTTGAAGGCCCAGGCAAGGAGGATGGCGAGCACGAAGGCCCAGCCGCCGAGCTGCCCCGGTATGAACCACATGATGGCGGCGGCCGGCGCCAGCATCAAAAGGAAGATGACGAAGGACACGGCCCACATGATGACAGCCAGCCAGACCGCGTTCTTGACCATGGTCTTGCCGTTCTGGGCATAGAGCACGACGCCTTGCCGGGCGGTTTCGAAGGGCGACGACGAGTTGATGCGGATATTGTAGCCGAGGATGATCTCGTCAACATAGGTCAGCGACAGGCGGATCACCGTATTGATGAAAGCGACCGGACCGCCGAGGCCCGGAATGGGCAGGAAGGCGGCGATGCCGCCGATCAGGCCGGTGATGGCGCGGATGGCGCCCTTGACCAGCTGGTCGACCACGAAAAGGATGTTGGCCTCGGCGAAACGCTCCTTCACCACGTCCTTGGCGTAGGCGATCTGGTCCTGCCCATTGGGAACGTCCCGGCCATCGATCAAATGGACCATGACGGCGATATGGCCGGCCTTGACGACGTAGAGGATGTATTCGCGGATCCAGTAGAGCGCGATCGAAACGATGCCGATGCCGACGATGCCGCCCCACAGTGCAAAGGAAAGCGGCCCGTCGGGATCGGTGGAGATATGGCCGACGCCATAGCCGACCGAGGCGCCGCTGCCGGTCGCCACGATATAGGCGAGCGTGATGCCGAAATAGACGATCATGCGAAAGACGATGAATGGCCATGTCCTGATCATGATGGACACCGACCTGCCGATTTCGAAATCCCACATGCGCCCGAATCTCCCCTCAGAGATGGACGGCGAGCATGAACCCGGGCCGGGAATTGTCAATCTCGGCAAATGCCGGGTCTCGGCCGACCAGATTTCAGGCCGGCTGCGAACCCTGTTTTTTGAGAAGGCCTTCAAGCAGTTGCTGGAAGGCTGCCACCACGGTCTTCGACGTCGCTTCGGGGTCGTTCGAATTGGCGATGCGCTGCGCCGCCTGGCTGCTGGCGCCGTTGATCAGCCGGGCGGCGGTTTCGGGGTCGACGCCGGGGACGACCACCCCCTCCTGCTGCAGAGCCGTCAGATGATCGGTCATCGAGTCGACGCAGGCATTGGCGTTCGGCCATTGCGCCGGATCGCCGAGCACAGCCGGACCGTCGCGAAACATGATGCGCTGGATTTCCGGCTCCAGCGCCATCTCGATATAGGTCGTGCATTCGTCGACGAAACGCTGCCAGCGGCTTGGCGCCCGCGACGCAATCTCATGGATGCGGACGGCCATCTCGCCATCGATTTCGGCGATGACAGCCTGCAGCAGGCCCTTCTTGTCGCCGAAATGATGGTAGAGCGCGCCGCGGGTCAGCCCGGCCGAGGCGGTGAAGTCGTCCATCGACGCCTCGGCATAGCCGATTGTGCCGAAAGCGTGGCGGGCCGCCGTGATCAGCTTGGCGCGCGTTTCGGCAATCATCTCCTTGCGGGGTCTGTGCATGGTTCTGGCCTTATTCACATACGCTTCGTATGCCAATTGACATACGCGGCGTATCGACTACCTATATTCATACGCACCGTATGTAATTGTCGAATTGGCCTTTGTCGAGGAACCAGCCATGCAAAACCCATACTCGGAAATCTTTCGTACCCCTGGAGCCAAGGGGTTTGCCGCCGCGGGTTTCCTCGCGCGGCTGCCGATCGCCATGGCGCCGATCGGCATCGTGGCCATGCTGTCGCAGACACATGGCGAATACTGGCTGGCGGGAGCTGTCTCGGCGACGTTCGCGCTGAGCAACGCTTTCGTGGCGCCGCAGATATCACGGCTGGTCGATCGCCTCGGCCAGACGCGGATCGTGGTTCCGACCACCATCCTCACCGTGCTCGCCTTCGCGGTGCTGATTGCCGCAGCCAATCAGGACTGGCCGGTGTGGACGCTGTTTGTGTCGGCACTGGCGGCCGCCGCCATGCCCAGCATGCCGGCGATGGTGCGCGCGCGCTGGACCGAGATTTTTCGCGGCCGGCCGCAGATGAACACCGCATTCGCCTTCGAATCGGCGGCGGACGAACTCGTCTACATTGCAGGCGCATCGCTGTCGGTGGGCTTGAGTGCCGCTCTGTTCCCGGAAGCCGGTGTCCTGGTCAGCACGCTATTCCTCGCCCTTGGCTCGGCAGCCTTCATCCTGCAGCGTTCGACCGAACCACAAGTGCGGCCGGTGAATCATGTCTCGACCGGCTCGGCAATCCGGCTCAGGCCGGTGCAGATCATCACCTTCGCCCTGATCTTCGTCGGCGCCACCTTCGCGACGACGGAAGTGAGCACGGTGGCGATCACCAAGGAACTCGGCCAGCCGGGCGCCGCCAGCCTCGTCATCGGCGTCTATGCGCTGGGATCGTTCGTGCTCGGCCTCGTCGTCGGTGCGCTCAACCTGAAAGCGCCGCTGCAGCGCCAGTTGGCCCTCGCGGTCGCCCTCGTTGCGCTCGGCACATTGCTGCCGCTCACCGCCGACACGGTGCCGCTGCTGGCGCTGACCGTTTTCATCAGCGGCGTGGCGATCTCGCCAACCTTCATCACCGCCTTCGGCCTGATCGAACGCCACGTGCCGGAAGCGATGCTGACCGAAGGCATCACCTGGGTGATGACAGGCATCGGCATCGGCATGGCGCTCGGTTCGTTTGCCGCCGGTGCGGTGGTGGATGAATTCGGCGCCCGCAACGGGTTCTGGGTCTCGGTGGCGGCCGGCGTCATCGCATTGGTCACGGTGTTGCTGGGCCAGCGCAGCCTGGCCACCCACACATGCGAGCTGGACGGATGCGACGCGGCCGCCGTTCCCGCGGAGTGAGGATATGGCCTGACGTTGGCTTTGGAGACGATCGCAAACGTTCGGAATTAGGTGAGGCCTCTGGTGTCGTCATCCACGCGCGAGCGGGAGCGAAGCGGCCGCGCAGACCCGAGGACCCATTCCGTTACCTTGACCGAAGGGTGCAGCGGAGCAGAATTCTGCACCGTTGCAACGCATCGAAGTCGCGGCATGGATCCTATGGTCTGCGCCGCGTCGCTTCGCTCCTTGCTTCGCCATAGGATGACGAACGCGTGGAGGCTTCAGCAAATCGCAGAAGCAGGCGACCTGCCCGCGCAATTTTTTCGGCAGCGTCGCTCTTGCGCGACGAACTAGATAATCTCAGTTTTCGCGATGTGAATCCCAAAGCCTTCAAGCCCGACATAGTGGCGCTCGCGCGAGGCGATCAGGTTGATCGAGGAAATGCCGAGATCCTTCAGGATCTGGGCGCCGAGGCCGATTTCTCGCCACTCGTTCTCACGGCGGCGGGCCTCTTCGTGGTCCTCACGGTCGGCACTCATCGGCCGGTTGCGCTCCTGATGGGCGACGCCGACCGAACCCTCTCGGAGGTAAACGATGACGCCGCGCTTGCGTTCGCCCATCGCCTTCATAATGGCGTCGAGCCGGTGGCTGGTGCCGAACACGTCGGTCACCACATCCTCCGAATGCAGCCGCACCGGCACGTCCTCGCCGTCACGGATGTCGCCGAAAACGACCGCGACATGGTGCATGGAATCCCAGGGCAGCGTGTAGGTGAAGACCTGTGCCTTGCCGCCGAGTGTGTCGATTTCGGAGCAGGCGACGCGTTCGACCAGCGTTTCCTTGCGCTGCCGGTAGGCGATGAGGTCGGCGACCGAAACCTGCTTGAGGCCATGTTCCTCGGCAAAGCTCGCCACCTGCGGGCCGCGCTTGACGGTGCCGTCGTCATTGACCAACTCCGAGATCACGCCAACCGGCGGCAGGCCGGCAAGCTTGCAGAGATCGACCGCGGCTTCGGTATGGCCCGAACGCATCAGCACGCCGCCTTCCCTAGCGATCAGCGGGAAGATGTGGCCGGGGCGAACGAAATCCGAACCGCCGACATTGCCGTTGGCCAGGTTGCGCACGGTCAGCGTGCGGTCCTCGGCCGAAATGCCGGTGGTGGTGCCATGCTTGAAATCGACGCTGACGGTAAAGGCCGTGGTGTGGGCGGAATCATTGTCGGCGACCATCGGCTGCAGATTGAGCCGCTTGGCCTCCTCGCGCGGCATCGGCGTGCAGACGATGCCGGAGGTGTGACGGATGATGAAGGCCATTTTCTCCGGGCTGCAATGCACGGCGGCAACGATCAGGTCGCCCTCGTTCTCACGCCCGTCATCGTCCATGACGACGACGATCTCGCCGCGCTCGAAGGCGCGGATGGCTTCGACGATTTTCTTCTGATCGTATGGCATTGGCTCGCTTCGCTCGCAGGGAATAGGGGTTGGGCAGTAGGAGTTAGGGAAGGAAGGATGGGCTGGCCTATTACCTAATCCCTACTGCCTAATCCCCGGCCTGTCTGTCCCCGGTGCCGCAGATAATGGTCGGCGATGGCGCAGGCAACCATGGCTTCGCCGATCGGCACGGCGCGGATGCCGACGCAGGGGTCGTGGCGGCCCTTGGTCATGACGTCGACGTCGTTGCCGTCCTTGTCGATGGATTTTCGCGGCGTCAGGATCGACGAGGTCGGCTTGACGGCGAAGCGGGCGACGATCGCCTGGCCGGTCGAGATGCCGCCCAGAATGCCGCCGGCATTGTTGGACAGGAAGACCGGCTTGCCGTCATTGCCGATGCGCATCTCGTCGGCATTCTGTTCGCCGGTAATGCGGGCGGCTTCAAAACCGTTGCCGATCTCGACGCCCTTGACGGCGTTGATCGACATCAGGCCGGACGCGATGTCCTGGTCGAGCTTGGCGTAGATCGGCGCGCCAAGGCCGGCGGGCACGCCGTCAGCGACGATCTCGATCACCGCGCCGACCGAGGAGCCGGACTTGCGGATGCCGTCGAGATAGCTGGTGAAGACCGGAACGGAGGCCGGATCGGGGGTGAAGAACGGGTTTTCGACGTCACCGATGAAATTCCAGTTCCAGTTGGCGCGGTCGATCGATTTTTCGCCCATCGAGACCAGCGCGCCGCGCACCACCATTCCGGGCACCACCTTACGGGCGAGCGCGCCGGCGGCCACACGCGCGGCCGTCTCGCGCGCCGAGGAACGACCGCCGCCGCGATGGTCGCGCAGGCCGTATTTGACTTCATAGGTGTAGTCGGCGTGGCCGGGACGGTACTGGCGGGCAATCTCGCCATAGTCCTTGGAGCGCTGGTCGACATTCTCGATCAGCATCGAGACCGGCGTGCCGGTGGTGATCATCGTCTCGCCGTCCTCGTCGAGGATGAAGCCGGACAGCACCTTCACCTCGTCCGGCTCGCGGCGCTGGGTCACAAAACGTGACTGGCCGGGACGGCGCTTGTCGAGTTCGGCCTGGATTTCGGCCCGTGTGAAGCGGATCCCGGGCGGGCAGCCGTCGACGACACAGCCGAGCGACGGGCCATGGCTTTCGCCCCAGGTGGTGACGCGGAACAGATGGCCGAACGTGTTGTGAGACATGAATTTTAGCCCTGCCCGGCAGCGGACCGGATCAAAGGTGCGTTCTATTGGCGTTTTCCACAGCGGTCAAACTGTGATCCGGCGGTTTTAGTTTTGACACATTCGGTTGGTTTCTGCTCTCTTCCATCCGCCCGTTGAAAGCTCGCCGCCATCCGTGCAGGCGCAATGACAAAGAGGACGACGATGCGTACCCTGATTGGCGCTGCTGCCGCCATGTTGCTGATTTCCACCGCCGCCTATGCCGGCCAGACCGAAGGCCTGATCAAGAAGGTCGACAAGGACGCGCTGACGCTGACGCTGGAGGACGGCAAGTCCTTCAAGCTCAACGCCGAGACCGATCTCGATTCGCTGAAGCCCGGCATGGATATCGTCATTGCCTATGACGTGACGAATGGCGAGAACGTCGTCACCGACATGGAACTGCCCGACACCGAGTAACACCGACGCCGAACAGGGTCTTGCCGCTCGGCGGAGCCCTGCCCGGATAAACAGGACGGTCGTCCTGTTTTTATCTGCTCGAACCTAAAGCCAATCCAGACGCCCGTCCTGCAGCCTGAGCACCCGGTCCTGCCGCACTTCCAGGTTTGCCGCTTCATGTTCGGAAACACCTTCGACCATCCGAAACAGAGTCCGCACGACGCCACCATGCGTGACGCAGACCGTCTGGCGGTCGAGCGCCTCGAACCACGGCTTCACCCGTTCGAGCAGCATCTGGTAGCTTTCGGCGCCCTCGCCCGGCGGCTGGAAATTCCATTTGTTGCGTCGTCGCGCCTTCGCCGAGCCCGGCATTCGCGCATCGAGTTCGGCATAGGTAAAGCCCTGCCAGTCGCCAAAGTGCACCTCGACCAGACGCGGGTCGGTGCGGTAGGCATCGGGATCGAGTTGCATCGCCAAGCGTAGCCGCTGCATCGTCTCGCGCGTCCGCTTCATCGGGCTGGCGACAAAGTCGAAATCCTCAGGGTTCTGGATCAGTTCGGCCAGCCGCCGTCCATTGCGGGTCGCCTGCTCGCGGCCGAGCGCGTTGAGATCGGTGTCGGCCTGGCCCTGCAGCCGCGACTCGGCATTCCACTGCGTCTGGCCATGGCGCACGATGTAGACGAGCGGAACCATCAGGTCTTCCGGAAATCAGGACAGGCGGGCGGAAACCGCGGCAGAACTATTCCTTGACGGTCGAAATATCCGGCGCGTCGACCGCCTTCATGCCGACGACGTGATAGCCGGAATCGACATGGTGCACCTCGCCGGTGACGCCACGCGACAGGTCCGACAGGAAATAGACGGCGGAATCGCCGACTTCTTCCTGGGTGACGGTCTGCTTCAGCGGCGAATTGTATTCGTTCCACTTGAGGATGTAGCGGAAGTCGCCGATGCCCGAAGCAGCCAAGGTCTTGATCGGCCCGGCCGAGATGGCGTTGACGCGGATCTTCTTGCCGCCGAGGTCGACGGCGAGATAGCGCACGCTGGCTTCGAGCGCGGCCTTGGCGACACCCATGACGTTGTAATGCGGCATGACCTTTTCGGCGCCGTAATATGTCAGCGTCAGCAGCGAGCCGCCGTCGGTCATCAGCGCTTCGGCGCGCTTGGCGATGGTGGTGAAGGAATAGACCGAAATGTCCATGGTGCGCAGGAAATTGTCGCGCGTCGTCTCGACATAGCGTCCGGTCAACTCGTCCTTGTCGGAAAAGGCGATGGCATGGACGAGGAAGTCGAGCCTGCCGCCCCAGTGCCTGGCGACATTGGCAAACACCTCGTCGAGGCTCGCCGGATCAGTGACATCGCAATGACCGGCGACAAAGGCGCCCAATTCCGCCGCCAGCGGCTCGACGCGCTTCTTGAACGCCTCGCCCTGATAGGTCAGCGCGATCTCGGCGCCATGGTCGACGCAGGCCTTGGCGATGCCGTAGGCAATCGATCTGTTGTTGGCGACGCCCAGTATAAGCCCGCGCTTGCCGGCCATTAGGCCCTGTCCACCCGCCATGTCAGCGCTCTCCGAAAGGTTTTCTGCTTTGGAGTGCCTATCGCACAGGCAGAAAGGCGCATCAAGCACAGACGGGGCGCGCGTTCAATTCAGACACTCGGCGTGACAACGAATGGGGGATAATAAGGTTGTTGTGAGATTCGAACGCCTCACTGCGGCCAGCGCGCCTTGACGGCCCAGGCCGGGCAGCCGAATCGGCTGGCCGGCACCGCATCGGCCCTATCCAGCCATTTTGCGCCAGGGAATGAGCATTCCCACCTGCTTGCGGTAGAGGCGGTACTGATCGCCAAACATCGCGACGAGATCGCGTTCCTCGAGGAAGATGCCGAGCAGGATGTAGCCGGTGCTGCCCGCCGCGAACAGAAGATGGCCCCATGTCATCGACGGCGTCGCCCAGAAGGCCAGGAGAAAGCCGACATAGAGCGGGTGCCGGACCCATTTGTAGAACAGCGGCGTCCTGAACACGGGCGGCGCCGGTTCGCTCTTGCGCAAAGCGGCGAGAACCTGGCGCAAGCCGAACAGTTCGAAATGGCTGATCAGAAAGGTGCTGGTCAACAATACCGCCCAGCCGAGCCAGAACACGCCATGGATGACGGCGACCCAGACCGGGTTCTCGACCGTCCAGACGAGACCGGGGATCGGCCGCCATTGCCAGTAGAGCAGCAGCAGGATGAGGCTGGCCAAAAGCACATAGGTGCTGCGTTCGGCCGCGTGCGGGACAATCTGTGTCCACCAGCGCTTGAAAACCGGCCGCGCCATGATGCTGTGCTGGGCGGCGAAAAGGCCGAGCAGCAGCGCATTGACGATGACGGCTTCGACCGGACTTCCAGCGACTCCGGAATCGATGGATTTCGGCACGACCATGTTGCCGACGAAACCGACCGCATAGAGAAACGAACCGAGAAAAATCAGGTATGCGGCAACGCCGTAGATAAGGGTGATTACGCCCGCCATGACTGCCCCTCCATGCAAGCATCAGGATTCGGTCGGTCGACCGAATTCAGTGTCAAAAACCATAAATTCTCTGACGAGTCAACTTGATCGGTCGCTCGACCGAGATAGAGTGGAGGGACGTCCAGCCCCGGACAGGAGAAGCTATGATCCGCCCAGATTGCACCGCTAACAGCGGCAGCCACGCCGCATGACGGACGCTGCCGAAGCCGTTACCCCGCCGCAGAACAAGCAAAAGCGCGACACGCGCGCCGAACTGATTTCGGCCGCCGAGTTATGCCTCCATCAAGGCGGTTATGCCGATCTGTCGACGCGCCGCGTTGCCGAGATCGCCGGCGTTCCGCTCAGCCAGATCCATTACCATTTCGGCTCCAAGGAACGGCTGTTCCTGGCCCTGCTGGACCATCTGAACGAGGGCCTGCTGAAGCGCCAGGCGGAGACCTTTGCGGCACCGATGCCGCTGTGGCAACGCTGGGAGCGCGCTTGCGATTTCCTCGACGATGATCTGGCGTCCGGCTATGTCCGGATCCTGCACGAGATGATCGCGGCAAGCCTGTCGAGCCCCGAAATCGCCAAGGCGGTGCGCCGCGACCTGCGCGGCTGGTTCGAACTGCTGGACGGACTGGCGCAAGAGGCGGAGCAGCGGTTCGGCGGCCTCGGGCCATTCTCCGCCGCCGAAGTAACCAGTCTGGTCAGCGCCGCCTTCCTCGGCAGCGAGACGATGATCCTGCTGGAGATCGAGGGCCCGCATGTCCCGGTGCGGCAGGCGCTGCGCCGCTTCGGCGAAACCATCCGGCGGATGGAGGAAGCGGCGCCCGGCAGCTAGCCAGCCAAGTCGAGCCGCATCAGCCTTTGCGGCTGCGCATCAGCGCTTCGAGTTCGCTGTCGCCGCCTTCCGGCAGCATGATGCGAACATGGGCGTAGAGATCGCCATGGCCGCCGGCCTTTTCCGGCAAGCCCCTGCCCTTCAGGCGCAGCACCTTATCGGAACTCGACCAGGCCGGAATGTTGACCGCCAGCCTGCCGGTCGGCGTGTCGACCGGCACCTTGGCGCCCAGCACCGCGTCGGCCAACGCTACCTCCAGATCGGCATGCAGGTCACGGCCCTCGATGCGGTAGCGCGGGTGCCTGCGGATACGGATCTTGACCAGCGCATCGCCCGGCTGTCCCGGCCCCTGCTCGCCCTGGCCCTTCAGCCGGATGGTCTGTCCGTCCTCGACATAGACCGGCAGCTTGACCGCAATCTTGCGGCCGTCGGGGAACATCGCCGTCACCTTTTCGGCGGTCGCTATCTCCTCGATGGTGACGTCGAGCGTCACGTTGAGATCGGCGGCGGTCGCCTGCTGGCGGCGGTCGCCTGTTCCGGCGCCACGCGCGCCGGAAAAGGCGTCGCCGAAGATCTGGCTGAAAATGTCGCTGTTGCCGTCGAACGGATCGCCGCCCGGACGCCCCGATCGGAATTCGAAGCGCGAGCCGCCGGCGCCCTGCTGGCGGCGGAAGCCACCGAACGGATCGCCGCCGCCGGCTGCACCCTCGAAGCCCTGGAATTTCGGCTTGCCGTCGGCGTCGATCTCGCCGCGGTCGAAGGCCGCACGGTTCTTCTCGTCGCCGACGACCTCATAGGCCTGATTGGCGGCGGCAAAACGGTCCTTGGCCTTGGGATCATTCGGATTCTGGTCCGGATGATACTTCTTGGCGAGCTTGCGGTAAGCCGATTTTATGTCCTTGGCCGATGCGTTCTTGGCAACGCCCAGCACCTCATAGGGGTCGCGCATGCGTCCTGCCCTGGAAAATGAGTTAAATCCACGTTGGCCCTTATATGCGCTCCCATAGGAAGAAATTCCAGTGGCGCGCAGGCTTATCGAGCGTTGAAATTGCGATGCCCGCAAACCTCGAAAATCAGAGCGGTTTGAAGTCCTGCATGTGCCAGCCGCCGGCCGCGGCGATGCACAATTGCCCCTTGAACAAAGCGACGCCGTCGAAGCTTTCGCGCGAGGCGGTAAAGCTGCGGCAGTCTTGGCCGTTGTCCTGCACTTCGGCGAGTTCGGTGATGGAGCCGCGCGAGCCGGTGTCGGCATTCGCCCACGGCACGGCCTGGCCGCGAAGCTCCTCGATGTCGGCCGAAGACACCGCATTGCCGATCGTGGTCTGGTCGGAAGCGCTGTCGGCATCCGTCGATGTCACCCTGGCCGGCGCGCTTGAGGTGACGATGGAACGATCGACCTCGGCCTTTTCCAGGCTGAAGCCGCCGGCGCCGCAGGCGGCAAGCGGCAGTGCGATAATCACGATCACGGCTTTCGAACTGGCCGAAGCGATAACGCTCCATTGCCCGCTGTCAAAAGCTTGCGCGATACGCGACAATCGGCAACCTCCTGAAGCTCGATACAATTTGAGAAAAACTATGAGTGACACTGAGTTAACAAGTAGTGACTTTACCGAAGCCGCCGAGCCGTTCCGGCTCTTTGCCGAGTGGCTGGAGGACGCCAAGAAAAGCGAAATCAACGACGCCAACGGCGTAGCACTTGCAACCGTCGATGCCGACGGCATGCCGGATGTGCGGATGGTGCTGCTCAAGGGTTTCGATGAAAGCGGCTTTGTCTTCTACACGAATTTCGAGAGCGCCAAGGGCCGCGAGATTCTTGGCAGCATGAAGGCGGCGATGTGCTTCCACTGGAAATCGCTGCGCCGCCAGGTGCGCATACGCGGTCCGGTGGAGATCGTCAGCGACGCTGAAGCCGACGCCTATTACGCGACGCGGCCGCGCGGCAGCCGGATCGGCGCATGGGCTTCGAAACAGTCGCGGCCGCTGGAAAGCCGCTTTGCCCTGGAGAAGGCGGTGGCCGAATACACGGCGCGCTACCCTATCGGCGAAATCCCGCGGCCAAAGCACTGGTCGGGCTTCCGCATCGTGCCGCAGGCGATCGAGTTCTGGCACGACCGGCCATTCCGGCTGCACGATCGGCTGGTCTTTTCGCGCAACGCCGAAGGCGGCTGGGACAAGACACGGCTTTATCCCTGAGGATAAGTTCAGGCCTTCTTGCGCGTCATGAAGGCCGTCAACGCGGCGCGCGCTTCGTCGGACTTCAGCCGCTCGGAGAAACGCTCGCTCTCCACCTTGATGCGGGCGACAAGCTCGTCGCGCGGGGCGCGCATCAGGTCACGAGCGATCTTCAGCGCCTGCGGCGGCTTGGCGGCGATCGCGCCGGCCGCGGCGAGTGCCGCGGCTTCTAGCCCGTCCTCCTCGACCACCTCATAGATCAGGCCGGCGGCCTTGGCGCGTTCGGCGGAAAAACCTTCGCCGAGTCCAAGCAGCGCAAAGGCGCCCTGCCTGCCGAGGATGAGCGGCGCCAGCAGGCTGGAGCCCGCCTCCGGCACCAGGCCGAGGTCGACGAAGGGTGTGCGGAACACCGTGCGCGGCGTGGCGAAAGTCAGGTCGCAATGCAAATTGAGCGTGGTGCCGATGCCGACCGCAATGCCGTCGACGCCGGAGACCATCGGCTTCTCCGTTTTGGCCAGCGCCATCAGGAAGTCCCAGACCTCGTTGCCGCCCTCACCGCCGGTGGCGATGACCAGGAAATCGGCGAGATCGTTGCCGGAAGAGAAGGCGCCAGGCACACCGAGGAAGACATGGACGCGAACCGCCGGGTCGGCATCGCCATCGGCCAGCGCCTTGGACATTGTCGCGTACATGGCGCGCGTCAGTGCGTTCTTCTTGTCGGGACGGTTCATGCGGATGATCTGGATGGCGCCCTGGCGCTCGACGAGAATATGGTCTGTCACGGTCATTCTTCCCTGGTGAGCGCTCTGGTATTCAGGCCGTTATCAGCGCCTTGCCGGCGGTAGCGAGGCTCTCGGCGCCATCGATGACGCGTTCCTTCAAGGCGCTGACTTCGCCGAGCAGGTTTTCGGCGAAAAAGCGGCAAAGGGCGATGCGGCTCTGCTGGGCAAGTCCGCCACGCGCCAGATAAGCGCCGCCGGCAGCAAGCGAGATCAGCCTGAGATAGGGGGTCGCACCGGCTTGCGCTTCGTCCAGACGGCCGTCGGCCAGCAGCTTCTGCAGGAAGCGCGTCGCCTCGGTGAGATCGTCGAACGCCTGGTCAAGCGCTTCGGCGGTGCGGCCGAAGCCCTGCAGGTTCGAGGTCCGCACCTCGTCGGCGATGGCCTTCAGTTCGGCGATATAGCCATGCACATGCTCGCCGCCGCCAAGCGGCAATTTGCGGGCTACAAGGTCGATCGCCTGGATGCCGTTGGTGCCTTCATAGATCGGCGCAATGCGGGAGTCGCGATAGAGCGCGGCCGCGCCCGTCTCCTCGATGAAGCCCATACCGCCGTGGACCTGGACGCCGAGCGATGCGACATCGACGCCGATATCGGTGGAAAAGGCCTTGGCCAGCGGCGTCAGCAGATTGGCGCGATCGCGCCAATGCGCGGCCTCCTCGCCTGTCGACACACGCGCAAAGTCGATGGCATAGGCGCAGGAATACGAGATGGCGCGGGCGATCTGGGTCAAAGCCTTCATGGTCAAGAGATTGCGCTGCACGTCGGGGTGATGGACGATCGGCGCCATCCCGGCGCCTGAAAAGTCCGATGCCTTGCCCTGGCGGCGCTCATTGGCATAGGCGATCGCCTTCTGCGTCGCGGCTTCGGCCACTGCCACGCCCTGCATGCCGACGCAAAGCCTCGCGTTGTTCATCATGGTGAACATGCAGGCGAGCCCCTTGTTCTCCTCGCCGATCAGCCAACCGACGGCGCCGGGCGCAGCACCCTGGAACCCGTCGCCATAGATCATGGTGCAAGTCGGCGAGGCATGGATGCCGAGCTTGTGCTCGAGGCCGGAACAGAAGACGTCGTTGCGGGCACCGAGCGAGCCGTCATCATTGACCAGGAATTTCGGCACCAAAAACAGCGAGATGCCGCGCGTGCCGGCCGGTGCGTCGGGCAGCCGCGCCAGCACCAGATGGATGATGTTGTCGGTGAAATCATGCTCGCCATAGGTGATGAAGATCTTCTGGCCGAAGATGCGGTAGGTGCCGTCGCCGGCAGGCTCGGCGCGACTGCGCAAGGCGGCGAGATCGGAACCGGCCTGCGGCTCGGTCAGGTTCATCGTCCCCATCCACTCGCCGGAGACGAGCTTTGCCAGATACTTTGCCTTCAGCGCTTCGGAGGCATGCTTGTCCAGCGCCTCGACGGCGCCCATGGTCAGCGTCGGGCCGATGCCGAAGGCCATGGCGGCGGAGTTCCACATTTCGAGCGCGGCAACGCCGAGCATGGTCGGCAGGCCCTGGCCACCGAATTCTTCCGGTCCGGACAGCGCGTTCCAGCCACCGCCGATCCAGCTGCGGTAAAGCGCCCTCCAGCCGGGCGGCATGGTCACGGCTGCATCCTTCAGCACCGCGCCGTGCTCGTCGCCGATCTTGTAGAGCGGCGCCACTTCCTCGCTGGCGAAGCGGCCGGCCTCGGCCAGGATGGCGTCGACAAGGTCTTCGCCGAGGTCGCCGAACGCGCCGCTGTCGAGCGCCGGTTTGAGCCCGGCGACATGCTTGAGCGTGAACGAAATGTCGTCGACCGGGGCCTTGTACATGCCGCTTTCTCCTCCGCTGCTCCGACTGCTCGATCCTAGGACCCGGGCCGATGCAAAACCATCCGCCTCTGGGCGGCCTCCGACCTTCTTTTTACGTAAACGTCAAACTTTGTCACGCGGATTTTCATCGAACTTCGTCGTCCACAGTGGAGCGGGAGCGTAGCGGATGCCGAGTACCATGTCGCGACCTCGCGCCAGGGGCGCAACGGTGCAGAATTCCGCGCCGTGGCAACGCTTCGAAGTCGCGGAATGCATACTATGGTCCGCGCCGGGTCGCTTCGCTCCTTGCTTCGCCATAGAATGACGAAATCGCGAGAGCGACAGGACTCCTGCCCGAAAGCACTTCCTTAACCATACCGGTCCACCATCGGTGTTTGGTCAGCGGGGATCCCCTGTTTGAAAACGCCGGCGCATCTTCTTCGCCGCTCAGCGATCGCTCTCGCGGCGATGATGGCGCTGACGTCAGCGGCTACAGCCTCGGACTTTTCCGAGCCTTGGCGGGATGGCGACCGCGCGCTGGTAGTCGACGCCTATGAATACAATTCCATCGAGTGGGCGCAGCTTGCCACCGACAAGCGCATAGTCGGCTTCATCAACAAGGCCTCCGACGGGCTGCCGCCGCCCTATTTCTGCTATGGCGACGAGATCGCCGTCAAACTCTGCAAGACGCTGTGGAAACGCTTTGCGGTGACGCGCGAGCTGTTCCAGACGCGCAAGGTGGTGGCCAAGGCGCTCGGCCTGAAATGGGGCGCGTATCATCTTGCCCGCCCCGGCAATCCGCTCGAGCAGGCCAACAGTTTCATCGATTTCGCCGAGCCAGCCCCTGACGATCTGCTCGCCCTCGATCTCGAAGGCAACGACCCCTCGCAATGGATGTCGCTCGAGGATGCCGAGGAATTCGTGCGCCAGGTGCACCGGCGGCTCGGCCGTTTCCCGATCCTCTACACCAACGGCAAGACCGCCCAGTACATCGCCGACAACCGCTACCAATACCGTCTGCTGTCGCGGCTGCCGCTCTGGTACGCGCGCTACAAGCCCGACATCGACGTGCATTTTCCGATGGGCAACTGGCAGGGCTATGCGCTGTGGCAGTTCTCGGCGCAGGCCAATTGCGGGCGCCTGCGCTGCCCCTACCGCGTCGCCGGCACGCCCAACGACATCGACGTCAACGTCGCGCCGATGGACGCGGCGGCACTGCGCCAGCAATGGCCCTTCGGCGGCCTGATCGACGTGCCGCCCGACTACCTCGCCTCGATACCGGTGCCGGTGTCGCGCGCGGCCGGGCTCGCCGGCAAAGTCACCATCACATACGCCGATGTGGCGACGCCACCGACGGTCGAGGAAATGGTGGCGGTGCTCGGCGCGCGCTGGCAGACATTCCGCGCCGCCTTCCGCATGCCGGTGGTCAAGACGGTGCCGCGCCGCGCGCGCTTCGGCATTGCCGAGTATGTCGCCTGGAAGCGGACCACGTATCGTTCGGAGGCTCTGCTCGAGGCCGCCTTCTCGCAGGCCGCCGACCCGGTCAGCACCGCTTCGACGGAACTGGTTCGCGAGCGCTGAGGCTTATGTGGCGGCGCTGGCCTTTTCCCGCGCCACCGCCTGCCAGCCTATGTCGCGGCGGCAGAAGCCTTGCGGCCAGTCGATACGGTCGAGCGCGGCGTAAGCGCGGCTTTGCGCTTCGCCCACCGTCTTGCCTGATGCGGTGACGTTGAGCACGCGGCCGCCATTGGCGACCAGCGCGCCGCCATTGATGGCAGTGCCGGCATGGAAAATCTCAACGCCGTCGCCAGCGGCTTCGTCGAGACCCCGAATGACCGAGCCTTTTTCCGGCGTCCCGGGATAGCCCTGTGCCGCCATCACCACGGTCAGTGCGGCATCGTCGCGCCAGCGGATCGAACTGTGCGCCAACTGGCCGTCGGCGGCGGCGTTGAGCAGCACCAGCAGATCGTCCTTCAGCCGCATCATCAGCACCTGGCATTCGGGATCGCCGAAGCGGGTGTTGTATTCGATCAGCTTCGGCCCTTTGTCGGTGATCATCAGCCCGGCGAAGAGAATGCCGGCGAACGGCGCGCCAAGCTCGGCCATGCCGCGCATGGTCGGCTCGACGATCTCGCGCATGGTGCGCTCGACCATTTCGGGGCTCATCACCGGCGCCGGCGAATAGGCGCCCATGCCGCCGGTGTTGGGGCCGGTGTCGCCGTCGCCGACGCGCTTGTGGTCCTGCGCGGTGCCGAAGGGCAGTGCCGTGGTGCCGTCGCACAAGCAGAAGAAACTCGCCTCCTCGCCGGTCATGAATTCCTCGACTACGACCTCAGCGCCGGCGTCGCCAAAGGCGCCGTCGAAACAGGCATCGAGCGCGGCTTGCGCCTCATCCAGCGTCATGGCGATGGTGACGCCCTTGCCGGCGGCAAGCCCGTCGGCCTTGATGACGATCGGCGCGCCGACCTTTTCGACATAGGCTTTCGCCGAGGCAAGATCGGTGAAGCGGCCATAGGCGGCGGTCGGGATGCCGTATTTGGCGCAAAGGTCCTTGGTAAAACCTTTCGAGCCTTCGAGCCGCGCTGCCCGCTTCGACGGGCCGAAGACGCGGATGCCCTGCTCACGCAGATCGTCGGCAATGCCGGCGACCAGCGGCCCTTCCGGCCCGACGACGACGAGATCGATCGCGTTGTCCTGGCAGAAGCTGGCAACAGCGGCACGGTCGGCGATGTCGAGCTTGACCAGTTCGGCCTCGTGGGCGATGCCCGGATTGCCGGGCGCGGCATAGAGCCTGGTCAAAAGCGGCGAGGCCGCGATCTTCCAGGCCAGGGCATGTTCGCGGCCGCCGGAGCCGATTAACAAAACGCGCATGCCGATGTCCCTTGTCATTTCACGACAGGGACTGCGCTATTGCCCCGGGCGGCGCGGGTCAAGAGTTTTACCTTGCGCCATACCGGTTGCGCACGGGAACGTCGCGCCGAGAGCACGGCGTCCCCGGCCGGTATCAGCTCTGGAAGACGACCGGGAACCAGTCCTCGCGCAGTTTCTGGCCGGGCTTCATGTCATGGCCGGGATAGGGCGGCGAGGTACGGCCGGGGCGCTCGACATAGCGCGCATCGTCGCCGACCCAGCGCAGCGACAGCGCCCGGCGACGCGCCGCGGTCGGATTGCCGCGCGCACCATGCGCGGTGCGGAAGTCGAACAGGATGGCGTCGCCCGGCTCCATCTCCCATTCGAGCACCTTCAGCGACGGGTCCTTGTCGGGATCCGGCACGGGCAGATAATCGCCCTCGCCGGCATAGAAATTGCTGTCATCGAGCCAGCGCACCGGCAGGATCATCTTGTCCCATTTGTGCGAGCCGGCGATCAGCCGCAGCGTCGCTTCCTTGACCGGATCGATCGGAATCCAGAAGCTGACGGTCTGGGTGCCATCGACGAAGTAATACGGGATGTCCTGGTGCCAAGGCGTCGGCTTTTGCGTGCCCGGTTCCTTGACCAGCACATGGTCGTGGAAGAACTGGGCGCTGCGCGACTGCATCGCCGCTGCCGCGAGTTCCGCGGCCGGGGAATTGCGCACCACGTCGACGAATTCGGGAATGCGCTCCCAATTGCAGTAATCGTCGAAGAAGCTGCCCTTGCCGTTGGCGATGTCCGAGGCCGTGGCGCTGCGGTTTTGCATGTTGCGCTCGATGCCGGCGGCGATGGTGCCAACCCAGTCATTGAAGGCGCCGCGTATGCAGACCGCGCCGTCGCGCTGGTAGTCGGCAATCGCTGCGGCATCGATATGTCTGGCGGCCATGTCATGTCTCTCCTGTTTCGATGACCGACTATCGCGGCCGCCGCACATCGCGTAAAATAATAACTTCTCATCTCCCTTATAGCTTTACTCTATGAACCTGACCCTCACCCAGTTGCGCTACCTCGTCACTGTTGCCCGTCACGGCAGCGTCACCGTGGCCGCCCGGATGCTGAACGTCTCGCAACCCTCGATCTCGGTGGCGATCGACAATGTCGAAGCGACGCTCGGCCAGAAAATATTCGTGCGCCAGCGCGGCAGCGGCATCGCGCTGACCTCGTTCGGCCGCAGCGCGGTGGCGAAGGCAAAGCAGGTGCTGGCCGAAGCGGACGAACTGGTTGGGCTCGGGACGCGCGACGCCGATGTCGGCGGCGAACTTGTGCTCGGCTGTTTCGAGGATCTGGCGCCTTATTTCGCGCCGGCGCTGATCCGCGCTTTTTCGCAACGCTGCCCGGCGGTCACCGTGGTGGTCCGCGACGAGACCTTCGAGACGCTCGGCCGGCGGCTCGGCGATGCGGCAATCGATCTCGGCCTGACCTACGATCTCGGCCTGCCCTCGCACTTCGCCCGCACCCTGCTGCATGAGCTGCGGCCACACGCGCTTCTGCCGCAAGGCCACGCGCTGGCCAGCCAGGCCAGCGTCAGCCTGGCGGAGCTGGCGACCCATCCCTTGATCACCACCGACCAGCCGCATAGCTGGCAGCATATGCTGGACCTGTTCCTCAGCCGCGGCCTGTCGCCGGTCTCGCAATCGACGGCGAGTTCGTTCGAACTGCAGCGCAGCATGGTCGCCAACGGCTTCGGCGTCGCGGTGAGCTACACCAGGCCTTATGGCGACAGGAGTTATGACGGGCTGCCGCTGGTCTGCAAGCCGCTGTCCGATCCGCTGCCGATGCAGTGCATCATCCTCACCCATGACACAAGGCAAAGGCTGTCGAAGGCGGCGCTGGCCTTCACGGAGGTGGCGAAGGAATGGTTTGCCAGCCACGATATTTTCACCGCCTGAGCGACAATGCGGCCGCTTGACGGCGCACGCCGCTGCTGCCACTCCAGCACGATGGAAACCATCCAGTCGAAAGCCGCACAGGGCCGCGTCGCCGACGCGCCGAGCGGCCATTGGGTCTACAAGATATTGCCGCGCTGGCTGTGGCCTTACGCGCAGCTTGCGCGCTGGGACCGGCCGATCGGCTGGCAATTGCTGCTGTGGCCCTGCTGGTGGTCGGCAGCGCTTGCGGCCAGCGCCTATCCGCGCGCAAGCGACCCGCTGCTCACATTGCTGCCGTCGCCGTGGTTCCTGTTCCTGTTCTTTGTCGGCGCCGTCGCCATGCGTGGCGCCGGCTGCACCTATAACGACATTGTCGACCAGGACATCGACAACAAGGTCGAGCGCACGCGCTCGCGGCCATTGCCGGCCGGCAAGGTGACGCGCCGCCAGGCCTGGATATTCCTGGTCATCCAGGCGTTGCTGGGCCTGGTCGTGCTGTTGCAGTTCAACGACTTCGCCATTCCGCTCGGCATCGTCTCGCTGGTCATCGTTGCCGTCTATCCCTTCATGAAGCGCTTCACCAACTGGCCGCAATTGGTGCTCGGGCTCGCCTTCTCCTGGGGTGCGTTAATGGGCTGGGCGGTCGAGTTCGGCGATCTCGATGGCCCGGCCATCATGCTCTATATCGGCTCGATCCTGTGGGTGATCGGCTACGACACTATCTACGCGCATCAGGACAAGGAAGACGACGCCATCGTCGGCGTGCGCTCGACGGCGCGGCTGTTCGGCGACAACACCAAGACCTGGCTGGTCGGGCTTTATGGCGGCACGCTGGTCTGCTTCGCCATCGCCTTCGCCTCGGCGCAGGCGCCGGTGGTGGCGCTGGCCGGGCTGATCGCCGCCGGCGCCCATATGGCGCGGCAGATAGCGGTTCTGGATATCGACGATCCCGATCAATGCCTGCGGCTGTTCAAATCCAACAACCAGGTCGGCTGGTTGATCTTCATCGGCCTGATCGGCGGTGCGCTGTGGGTGGCGCTAAAGCCGCTGGTTTAATCTCCTTCTCCCCGTCACTACACGGGGAGAAGGTGGCGGCAGCCGGATGAGGGGCAGCGCCAATCTTTGCAGTTGAGGTGAGATGCACAGCGGCGATATTGCGAGAAATGCCTCGGTCAGCGCCGCCCCTCATCGCCCTGCCGGGCGTTGGTCACTCGAAAAGCCAAGCAATTGGCTTTTCGTCCGCTACGCGGACCGCTCCTCAACCCTCGTATAGTGAGAAGAAGGCTGTCGTCGGCGGTTTCGCCAATCGCCGGTCAAGCTACTCTCTCGAAATAATCTCCTGGCCGTCGATCACCAGTCTCAGCCCGAGATTGCCGGCCCTGCGGCGGGCGAGGAAGCGCGGGCGGCGCGTGGTCGAGACCCGGCCCTTGCGGCGATCCTTTGCCGGCAGCGCCTTGATGGCGGCGCCGAGCGATTCCTCAAGCGTGCGGGCAATGCCGTCGGATTCGATCAGCAGCATCTGCAGCCGGTAAGCATCGGCCCAGGCGCGCCAGTCGGCGGCGACGTCGTCGAGATCGTCGGCCACCAGCAGCGGCACCGACAGCATCGGGTCGTTGTGCAGGAGTTCGAGGGTTACCGTGACATTGCCTTGCGCATCCTCCATCGCGCGGGCGGCGACGCCGCGAAACGCGTTGGCGGGCAGCGCGATGATCGCCGGCACGCCGCTCATCTCGAGCGTGCGGCGGATGACGGCGCCGCGCTGGTCGATGGTGAAGGTAACGTCGCCATAGTCGTCGCGCGTGGCATAGCTCACCACTTGCGGCAGGCGGAATGGGTCGAGGCGCATGTTGCGCCCGGCCCAGACGGGCTTCAATACACTGTTCATCTGCTGCCTTCCTGTGTTTCTCCTGAGAGCCGTTTTGCGGGTCTCTCCGGGCCGGTTTTCCCGGCCTCGTTGTGTGAAACATTAGCGCGAGCTTCTGCCGCCCGGCTTAAGAAAGTCAGTTAAATTTTGCTGATCTCAGGCGATGGTTATCGGAATGAGACCAGCCACAAAATGTTGAAAGGATCAGATAACCTTACCGGGATTCATGATGCCGGCCGGATCGAAGACGGCCTTCACCCGGCGCATCAGTTCGATCGCCATTGGCGGCGCGGTGGCGATCAGTTCGTCGCGCTTCAACTGGCCGATGCCATGCTCGGCCGAGATCGAACCGTGGAAGGAGCGCACGACATCGTGCACGGCATGGTTCATGGCGTGGTAGAGGCCGAGAAACGCTTCGTCGTCACCGCCCTCCGGCCGGGAGATGTTGTAGTGCAGATTGCCGTCGCCCATATGACCGAAGCAGACCACGCGCGCCTGCGGACTGACCGAAGCCACTGCACCGGCCGCCTTTTCGATAAAAGCCGGGATGGATGCCACCGGCACCGAAATATCATGCTTGATCGAAGCACCTTCGGGCTTTTGCGAATCCGGCAGCACCTCGCGGAAGTTCCAGAACGCGTCGCCCTGCGCCAGGCTGGCCGCGATCACCGCGTCGCCGACGATGCCTTGTTCGAGGCCTGCCGACAGCACTTCTTCGATCAGCCCCCTGGCGTCCTCGGCCGAACGGCCCGACGACACCTGCATCAACACATACCATGGCCAATCCTGCGCCAGCGGCCGCGTGACGCCCTGCGCATGGCGCAGCGTGAAATCATAAGGACGCTGGCCGATCAGCTCGAAGGCGGTGAGTGCCGCCCCTGCCCGGTCCATCGCCAGGCTGAACAGCGAAAGCGCTGCTTCCGGCGACGACAGGCCGGCAAAGGCCACTTCGCGCCCCTTGGGCTTGGGAAACAGTTTCAGCACCGCCGCGGTGATGATGCCGAGCGTGCCTTCGGCGCCGACGAACAGGTTCTTCAGATCGTAACCGGTGTTGTCCTTCTTCAGTTTGCGCAGATCGTCGAAGACTTCGCCGGTCGGCAGCACCACTTCGACGCCGAGGCAGAGTTCGCGCGCATTGCCATAGGCGAGCACGCCGGTGCCGCCGGCATTGGACGAGAGGTTGCCGCCGATTTGGCAGGAGCCCTGCGCGGCAAGCGACAGCGGAAACAGCCGGTCGGCGGCGTCGGCGGCTTCCTGCAGCGTCTGCAGGATGACGCCGGCTTCGACGGTCACCGTGTTCGAGAAGACGTCGATCTCGCGAATGCGGTTCAGCCGCGACAAAGAAAGCACGATCTCGCGGCCGGAGGCATCCGGCACCTGGGCGCCGACCAGCCCGGTGTTGCCGCTTTGCGGCACGACCGGCGTTCCCGTCTCGCTCGCCAGGCGCATGATCCGGCTGATCTCGTCGACGCTGCCGGGACGCAGCACCAAGGCGGTCCTGCCGTGCCATAGGCCGCGCCGCTCGGTCAGATACGGCGCAATATCGGCCTGGTCGCGCAGCGCATATTTGTCGCCGACGATTGCCGCGAAGCGGGCGATGAGAGCGGGATCGAGGTCGAAGGGTGCGTCGTTCATGGGCGCAAACTATGGCGCTCAATCGAGCTTGTCACGGGGGGCAGCGGCACGAAACAGCCGATCGTTGATCGCCTCGCCGAGCCCATCGAACGGGATCGGCTCGACGGCGATCGTCGCCGCACCGCTGCGGTCGAGTTCCTGCAAATACGCGAACAGATTGCTTGCGGCTTCGCGCAAATCGCCTGACGCGGACAGGTTGCGCAAGGCGGCCGCCGCTTGCCAGCCTTCGGCGCGGTCGCCACCAAAGGCCAGCAAGGCCTCGCCTTCAGCCACACTCTGTGCATCGAGCCGCACCGATGCGCGCGGCGCATAATGCGACGCCAGCATCCCGGGCGCCTCGATGCCGGCTGTCGCGCCGCGCTGCAGCTTAATGCCGGTGACGGCCTCGATATCGGCGGCAGCGATGCCGCCTGGCCTCAGCAGCCGCACGCTGTTGCCTTCGACCTTGACGATGGTCGATTCCAGCCCGACCGGGGTGGCGCCGCCATCGACCACCAGCCGGATTTTGGCGCCGAGATCGGCCGCGACGGCTTGCGCCGTCGTGGCGCTGATCTTGCCCGAAGAGTTCGCGCTGGGCGCGGCCAACGGCCGGCCGAGTCTGGCGATCAGCTCGCCGCCGAACCCCCTGGGCATGCGCAGCGCGATCGTGTCCAGCCCGGCGGTGACCAGCGGATGGATGCCGTTGCCGGGTTGGAGCGGCAGCACCAGCGTCAGCGGCCCCGGCCAGAACGCCTCGGCCAGCCGTTTCGACAGCGGATCGAAGGCCGCAATGCGCTCTGCCATCGCCAGATCGGCGACATGGGCAATCAGCGGGTTGAAGCGCGGCCGGCCCTTGGCTTCGAAGATGCGGGCGACGCCGACGCCATTGGTCGCGTCGCTGGCCAGTCCATAGACGGTCTCCGTCGGGATGGCGACCACGTCGCCGCCCTCAAGCAGCGCCAACGCCTGCTCCATCGCTTCGCCGACGGATAGTATCTCAGCCACTCGCTTCACCTCACAGGCACCGGACCTAAAGCGCGTCGCGCTGAACCGGATTCATGCGACGCGCTTTAGGTCTTTGTTTTGATGCATGTCGTTCTCTCAAAACCGGGGCCACTTTTGAGCGACATGCATTAGAGCGGTTCAGCTGTTCGCTTAAACGCTCTAAGTATTTGTTTTTGCGGAATTCCGGACGGAAAACCGCTACTCACTTTTCCTGGAATTGCTCTAATACGGCAGTGGTTTTCGGGCAAGCCGGCGTTGGCGAATTATCAATGCCTAAAATGCTATGTTTCCCTGCAAGCCGGCATCAATCCACTCGGGTTAAGGCTACTTGGGTTAGGGCTGGCGGCTTGTTGGGCAAGGGGACGGTTTCGATGTCGATGCGTGTGCTTGGAGCGCTTGGTTTCACCCTGGCGGCGATGACCGGTGGGGCGCACGCCTCGTCGATCGTCTTTCTCGGCGTCTCGACCTCGACGCCATCGGTCATCAAGGTTGGCGGATCCGAACCGGTCAGGACCGCCTCGACGCCATCGATCGTCGCGCTCGGCGATGCCCAGCCCGATGTGACTTATGAAAAGGTCGCGGCGATCCCCGAAAAGCCTAGGCAGGATCCGATGATCATTCGCGGCGGCATCGTCGGCGGCGCCTTCGCCGCGCCGGCTCCGGCCAGGGCGAGCGCCGCGGCGCCGGCAACTGAGCCGACGGCAGAGACCGCACCAGCCGGAACTGCAACGGCATCGAACGGCAAGCCCGAGTCGCAACCGGCAGCGCCGCAGCCGGCAACAACACCGCAGCAGCCGATCGAGGGCGTCGGCAAAGCCGAGTAGGCCATTCAGCCAAAACAGTCGGCCAAGACAGTCGGCCGATCCATGCCGCTTGACGCCAATCGACAGCCCGGCGCACGATCGGCTTGGCGGCGGCGGCCCCAATTTCGCCAATCGGTTTTGGCATGAGCGCGCCGGGTTGTAGGAGAGCGAGGGGTTATCATGAACATGACGAAATCTTTGATTATTGCCGGCCTGTTGCTGGCGTCACCTATAGGTGTCGGCGGCGCGCAGGCCGGTGACGAGCTAGGGTCCTACGTCGCGCGCATTTCCGATCGCGACCACCATGCCAGCGACGGCTATGAGCTGAGCAGCGCAGCACAGATGGTGCGGCAGGACCGTGCCAACTGGCACAAGTTCCACCGGCGCGACGCCGACGACCAGGGCGATGACTGGTTCCGCAGCAACGATGATCGCGCGTATCTGGAACGCATGCTGAAGCGCAGTGGCGCGATGAGCTCCTCGACACGGAACGCCATCGTCAATGGCGAGCCGCTGATCCAGGTCGACGTCTATTCAGACAGCGTGCATGTCAGCATTTTGGAGGACTGACGGAGTCAGCCTCGGGAGGACTGAAAACAAGACGGGCGGCGTGTGAACGCCGCCCGTGTTCGGGCTTGTCCGTCCCTTAGCTAGCCAGCTATTCTGGAGAAATCAGCCACCTGGTCGGTGGCCGTGCGGATGCGGGCGAGCAATGCCAGACGGTTGGCGCGCACGGCCTGGTCCTCATCATTCACGAGAACACGTTCAAAGAATGAATCAACCGGTTCGCGCAGCACGCTAAGCGCCAGCATGGCGGCGGAAAAGTCTTCGTTTTGAATCGCTTCGCCGGCTTCTCTCTCCGCCTGATTCACCGCTGCAAACAGCGATTTCTCGGCCTCCTCGCGAAACAGCGCCGGCTCAACAGTCTCGGCGACGAGCGTTTTCTTCTTCTCCTCGGCAGCCAGAATGTTGGCCGCCCGCTTGGCGCCGGCGAGCAGGTTCTTGCCGTCCTCGGTGTCGAGGAAGGACCCCAGAGCTTCGACGCGGCGCACGATCTGCAGGAGGTCGTCCGAGTGCGATTGGCCGATCTCCCCCCTTGTGGGGGAGATGCCCGGCAGGGCAGAGGGGGGCGCGCCAGAATGAGAGGTCGGCGGGACAGCGCCCCCCTCTGTCGGCTTCGCCGCCCCCACAAGGGGGGAGATTGGCGCGCTTCCACCACCTGCCAGCACGGCGTCAATGAGATCATGCCGAGCGCCTTGGTCGCGGAGATAGACTTTCAGGCGGTCGTGGAAGAAGGCGAGGAGGTCGGGGCCAAAGGCCCGTCCAGCCTTAGACGCGAGATAACTCGCCGTTTGATAGGCACTATCGAAGAGCGATGTCAGCGGCAGTGAGATCCCATTCTCGATCAGGATCCTCACCACGCCCAGTGCGGCCCTTCTCAGCGCGTAAGGGTCCTTAGACCCCGTCGGCTTTTCATCAATGGCCCAGAAGCCGACCAGCGTATCGATTTTGTCGGCCAGCGCGACGGCAATCGACACCGGATTGGTCGGCACGCTATCCGACGGACCTTGCGGCTTGTAGTGCTCCTCAATCGCCGCGGCCACGGACGGATGCTCGCCCTGCAGCAGCGCGTATTTGCGCCCCATGGCGCCTTGCAGTTCCGGAAACTCGCCCACTGCTTCGGTCGTGAGGTCAGCTTTGGCCAGCACAGCGGCGCGAGCGGCGCGCGCGGCAATCTCCCCCCTTGAGGGGGAGATGTCGCCGAAGGCGACAGAGGGGGTCGTCTCGCGTGGAGCGCCAACTCCCTCTTTCTTCGAGAGACCGGACGGCGTCGCGGCAGCCGAAGCGACCCCCTCTGGCCTGCCGGCCATCTCCCCCTCGAGGGGGGAGATGGACTGCGCCACTGTCGGCGCGATCTCTTGCGCCAGCCGCTTGATCCGCTCTACCCGCTCGCCTTGCGTGCCGAGCTTGGCGTGGAAGGTGACGTTGAGATGGTCGAGGCGGGCCATGCGCTGGTCGAGCGGCTTTTTCAGATCGAGGCCGAACTTTTTCGCCGATGCCTCGAGCTCTCCCAGATCGGGCAGATCGCCCTGGTCGGTCTTCCAGAAATACAGCGCATCCGACAGGCGGGCGCGCACCACCTTGCCGTTGCCGTGCGCGATCTCCTTGCCGCCGTCTTTCGCCTCGATGTTGGCGGTGAGGATGAAGCGGTTGGAAAGGTTTTCGCCGTCGCCTTGCGGACGGGTGACAAAGCATTTCTGGTTGGCACGGATGGTCAGCCGGACCACCTCGGGCGGAATAGCGAGAAAGGCCTGCTCGTATTCGCCCATCAGCACCACCGGCCATTCGACCAGGCCCGACACTTCCTCCAGCAGCCCTTCGTCCTCGACCAGATCGAGCCCGTTGGCGAAGGCGAGGTTGCGGGCGTCGGCAAGGATGATCTCCTTGCGGCGGTCGCCATCGAGCACGACCTTGGCCGCTTCCAGCTTGGTCACGTAATCGTCGAAGCGGCGCACGGTGATTTCCCCCGGCGCCATGAAACGATGGCCGTAGGTGATATTGCCCGAGCGGATGCCATCGATCTCGAAATCGACCACCACCGGCTCCTCGGTCTCCGGGCCGAAGGTGCACAGAATCGTCTGCAGCGGCCGCACCCAGCGCAGCGAACCGGGCTTGGCTGAAGCCGGCCCCCAGCGCATCGATGTCGGCCAGGGGAAGCCGCGAATGATGGCCGGCACCAGTTCGGCGATGATTTCTTCCGCCGCCCTGCCCGGCTTCGAAATATGGGCGACGTAGAAATCGCCCTTCTTCGGATCGGAATGAACATGCGCCTCGGCAACCGAGGCAAGGCCTGCCTTGCGCAGAAAACCCTGCACCGCCTGTTCCGGCGCCGTCGTCGACGGCCCCTTGATCTCCTCGTGGATGTCCTTCGAGCGCGCGGTCAGGCCCCTGACATCGAGCGCCAGGCGCCGCGGCGTCCAGTATTCGCGCGCGGCGTCATAGGTCAGACCCGCCTCGACCAGACCGTCGGTCAGCATCTTCCTGAGATCGCCCGCCGCCTTGCGCTGCATACGGGCGGGGATTTCCTCGGAGCGAAGTTCCAGCAACAAATCCGGCATCAGAGTTTCTCCACCCGCATGCCTTCTCCCTGATTGCGCGTCCTCGCGCCTCCGGC
>NZ_JAMYVS010000021.1:0-63124 GCF_040324255.1 Mesorhizobium sp. M0001
CCGAGAAGGTGAAGGTGACGTTCGAGTTGTTGTCGGTGTCGCTGAGCGCGCCGTCGACGATGTTGACGATGACGCTCGGGTTGAGCGTGTCGATGGTGACCGTATCGGAGCCCGCCGCGCCGGTGTTGCCGGCAAGGTCGGTGTAGCCGCTGGCCGTTACCGAAACGGAGCCAAGACCATCAAAACCGTCTGCCGCCGTGAACTTCGCCGTATAATGCGAAGCATCAATCTTCACAAAATCAGTCAGCGTGCCATTCATTGCCGTAACATCGGCAGAATCGAAGCCCGTCACCGGACCAAGAAAAGTGAACGTCACGACCGAGTTGTTGTCACCATCATTTAAGGAAGGGTAGACAATATTTACGGAGACAGGAACATGCCCGGCGTTATCGAGAACGACAACCCGCTCGATCGCGGAGACCTTGAGGTTGATCGTGGCGAATGTAAATTCTGCCTGACCTGCTTGGCCGGTATTCGTGTTCGAGTTCGCGGCAATGAAGGCACGAAACTGAGCAAGTTCGGTGTTAAACGCCGTCATGAATGACGTATTGGCTAGTTGATCATTGCTTAGATAGATAGCGAGCGTATCGATCTCGGCAGTGCCTTTCGCAGCATTGCCGTTACCGCCGTCGTAGGTGTCGTAGCCGGAAAAGGCTGTTTGTCCGACGGTTGTCCCTGTGCCGTAGACTTGGCTACCAAACTTGTACTGATTTTCCCACGCGCGATAGATGAGCGTGTCCGCTCCCGATCCGCCCAGGACCGTATCGAAACCACTGCCTCCATCGAGCGTATCGGCGCCTGAACCGCCATTCAGGCGATCGCTTCCGGCACCGCCCAAAAGCACGTCGTCTCCACTACCGCCGACCAGATTGTCGTTGCCGCTTGTACCAGTTGCCGTTGCCATACCCCGTCCCCTATCTCGCTAGTTGTTCTTGTCGATCGAGAAGTGCCGACATTGACCTGCCGCTTGCAGCGGCGTCGCTCAAAAATTGTGAACCTATGAGGGCAAGTTCGCCTTCGCCAACAAACGGCTTGATCCTGGGAAAGAGCGCCGGACCAAATGAGTTCGCATCCAGACCAATGGCATGTGTACCAATGCCAAACGCCCACGCTCGCGAGTCCGGCAAACACAGCTTGATGCCTGCTGAATCTGCGCAGGCAACAGCGGGCTTCTTCGGATCGGTCGAGGCGGAAAACTCATCATTCGGAGAGCAAAGTGTGATTTCGGCCAGATCGCTACTCGACCCATCGAGAGATATAATGGTCAGAACGGTGGAAATGGGGACGGGCGCATTTTCGGCTAAGCGGTAGGTATAGTCTCCGCCCTGTGGCGTATCGGGAAGCAACGTCGACATTCCGTCGGCGTTTATGATTTGAGAAGCAGCCATTATAACCCCCTTACTCATACACAGATGCCCCCACATCCGTTTACCGACCGCACTGAAAAGACAAAGCACTCGCTATCAAAGCTCATAGACTTAGTCAGCCCACCCAGCCACCGCTATGTTACGCCTTGCGAACGGCTGACTCAGCAGTACCGTTTACGGATGGCGGCTCGATGTTGATGATGATGATGATGATGTTGCGACGAGATTGGTCGTCGCGCTGCGTCTCCCCTTGCGTCGGCAAACTCGTCGGCTGCCGATCATGTTTTTAAGAAAATGCTTATATTAGGAGATTATTAACTCTTCCGAGGGGGAGTCGTCAACATTCGACTAGCGTGACAGTTAACAGTCAAAATAAAACGTGCACGGAACCGGCTGCGGACCGCCTTCCAGAAACGCATGCCCCAGTCAGGTGAATGTGTAGCAGCAACCGCCGATCTCATGGACAATTGCGTTTCACTGTGTCGGTTGCTGTAACCATCTGAGAAGGTCCCAAGAGTCCGAATTTCCGCACCTTGGCCTTGTCTTTCGACCAGGAAGGGCAGGGATGGTCTGATTTCGATGCATCGTCTCTCCGGTAGGAGAGGTAATTAGGCGCGATCAATATCCGGTTTCGATCATTCTCAGGCCGGCTCGAATTGTCCTGGAAGTCTTAATTGGCATCGAGAAGGTGATGGGGCTGCCCGTCAAGGATCTGCTCCAAGCAGTTAATCCAAAACCTCACCAATCTTTTGGAAAACGCGGCGGCTGAAAAGGCGGGAGCAACCCAAAAATGGCCGGCACACTGATCTCCTTCAAAATTGCCGATATTGCGCGCGGATCAAGAGCGCACGCTAAGGCAACATGGAGCCTGGCAGGGTAGAGGCGACGGGCAAGATCGTGGTCATCGCCGCTACACATACGAGCGAACCGGAAAACCCCATCGACCAGTGTATAAAAAATCATGCGCGTTCGTCTTAAGGGGCTGAACAGCCGCACGAAACAACTCGCCGACGGCAGCCTCGTCACCTACTAGTGGGCTTGGAAGGGCGGGCCACCTTGCCTGGCAAGCCTGGAGATCCCGAATTCATCGCGGCCTACAAAGCTGCCGCCGCGACCAAGGCCAAGCCGCGCCAGGGCGCGCTCCTGTCCGTGATGAATGAATTTCAGGCCAGCTCGGATTTGGATGACCTGGCGCCGCGCAAGCAAGCCGACTATGTCAAGCTGATCAAGGTTATCGGAAAGAAATTCGGTGACTTCCCGCTGTCGGGCATGAGCGACCGCCGCACGCACGGCATCTTCATGGAGTGGCGCGACGAGCGCGCCAAGGCATCGCGCCGACAGGCAGACTATGGCTGGCAGGTGCTGGCGAGGATCCTGTCCTGGGGACACGGTCGCGGCCTTGTTCAGCCAATCCTTGCGAGAAGGGCGGGCGCCTCTATCGCGGCACCAGGGTGGCTAACGTCTGGACTGCCGCCGACGAGGCCGCATTCTATGCCAGCGCTCCCGCGCACCTGCATCTGCCGCTCACACTGGCCTTGTGGACCGGCCGGCGCCAGGGCGACCTGCTGCGGCTCACTTGACAGCAGTATGACGGCAAGGTGATCCGCCTGCAGCAATCCAAGACCGGAACTCGTGTGGTCATTCCCGTCGGAGGGCCGCTCAAGGCGTTGCGCGACAAGGTCGGGCAGATACTTTTGAACAGCGACGGCGTGCCATGGACCTCAGATGGCTTTCGATCATCGTGGCGCAAGGCCTGCGCCTCGGCCGGGGTGGTCGGAGTGACCCTCAATACATTCGCGGGACTGCTGTAACGCGCCTGGCGCTCGTCGAGGCCTGGGTGCCGGAAATCGCAACGATCACCGGCCACAGCCTTCCTCAACCGAGATCCGGCGCTCGGCGAAAGCGCCATCCGCAAGCTCGAAACGGGAACAAAAATTACCGACCGTGCGTCCGACTGACACGAAATGTTCTAATGATCAAACGGAAAAATCGCTTTCTGGGGAACCTGGATTCGAATCATAGCTGCAGGTCACGTCGCACCTTTACCGGATAGCCGTCGGCATCCTTGCGCTTGTCGAACTGCTTGGCGCGGCGATTGCAGCCGGCATCGAAGTAGTCTGCCGGCCAGCGAACTTCACCGGAGGGCAGGGTGCGCTTGCGGACTTTAGCCATTCCTATTCCTCGCGGTACTTTGGATTAGGTTGCGTGGTGTGGGAGCGAGCTTGCCAGACCGTATAGCGTTCCGCCTCTTTCGCCAACTCTCTATCATTTCTTTCCGCGACGCTCCGATGGCCTCGAAAACCTCTTGGCCGATGGGGACGTCTCCCGAGGCGTATTCATTCGCAAGCTTGATTGCTTCGCCTAACTTTGGATTGTTGGCGAATGGCGCAAGTTCAACGAAAAGATTGAACAGGTTGTCCAGACCGGAACAGTGCCGACTAACGGTTAATGTCGGCAGTGTCCCGAATCATGATTGGCTGGAGCGATGGCGGTACTGGCGTTCGATCTTGTCTATTTTTCCGGCCTGACCCTAGGCGACCTGCTGGGCAGCGTCATTTCGTTGCTGGCGTGTTTGGTGCTCTACAACGTTTTGGCTACGGACCGCCCGAACCGATAGGTCGGGTCTAACCCGCGTTCGCCATTCCAAAGCCAAGGCCCAGGCCGATTGCGACGCCAAGGAACAGCTTGCCGGCCATGTCGATGCGAAGGCGCATACAGGGCGCCATGCGTCTGTGCGGGCGCTCTGAGGCCGTTGCCGACGTCATCGAAGATCGTTTCCATCGGTCGAGTCTCCGAATCTGTGAATCCCCTGTTTGATCCGTCAAAGTCTAACGATCAGGGAAGCGCCATGAAAGCACGTGCAGTAACGGTTGATTCAACCATTGCTGGTATAAGTGTGGGGTGGGTGGCGGCTCCGACAGCTCGGGGGTGGAACTGAGTGCCGAAGCCGCCTGCGCAGCCAAGGTTGGGGTTTGACCGCGCCGTCCTATTCTGGGACAGCGCGGTCAACGATTCGTTAAAATTTTCCGGACCTAATTAAGTCGGTGCTAATTGCGCCCTTCGGCCTTTTTGGGTCAGCCGGGAACATCCCCGCTCCGAGGCTGTTCGGTCACACCCGGCTCGTTCTCAGCGGTCCCTGCCGGTGACCAAGATGGCCCCTCACTCATCATGGTCGGCCCGCGCTCGGAAGCAGGCGCGGGCCATCCCTGCACAAGCCCGGCGTCTCCAGATGTCAGCGCTCTGGCGCGAGCCGGACTGCATAACGATTGCGGATGTGGCTGTTAAAATAGACGCCCTTGGCAAGGCAGCTTTGAACGCAGCAACTGCCTCAGCAGGTACGTCCAAAAACTCGTAATGCTTCCCGCACCACTGCGGCCGTTCTAGAGCGTGCCTCAGAACGTTCTCAAACGAGGTTAGCTGGAGTGGACTTCATAGCGTCACGGGAAACATACGGAACGATACGGGAAGATTTCTGATTTTGGCCCAAGAAAAAACTAATAAAATCAACGATTTTTAGACACCCTCCGGGCCCACCAGTCGCCTTCATGCACAAGGCTTTGCGTCGAGGGTAGACAACCTGGTTAGACAGTGGGTTAGACAAACCGCTTCAGAAGCTTCGCCATTCCATCCACGGCGAGCCGCTCCTGCTCCGTCCTTGCTGTAAAGCTCTACGTGGTCCAGGTCGTCGTGGCCGAGAATGCCTGCCGATTGTTTCGGGGTCGCGCCCTCCTTGGCCAGTACTTCCCCAGCGTCTTCCGAAGTCCATGCAGCGTGCAGCCGGGCCCCATGCTCGCCATCTTGCTCCAGTGCGCCATCATGCCGGTCAGCGACCTCTCCGAGAAGGAATTGCCGTAGGCGTTCAAAATCACCGTGTCGGCCGAGCCCCAATGCTTCGGTGAGCACATAGGTGATCGTTAGCGGACTTCAAATGCGATCCGCTGCTCACTAATTACTTGATCCCGTAAGTTACATGATCACGTACCGACTTTTTTATTGAAATCCCGAATTCGGTGGCCTTACAAGACCGATGTTGCCATTGCTCGTAGGTCGGCTGTGATGGATAACGTGGTTCCATTTCGCAAGGCCGTGCCTTGCGTCGAAGTGACAGAAACCTGCGGCGAATGGTTCGTCCGCGTGGTTGAGAAAGATCAGGAAATTGCCAGGTCATTCAATCAGGAATCGTTCGCGTTGTCCTTTGCAGAAGGCCAGCGGATACGCCTAGGGCTAGCGAAGGTCGTGCGCCTGTAGGGCGCTGTGGGGCGGCATTGTAGGCATTCAAGCATGAGCGGAACCTAATTTGCAGCCGCAAATTAATGTCCAATGAATGAACTCCCAAACCGGAAAAAACTCGTGCCTGACCCTCAACCTCGGCGCGGCTCCAACAAAGGTGTGTTGCTAGCGGCTGCAGCGCTGCTGTTTGCCTTTCTCGCTCTTATTCTGTTTGGGTTTTTTCAGTAAGTGCGCGCGGCGCCGGCTTCCTAGAGAGGGCAGAGCACCTGCCGACGTGATCTTCGATCGCTCGCGTCCTTGCGGCGGGGCGACTATCCAAGCCGGCTCGGTTCGTCGCTCCTGACGGGTTCGGCGGTCCCACCACAGCAGGATGATCATTCGGCAATTTTTGGCAGCGCCGGTATTCAACTCACGCCCAAAGCGATTGAACTGAAGCTGGCCGTCGATGTCGTGACTGACGCAGCATGAGCCGAACAGGCGAGGCAAGCGCAAGCCTTGGGGCCCAACCTCAGACAGACGAAGCACGCTCGTGCAGTCTGGAGACAGCGCAACGAGTTATTCATTCGGGCGCCTTCGCATCACCAGCGGAACGAAAGAGTTAACTGGCGGTTTACTAGGGAAGGATTGCAGGACGAAAAACATTGAGGATTTCTGCCATGACAATGTTGTTCGAACCACTCGACTCTGAAGGTTACAAGCGCAGCGTGGTCTACCATGCGGCACGCTTGTCCATGCTCCACAATCGAATGCTGAAGCGTTTCGACAAGGTCGATAAAGCGGCTGAAAAGGTTGAAGCCGAGGTGGAGTTGTTTGATGAAGCTGTTCGCACTCTCTACGAATGAGCGGCATGTTGACCGCCGACGTTCCTGCTAGCGCGTATACGGGCGCGGGGTTCACCGTTGCGTCACCAGGCGATGTCGCGCCGCGTATTTGGGCTTGATAAGCACGATCTAATGTATACGATTCACCCAGCCGGCCTGGCTCCCCCGCCATCGGGCCGGTCAGGCCCGACGGTTCAACGCACCACCCCAAACGACTGTCGGGCCGCTAGGACTCTCACTGCGCAGCCGGGTTCATGCTTTGCCTTTTTTTCTCGAAAAGCGCGAGCTTGGTCATATAACCAATTCTGATTTTTGCATGGCATTGGGTGCAGTTGAAGTTGGATATCACCTTCAACCACGATCCCTTTTTTATGATGACATGAGAACAGTTTGGACATTCCAGTTCCAGGTACTCGTCCCCCATATCGTTTGAAATCGGCACTACGACACTCCCCAACAGTTGCCCGTGAAACTTGCGCTTCGAGATCGGCCGGCACCTCCGTGCTCAAACCCCGAACGTGGGTCCTTGGCAGATGTTCCGCAATCCGACCTCTGGCGACCGGGATCGGACCTAAGTCCAAATCGCCGCAACAGGCCGAGAAGTGGAACCCCGGCGGATGCTTTTTGAACGCTGAATTTCCGTCCTCGCCGGTCGTAGTCCGCCGTCCTCATGGCCAAAGCGCCAATGTTGCCCTTTGTGAGACTGACCTCGTCCGGCCTACCAGGTCGCCAGGGCGCAACTCCGGTAATAATGCGGCGGAGCGAATGTCAGCGCGAAGCTGTGCGCAGGGACGCCAACTCGCTGACAGCAGCAAGGATGACAGCATCGGTTGCCGGCTTCGGCAGGAATCTGCAGTCGCGGAAAGCCGCGGGAACGTCGGCGGGGCCAAATCCCGACAAGAAGGCAAAGGGGATGCCTCGCGCCTGCAATATCCTCGCCACCGGCAGACCCGTTTCACCGTTCAGCTGGATGTCTAGCAACGCCACGTCAATCTTGTCCGATTCGACAAGACGCAGAGCGGCGGATACCGACGGCACAGGTCCGACCACCTGATAACCGGCGCGACGCAGCCGCGCGGCAGTGTCCTGCGCGACTAGCCATTGATCCTCAACAATCAGAACACTCACGCTTTCGCTCACGGCCCCTCTCTGCGATTGACCGGAAATGAGATGTCGATCCGAGACCTTCGGACAGTTGTTTCGACATGTCCGCAAACCTATAGGTAACCTCTCCATGCAGCAAGGTGAGGCTGATGCTGGAGCGGAGGCGCTTCCACCGACCACTTGCTGAATTACCGGAGCCGAAGATTAGCGCGTCAATGGAGCTGCGGTCCGCGCCTCCGCTCCATCAGAGTTGGATAGGCGTTTACCCCTCTCCACGATCCACAAAATCTAAAAGCCGCCGTACCGCGCCATTGGCTCTTCAAAGCATGAGCAGCACCTCTCTCTCCATCTTTGGCGACCTGAGATTGCAATCGGTCAATGAGCGTCAGAAGTGCGATGCACCGAGTTTGTGCCTGCAGTTTTTCGAAGGAAAGGCTTGAGAATTCATGATTTCGGAGCAGGTTTGGCTGGCGCATGAGCGCCGCAGATCTATACTGGGGAGATCAAGCGATGGGGTCGGCCATGAGCAAAGAGTTCAGTGTAGCTGATGCCTATGGCGCCGGCCGCGCCATGTTCATGGGACTTGAACTGCTGGTTTCGCCCGGTGCGCTCGTCCCCAGACCTGAGACCGAGTTGCTCGGCAAGACCGCGCTTGGTGTGTTGCATCAGATGAACCTGCCGGCTCCGCGCATAGTTGATATGTGCTGCGGCACTGGGAATCTGGCGTGCGCGATCGCCTACCATGTGCCCAGCGCCCTTGTCTGGGCAAGCGATCTCACCGATGAATGCGTCGAAACGGCACGCCGCAACACCTCACATCACGGCATGGCTGAGCGTCTTTCGGTGCTTCAGGGCGACTTGTTCGACTCTCTCATCGGCCTTGGGTTAGACGGAACTATCGACGTAATCGTCTGCAATCCGCCTTACATTTCTGAAAAGCGGCTCGAGGGCGACCGCGCCCATCTGATCGAGCTTGAGCCGCGCGAGGCGTTTGCAGCCGGCCCTTACGGCCTGAGCATTCATATGCGCGTACTGAAAGACGCACCGCGATACCTGCGGCGTGGCGGCATCCTGCTCTTCGAGGTCGGGCTTGGCCAAGACCGACAGGTAGCGGGTCTGCTGGAACGCAGCAAGGCATTCGAGAACATCCGTTCGGTCTCGAACGAAGCGGGCGAGGGCCGGGTGGTTCTGGGGCAAGTCAAGAGGCAGGCATGAATCCTGCGACAATCAGACCAAATACGGGGCTGCTCTGGGCGTTACGCTTACCCATCAGTTCATTTTGCGGATGATGTATTGCTCGATCCCCTGGATGGAATCGAGGTTTTCAGGCAGAAGTTCGCTATCCTCGACGGTAATGCCAAAGGTCTCCTCGATGAAGCCGATAATCTCAAGCACACCCGTCGAGTCGACAATGCCTTGATCGAGCAAGGATGCGTCATCCAGCAATGCCTTGACGTCGCTGACGTAGAAATTCGAAACCAAGAAACTACGAATCTGCTCGCTGTAGATTCCGGTGCGTTCCTTGATGGTCAACATGAATTCGTCCTCCGTGGCGTCACCATTAAATCAGCGACTTGGTTCTGGCCCCGTATCATGACAGCGCCGTTTTCTTGAGTTTTCCCGTGTCCGTCATCGGCAGGTTCGCCACAACGACGATGGATTTCGGGACCATGAAGTTTTCCAGACGCTTCTGGCACTCCTTCTGCAGTTCCCTTTCGCCAATGGCTCTTCCATGCTCCATCACCACAAAAGCTTTCACCGCTTGCCCGAGGAGCTCGTCGGGAACACCTATGACAGCCGCTTCTCGGACTCCTGGAATGTCCATCAGTACATTTTCCACTTCCCTTGGCGCCACCTTCTCGCCTCGCGACTTTATGATCTCATCCCCACGGCCAACGAAGTAGAGGTAACCCTCCGTATCCATCCGGCAGTAGTCGCCGGTGTATAGGACCTGCTCGCCGGGCAGCGGGCCGGGTTTGAGTTTCCTGGCCGTTGCCTCGGGCTTGCCCCAATACCCGTTCATCACCGTTGCGCCGCGAATGACGAGTTGGCCGACAACGCCTGGGCCTATCCGCCTGTCATGCTCGTCAACGATCCACATCTCCGTATTCGGGATTGCGATCCCTACGCTCAATGGCTTTCGCTCGAGGTCCTCTGGCGGCAAATAGGTGCAACGTTTGCATTCGGTGAGACCGTACATCGAATAGATGCGTGCACCCGAAAACAGCTCGCGAAGCATGAAAATATGCTTGAGGGGTAGGGCTGCCGCAGTGTTTGTGACGTAGCGGATGCTCGAGAAATCCTGGTCTTTGAGGGACCTGAGTTCGGAGAGTGCGGCAAAGATTGTGGGCACGCCGGGAAAGCCCGTAACTCCCTCCTGCCTGATCAACCCGAGGATCTGTGCCGGGAAAGCGAACGAGCGTTCGAGCACCAGCCGGGCGCCGGTACGAAAAGCCATGATCATCTGGTACAGTCCATAATCGAAGGCGAGGGGTAGGACATTGAGGATCACCTCGTCCTCGGCAATCGCCAGGTAGGAAGCGACAGACGCGCACGCGGCCATCATGTTTCTGTGCGTCAGCATCACGCCCTTGGGTTCGCCCGTCGACCCGGACGTGTAGATGATGGCTGCCAGATCAACATCGATGCACTGCCGTGCCGGCGGCGTATCCGCGCCATTGGCGAGGGCGGCGTCCCAGCGCACGGCAAACGGCAGCTGGGCGAGTTCGACGTCGTCGATCGGTCCCGATACGATCACCCGCAGAAGTGACGGGCAGCCGCGCGCCGGCTCGCGGAAGATCGCTTGCAGATGGCCGTCCGTGATGAGCGCCGTCGGCCGGCAGTCGTTGAGCAGATAATCGAGCTTGTCGCTCTTGGTGAGCGGGTTGACGATGCACACCACCGCATTCGCCTTTAGCACCGCCCAGAAGCTAACCACCGTCTCGACGGTGTTGTCGGCGAAGATCATCACGCGATCACCGCGAACGACTCCGGATGCGGACAGGTCCCAGGCGATCGCGTTGGCTCGCGTTTCGAGTTCGAGGTAGGTGACACGCTGCCTGTTGCACACCAGCGCCACCTTACTTCCGTGTCGGACGGCGGAATGGGCGAGGTAGTCATGCAGCAATGGTACGGCATCATGCAACATACAGGCGCTCTTCCCGATGTTCGCAGTCGACGTCGACGCTGAGCGTGCATTCGAGCGTTGCACTGGGACAACCCGCGACGAACTGCTGATGAAGAAGTTGGGTCGACAACACGCCGACCAGCGCCATGTTGTCGGCATTGGACAGGTCGCCATCGCCAGTTCTGGCCTGGCATTTGGCAAGCAGGTGCGTGACCCCCTTTGGATCGAAGACATTCGCCTCGCGCAGGGCCTTCTGCGAAACCGCCTCGCGAGCGTAATCCGGAGCGTCTGCGCCGACGAAGCAAAGCGCGTTGGGCGCGCGGAAGGGCTGCTTCTTGCGGGCTACGATCTCGGAGGGCAGGATGGGTGCCGCCATGCGCTTCAGCACGTGCTTTTCGTCGAGGCCGCGGAGTTTGAAGGAGGGCGGCAGCGAATTCGCGAGCCTCACAAGTTCATCGTCCAGGAACGGGAAGCGCCCCTCGACGGAGTGAGCCATCAGCATCCTGTCGCCTTGCGAGGAGAGCAGATAGCCCGACATCAGTGTTTGCACCTCGAGATACTGGTCCTGCGCAAGGGGACTCCAACGGGCAAACTGCGCGGGCAGACGGGCGAGCAACTCGGACACGGCGTCGCGGCCCTGCGTTCGAGCCCGCATATCGGCCGTAAACAAGCGCTTGATGGCCCTGGTGGTTTGCCAGCGGGTTTCATGAGCAAAGCCCGGCGCGTCGTAAGCCTGAATATTTCGCCCGAAGAACTGACGCGCCATCGCCTGCTGTTGCACCGGCGAGCGGGTGAGATAGGGGTAAAGGCGTTCCAGGAGCCGAGAGCGTCGTGTCGAAGTCGGGTGGCGCCCCCAGAAGCGGCGGACCTTGCCTTCGCGGAACAGGTCGTAGCCGGCGAACATTTCGTCAGCGCCTTCGCCGGTCAGCACGACCTTGATTCCACGCTCGCGCACTAGGCGCGAGAGCAGGAAGAGTGGCGCCGGGGCAGTCCTCAGTATCGGGCGTTCGGTGTGTCGGATTACCTCCGGAAAGATTCCGGCTATATCTCTGCGCGAAACGACCACTTCATGGTGCTCACTGCCGGTCGCCTCGGCAACCATTCGCTGGAAGCGGGTCTCGTCATATTCGGCGTCGGCAAAACGCAAGGAGAAGGTTTGGAAGCGATCGCCCGCGAAGCGCCTCGCGAGCGCGGCCACAAGCGAACTGTCCAGCCCTCCGGAGAGGTAGCACCCGACAGGCACGTCGGCGCGCACCATTCTGAGCGCCGTCGCGGCCTCAAGAGCGCTAGACACGCGGTCCACCGCGTCGTTGGAGGACCCGGGGAACTCGCCCTGCCGCGATCCGAAATTGTCGGGATAGGAAGGCTGCCAAAAAATCCGCTCACGAACGGTGCCATCCTGATAGATGCGGACACGACCCGGCTCGAGTTCGTTGATTCCGTGGAAAACTCCTTGCGGCGGAACGACCGTCCAGAGCGTGAACGTCTGATCGATGCCGGCTGGATCAAGGGCGCGAGGTATGGTTCGATCGGCCGCGAAAATGGCTTTCACTTCGCTGGCGAAATAAAGCCGGTGCGCATGCTCGCTGAAATACAGCGGGCAAATGCCGAAGCGGTCGCGCGACAATATAAGACGATTGGCCACTGAATCCCAGATCGCAATTGCCCATTGGCCGTTCATCCGCTCGAAGGCCGTTTCTCCCCACTCACGATAGGCGTGTAGCGCGACCTCCGTGTCGCTGCGGGTTCGGAAGCGGTGGCCGAGCGCCGTGAGTTTTTCACGCAATTCGACGTAGTTGAATATCTCGCCGTTGAACACGATCCACGTCGTATCGCCTGTGTCCGCCATCGGTTGCTGGCCACTGGAAAGATCGACGATGGACAGGCGCACATGCGCCAGCCCCGCGCGTCTGTCCCGGTAGAGACCGCGCCCGTCGGGGCCGCGATGCGCCAGCGCGCCCATCATCTGCATCAGCGCCTGCCGCGAAGGAGAAGCCGCTGTGGCATTCAGCGCCACGATTCCAGCGATGCCGCACATGCTCGGTCAATCTCCGCCTTCCGCGGACAGCAAAGGCCGCGCGTGAAGATAGTGGGCCGCCCTTCGTTTCGCTTCGATGTCCTTGAACACTTTCTGAAGCTGGGGCTCGGTGAGGCCAGCAACCGCCGCGAGCTCATTGCTGGCGACCCCGTGGTTCAGGCCGTAGAGGCATAGATCCATCAGGTGATAGGGCAGCGCGAAATAGAATTCTTCCTGGCTTTGGGTCATGGAAAAGGTGTCGGTGGTCGGTGGCCGCTGCCGGATTTCATCATCCACCTCGAGATATTCCGCGAGTTGATAAACCTGGGTTTTGTAAAGGTGAACGATCGGCATCACGTCGGCGGCTCCGTCGCCCTGCTTGACGAAAAAGCCCTGGTCGTACTCGAGGCGATTTGGAGTGCCGACAACCGCGTATTTGAGGCGGTCGGCGTGATAGTATTCCGTCATCTTGCGCAGGCGCTGCTTGTAGTTTGTCGCAGCAACGATCTGCAGATAGGCAGCTGGCGGCAGACGCACGGTATCTACTTTACCCTGCGGATCCTGGACCGTGAGGCGGGTTATATTGAGCCCGCTGCTCTCCAGAACCGACGCGATCACCAGCTTGCATTTCCACCCTTCCCCATAATCGGGAACGACGGTCTGGATCGCCTCGATCTGCCGGCGGTAGGCCCCAATGGCCTCCAGTGCCGGTGCTATGTCCTCAAGGACGCTTTCAATGCCAAGCTGTGCCGCGACGCGGCGGCCAAGTCTCAGGGAGTCACCGGAAGAATCCCGCTCCGGCATGAACAGTCCCAGGACCTTGTCTTTCCCGAACGCGCGCATGCACAAGGTCGCGACGACGGAGCTGTCGATACCGCCGGAAAGACCGACAACCACGCCGCGACGATGCAGGGTGCCGAGAACCTGAGTGCGCAAGGTGTCAATGATGCGATCGACCTCCGCGCCGGCAGCGAGCGCCAGCATGTCCTTGCTGAATTCCGGAATTATGTCGATGACAAGTCCTCCCTTTTGCGAGATTCGGCGGGGGAATAGGTCTGCACGATGGCCGTCTCGATAAGCGGACGGTTGGTGGCAAGGTTTGGTTCGACGACAAGGTCGATGTGGCTGCCCGTGATCGAAATGACATCCAGGTGTGCCAAGACGCTGTCCCAGCCCAAGGCCCGCGGCATTCCCTCCCTGCGACATCGGAACAAGGTACCGGAGAGGGGCAGAGCCGGTTTCGGTGCCTCAAGCCACTGGAAGAATGACTTCGCCCTTAAAACCTCCTGCAGTTCCAGTTTGGTCCTGAAGATCGTCGGGTTGAACTCTCCATTGGCAAATCTGTCCAGAATCCTGGCCAGACGCGCTTCGCCGCCCACGGCGACGGTGATCTTCGCAAGGGCTCTGCAAGCCATCCGGTGCGCGGATATGCGGTTGGTGCGAATACGATAGAACGTACGGGTAAGAGTCTCCCAATGGTTGCTCGGCTCGTCCAGAAGGCTCGTGTCGAGGATGCCCAGGAACCGCACCGTTCGCCCGGCCTTCATGAGCCGTGCGGCAACCTCGAATGCAACCGCGCCACCCAGAGAATGGCCGAGAAGTCGCACGGGGCCCGCAGGTTGGATGCGGCTTATCTGCTCGAGTGCGGCGCCAGCCATGGCGCTGAGGGTGTTGTGTCCGTCCAGTATCGCCGCAAGGCTCGGATATCGGATGGGGTTTACACGGGCGACTTTCCCCATGGCGGCTGCGAACGCAGCCAGGCTCGGACCATAGCCAACGGACCCTGGAAACAGGAAAAGAATCGGGGGGTGGTGCTTCTTTTCGCGCCCTTCGCCTAACCGTGCAGAGACGACCGCCTCAACCATCTCGTCCAAGCTCATGCCGACGGTGAATGCCTCGAGGCCCAGCTCTTGCCCGATGGCGTTTTCGATCGCCATGACGCAGTGCAGCAGCTGCAGCGAATCTCCTCCAGCATCATCCCAGTTTCCCGTGGCAGTGCCTGTGTTGAGAACCTGCGTCCACGCGTGCTGCACTATTTGACGCGTGTCCTTTGCTCCTCCGGCGGGCGGAGCATCGAGAGTGGACGACCGGGCGGCTCGCGCCCTCCTTCCGTGCGAACGATCTATCTCGGCCAGTGTTGCCAAATCGACCTTACCTCCCGACAGGCGTGGGATTGCGTCAACTGTGTGCAATCGCAAGGGACGCAATGGTGCCGGCAAGGTCATTCTGAGGAGCTTGCGAAGGTCGTCTGCAAAAGCGCCGCCTGCGAAGCGCTGGGGAACCGCGAAGGCGATGAGTTCCTGCGCGGCAGTTACCATCACCACGGCATCCGCCACCGAAGGCGCGCAACGCAAGACCCGTTCGAGTTCGGCGGGCTCGATGCGTCGACCATTGATCTTGATCTGGCGCCCTTTGCGGCCGACGATCCTCAAGATGCCATCATCGTCGAGCCGAACGAGGTCCCCGGTCGAAAAAAGCCGAGCCTCGGGATCGTCGGGGTCCGGCTGCGAGGGAACGACCACACCGTTCTCCCAATGACCAAGCAGGACATAGCGGCTTTTGATAAGAAGCTCTCCACTTTCGCCTGGCCCTACATTGCGCTCCGCTTCGTCGACGATAGCGAATGTCATACCAGGGAGCAGCCTGCCGACGGGAACCGACGCGTCTTGCTCGGGCCAGTCAGGCGGCAAGAACCATTGCGAACCGATGGTTTCAGTCGATGAGTAGCCGATCTGGATCAGACACTGGTCCGAAACGGCTTTGCGCAGCAAAGCGATGTCCGTCCATGACACTTTCTCCCCACCGATCCGGGCCACTCTGAGCGGCCAGGAAGCGTCGGCGGGCGCCTCAGCCAGGAGGGCTCGAAGCAGTGCCGGCACAAGATAGGCGATCGTCACACCTTCGGACTGCAATCGAGCGCGCGTAGCGCGCAGGCCGACAGCCTCCACCTCGAGAAGATGCAACGTGGCGCCCGTCAGCAGCGCCGCAAAGATCTCCCGGCAACCGGCGATCGTGGCTGGCCCGGTCAGCGGCAGGAAAACGTCATCCGCGCTGATATGGCACGCATCGACATATTGCCGGACCCGCCATAGCAGGCTGCGTTGGCTGTTGACGATTCCCTTGGGGCGCCCGGTGCTGCCCGAAGTGTAAAGCACCAATGCGGGCGCATCGACCGAAACCATAGGGGGCTTATGCTGCTGTTCTGGGTGTTGATCGTTGGACGCCACGGCGGCCGCAATTTCGATCCAGATGATCTCTTGGGCCAATTCGACCGGGCGAACATTTTCGGCGCCTATAATCGCGCCGAGCCCCGCGGCACTGACTATATCGAAAATGCGAGAGGCGGGATCTCTTGTGTTGAGCGGAACCGAAGGCCGTCCCGCCGCCATGGTCGCCAACATCGCCACAGGATACCAAGCGGAGTTTGCTTGCAGGATGCCGATGGCCTGCCCTTCGGGGACGACGGCAGCGATATGAGTTGCCAGCGTCTCGACCGCCCGGAAAAGCTCAGAAAAAGTCAGGCGGTTCGCGCCGTCGCTGATTGCGAGCTTGTCAGGATGCCGCCTGGCGACATCTCCAAGGTGGTCGAAGATTGGAATGTCTGCAAATTTGGCACCCATCTGTCGGTAACGGCGCCAGACTGGCCCCCCTTGGTCAAGGTCATATTCGGGAACGACTGACCACCTTCGGGTGGGTCGCAGATCCACCTGTAGGTTTTGATTTGCCACTTCCGAATGCAAACACACTGAGGACATTCAGGGCCCCGCCAAGCTGTCGGTCGAACATCGCTCGCCACGGAGATCTTTTCATCAATCATTCGGATGATGCCTCGATCTTGCCTAGCCAGCGCTTCCCGAGCGTCCTTCAGAAGTTTTGCCATTTGTGTCCAGCACCGGTCGTTTTTCCTTGCAAGCTCCGTGGAGCGCAAGACGGCTTGCCCAGGCGAACGGAGCGATCGGCATCTCCGCTAGAATCCGGGCTCGGTGCCCAGATTCACTGACTGGAACAATCATTCAAATGAACGTTGGTGTGATCTGAAATCCGGCTAAGCTTGATCGGTAGGGGAATGACTGCTCGTTCGGAGACGAGAGCATATGATCATCGAGTTGTTTGGGCCGCCTGGCGCGGGTAAAACCACGCTGCTTCGCGGCCTCTGCCAAGGGCTGGCGAGACACGGCATCAATGTGAAGACAGTAAATGGGTATCGCCTGATTGAACCTGGATCGGCTCAGGATGACGCTCCGGAAATCCGCCACGGCATAGGGCGAATTGGCAAGAAGATTGCCACATCCGGTCCTATCTTGCTGTCGACCTTGCCAAAGGACAGTGTCGCGGCCCGGCTTCTGGCATCGATCCCTCTTCGAAGCCGCGTGTGGTCATGGCGCATGAAGGTCGACATCGCCCAACTGTGCCAGTCCTGGCGCCAAGCGCGGGAGTCGCCCGGTTGCTTCATCTTCGAAGAGGGCATGATTCAGGCTTTGTGTGCGCTGGGTGTGCTGGCTAGAACTCCAAGCCTGGAGGCGGTCCGCAAGTGCCTGGCGTTCCTGCCGCGGCCGGATCTCGTTGTGCAACTCGACGCGCCGCAGGAAACGTTACGCCGCCGTCTTGTGGATAGGCATGCTCAGCAACCGCTCCTCGAGGTTATGCTGTTCGAACTTGGCGTGGACAAAGGATTAAGGCAGGCCGAAATCTCAAGAGAGGTCGGCGAGTGCCTGCGCCAGGACCGATGGCCGTTGATACAGGTCAATGGTGCTGAACCTCACGACGTGGACGGGGTCGTCGCGCGCGTTCTGGGAGAGCATGTTGGTCATGCTACCCCCAGGCTGGCCCATGACCTATGATCCATGACACATTTATGCATTTGGCGCCAAGCCGGGCAGCATCTGCCGCCAAAGCGCGCAATCATGTCGAATCGTGCTGATCGAGCACTTCGAGCATGGTCGTCAACATGCTTCCGACTTCCTCAGAGATTTCCTCGGGGCGGATTCCCGCTCTGATGGCATCCGCCGTTGCTTGGTCCGCAAGTTTCGCCGCAAGAACCGGATCGGCCTTGGTGTAGAGTGGGATCTTGTCCTCTACCCATTTCTGCAGGAATTCGATGCCGCGCGCGCTCATACCAAGTACAAGCTCGGCGGGGCTTCTTGGTTCCGTCAGCCATATTCAAGAACGTCAGACCATCTCGCTCAGGCTGACGTTCCCACGGTCACGTCACGATGAACGAGGACGCCGTCAGAGCCAGATGTGGCGATAGAGTGGCAAATTGGATCTGATGTGCGCCGCCCGAGCCGTCGCTGTCAAAGGAAAGCGCGCCGGTCGTGCTGTTATAGACGATGTGATCGCCGCTGTCGTGCGCGGCCCTGCCGGCGTAGAACGCCGAAGAGGGAAGGGCGCCGGTATGCAGGCCGGCAAACACAGTGTGGTCGAGTTGGATCTTGTCGTGGCCCACTTTGAAATCGGTGACCTTGTCGATATTGCCGAGCTTGAGAGCCGAATCGAAGACAAAGACGTCGTTGCCGCCATGTCCCGTCAGAACGTCTCTCCCGCCACCGCCGTTGATAGTGTTGCTCCCGGAATTGCCATCGATGGTTTGGGCGAATTCGTTTCCCGTGAGCTTGATGGCGGCAGTTCCCAATTTGCTGGTGGTCGCAAGATGCTCGACCTGCGAGCCGGCCGACAGCGCGTAGCTGACCGATGCCAGCACGCTATCGTTGCCGCTGTGCCGCAGTTCCACCACCTTGTCGCCGGCGTTGTTGACATAGTAGGTGTCGTTGTAGCCGCGGCCCATCATCGTGTCCGCGCCAGCGGTGCCGCGAAGCACATCCGCGCTACCCGTGCCGTAGAAAATGTGATCGCCGGTGCTGGTCGGAGGGACACTTGTGGGCGGAGGCACTGTGCTGGTAGGCGGCGGCGTCGGTTCGCTGGCCGAAGGACCGCTTGCGGTGCTCTGGTTGTGTTGAAGGAACAGAGCCTGCAGCGTCGGCGAGCTCTCAAGCGCCGTGTCGCCCTGTTGAGAACCCCAAGCATAGGCATAGTCGAAGGCCGGCGAAGGCGCTACCTTGGCCCAGTGGTCCAACATGGTCTTTTCCTGAGCAACGCTGGGCAGGACATAGCGACCGCCCGTGTCGGTCGTCCAGTCGCCGCCGCCGAAGGTCTGATACACGGGAACGACCTGACTGAGCGGGATGCCCGAGGCGACGGCCGCCGCCACAGTCCTGTCGATCATGTTGTAGTCAATCGTGCTTGTTCCGGTCCGTACCGGGTAGGGATCCAAGCCGTAATAGTCGATATGCGTGTTGGCAGGATTGAATGTGTTTGAAAAGTCGGGGTTAGCGGAAGACCCCATGTTCATCATGGTTATGAAGGTCTTGGCGCCGGGCAGGTGGCTGTGGATCCAGTCTGACTCCGCCTTCAGATCAGCGGCGGTGGCATAAGTTCCCCATTTGCCGGTCGGGTCCGGCTCATCGACGAGGAAGAAGCCAAACACTTTCGGATTGCCGATGAAGGGCGTGACCTTCTGGATAAAGGAGGAGGTTGCACCATCTGCTTCATTGAGCCACACCAGGCCTTTCTGGCCGGCCGGCAAGGCGTTGAGCTGGTCCAAGGAAGATACATCAACAAGATTGAATCCGGCTTTCGCGACCTCGGAGGCCGACCCGCCCGAGGCGTAATGGAGTGTTGTCATTGACATACCCTTCGTCCGATTCGGTAGGCGCCCCACACCTGCCTAGGGAAAGGATCCATTAGCGACAAATCAAATACCGGCGCCCCTTGATAGAATCTTTGATCATACTCCGGAAAACACAACAGCCTCGATGCTACGCAGAGGTATGTAGATGATCCAAGTATGGGGTGCTCAAGCCTGCAACGAAAGCATTGCAGGAAGTCTGCCGGAGCGCCTTGTGCGTTTGCAGTGGCGGCAATCGGCCAATGCGCGCTTGGGTTGCGCGAGCCACCGCCCAAATGCGCGCTTCCGCAGGATTTATTCGAGCTCAGACCGCAAAGGAACCGCGCCCTGGCGAAGCCTCCCATTGCAGCCGCTCAATGCTCCTCGTAAAAAGCCTCGGCGCCAAAATGAGCAAGGCAGTACTCCACAAGGTCATGCGAGGCGCGCGCCGCTGGCAATTGCGGAGAGGCACTGAACTGGATCCCACCGGGTTCAACGGAAAGGCGGGCGTGCCGGTCCGGATGACGGCGAGCATGGCAACGCGGTCGCCCATCCGCGGGAAGAGGCGGCTGGTGGGTCCGACCATATCCAGAGACCGGGTGAAAGCCTGCTTCCAGACGAAGCGATCGGGAGAACTGGCGGTGCGAGTCATCACACCGCCTGGTCGCGATGTTGATCCGGCGAGAGAAGGCGGGCGGAAGTTGCTTTGAACGCGGCGCGCGGACCTTTCGAACACAGCCCTTTTTTATATCCGGCCCGCCGTGTCGTACGCGAAGATGTCGTCCTTGCACCGTCAGACCGGATGAATCCAACTCACTGACCGAGGCGACAGCGATTGTGGCTGCATTGCCGCTTCGTTGATCAGCTTGCTTCATGCAAACAGACGAGGACAGCACGAAAGCCTGCTCCTAGCGTGGGACTGGCTGTTGTGTGTTCAGGGGCGATGAAACCGGCCATGGAAACCGCGGATAGGATCAGCTGTTTTACGCGATTGGTATCGCATCCAGGAGCGACAGGATGAGTCCGCATCTGGTTTGCGTTGGAGGCGAGGATCATAGACTAAGAATCCCGTTTCTTTTGGCGCTTCGCGAAAGGGGTTTTCAAGTCACTGCCGTTTCGAGTGATCTCGGAGCCGCCTTCTCACCCCATGGCATTGCCCATCGCCGATTTGGGTTCGACCGCTTTGGCAGCGGCGGTGCAGAATGGGGTGCTGTAAGCGCGATCCGTGAACTGATGTCCGAACTGCGTCCGGACATCATTCAAAGTTTCGACACCAAGCCCAATATCCTAACTCCACTGGCGGTGCGCGGGCACGTTCCCGTCGTTCGCACCATCAACGGGCTTGGTTGGACATTCTCGTCGCGGGAGCCGCGGGCCCTGGCATTGCGTCCTTTCTTTTGCGGCCTTCAGGGGGTGGCGTCTCGTTGGACAGCCATGACCGTCTTCCAGAATAGTGATGATCAGGCCTTCTTCGAGCGCTATCGGCTGGTGGCTCGCGGCAAAGGGCGACTGATCCGGAGTTCTGGCATCGACCCCGATGCATTCTCGATGGCAAGGTATCGTGGTCCTTCGGCTGCCACGATGCGCGAGGAACTTGGCCTACAATCGGCCCAGGTCATAATATTTGTCGGTCGGCTCACGCGGCAGAAGGGGATTCCAACCCTCATCGAGGCGGTTCCTCGCGTTATCCGCGAGAGGCCCAACGCGCGTTTCGTACTTGTCGGCCCGCAAGACTCCGAAGGTCCGTTTGCCGTCAGCAGAGCCGATATCGAGCGCCATGTTCCCCACGTTGTCGCATTGGGGCCAAGGCGCGACATTCCAGCCCTCCTTGGCATGGCGGATATCTTTGCGTTTCCGACGCAATATCGCGAGGGAATTCCGCGTGTCCTGCTGGAGGCGGGATTGTCCGGATTGCCGATCGTCGCCTCGAATATGCCGGGCTGCAACGATGTGGTTGAGGATGGCTGGAACGGCTATCTCGTGGCGCCGCGCGATGCGGATGGCTTGGCCTCCCGGATAGTCGATCTTCTTTCCGACCCCGCCCGTGGCAAGACGATGGGCAGCCGTTCCGTCGGATTCGTGCGGGAGCGGTTCTCGCTGTCGTGGGTGATCGACCAGTATTGCGACCTGTACAAGACAATCCTGGGTGGCAGATATCGCAGCAGGCTTGTTCAAGCTGCGCAGGCGAATCCGAGGGAAGAGGCGGTGCCAAGCCCCCATCGACTGGGTGAGGCGCGGCAATGATGCGTGATGCGCTTCTGGCCTTCGGCGTCGCGATGTCCTACGCGGCGCAACTCAGCATCCCAGGGCTGCCCTTCGGCTACAGCGAACTGTGCCTCACGCTCTGGATAATGCTGTCGATGACGCGAATCCTTGCTGGCGGCCAACTGGAGGTTACGCCGGCCCTGGCCAAGCTTGGGCTTTTCTGGCTGATCCTGGCGCTTGCCATGGGCGTGGGTTACATCATCGGTTTTCTGACAACCACGTTGTTCCTGGATCCGTTGTTGCACGACACGCTGGCCTATGTGCTGTTGGCGTGCGTCACCTGTCTGGCCGCTGCGGAGCCCAACGCGTCTTTCCGTTTGCGTCGTATCGCCTGGTGGATGGTTGCTATCGCGAATGCGGGCTTCATCATTCAGGTAGGGCTTGGCTTCGGCTGGCTCCATCAGGCTGGGGTCGAGCCCTGGTACTGGGACCGCTTCTGCGGATGGTCCGACAATCCGAACCAGCTTGCGCTCTACTGCGCCCTGCTCGGTCCACTGGCCTTGCATCTTGCCACAACCACCAGCAATAAATGGGGAAGATGCCTTGCCCTATGCAGCCTCATATTCACCGTTTACGTCGGAAGGCTGACAAAAAGCGATACCTACCTTTATACCACGGTCCTGGCTTGTCTGATCCTTCTCGGGCTGCGGGTCCGGGCCTGGCTGACGAGCGACGGCAATAAGGCGAGCCTTTCAAGGCAGCTTGCCGTCTTGATGGCCGTTGGCTTCCTGCCGCTGGCCCTGTCTATAGCGCCCTATGCCCTCAGCGAGGCCTCCAGCGCCGAAGACTTCGCCAAGAGCCTGACCAAAGACAAGGGCGGGGAAGCGACTGCCCAAACCGCGGCGCTTCGCCTCTACCTCTGGAATGCAGCCTTGGAGAAGGGGGCACGATCGGGATCGCTTGGACTGGGTCCGGGCCCGCACCTAGATAGTCCGCCCGTGGTCAATCAACAGTTTTTGCCGCGGCCCTTCGAGGCGCACAGCACCATCCTGGATCTCTACACTCAGGGCGGCCTGATTTCAGTTCTAGCCCTGATGTGGATCTTCGGCTCGGCTGCGTTGTCCGCCTGGCGGGCGAAGCTGGACGCTCTGGTGGCGCTCGTGGCATCGATCGCCGTTTTCAGTGCTCCGCATTTGGTCATCCGCCATCCGATCGTGTGGTTCTGTCTGACCCTCTGCCTTGCCGCTGGGACGCCGGAAGCGATCCCTGCGATTGTTCGCCAGAGGAGATGCTAGAATGTGTGGGATCGCCGGAATTTTGTTGGCGCCCGATGCAGCCAACGCAAGTGCGCTCAGGGCCATCGGACCGATGGCGACGGCGCTTCGTCATCGCGGACCTGACGGTGAGGCCTTCTGGGTGAGCCGTGAAGGGGGGGTAGCCTTCGGCCACCGGCGACTGGCGATCGTCGACCTGTCCGAAGCGGGTCGCCAGCCAATGCTCTCCGCGAGCGGTCGGTATGTCATCACCTTCAATGGCGAGATATACAATTTTCGCGATCTGCGCCGTGAACTGGAAGGGGCGGGCCATCATTTCCGCGGCGCCAGCGACACGGAGGTCATGCTGTGCGCGATCGAAAGCTGGGGCCTTGATGCAGCCCTCGCGCGCTTCGCTGGCATGTTTGCTTTTGGGCTGTGGGACCTGAAGAACCGAACGCTTCAGCTTGCCCGCGACCGAATGGGGAAGAAGCCACTTTATGTCGCCCTGACACGTGATGCGCTCGTCTTCGCCTCGGAGTTGAAGGCGATCACTCGCTTCCCAGGCTTCACCCCGGAACTCGATGTCGATGCGGCGACGACAATGGTTTCCAAAGGCTGGGTGCCGGATGACCGTTGCATTTGGCAAGGCGTGTTCAAGCTGCCACCTGGATCAGTCCTGTCGGTCACTGCGGCGCAATTCGCCAACGCCCGAGGCACCGGTTCGCTTGCGCATCGCATTCACCCTTGGTGGTCGCTGGCCGATGTCGCCTGCAAGGGACAGCGCGATCCGATAGCTGCCAGCGACGAGGACCTCGCAACCGAGCTCGACAGCCTGCTCCGCCTGGCCGTCAAGGAACGAATGATTGCAGATGTGCCGCTGGGCGCCTTTCTGTCGGGCGGGATCGACAGCTCGACTGTCGTCGCCCTGATGCAGGCACAGTCCCGAAACCCCGTTCGGACGTTCACCATAGCGTTCGGGGAAGGTGGGTTTGATGAAGCTCCCCATGCGGCCGCGGTTGCTCGGCATCTGGGCACCGATCATACGGAACTTCATCTCTCGCCGGCTGCCGCGCTTGAGGTCATTCCGGAGCTGCCCCGGATTTGGGACGAGCCGTTTGCCGATGAATCGCAGATACCGACGCTGCTGGTGTCGCGCCTCGCGCGGCAACACGTAACCGTGGCGCTTTCAGGCGATGGCGGCGACGAGTGCTTCGCAGGCTATTCTCGACACTTCCTGGCAACCCGCCTCACAAAGCAGCATGAGCTGCCATTGTCATTTCGCCGGCTGTTGGCATCGGGGGCTGGGTTGCTGGCCCAAGCCTCTCAGAAAGATATCTTCGGCAATCTGCCGCTTTCGGCGAATATGCGGCATGGCTTGCGCGGTGACCGCCTGGCTCGCCTTGCCCGCCTGCTCGCGGCGCGAGATGAGGACGAACTCTTTCTGCAACTGACAAAATCTTCAGCCAACGACCTTGTTCATCGCAAGCCGTCGACAGCACCTACCGACACCACAAAGCTCGACGGCCTGCTCTCGCGTCTCCTATTCGCCGACATGACAGGCTATCTACCGGGCGACATTTTGGTGAAGCTCGATCGAGCCACCATGGCCAACAGCCTTGAGGGGCGATGCCCGATCCTGGACCATCGCGTCGTTGAATTTGCCTGGCGGTTGCCAGCCCGTGCCAAAGTCCGAAACGGGAAGGGCAAATGGTTGCTTCGACGACTGCTTGATCGTTATGTACCACGCCGACTGGTCGACCGGCCCAAGCAAGGTTTCGACGTTCCGGTCGGGACTTGGTTGAAAGGGCCCTTGCGCGGCTGGGCAACCGATATCATTGCCACGATCGGCCGCTCCGGGGACGGGGTCATCGACCGTGAGAAGGTTGACGCATGCTGGCGCAATCATCTGCATGGAAGCCAAGATAATTTCCGCGACCTGTGGCCGGTGCTCATGTTTCAGGCGTGGCGCAACGAAGCCATGCGGCCATCGACGGTCGCCACGCACCCTTCTTACCATATCGAACTGACAGGGGATTGAGATGGAAGGTTCCATAGCCAACCGCGCCCGGCGTCCGCGCGCCAAGCAGATGGAAGTTGGGACACTTGAAACCAATCTGCGCTTGATGCGGCCGCCACGCGAGCCAACGCAATCGTCACCCTTCCACCAGCTCGTCATCATCCTGACGACGCGAAAATGGTTCTTGCTTGCCGTGGCCCTTCTGGGCGGCATCCTGGCCGGACTGGCGGGCTTCACCCGCCCGGTGCTGTTCGAGGCAACGACCCAGGTCATTATCGATGCCCCGAGCAGCAGTGCTTCGGGCGGCGTGGCATCCGCCCAGGACTCGCTGGAATCGAACATCGATGATCATCTGACGATGCTCTCCTCGCAAGGCCACCTGCGTCGGGTCCTGGCAGCACTGCGCAAAGCCCAACCAGTCGACGGTAACGGAAAGACCGTCGTCAATGCCGTCCCGCCCGCGGCTAGCTCGTTCCTCATCGATCTCCTGAACAGGGCCTGGAGACAGGATAACAAGGTGGCGGAAAATCCGGACGCAGCGGACGCGCCCGAGCTGAAGGCGCTACGCAACGGAATGAGGGTCGGACAAGAGCTGCGATCGCGCGTCATCACCATCGGCTTCACCGATCCAAGTCCGGCGCGTGCGGCACTTGTCGCGAACACGTTTGCCCAGGTCTACATTCAAGATCTGGTACAAAAAAGCCGGGCATCGGATCAGGTTCATCTGGATTCGATAGTCGCCAGCCTTCCGCAAGTACAAAGGGATCTTGTCGAAGCGACAGATCGGCTGGAGACATACCGGCTCACGCATGGCGCCGTCGATCAGACTGCGGCCAACAACGCAGCCAGTGAGACAGCGGAACTCGGCCGGCAGATATTCCTATCGAAAGCCAGTCTTTCCGCGTCGGAAGCGCGCCTTCGCCGTATTGAGGACCTGCGCAAGGCGGGCGCCCCGGTCACGGCCATCGCTGAAGAAATCGGGTCGCCCGTGTTGACGGACCTGGTGGCACGCCAGTCGGGTGCCGCCGCCGACGGCGATCTGCGCAACGCGATCGCCCGCGAAATGGAGCAAAGCGTTGCCCGAATCGCTGCCGAGGCAAATGTCTACCGGTCTCAGGCTACGGCTCTTGAAAGTCGCAAGGCGATGCTCGACGCGGCCGTGGCCGACACGGCGAGCCAACTTTCGGGGCTGCGTTCCCTTGAACCTAGGGTAGCCATCGTGACGCAGCATTACAACGAACTCCTGAGCCGGCAGCAGGACTTGACACGTCGCATCGCCGCTCCTTCGCCAGGCGTAGCGGTCCTTTCGACCGCCTGGCCGCCGTCGGCCCCCACGACATTGTCGCCAATTTTCCTGATTCCTCCCGGCATGGTCGTCTTTGGTCTCATGGGGGCGGTCATTGTCCTGGTCCGCAACGGTTTCAACCAAACCTTGCGCAGTGAAGCCGAAGCCGAGGCCGAGCTTGGGGTCCCGTGCGTAGGACTGCTTCCCAGGGTTGCGGGACTTAACGCCAGAAAGCTGCGGCATCTGGTTCTGAGCCAGCAGAACTTGCCGTTCAGCCGCGCCGTGACTTCGCTGCTCGTCACTGCGGCGCCAACTCAGGGAAAGGGACAGCCGCCGCATATCATTCTCGTGACATCCAGCATCCAGGACGATGCCAAGACCGAGTTGGCATGGAGCCTGGCGCTGGCGGCAACGCGGCTGGGAGGAAGAGTGCTTTTCCTCGATCTCGATCGCAAGGATGTACGGCTCACGAACGGGTTTCGTGGTGAATTCAGCACCGACAAGGCCCGGAACTCCTTCGGCGACTATGTGAATGAACGTTGCGTGCTGAAGGATGCAATTACGAGGATGCCGGAAATCGGTATCGACCTCATGGCCGCTCCAGCACCTTCCGATGATCTCCTGACGCTTCTGTCCACCGTCGACAAATGCCAGTTCACCGAGGAGCTGCGTTCGGCCTACGACGTGGTCATCATGAACGGTCCCCTGGGCCTCGGGGGGCCTGAAACCAGGCTGCTTAAGCGCTGGGCCGATTCGGTGCTTTTTGCCGTTCGCTGGGCAAGGACGAGGCGCAGCATTGCCCGTGGTGCTCTGGATGCAATAGGAGCCGGCGGATCCGCCACCGTTCCAGTAGGGAGTGTGCTCACCCGGGTGAACCTGAAGAGGCTAGCCGGCTCCAGGCTCGGAGACAACGCCGATCTTCTGTTGGAGAGGGTTTGAAGATGCGTGTGCGATCTTCAACAGAAGCTCCAGGGAGCGATCGAGCCCCTAAATCGAGCCAGCTACACGATGATCATTGAATTTTTCGGACCTCCAGGATCCGGCAAAACAACCTTCGCACATGCGCTTGCGCAGCAGCTGCGCGGGAAAGGCTATCACGCCAAGGTCGCTCTCAGCTACAAGCCAAGCACCAGGGCCGCCAAATATGATCTCGGAATCTTTCTGTTCATATCACGGATCGTATCGGCGATGTTTTCAACAGCCAGAATACTGCTTTTTTCGGCAGGGCGAGCCGATGATATTTCCAATTCCTTTGCAATAGTGAGGATGATACCGCCAAAAAACCGAATATGGCGCGCGCGAATCTGGCGATACATCCTGCACCTTTCGCGTTGCTGGAAGTCTGCGGAGCAATCGCCCGAAATTATAATCTTCGATCAAGGATATGTTCAAGCGATTGGTTCGCTTGCGATGTTTAATGGGAGCACCAACCCCAGAGCGCTGGAAAAGGCGCTCAGCCTCGCACCGGCGGCCGATCTCACCGTCAGGCTCTTGGTGCCAGCTGCGGTCGTGGAAAGTCGCCTTCGTCGGCGGATGGAGCTTGAGCCGCCGGCGGAACGGATTTTCGAGGCCGACTTGAGCGTTAACATGCGCTCATTCGCCGTTTTTGAAGCGATGCATGACCTCCTGACAACATCTGGCCGGGAAATCATCTCCGTCGAAAACACCGATGGTCCATCGACCTTTAAAAGTATTTGTCGGATTGAGAGACAAATACTTTCTGCATTGTCGCGCTTCGATAGGTCGGTCGGCGAAAAGCAAATTGAGTTGCCGGCTCATCGCGCAGATGTAACTGGTTCAGCAACCGCACCGCCGCGCAACAAGGACATGGGCTCGCGGCTGGCTTGGGCAAGCATATTCGCCTTGCTGATCTATATTGGTGGCGCTGGTTTGACCAGTCTTGCACAGTTGGCAATTGCACGCCTTATCGGACCTCACAACTACGGCATCTATTCCTACGTTCAGGCTTGGACGTCAGTGCTCGCCTATCTGGCAACGCTTGGCTTTAATGTATCATTGTTGCGTTTCCTCCCGGCCTATAGGGCCAGTGGCAGGCTTGATCTAGCCCGCGGGGTGATAAGATTCGCGCTGCAGAGATCGCTGATAGCGGCAACCTTGTTCGGGATGATCGGCGCTGCGTCCGTCCTGTTCCTTTCAGATCCAACGGAAAGAGGGCTTGAGACAAGCATCGTGCTCGGCATGATGGCTGTGCCCTTGGTTACGGCCTATGCTCTCGGAGCCACGCTTGTGCGTGCTTTCGGCGGCGTTGTCTCGGCGTTGTTGCCGGAGCGCATCATGCGAGACGGACTCCTGCTCGTGTTGGTAGCGCTCCTGGCATTGTCGGGATTTCGAACAGTGGATGCGCCCTCGGTGACGATGGCGGTGCTTGTGAGTTCCGCTTTCACAGCGGCGCTGGTGTTCATCATCGCGAGGAGGTTTGAACCACCCGGCCTGGGACACGCCAAGCCAAGTTATGCCTCGAGGGAATGGTGGCTTGCCGTCCCCCCGCTCATGCTCATCACTGGGCTCGATGTTTTCGTCAGTCGGGCAGGAGTCCTGGTTTTGGGCTGGACAAGCCATATTGCTGAAGCGGGTATTTTCGCGCTGGCCTTGAATGTCGCGATGCTCGTGGGCCTGTCCCGTATCGCCGTGGCAACCATGTTTTCGCCAACAGCAGCCGATCTCTACGTCAGAGGCGATCGCAGAGGCCTACAACAGCTGTTCGCGCGCGCAACCCTGCTTTCTGCTGGCGGTGCCATCCTGGTGGCCGTCCCAATGATGGTGATAGTCGAGCCGTTCTTGAGCTATTTCGGTGAGGGTTATAGCGCGGGAGCGCCGATCGCACGGGTTCTGATTTTGGGATATGTCTTTGTCGCGCTGTGCGGGCCCCAACAGAATCTCCTGACCATGACTGGAAATGAATGGGCTGCGGCAACGACGATGGTAGCGGGTGCTGTGGCCAATATAATTGCCTGTGCAGCCGGAGTTGCGGTGTACGGCCTGCTTGGCGCTGCGGTGGGTGTGGCACTTGCACTGAGCATCTGGAGCATTGCCATGGCCGTCTATATCCGCAAGCGACTGAAAATCATGCCAGGCTTGGTTTTTGCCTTGCTGTCGATCAGGCCGAGCGCGGTCGATGCCCGTCAATGGCATTGGTTCTTGAGGGCGAGCAAATGAGAGCACTGTTTTCGCTACGGTGATTGCCGTCGTTCGGGCAGGAAGTCACGAAGCCCAGATCGCACAAAGGCCATAGGGCTGCACAGACGCTTCGGCGTATACCTGTTCCGGACACCCGCGCGGGCAGCCGATACTTCGCGGGCTGTGTCCGTCATTTGAAGGATGCATCAGTTTCGGAGGCGCCCCAGGGTGTGCTCACAATCTGCGGAGCATCCATGGAACAAGCCCGAATGGCGAGCGCCTCGGCGCCTGCAGTGCGCCGTCGCTCGGAGAGATCGACGCCTGTCGAGCGCAGCCAACGCGAAACCCTCACCCAAGTTCAGGTCCTGCGCGCCCTCGCGGCTAGTTCGGTCGCGCTGCGACACGCCCAGCATGATGCGGCCACCCTGGAATTACAGGCCGGCCGCACCTTTCAGAGCTGGAATCCGATACCATGGAGCGCTGGAGTCGATATTTTCTTCGTGATTTCCGGCCTTATCATGGTGCATACGTCGCGACAGCTGTTCGCAAAGCCCGGGGGCGCGCGTCTCTTCATTTCCCGCCGGATCGCGCGAATTGTCCCGCTATATTGGGCGCTCACCTCGCTCTACATTGCGGTAGCGGTGGCCGCCCCAAATCTTCTCAACCAGAGCTACGTCGATTTCAGGTTTGTAGTCGAATCCTACTTATTCGTTCCGGCCAGTCGCCCTGACGGCGTCGTTCAGCCGGTCTACGAGTTGGGTTGGACGCTCAATTATGAGATGCTGTTTTACGTGCTGTTCACGGCGACGATCGTGCTGCCCATGCGATGGGCAGTTACGGTCCTGCTCACGATCCTGGTTGGGATGGTGCTCTCGGGCGCTCTTGGGGCTCCTTTGCCAGAGCCTTGGGGTTTCTGGACCAATCCGATCATCCTCGAATTCGCTTTCGGCGCGATGATCGGGGTCATGTGCGCCTCGGGCCTGCGGCCTTCCGGCCCAATCAGGGCCTGTGTCGCCGCAACGGGACTGGGTGCCCTGATGCTTGCGGCGGCGTTTCCCGATATCTCGGCCGGCTTTGGTCGCTCTGTTGTGTATGGCATTCCGGCGTCTGAAATTGTTTGGAGTGCTGCCTTGGCACCCCCGGGTAAACTGAGGCACGACAGCCTGGCGGCGAGGTGGGCCGCTGGCGTTGGCGATGCGTCATACGCTCTTTACCTCATGCATCCATTCGTGATCCGCGCCATGCGCATATTGTTCTGGCGTACAGGCTTGATCTTTGTGCTCGGCCCGTGGGCCTTCATCGGTTCCGCCTTGGCGATCACCCTGGGCGTGGCATTTATCATCCACCGTCTGTTCGAGAAGCCGCTCACCCGCTATGCGCGGCGCCTTTTGGGGGTCGGGCACGGCACAGGACGGCAGCTTGGGTCCCTTCCATTGCCGGCGTATCCCAAGACAGATTGAAGGCGAGCCGCGACCCTGCCACACCAAGGAAATGCCGCTGTTGTGCTCACTATGCCGTTGCCGTAAGGCCGGTTGGTCGCACCTGTCCGACGGGGCATGCATGGAATTCCCGATACCATTCCACGAAACGTTGCACGCCGTCCTCCAGTGTTGTCGCCGGTGCGAAGCCAACGGCGCGGCGGAGGTCCCTGACATCGGCGCGGGTTTCCAGGACGTCACCTTGCGGTAAAGGTACGTTGACGCGAAGGGCGCGGCGGCCAAGGGCCGTCTCGATGAGCGCGATCAGATGGTTGATTTCTTCAGGCCGATCATTGCCGATATTGTAGAGCCGATACGGCGCCGAGCTGGTGGCAGGATCGGCAGCGCGACCGTCCCAATCGGGATCCTGACACGGTGGTTTGGCGAGCACGCGAACAACCCCCTCTACGATGTCGTCGATATAGGTGAAATCCCGCCATACGCGCCCGGCATTGGCGATTTCGATCGTTCGGCCCTCGGCGATGGCATGGGTGAAAGTATAGACAGCCATGTCGGGCCTCCCCCAGGGACCATAGACGGTGAAGAAGCGCAGTCCGGTTGCGGGCAAGCCGAACAGATGGCTGTAGGAATGCGCCATGCACTCGTTGGCGGCCTTGGTGGCGGCGTAGAAGCTCACCGGATGATTGGCACCATGATGCTCGGAAAAGGGTATGCGTCGATTGGCACCATATACGGAGCTCGACGAGGCATAAACGAGATGGCTGACGCCGGCGTGTCGGCAGCCCTCCAGAACGTTGAGAAACGCGACTATGTTTGACTCCACATAGGCATGCGGGTCCACGAGCGAATGACGTACCCCGGCCTGGGCGGCCAGATGCACGAAGTGCGATGGCTGGAATTCGCAGAACAGCGCTTTCACCAGCGACCGGTCCGCCAGGTCGAAGCGCATCGGCGTGAACCTCGGCTCGGCGCAGAGCCGTGTAAATCGCGCCTCCTTCAGCTTCAGGTCGTAGTAAGGCGTGAAGTTGTCGACGCCGATGACCTCGGCGCCGAGCCGCAAAAGGCGTGACGCAACATGAAATCCGATGAACCCAGCGGCGCCCGTGACGATGATCGGCCCCGTGTGCGTAAGGTTCGACGCAGCACCATCCTGCAGCGCGTGAACGATATCCGCCAGCTTGTTGACCTTCGAATCTGCCTCGGCCATGGCAAGTCACTCCCGTTCCAGGTTCCGCGTTCCGCGCCATCTCGGCAGCGCCTGAACGATCGGAAATGGCGCCGCCGGCCTTGTGATCTACGCGACAGCGCGCTCAATGCGGGCCGCCGCTGTCTGAATCAAAGCGGATGCAGACAGCAGTCGATTTCTCATGGCAAAACCGAAATGCGCCCCAAAAGAGCCACTAGTTCCGCCTGACGCCTCGTGTCGGTCTTGGCGAACAGCGAGGCGAGCTGAGAGCGGATAGTCGTGCGACTGAGATGCCAGCTGCGGGCGATCTCCAGGGGCGCGTCGCCATGGGCCAGGCGTAGCGCCAACTGCGTTTCCGCGCTGGTCAAACCGAACATCCTTTGCAACGTGCGAGGGTTGGCCGCCGATTTGTTATCCCGGTCCAGCAATGCGACGACGGTTGTCCCGTCCGGTGTAACGACCCCCGTCTCGTTCATGGTCACCGGCCTGTCGCCTCTGCTGTGGATCACTACCCATGAGAGTGAGCCCGGCTGGAGGTGGACCGGAACATTCGCGACCAGCCGCCTCAACCCGGCAGCAAGCTCGACGGCTGTATCAGTTGCTTCGCCCTGGCGTGCGAGGGTGTCCCGAGCGGCAGCGTTCCATTCTATTACTTTCTTGTCTCGGTCCAGGACGAGATAGCCGCAACCCATACGATCAAGCATGCCGGTGATGGATTCCAGGCTGCGTCGTCGAGATCCGCCGACCCTTGCGTCCGGTCGGTCCACAAGGCTTATCGGCCTTTCGTGGCGGGTATCGTTCAATACAATGTATTGCCTGCCTGCAAGCGCATCGTTTCGCGTTTCAATCAGTGTCATCGCTTCCACCCAACCCATTGCTACTGACGCAAATCAAATCTGATGAAGTTGCTGCTTCAACTTGAATTTCCACATACTGCGAGAAATCTGCGAATGGTTTTTCCGCAGCGTCTCTTGGATATATCTTTCTGAAGAGCGCTCCTGACACCATGATTTTATTCGCCGGCAAAGTCATGGCAATCGGGCATTGGGATTAGGTGCCACCCCTTCGGCCTAGTCTCGACGGACTAGACCGAAAGTTGTAGTCTTTGCGCATGGGTTCGGACCTGCGCTGGCTCAAATCGAATGTGTCGAGCACTACGTGGGCTCATCTAGCTTCGCTTTTGGTGTTTGCAGCATCGATAGCATTCGAGGCGATAAGTACGGTATATGGCGGCCAGCCGTTGCCGCTTGTTGCGTTTATCCCCATAACCGTTGTCATCGTGTATCTTGAGGGCCGTTTTGTTGCCATCGCAGCAACGCTTCTGATGGCGGTCGCCGGCTTGTGGATGCGACACCTGTTGGACGGTCACCTCACTGGTCGAGACTGGACCGGGGCCGTCTTCCTTCTGGGTTCGGGTAGCCTGATCGCAACCGTGTTCCACCGCCTGCGACAAGATCTGCACGGCGCGCTCAGGGTGGCAGAAGCGAGGCTCGCTGCCATCGACGCTGCCGCCTTGGGCTTTGCTAATACCAATCGCCATGGCGAACTGCTGCAGTCGAACAGACGGCTTTTGGAGATGACCGGCTACGCGCACAAGGAACTTGCCCAACTGGAGCTGGAGGAACTCATTTTCCCCGACGATCGAGGTACTGTGCGGAAACTTTTGCAAGATTTGGGCAATGGGACCGCGTCGGCGACGGATATCCGCGTTTTGCGCAAGGATGGCACGGCATTTTGGGCTCACCTGGCCCTGTCTTCGTCGCGGCCGGACGAGGCGCCAAATGAGAGCGTATTCGTGGTGGTTGACGATATTTCCGAGCGACAAGCGGCACGCGAGGCCCTTCGGGCTCAGAAGGAATGGCTCGATCTCGCCGTATCTGCCGGGCGCCTGGGCACATGGCAAATAGACATTGAGGATGGGACAGTCGCCGGCTCCGGCAAGTTCTGGGACATCCTTGGTCTGCCTCCGGCCCCAGTCCGCCGCTTGGAAGAACTCTCGGCCGTAATCCATCCCGTCGACTGGCCGAAGTTGTCCGCCTCGGCAAAGCCTTCGTCGGCATTGAACTTTGACGTCGAGATTCGCGTCCGGCAAGTGGATGGTCACACACGCTGGATTGCATTGCGTGGACGGCAGGAAGAGCACGGCGACCGCAAAATGCGCATCGGGGTGGCGGCGGATCTGACCGAACGTCGACAAACAACTTTGCTTCGCGCCGCCGTAAAGAGACGCGAGCGCATAATGCGCGAAGAGCGCCATCGGTTCAGCAATGTGTTTCCAGTGATTAGAGCTCTGGTCAACATGATCGATACTCCCGACAATGATGTTGCCAAATACAAGGAGATGTTGATCGATTGGATTCGAACACTGGAGGCGACCCATCGCATCCTTTCTCGTCATGCCAACCTGTCAGGGATGCTCCATGAACTCGTGGACCGGGAATTGCAGCCCTTCAAGGAGACACGCGACATTACGATCAGTGGACCTTCCCTCACTGTGCCAAGCGGCGCCGCCGAGGGCTTGGCGATGATCCTTCACGAGTTGACGACAAACTCGGTGAAACATGGTGCGCTGGGTGACCCGAATGGCAAGGTCGAAGTTAAGTGGCGATTTGCATCCGAGGACGAAGGTGACGACCTCGTGTTCGATTGGGTGGAATCGGGCCGACGGAAGAGTTCAAAAGTCGTACGCCGCGGGTTCGGGTCACTGATAATCGGTGTGGACAGCACGCCGCTTGTCGGTCATTCCCCGAATATGGAAATAACCGAAGATGGCCTTCGATATTCGCTGCGTGTATCGCGCAAAGAAATTGAGGAATTTGGATTGCAATAGAGCCCCTCCAAGTCGAAGCCGAATTGGCCAATTAACCGATGGTGTGGGCCCTTTGCTGCGATTTCCTGCAAGCAAACTCGGGCCGGTTCGAGGGGCATACGTCAACTCGCCTGTCTCGTCAGCCAGCTTTGGAGCAACACAGCTGCTTCGGTACGGTTTCTAACCCCAAGCTCACGCAGCACGGCTGCGGCATGGATTTTCGTTGTCGCCTCGGCAATGTCCAGATTGCGGGCAATCTCCTTATTCGAGTACCCCTCTGCCATCAGCTTGAGGACGTCCTTCTGTCTAGACGTCAGCCTAGCGACGTCGCCCGAGCCCTCGTGCCGGCGGCTGGCATTTTGAACCGGAGGTGGGGGGGCATGCGATCTCTGGTCGGCAGACGTTCGAGATAGCAGAGATGGCACATAGATCCGGCCAGCGAGGATTTCGTTTACAGCCAGCACGACTTCTTCGTCGCTCTGCGATTTGACGATATACCCGTGAAGTCCGATCGAAAGCGCGGTCAGTATCTCCGAGCGGGAATCATCCCCGGAAACGATCGCAAAGCGAGTGTCAGGATAGGCAGCCATAAAGTCGCTGAGCACTTCCTGATGGAACAGCCCAGGCATGTTCAGATCGAGGATCGCAAGATCGATGGACGCCTGCTCCTCTAGAAGATTGACCGCGGCATCGAAACACGAAGCTTCGAATATTTCGGCGCTTGGAATTCCAGCCATGAGTGCCAGCCGGAGACCACGCCGATATAAGCCGTGATCGTCGGCAATGACGATCCGAGCCATGCAACTACCCCAACGCGTTACTCGGTTCCCGACGAGAAAACCCGCTGGAACCTCCCATTCGCCTATGATCGACAATCCGTGGTGGTCCTAAAATGGCGGCCATCCACTGGTCAACGCATCACAGTGATGTCCGCAGCGTCCCATCCACGCACATCCAGAACGTCTAATATAATACTAAATTGCGAAGCTCATCCATAGATTTTTAACCCTGGCGTGCGGTGCCCGTCCGCAAAACGATGCCGGTTTCCCATCTCTGGGTCCAAAGCCAGCTGTTCAGGACCATCGTAATCATGTGGCATCTGTTATGTCGCCACCCGCTGTCGCCGGACCTGTAGGCCGGCCCGGCCCGGGCGGATCGCAGCTTTCTTGAAAGCAACTGCTTTCGTTTTATCGCCGTCATGATCAGTGCCCAATCGCGCTTCTATCGGCTGTTGATCTCGTGGCCATCTAATACCTTGAACGTTTTGAATCCCTGCCATTCAAATGCACGACGACAGCCGCCCCGGCTGTCACATACCTTTTCGCATATGATGTTCGGATTGCCGCCGAGGTTTGGCCGGATTTGAGGGTGTGCCCTGGCCGGACAATGGAACACCGATCCCGAACAAAGCCAACTGCAGATCAGGAGGATCGAATGAAAGCGGTGATTCAATGTGGTGGGATGGGTACGCGCCTTCGACCGTTTACATCGGTCCTGCCGAAACCATTAATGCCGATAGGGGCCAGGCCTGTTCTTGAGTTGCTTTTGAAGTGGCTGCGGCGCAACGGCATTGAAGAGGTATATATTACGACAGGGTATCTAGGACATTTGATCCGGAGCGTCTGCGGCGACGGATCGCAATGGAACTTGAAGATCAAATATACCCAGGAAATGGAGCCACTCGGCACCGTCGGACCTCTCTCTCTGATTAGGGATGAACTGAACGAAACATTTGTCGTTCTGAACGGCGATGTCCTCACAGATCTAAGCCTGAGCCGGTTTGTAGCCGCGCACCGCTTGCATAGGGATCCCGTTACGATCGCCACGGCATGCCGTCATATCAAGATGGACTTCGGCGTCATCGACGAGATCGACAATACCGTCCAGCTCTTCCGGGAAAAGCCGACGCTTTCCCATCTCGTCAGCATGGGGATTTACTGCATGAACCCAGATGTCCTGCGGTTCATTCCGTCCGGGATCCCATTTGGGTTCGATGACCTGATGCTGCAGATGATGCAGGGCGGCACGACCGTGCATGTTTACAAGCATGACGGTCTTTGGCTCGACATCGGTCGTGTCGATGACTTCCAGAATGCGCAGGCAATTGCCTGGGAAGATCAGTCGTCCTCAATCGAGGTCGCGGCTGCCGCCGCAGCCGCATGAAGGTCTGATGCAGAGGTCTAGCCACTAACAAGGCTTTCAGGAGGTCAAGATGCTCTTGGTGAGCGCCCCGATCCTAGGCGTGCCAGAGAAGGCAGCCGTGTCGCAGGTGATTGATAGCGGCTGGCTTACGATGGGGGACAGGGTACGAGAGTTCGAACAGGCCTTTGCCAGCATGCATGGCGCGCGAGATTGCGTTGCGGTTGGTTCCTGCACTGCAGCGCTCCATCTTCTCCTCCATGCTTTGGGCATCGGCCCTGGCGACGAAGTACTGGTTCCTTCGCTGACGTTCGTGGCGACGGCGAATGCGGTGCTGTATGTAGGGGCGACGCCGGTCTTCGTCGATATCGAGTCCGTCGACGTGCCGTTGATCTCGGTTGCGGAAGCCGAAGCGCGGTGCACGACGCGCACTAAAGCGGTCATTCTCGTTCACTTCGCCGGGTATCTCGCCGATCGGGAACAATGGCAGCGGTTCGCCCGGCTTCGCGGGCTGCATATCATCGAGGACGCTGCGCACGCGCCCGGGCTTAGGGAAGTCGGGACCTTCGGCGCCGCGGCCGCGTTCAGCTTCTATGGCAACAAGAACATGACAACGGCCGAAGGGGGCGCCGTGATTGCACGTGACCCCGATCTGCTCGACAGGGTTCGCCTGGCCCGCGGGCACGGAATGACCACGGGGACGCATCAGCGGCTGAACAGTCGTACGCCGCAATATGATGTCACGATGCTTGGATTCAACTACCGAATGGACGAGATGCGAGCGGCAATAGGCCTGGTTCAGCTGCAGAACCTGCAAGAGTGGAACGAAATCAGGCGTATCATAGCTGTCTTGTACCGACGCCTGATCGCGGACCGTTGCCCAGCTATTGTCATTCCATTTAGCGAACCCCGGACATCGGCTTACCACATCATGCCGATCGTCCTGCCGCGCTACGTGAGCCGGCAGGATGTCATCGACGAGTTGCGGACACAGGGCATACAAACCACCATCCACTACCCGCCGGTGCACCAAATGACGTTCTACCGCGAGCGCCTTCCCGGCGTGAGTTTGCCCCACACAGAGGATTTCGCTCAGCGAGAGCTCACAATTCCGCTGCACCCCCAGGTCACTTCCGCCGCCGCCGAATCAGTCGTGGCTGCCCTGGCAGCCGCGCTCAAAACAGGCGCGCTCAAAGCAGGCGCCCAAAGAGGAACTGCTGCATGAATGCGTTAGACCCTGCCTTTCACCGGATGTTCGTTCCAAATCCTGATCACGGCTTTGCGAGACGCGCAATCGATCTTGCGGTGGCGGGCATCGCTACCGTCGCATTGGCGCCATTGATGCTGCTGATCGCCGGAGCGCTTCTGCTCGAGGGCGGTGGCTCGATCTTGTTCGCTCAGACCCGCATCGGGGCCGGCGGCCGAACCTTCCGCATGTACAAATTTCGCAAATTCGGTGTGAACTGCGGCTCTCAAGGCCTTGCGCTGACGGTCGTGGGCGATACACGCATGACCACCGTTGGCCGCTTTCTCGCAGCGACGAAGCTGGACGAACTACCGCAGCTGTGGAATGTCCTCAAAGGCGAAATGGCGATCGTCGGTCCACGACCCGAGAGCCTGGCTTTCGCCGATTGTTTCCGGGGCGAGCTTAGGGCCGTGCTGCAATACAAGCCAGGCCTGCTGGGTCCAGCCCAGGTCGTTTTTCGGCACGAAGCACATTACTTCCCCCAATCCGTGGATCCGATCGTGTTCTACCGGGAGGTCATGTTCCCCGCCAAGGCAACACTGGACCTCTCGTATTATCCGCGACGCACCATCGTCTCCGACCTCGCGTGGATGGTGCGGGGAGTGCTGGCAGTGGTCGGTTGGGTTCCGGTACCGCCGATCGACGTTTGAATATCCAAGGGAAGCGTTCCAAACAGCCAAGGGAATGCGCAGTGATGAGCTACAATGGAAAGAAAGTCCTGGTGACCGGCGCGGACGGATTCATCGGTTCGCATGTCACGGAGGCGCTTGTTCGCAACGGGGCAGATGTCACAGCCCTTGCCCTTTACAATTCCTTTGACAGCCATGGATGGCTAGACGATCTGCCGGACACCATCCGCAGCCAGTTGAGGCTCGTCCGTGGTGACGTCCGCGACAGTGCGTTCCTTAACCGGATCATGCGCGGCCAAGCCGCGGTTTTTCATCTGGCGGCGCTTATTGCGATTCCATACTCCTACGCCGCCGCCCAGTCCTATGTGGAAACCAACATCTTAGGCACGGTGAATGTCCTCGAAGCGGCGCGCCTATGGGAGACGGAGCGGGTGATCCATACCTCGACGAGCGAGGTCTATGGAACTGCCCAAACCATGCCGATCGGCGAAACACACCCCCTGCAGGGACAGTCACCATATTCGGCATCCAAAATCGGCGCCGACATGATGGCGGAGTCCTACGCCAGGTCGTTCGATGTCCCTGTGGTCATCATGCGACCCTTCAACACGTATGGCCCGCGCCAGAGTGAGCGCGCCATCGTGCCGACCATTATCCGGCAAGTCCTCGACCCGAAATGTCCTGCAATCATGGTCGGCGATACCAGTCCGATCCGCGACCTGACCTATGTCGAAGATACCGCGACAGCGTTCCTGACCGCAGGTCTCGCCCAACTCGAGTTCGGCCACGCCTACAACGCTGGCAGCCAACGCGCCGCGACCGTCTCGGACGTATTGGCCATTGTTCTTGAGTTGACCGATTGCAAAAAGCCGGTCCGTCGTGATGAAAGGCGCCTGAGGCCGCAAAATTCCGAAGTTCGCGCCTTGCTCGCCGATTCCTCGCGCTTTGAACGTGAGACTGGATGGCGGACACAGACCAGCCTGCGCGATGGGCTGGAGCGAACAATCACGTGGTGGCGCGAGCGCCTTAGTGAAGGCCGGGTACGGCGCGAAGTGGGTTACATGACATGACCCTGGGCGGCCGTCATGCGTTGGCGCTGTTGCTGGCTGCCGGTGCCATATCTCCCAACATCTACGTTGCCGGCGGCCGTCAAAGCAAGGCAGCGGAGGCGGCGGCCACAGCGGTTGTGGACAACCTGCCGGGCTATGTGCACGAAACAAGGGATCCTTGGTCTGGCATGGTTTTCGCACGGATCACCAGACCGGGCGTTCTCGGCCGGGCGGGTGTATGCGGGAAGAAGTACTGCACCCACCGTTACTCAAGCGCACAGGCTTGGAATGCCGACCAGAGCCTGCTCCTGATCGCCAATGGCTGCGGTGGCCTGTGCTTTCTCGACGGACAAACCTACTTGCCTTTGTTCCACCGCAACCGCGCTACCGAATGCGAATGGCATCCCACTGATCCCGAGTTGATGATCTGCGTCGGGGGCCGGCAGATTGCGACATGGGCCCCACGTACCGATCATGAGGACGTCGTGTTCGCCTCCGGAGCGTACTCCAACCTCAAATTTGGACCCAACAAAGGCAATCCGAGCCGCGACGGCAGCCGGATTGCGGTGCGTGCAACGAACAATGACGGCCGAGCGGTGGTCTTTGCCTACGATCTCAAGCTACGGCAGAAATTCCCGGATATCGATCTTGCCGAATTCCCGGGAACAACCGGCTCCTGCTCAATCTCACCACTCGGAATCAACATAGTGTGTTCCCAGCAATTACCGGACGGAATCGAAGCGAGTTTCGTCTTCTCCATAGACGGCATATTGCGCCAGAAGTGGATGGAGCACCATCGACCAGGCCATGGCGACATGACGGTCGATTCCGACGGAAGCGAAATCTATGTCGGGATCAGCAAATCGGATCCTGACAAATATCAGGTGATCAAGCGCCACTTGGCTGATGGCAAGGCTACCTCGCTGATGAAATATGGCGAGGCCATGCATGCGTCACTCAGGTCGCTCGGCAGGCCCGGCTGGGTGTTTCTGAGTTATGGCGGCACGCCAGCCGAACTATCGCAGCACCCGGATTGGGCGCCTTACGCTCAGCAAGTCATTGCGCTGCGTCTAGACGGCAGTGGAGAGGTCCGCCGTGTCGCAGACACGCACAACGCGCCCTTCGACTACTGGAGCGAGACGCATGCCTCTCCGTCTCCAGACGGCTCCCAGGTGGTCTGGTCCAGCAACTGGGGCGTGCCCGGTGGCCCGGTATACGATTTCGTTACTCGTGTTGAATGGCCTTTGAAGCCGGTGTTCGACCGGAAGGAGATTGTCGCAAATGACCTTCAGTAGACGATACGTTCTTGGCGCAGTCGTGATGATGTCGCTAACCTCGATGGCTTGCGCAGGCGAGGTCGAGCCCTATCAACTCTCACCTGGCGATACGGTCGAGATAGGAATAGCGCCGATCCCTGATCGGACGCAGCGCGCCGTAGTCCAGATGGATGGCAATATCGCCCTTCCGGAGGCAGGGATGATCATGGTCGCAGGCCTGACGGCGTCTCAATTGCAAAGGCGAATGCAAGAGCTCTTGCCAAGCAAGATTTTTCACGTGCGTCTGACTGACGGGCGGGAGCAGACAGTTACTGTCGAGCCCGACGATGTCACAGCAATCATAGCGGACTATCGCCCGATCTATGTAACGGGCGATGTGCTCACCCCAGGACAACAGGCCTACCGTCCGCTCATGACTGTACGGCAGGCGCTGGCCGTTTCCGGCGGCTTCAGTTTTTTGCGATCACGGGCGGGCCAGGCCGGGCCTGATCCGGTCGATCTCAAGCGCGATTACGAAATGCTCTGGGGAGATTACACGAAAGAATACCTTCACGCTGCCCGCATTCGCGCCGAGCTTCAGGGCCAGGCGGATTTCGACAAGAAGACACCACAGGGATCACCTCTTTCGCCGAGCGTCGTAGCCGCGATGGCTCAGGCTGAAGCAGAGGCGCTAAAGGTTGCGCTGAGTGATTTCCGGCAAGAGCAGGATTTTCTGGAGAAGGGCCGGACGGACGCTGCCGAGCAAATTGGCGTTTTGCAGAAACGCGAACGAGTCGAGGGAGAGAGCGTGAAGGCGGATGAGCAAGATTTGGCGCGAGTGACGAAGGCATTCGATGCAGGCAATCTGACCAACACCCGGCTCGCGGATGTCAGGCGCGCGTTGCTTTTATCTTCAAGCGGCGCGCTTCAAACCTCGGTCGAACTGATGAGGGCGCGGCGCCAGCAGGAGGACTTTGTCAGACAGCACGAACGCAACGACAATCAAAGGAGGATTGGCCTGCTGACGGATCTGAAGGACACCAACGCCCGGCTGGCGGATGTCACCGCCAGGCTCCATGCCGCCAGCGAGAAGCTGCAGCCGACCGGAGCATCCACACAGCCATTGCCGATTGCCGGCGAAACGGTACGGGCCCAGGTGACCATCGTGCGCAAGATCGGCAATGAATGGCGCAAGCTGTTGGTTGACGAAGATGCGATTGTGCTGCCGGGGGATACTCTCGAAGCCAGATTCAGCAGTGAACTGCAAAGTGTGGCAGTCCAATAGGGCGTCAGCGCAGTCCGTGCGGAGCTTACTGTTCTATCGGGGGGCAACCCAACTGAACGGAGATCCAAGGTGAGGCGCATTTTCAACCAGGGAGCGACCCTGACACCCTCAACGAACGCGGATCAGATGACGCAGTCTGCAAGTTATGCTTCCCATATGCCGTCAGCGCGAATTGTGCGGTCCAGGTCGCGCGCCGGTGAGTCCGGAAATTGGCATGAATTTACGTCCAGCAAGGAGAGCAATGCGCAGGGCGGCTGGGTGTCGGACGGCTACAGGACCAGCCATTGCGCGCCCGGCTACGGCCTACATTACAACAAAACGCACAGTTCCGGCTATTATGGCGCGCTTTGGGAGAACATCGAAAAGCCCCTGATCCTCGACGTTCTTCGCCCCTTGAGCGGAGCGAGCCGAAACTGCCTCGATTTCGCATGCGGAACAGGTCGCATCGCCGAGGTAGCCGCCGGCCTCTTCAGCGAGGTGGTTGGCGCCGACGTTTCCAGAACTATGCTCGACAGCGCTCAAGTACCGCCCAATGTGAGTTTGCGTCACGTCGACGTGACAAGGGAGCAGTTGGGTATGACGTTCGATGTGGTAACCGCATTTCGTTTTTTCCTGAACGCAGAGGATGAACTGAAATGGCATGCACTGAAAGTGATCAATGAGCACCTTAAAGATGGCGGGCGGCTTGTGTGCAACGTTCACATGAATGCGACGTCGCCCGTCGGCCTGGCGTGCCGGCTGCTCAATCGAGTGTCTCGACGCACCATTCGCAACACGCTGAGCGCAGCGAGGTTCAAGGCCCTCCTGACTGCCTCGGGATTCACCGTCGAGCAGACGATACCGTACGGTTACCTGCCTCGGCCGGGAAACCTGTTGCCAGGGTTCTGTGAAATGATGATGCAGCCTGTCGAGAAGGCCTGCAGAAGGCTTCGCGTTCCTGGCCAGCTGGCGCAACACTTCCTGGTTGTTGCGAGGAAGCGCTAAATCCCGAGAAAGCCCCGAAACGGCAGGCAGCGGTTTTCTTGGGTGGCTCGCCCGGCATGAAGCCCGTCTAAATACGGTGGAACGGCAGTTTTCCCCCGATTTAATATGTGGGTTCCGGGTTTCTCGGGTCAGCGCCACGATTTTGCTACATTTTGACTAAAGTCCAATCATGTTAGTGGGGCGTAATATTAGAAGGCTAAGGGGATACGCTCCTGAACAGCAAGAGATTGTCCGTGCCCAGTGGGGCCAGTGAGCTTGCGCAACGATCTCTCACGGGAGGTCGAAACCCATGAACCCTGGTGGAAGGAGTTCGTCGGATCTGCGAGGCGCAATGCTTGGGACCGTGCCTGGCCTGGTAGGCGTCGGCGTCTTCTCGGCAGTCATAAACCTTCTCGCCCTGACCGGCTCGGTCTATATGCTGCAAATTTACGATCGCGTTTTACCTTCGCAGAGCGTTCCGACGCTTGTCGGGTTCACGATCGGAATGCTGGGTCTTTACGCTGTCTACGGGCTGTTGGATTTCGTGCGGCTGCGCCTGCTGGTTCGAGTGGGCAATCGTGTCCATAGGAATTTGAAGCAGAGGGTGTTCGGCCTCTCACTGTCCTTGCCGCTCATTGGCGGGCAGGATGCGAACCGGATACAGCCCCTCCGTGATCTCGATCAGTTACGCGGCTTCCTTTCCGGAATGGGGCCGACTGTCATCTTCGACGCTCCGTGGATTCCATTTTACCTGCTGATCATCTATTTCCTGCATCCTGCGCTCGGTCTGTTGTCCACAAGCGGTGCGATCATTGTCGTGCTGCTCACGGTCATGGCGGAAGTTCTTGGCCGCACATCGGTGACACGCGCGTCCGAGACGCTGGTGTCGCAACGCAATCTCGCCGAATCCGGACGCCGCAACGCGGAAGTCGTACGCGCGATGGGCCTTTCCGCACGGCTTGCCCACCGCTGGGGCGAGATCAATAACGCATATCTGCGGCACCAAGAGAGGCTTTCCGACGTCGTCGGCGCCACCGGGGCACTCTCTAGGGCACTGCGTTTGGCCTTGCAGTCCTGCGTTCTTGGACTGGGTGCCTACCTGGTGATAGGAGGCGAAGCCTCGCCAGGCGTGATCATCGCATCCTCCATCTTGCTGGGTCGCTCATTGGCTCCTGTTGACGCCGCTATCGCGAACTGGCGAGGCTTCGCCGCGTTCCGGCAAAGCTATTCGCAACTGGCAACGGCGCTGGCCGCTTTTCCTGACCGGGACGAACATATGGAACTTCCGCGCCCCCAAGCGGAGCTTGCGGTCGAGGACCTGACCATAGCGCCACCGGGCCAGCAAAAACCGACGGTAGCCAATGTCAACTTCCGCCTGGCTGCAGGGACGGGAATGGCCGTTGTCGGCCCGAGCGGCTCTGGCAAAAGCACGCTTGTGCGCGCGCTGGTGGGCGTCTGGCAGCCACTTCGCGGCACGGTGAGGCTGGACGACGCCTCGCTTGACCAATGGGACCAAGAACACCTTGGCGCACATATTGGCTACCTGCCCCAGGACGTCGAACTGTTTGATGGAACGGTTGCCGATAACATTTCGCGATTTGGCGGGAAGGGCGACGCCAAGGGCGTGCTGGCAGCTGCCAAGGCAGCGGGCGTCGACAAAATGATAATGCGATTGCCGAACGGTTTTCAAACACGCATGGGCGAGGGAGGAACAGCCTTGTCGGCTGGACAGCGGCAACTCGTAGGGCTTGCAAGGGCACTTTACGGCGATCCGTTTCTTGTCGTTCTGGACGAGCCGAATTCAAATCTGGACGTCGATGGCGATACCGCCTTGGCCGGCGCGATCCTGGCAGTGCGCAGACGTGGAGGCATCGTCATCGTAGTTGCGCACCGTCCTTCTGCCCTTACCAACATCGACAGGGTACTCGTAATGTCCAATGGGATGCTTCACGCCTTCGGCTCACGCGAGGAGGTCCTGGCCAACGTCATCCGCCCCTTTGCTGCGCCGGTTGAACGCCCGGCAGCGGCCGTCGCGATGCACAAAGGGGTGAGCGGTCACGCATGAGGAATATTTTTTTTTTGTCTGAGGCGACGATGGCTCCATCGGCCCCGATCGGCAATGGGAGCCGGCGCAACGCGATTTCGGGCACGCGCGATGGAATCGGGGCCAACCTGATCCTGGGTGCGGCGGTCACGGTTATGTTGCTTGCCGGCGGCGGGCTCTGGCTCGGTCTGACCAAGATTGCTGGCGCGGTAATTGCGCCGGCGACCGTGGTGGTCGAGAGCAACATAAAGAAGGTGCAGCATCTGACGGGCGGCACGATAGGTGGCATCTTCGCGCAAGACGGGGATCATGTACGGGCCGGCGATGTGATGGCACGGTTGGACGACACACTGACACGAGCCAATCTGCAGATAATTAGCAAGGATCTTGATCGGGCAACGGTTCGGCTTGTGCGGCTGGAGGCAGAGCGGCAAGGCCTGTCGGAGATGCAGCTTCCGTTCAGCCTTCAAGCGCGAATGGGCGAGCCGGAGCTGGCTGCGCTGGTGAACGGCGAGCGCACGCTGTTCGACAGCCGCGCTACGGCCCTCAACGGGCAGAAGGCACAATTGCAAAGCCGCTCAAAGCAACTCGAACGCCAAGTTGAGGGCCTCAAGGCGCAACAGACCGCGGAAGAACAATCCGTGGTCCTGCTGGATGGCGATCTTGTCGATGTACAGGCGCTTTTTACAAAGAAACTGGTGTCCAAAGAGCGACTTAGCAACATCAGACTGGATGCCACCCGGGCGCACGGAGAATCAGGGCGCCTCGCGGCGGCAGTTGCCGAGGCGCAGGCCCGGATCAGCGAGACCGAATTGCAGATTCTTCAGCTCGATGAACAAAGGCGTAGTGACGTAACGAGCGAACTTCGTGAAACGGAAGCCAAGCAAACCGAACTCAGCGAGCGCAAGGTTGTGGCACAGGACGAACTGGCCAAAACCACCATCCGCGCGCCGCAATCGGGAACCGTACAGGAATCTTCCATTCACACGATCGGCGGCGTGATTGCCGCGGGCGAGGTTCTCATGATGATTGTCCCTGACACCGGCAACCTTGTCGTCGACGCGCTGATTGCCCCGTCGCGCATAGATGACGTTCGTCCAGGTCAGCGGGTCTCGATCCGGTTTCCGGCTTTCGACGCCGGCACTACGCCTGCCTGCCAAGGGTCTGTCAAGCGCATCTCGGCGGACCTGATAAAAGATCAACAGCGCCAGCTTTCTTATTTCTCGGCGCGCATCAATGTCGAAGACAAGTCCACCTGTCTGACCGATGCCAAAGTGCTCAAACCCGGTATGCCAGCGGAGGTTCACATAAGTACGGACGAACACAGCGTCTGGTCTTATCTGCTGAAGCCGCTTACCGACCAGATGTCGAGGGCTTTCCGGGAATGACATGGCGGCTGTGAGCGGTCGACCGCGGGAACACGGCAGGCGTGCTTGCTGACATATTAGGGTAGGCGACGTGATGCCACAGGGGTGACGCCTGCGGCCGACGCGCGAGGCTCGTCTGGGACATTGTCCCGGCTACAAGGATGCCCCAACAGGATTTTCCTGGCCGCCTCACCAAGTCCTGCCCCGACAACAGCGTTAGTGTCCTGTCATCTTTTGCGCAACAAACAGCGCATACCGTTCCACGATCATCGACATGGGCAATTGCCTCACGAGGAGAGGTTCTTTGCTCCTACGACGCGGCGAGGGCCCTGCGGCGGACACGGCGTGCGGCATGCACCGTTCGGTCTGCAGTCACCGCTACATTTGCCACGTCAGATGTATGCGGCAAGGCGTTCGCGCTTCCATGCGACCTCTTGTAGGGCAGCAATTCCCTGACCCGAGCATTGACCGAGGCAATCTCGACCCGCAAGTCCTCGCATTCCTGCCGTCTCACATCGAGTTCAATCTGATCGGACGCCTGCTGCATGGACAGCTGTGCAAAATCTGCGGCGATCTTGGAAAGGTTCACCTTGTTGGTTTCGGCCTCCTCGGTGAGTGCGGCCAACCTTTCGTCGGTCACCTGTTTTTCGGCCAGGGCGTCGCTCCATTGTAGCTGGAGCCTGGCGATCTCGGCCGCGGCCTCGTTGTTTGCGTTTGAGGCGAGTTCGAAGCGCGATTGGAGACTTTGAATTTCTGAGCGCAATCCTCGGTTCTCAGCCTGGCAGCGTTTAAGCTCGCCATCCATGTCCGCCTGCATAATCCTGGCTGCTTCGGTCACCTCCCATAGCTTCGCCTGCGCAACCTCGAGTGAGGTGTGCAATTTGATTGCCTCTTTTTCGCTCTTGCCGAGCGCACTCAGCATTTCGGAATTTCGCGCAGCTTCGTTGGCATGGATCGTGGAGAAGGCATCCAGCCTATGCCGTGCCTCTTCCTCCCGCTTCATGGCCTTTTCCAGGTCAATAGACAGGCTCACATTCTTTTCACGCAGCTGTTTGTTCTCTCGGGAGCGCCTGTCGGCCTCGACATTTGCGGCGGCAAGCATGTTCGTGAGGTCGCCAAATTCCGCTTCGTTCTTTGTGGTGGTGTTCGCCGCTTCGACCAGCTCCAGCCTTGCCGCGGCCAACGCGCCACGGAGCACTTCACACTCCTGAACAAGGCTTGCCTGGCGCTGCTGCAATGTCTCGACGGTGCCTTGACGCTCACAGTACCGTCTGTTCAGGTCATTGAGTGTTTCCGACAAGTTCCTTTGATCTGCGATCAGATTTTGATTCGCCAACTCCAGTTCGTTGGCACGGAGAATGTCCGCGTGAAGGATGTGAAAAAACTCGGACGTCAGTTGACATGTGCTTGTAATTTCGGAGATTTTTGCGTTGATCTCCTCGAAATGGAGCTTGGCATCGTGGAACAAGCCGTTAAACGAGCTCACGGCAGCAATTCGGCTCTGCGTATGTGAGGTCATCCGATGCGCTGGTATCGGCGAGCTATCATCGTCGTCGCCGGCACCGTCCTCGCTTGGTACGCTGTCATCCTGTTCGTTGTTTTCGCCTGCCATGTTTGGCACGTCGGCGACATCCTCCAAATCGAGGCACTGGTCGACAGCGTTAGCCAAGTCAGCTTCGAGATCGTCGAACGACCTCTCCACATTGTCCTCGGCGCGTCTGATCAAATCCCTGAACTTCATGACTTCATCCCCTGCAGCCGCATGCCCGGACCATTGAGGCACGAGGACTGAGATGCTTTTGTATCGAGAGCTCAACTCAGCGTCTTCGTTCAATCAAACGATGCCAGGGCGCCGGCGCCGCGAGGAGCCGAGAGCTGCGATCGGAAGGCCCTACATCGGTCTAGGTGCCTGCTGACTTATTCTTGAGGACTGCGCGGCTCCCCTTCTTGCCATCGTCTTGGCGTCAATGGTGTGTTGCCTGGGCACATTAACAACTCAGGTGCAGAAGCCCCGACGAACGGCCCGGCACAGCCTCTTGTGGGGCGCATCAGGCGGCCGGGCCTAACCGGCGGTTGAGTGTTTTGGTTTGCCGGCTGACTCACCATGCGACATTGGCGAGGCAAGCGCATCATTCGAACGAATTGGGGACCGGCCGCCTGGCCGCTCAATCGCACTAAGCTTCCGTTGCCGGAGCTGGCGACGAGGTGCTTTGCCTTGAGCCTTGGTATCTACATACGAAGCGGCAATACGCGCCGATGGAGCAGTGGTCCGACCCGTCAAACTATCGCTGCAAAATGCGCGGCGGAAGGCATCCGAGGATATTCTCCGTTCAGCGGTAGGAGATCGAACGCGGGCGATCTTGCTGAACTCCCCAAACAATCCCGGCGGATATGTGTTCGGCAAGGAGGATCTGGAAACCATTGCCACATTTGCCGAGCGGCACAATCTATGGATCATCAGCGATGAGGTTTACCGCAGCACAGTGTTCGACGGCGAGTTCCTCTCAATAGCATTCAGTCCCGGAATGAGAGAGCGGACGATAATTGTGAACAGCCTGTCGAAGTCTCATGCAATGACCGGCTGGAGGCTAGGGTGGACGCTTGGGCCGGTCTCGGCATCAGTTCATCTGGAAAATCTTGCGCAATGCATGCTCTTCGGATCGCCGACCGTATTCAGGATGCCGCAGCGGTGACTCTCGATGAGGCGGTGACGCAGAGATGCGTTTCTTTTCGGACGCCCTTCTGCCGTTGATGTTGACCAATGCTGTGCGGATGTTCGCCGGGGATATGCGTGAACCTTATCGTCCGCTGCGGCGCTCAATTTGCTTGGGGTTCTTGGAACCGTTCCGAACTTTCTCCTTGCGCCTCCGATCGAGTTGCGCGTGCTCATGCGGGGCGCTGAGGTGTCTCGATCCGCAGTGGCGCGGCCATTATGCGACGATCAGCTTAGTTGAAATTTGTCCCCAGCGGACGGGAACGACGCTTGGCCATGTTAGTTGATGTGAATGGAGCAGCTAAGAAAAGATCTGGCATTGCTTACGCGACCCGGCTTCTGGATAGCTTTCGGCATTTTGTTGCTGCTTTACGGGATTCAGGTCTTTTTTCTAATTCGGGCATGCCAATGCCTTTAGCCTGGAACATCGATACCCCTAGCTGGAACGCGGTCTGTCCATCTCCCGGCGGCTGCGCCGATAGCGTTGATCAACGATATATTCATTTATAAGCCTGCTATTCCCGGGGATGCCGAGGTTGGCAGCGCCTGCATCGTTGACTACGCACGTGGCGCTCCCCTCAAGGTAGGTGGTTACCATTCTCGCGCAGCCGGTGAGCATTGGAGCCCGCACTGTGTTGGACGTGCGCTCATGCGTCGGGAAATTTCTTATAGACAGGGGAGGGTCTGTCAGGCTGGAAAATCACAAGCTGCCCCGCGAATGAGGAAGCAAAAAAGGTGCAAGACCAGATCGATTTCTTCCAGGCAACTCGGTCCTCGCATCATCGCCGATCAGCGGCCGTACCGTCGAGAACCAAAATGCGCACGATCTCAGCCGGTCGGCTTCGACCAAAACATGCGGACTACCGGACGGGGACAGTCGGTGCCGCGTCCCATCCTGTGGCCGGCGCTATGCTGACGCTCCTACGGTATCCCGTTCACCGCCCGCGCAGGAGGGCGAATTTCCTCCGTCCTGCGCGCGACAACCGTCCACTGTTGCGGCCGCACGCAGGACTGCGGCTTATACGCCGTTCTTCCTTTGAGCGGCGTCCAGTTCGCAGGGCTAAATCACCATTGGTATGCAGACGAGCCTCTCGGCGTCTGGACAGAGATCAATTGCGCTTTGCACCAGGGTTCCTGGATCGTAAGCTCCAAACACGCTGCAGTCGCCTGATATGGTCCACTACGTTGGCCGGCTCATACGGCTTCGCAAGGTGCGGGCCTTCCTGACAAAGGTCGCCCGCCGCGATCGCAGTTCGTTCTACTGCGGCGGAAAGCACTATTTTGACCTCGGGCTTGTTCTCGCGAACCCACTTCGACAGTTGGAACCCGTTCATGTTGCCCGGCAGGTCAACGTCACACAAGACGGTGTCGACACCGAACTCCGCATAGTTCAACGCTTGTTGCGCCTCACGTGCGAAATGGGCCTCAATCACCCTGTAGCCACAGTGGCGGAGATAGTCCGCGATGACGCATCGGGCGATGACGTCGCCGTCAACCACGAGGATCGTTTGGCTCTGTTGGTTCGGGGCTTCCATTGACGGAGAACGGTCAGCAACCGGCAGGGTTCCACGCATCATGACCTGCGCGGGATGCCGACCGAAGATCGCGGCGAGATCCTGCACGAAATGATCCCTGCCGGCGGGCGCATTCAATTCAGCGGAGCGATGCCGCACTGGTGACGCCGTCTACCACCTGGTCGACGAGACGGGCTAGAAGACATGGTCTCGAAGCTCAAGGGCAGCCCATATCGCAGCGGCAAACGAGCGCTTGGCGCAAGATCAAGTGCTTTGAGGAAAAGGAAATGCAAATCATCGGTGCACAGCGCGAGCGCGGCAAAGCTACCCAGGTGATCATCGCTGAAAAGGGCCTCTATAAAGGCGGCGCACTCGTCAACTTCAGTGCCGATGAGCGGCAAGCGCTTTGGGATCGCGTCCAGGGCAAGGTTGGCGGCCCGGTCCCGAAGGGGCATAAAAAGGACAAGGCCGAGTGGCTGAAGCCCGGACTGGTTGGCTGGGTCAAGACCCTCAAAGGCGAAGAGAAGCTGGGGCACGCAAGGCTGCTGGATTTCCGGGAGGATGATGCAAATGGCCATGCCTAAGAAAGATCAGGAACGCGCCACCTACGCTTGGATGTACGGCGCCCAAGCGCGCAAGGATGGCAAGGAGCGTGAGGTGCCAGCTGGCTGCAGGGCTTGACGGTGTGGCGATGGACGGTTTTGGCAAGACCAAAACCGTCAACGACGAGATGGAGGCCGAGGTCGACGAAGCCGCCGTCGAGCGCCCCGACGAATACCATTTGGTGTATGAATCTGTACGGTCGTTTTTGATTGAAGAAAGGGTTTCGGCGGGCCTATAAAGATTGCGTTTACCATTGCCTTTTTTGGGAGGATGCGATGGTTGCAACGCCCATAGATATCGCTCAAGCGGCCACTGCGACTACGGCTACCTTGCTGAAGTGGCAGAAGTCCATGGAGGAACGCGCCACGTTTCGCCAGAACATGGATCAATCGCGCAGGGCGATCCAAGCCTCACGCGAACTGCTGAAGCGCCTTCGCCAACGTCATCGCGACGAGATGTCGGAAAGTTCGGAAAATGCCGACCCGTCTACTGCGCCGATATCGCAACGCGCCGGCAGCTAGCGGGAGGCGACCAGAGCCGATGTGATGGGGAAAGTTTCACTGGCCGTTCCTTGGGTGGGCAGGCAAGTTAAACTTTGTCAACGAGCGGCCTTTTTCGCGCTCGCGGAAGCGCCACGTTGCTTTCGACCAGGCGCACGTGCTCGGCGTCGACAGTCACCAATGGCCGGAGGCTGACGGTTACCTTGTCCCCGTCGATGCGTGTGACAGGGCCGATCAATTCCATATGCTGGCCAATCACAGCCTTCCAAGTCGAATCGACAACAGAATGCGGGAAGTCGTAGGAGGGGATCGTCACGCTTATGCGATCGGGCGTCACCCGGCCGCGCACAATCGCCGTGACTGCGACCTCGTCGCCAACTTTGATACTTCCCCGAGCCATGCCCAAGACTTTGGAGCAGCCGGCGCCGGCGTCAAGATGAGGGGGAGCTAATAAAACCCCTCCGCGCCGCGATTGTGGCGCAGGGCGATCCGATCGCCGCCAGCGACTTAGCAGACCAATTGACGACAGCGGCCGAGAAGCCTGGCATCCCTGCCGACCAAATCAACGGCGAAATCGAAAGCGTCTTCGAACTGCTCTTAGAGGTGATGCGGCGCGAGAGTTGCGCGAGGAGAACCAGCCCGGAGGCTTCTCCGGGGCTGTGCCGGTCCTGTCCCGTTCCAGCGGATGAACTGCGCCTTCTGACCGGTGACCGTCTCAATCGACTTCAACAGGGGTCCATGGGCCTCAGGTAGAGCTTGGCAGTGCTCCCTGTGGTACGCCAGGAGCGGCCCGGCGATGCTCTTGTGCAGCGCTTCGGCTGCCGCCAGGAAGCGCTCGATTTCAGCCCGGGAAAGCTGTTCGGAAGGTTTGTTCTGGCCATTGGCGCTCTCCATTGAGGGCGTCGCCGCAACGAGGACCATAATTCTACATGCCAGGCCGTCTGACAAGCGCCTCGCCGGCCTTACCCGAAGGAAGACGCAGGGCCACGGCGCCAAGCGGAGCCATCAGGAGCAACCCGCAAAGATGAGCAACGGCAGGCCCGGCGACCTCCTTTGGCACACGGGACAAACAAGAAGGGCGCCGAGCCTTACCGGCGCTGCTTTGTGAGGGAGACGACGCCGGATGATGAGAGTATGCGATCGTGCTAATCTCTGCGAACCATGCGAATGAAGGAAAGCCGCGTGGCAGTGCCAATCAACGACGTTGAGACCAAGGTCGGCGGGTGCGATCAGGTTCGGACCATGATGACGGGCTGGTGGGCCTGCACATGGTGGTGGCTACCGCGCTACCGCCTTGCTTTGCGCCAGCCGGCGGCCCATGCCTCTGCCTCGCTGCACAGCCAGCGCTCGCTGTACTGAAACTGATCGTCGTCTTCCAGTAATGCTCCTGCCCTGGAACGTGATAAATCGCTCATCGGTACTGGTGGAAATGTTGCCCTTGATATCGCAGGCTCCCCGCGCCGGCCGTGCGGGTGCCACTCAGCCAGCCAGCTGGGATGAGCCGGTCAGGGAACCATCACCAGCGCCGGCAGATATTGCCGTCGCCACATCCACCGCCGCTTTGCGTTCTTGCGCCAGCGGTCGGCCTGATCCGCACCTTGATGACGCTGGACTTTGCCCACGCCCTCTCCCCCGAGTGCAGAATGCTTCCAAAGCGGTAGCGAGTCCCGACCGGAACATTAGCGCCGACTAACGGTTATTTCGGCAGTGTTCCGAACCGTGATTGGTAGAGCGTTGGTGGCGTTTCATCTTGTCTATTTTTCCGGCCTGACGGCAGACCAGCTGCTAGGCAGCGCCGTTTCTATGATAGTGTGTTTGCTGCTTTATCACGCTCTAGCTACGGACCCCTAACTGATGGTCCACTTCCCGGCTACCCGGCAATCGAAGCTCGCGCGACGTTCCCGACTTTTTCAGCATGATGAGAAGCGCCTCTAGGATTTGTTGTGCGCCCGTAGCCAGTGCCCATGCATTCGCGACGATCTCTTGCTCACGCTCTGTCATCCCGCCCTCCTAAAATATGTGGTCGGAGCGTGCTTTAGAAAGCTTCGCCCCAGCAGGGGCGTGCTTGACGATTTCGGCGAACAGAAAAAGTCGCCGGCTCCGCCCGACCAGGCCGGGATGGTCGTTGGGAAATTTGTTGACGGCGCTCGTGTTCACCTCACGTCCAACGCGGTTGAACTGCAGCTGACCGTCGATGTCGTGGCTGAGAATGTCCTTGAGGCTGGTCCTTTGGTCCCCGGGTCCAGCCAGACGTCATAGTATGCCTGGTAGAGAATGAGAGGCTGTTGATCATGCAACTGCTTCATCGGTTCTGCGGCAGGCTCTGTGATGATGGTGCAGCTGGTTATGTCGAGATTGGAATTGTAAGCCCAAAGCCCGGCGAACGAGAAAGGCGCGTGGCCTGGCTGGGGCAGCGAAGGGAGAGGCAATGAGCGCGTTCGCTATTGTTCTCCCTGAGCAGCACGTTCACGCGGCGGGTGCTCGGCCGGCAATCTGGGGAGCATGGCAGTTGCCGGCGCGGTTGATGTCGTCGACAATATCGTGCCATTCTACACCGATGCCTCGATGAAGACACTGAAGTCCATGCCCGAGTTCAAGGCGGTCTTCATGGCCAAGCCTAAGGCCATGCGCGAAATGATCATGCGCGAATGCAATGACGCGGCAATGAGCAAGCCCTACGCCGAGTTCTGCGCCGACGTGAATTCCCTCCGCGGAATGCAGTAGGTCATTCACGGCCGCGCAGTTTGACCACGAGGTGGGCGAATTGCCCTTATCACAATGACTGTCAGCTTCCGCCGGCAACAGCGTAATGCCAGCGGTGACCGACGCCGGCCCAGAGACTCCCCGGGCCGCTCCTCCCCAGCCTCCAGGCGAGCAGGCCGGCATCGGTCAGTAAGGTCCCGTCGGTGTGCAATATATCGTTGACGCCACGAATTGCGGACGTTCGAAACCGGCGATTGGCATTTCGTGTGACCAAATTCCGCGACTGTTTACTTGCGATCACAAGGCCCCGCAACCTGGAGGTTCCGAAGCGCCATACTGGAGTACCATTGGCGTGGTCACGCGATTTGAACCCGACAACGGTACTTGAACCAGACCAGGTTAAACGTCCGTTATCGTTTTGCGCCAGAAGCGGCCAGTCAGCTTCCGGCCAAATGCGGCAGCGCTCATACTACCATGCTCAAATACAGCTCGCATGGAACTAGTTGTCTTCTTGGGCCTTTGGTTCGCCAGACCATACGAGAGAATACGAGAGAAACGGCTTGGCGAACCATCCACTAACGTACTGATTTCCTGTAGAAAACGCTGACCCTCCGGGCCCACAAACTTACTACATCAATGATTACGCTTAATTCTCAAAGTTTGAATTGAGCGTTATTGGCTAAGTCTTTCCGCTAGAGTGAAATGGCTTTGGGCCTGTTCGTCAATTTGTCGGTCTTTCGTTGGCGCCTGTCACAGTAGCTAAGCCTCCCGGTCTCGAAAGAACCTGCAACGATGCGTGCGGTAATCGGCGGCAACCACGTGCAATTAGGCGGGTTCTGAACTCCGTATGGCGAGGACACGTATGAAGACGACTACCTGGGCGCATCCAGATCGTCATCCATAAGAATACGCTCGGCCTCGGATCGCCAAGATCTATGGCCTTCCGCATGCGATGACCGATGCCGGCATTTCCTATGGGTTTCACGGGCTTACCTATAGCCATATCGCTTCGCAGCTTCGGACCCGCTACGGACCCGCAGCTGGCGGCAAGGTGATCGTCGCCCATCTCGGCAGCGGTGCCAGTCTGTGCGCCATGAATGCTGGAATAAGTGTTGGGTTTTCGACATTGGACGGCCTCGTCATGAGCACGCGTTGCGGCGCGCTCAATCCTGGCGTCACCCTCCATTTGCTGAATGACCGGAAGCTGCAGACGGACGATTGGTCACCCTTCTCTACGAGCAATCCGGCCTGCTCGGAGTGTCGGGGATATCCGGTGATATGCGGACGCTAATCGACTCCGATGATCCTCTTGCCGCCGAAGCAGTCGATCTCTTCGTCTATCGTATCGCACGCGAGATCGGGTCGCTGGCCGCTGCGATAGGCGGACTGGACACGCTGGTGTTCAAGGCAGGCATACGCCAAAACGCGCCATATATTCGAGAGAGGGCCGGGGCTGTGGCCGGCTGGCTTGCGGTTAATATCGACCACAAGCTGAATGGGCGAGGCGACGAGGTCATCAGCCTTGCTGGTTCCGACGTCGACGCGCTTGTGATCCCCACCGATGAAGAGAGAGCCGTGGGGATCCAGCATCTGTGTGCCTCAAGCTTTGTCGCTCGTACCCTGAGCGCCGAACCTGATGCTACTCGCGCGGCGGGTGTCTCGACCTGTCAGGAGTTCGGCGGCAGCAGCATGGTCCGATAGCCGGCCATCAAGGCGATCAAGGTTGCTGCAACCAGCGGCAACCAGAACTTGGTCGGTCCGGCAAATACTGCCAGCGATGCGCGGCGATGCCGTCAGCACCGTCAGGAACCAGACCTCCCACGGGTTGAAACCGCCCATGGGTCAATCGTCCGGTTTGGCAACAAGGGCCAAGATGATCGCTGCCGCAGCCGTGCGGCAAGACATTTGCGGCGGTGTTCCTCCGGCAACGACTTGTTTCAGCTAGTTGTGGAGGTGCGACAATTGAAATCCGGGCTGGCGTTCGACGCCGGATAACAGCGATTCCGCCGATCGGAACATGTCCTCGAATTCCAACTCGTTTTCAAACACCACGCCGCCGACGCTGATGGTCAGCGTGTCCGCGGTTCCTTTTGGCGCGAAATAGGCTTGGGCCACGCGCGCCCGGATACGGTCGCCGATCTCCCTGGCGTCGTCTTCTGTCGCACCGGGCAGAAAGACCCCGAACATGGAGGTTCCGATCCGGCCCACCAGATCTTCCTTGCGTACCGATGACTGGATGGTCGAGGCTATGAGCCGCAAGGCTTCGTCACCCCAGCCAAGGCCGAAGCGCAGATTGATGGACCTGATGTGTTCGGGATGAATGACCAGGAAGGCGCCAGATCTTGGACCAGACGATTCCGGCCTGGTTGCTCTCCTTTCGACCATCGACGTGAAGACTGTCCGGTTGAGGCAGCCTGTCAGGCTGTCAAAGGTCGCCGACTTGTTGAGTTCTCTTCGATAACGGACGAGCTCGGTCCGCTGCAGTCCAATGAACAGGAAAAGTGGGCCACCGACGATGACCGGCAAGAGGATCGCTGTGACCATGCTGCGGCCGAAGGGCGTCAAGGCTTCCGAGAACAGAAGCAGATAATTTAGGCCAACCGAGAGGAGCAGAATTCCCGCCGATCCCAGGGCAGTCAGCCATGCGATATCTTTCCATTGCCGGGGCGAGCTATTCGCCATTGGTGTCATCATTAGCCAATCTCCCGCCTGATCGGCTGTCATAAGGCCAAGGTGCTGCACTTTCAGTTTCGAGGAAACATACAATTTTAGTAATGGCGCAATCACCTACCATCGGCCCGAAATCAGCCCTTCAAAAGCAAGGCTACGGCGGCAAAAGCAACGACACCGAATTATCGGCTATTGCGGCGGGCCGAATATCCCCATCTGCGCGTCTCTGGCCACTGCCTCCGCCTTGCCATAGATGCCACTCGCCAAGGCCGTCGCCCAGCCATTGGAAACAAGCCACGCGCCGACATCCTGCTTGCCCAAGCTGCACGGTGCCGCAATGGCAAAACGATCGATTTCCGGCGGCACGACGCATTTCAGCGCCCGGCCGCGCAGCCAGGAATTGAACGTCGCGCGCGCACGCTGGCCGCAAGGCCAGGCGATGCCACGAAAGGAACAGGTCTCATCCAGGTCAATGCCTTGGATCCCGCTGATGACTACCTTGCGCCCCATGGATTCGAAGGTTGCCGACGAGGTGGCAACCGGTTGGTAAAGCAAGACCCCTGGCCAATCCTTTGGCATTCGCATCCCTGCAGGCGCGGCCAGACCAAGGTCGCTGAGCGGCGGGCGCGGCTCGACCCGTTCGATTTGCGCCGAATCAAGCTGTGGCGGCGCGATAAGGTCCTGAGCAATCTTGCGTGCCCGTCCTCGCCATGGCGTATTGGCGACGGTCGCAACTGGTCGCATTGGCTGGCTATCGTCGATGGATTGACGCGGCGCTGGTATCGGCCGATCGATGGGAAGCAGATCGGCGGCCCGGATTATCAACAAGACCCCGGACAGGAGCAGCAGGCTTCCGAGCAATATCAAGCGATTGTGCCTCAGCCAGCCCATCAACTCAAGCAAGGTTCCTTGCCCCTCAATACCCCGATGTCGATTTGGCGACCAGCTTGAGTGCACCTTTTCGAACCTGGTAGAAGGGCATGGATCGCTCACTGGAGCCATCCGCCCGAAACCGGAACAGGCCGGTCGATCCGCGAAATCCGCTCCGATTTTCGAGCACCTGCTTGCTGAAGCCGTCAGGCCCGGCCGAACTTGCAATTCCTGCTGTCAGGGCGACCATATCATAGGCGTAGGCGACATTGGCGTCGGCTGGATAATTGTAGGTCGTCTTGAAGCGGTCGGCGATCGGGCCGGTTTCGGTTGGGTCGAGCGTGGCGATGTAGGAGCTCTCAAACAGCGGCTCCATCGGATGTTCCAGCCAGCGGTTGGTTCCAATGACGGCGACTGCTTTTCCAGGAATGCCTTTCGTTTTGAGCGCCGCAAGGATCTGCGCCGGATTGTCGTCGCCGCTGGCGATGATGATGGCATCGGGAGCCTCGACCAGCGAGCCCATATCATTGACCACTTTGGTGCCGCCATCGCCGGCCGGATACGGAATGGTGACGGCGAGCGTCGCGCCATAGATGCTGAGGCTGTTGGCGACCCGCGTTTCAACCGCGCCGGCATTCGCTCCTGCCGCGACGAGCAACACGAACTTCTTGCTGCCTTTGGCCGCCAGGCCGGCTGCGCCCGCGGCCGCGCTGTCGGCCTCGTTGAGGCGCACCGCATAGACGCCCGGGCCGCCGGCGAAATTGTCGGCCAGCGCCAGCACCGGCGGTCGCTTCGATCCCGAGAGCTTGGCTATGTGCTGCGCGGCCGCGAGTTCGACCGGGCCGATGACGATCTTGGTTCCAGTGGTGATCGCCTTCACAGCCAATTCGCTGGCGTGCGCGCTGTCGCCCTTGGTGTCCTCGACCGTGACCGTGAGCAGGACATTTCCAAGGTCGGCCATCGCCAGCTTGGTCGCATCGAGCATCTTCCGGCCGTTTTCGCCGGCGACTCCCGGGGCCGACAAAGGCAGCAGCATCGTGACCTTCGTCGACCCGGTGCCGAGCGATCGCGTGGCTTGGGCCGGGCTGGCAGCGGTGCCGGCGGCCGGCGCTCCGGGTGCGGCGATCGCCGCCTGGTCGAGCGCGTCCGAGACGCTGCCTTTCGACTGGCAGCCCGACACTATGCCCGCTAACGCAAAGACGATCGCCCACGTCCACGAACCGTGTCGCTGCCGGCCAGAATCCATGATGCCTCCCTCATATCCCGCCGGGTATTTGTCCCGGTCTCATCCGTTCATCTTACGGCAGACTTGCCTCGCCGTCTTTGCAATTGCTGGATTATGGCTCAGCCGTCGAAAAGTTTTGCCCGGAGCGCCTTGATCATTCTGGCTTGCCCGGCGCTTCGATAGTCCGTGCATTTCATGTATCGCGGGCCCGGCACGAACAGTCGGCGCACACAAATCCGCCTCGCCGGGGCAGGGGCACCATCGTCTCCTGCTGTCGGGAATGCGGAGAATCCGAACGTCGCCACCGGTAGCGGGCCGGCCACCGCAAAACCTTCTCTCGCCAGGATTGCGCGCGCATGCCGGCAGTAGCGGACCGAAAGTTCGGAGAACCGGGTTTCACCGTGCCCGGCGCGATATTTCATGACGGTCGTGCAAAGATCGCCTTCGGCAAGGCTGTTTGCCTGCGCCAGATATCTGACGCCGAGCGCGATGTTGGTCGCAGGGACCGCGAGTTCGTCGAGCGAACCGCGAAAGCCAAGCATTCGCGCCGTCGCCGGCATCACTTGCATCAACCCGACTTCACCATCGGCGCCGTGCACATCGGGATCGAATCCGCTTTCGATCTCCATCACCGCGTGCGCCAGCACCGGCTCCAGGCCGTAGAGCGATGCCTGGCACGTCGCGAACGCCTTGAATGTCTCGCGCGTCCATTCCGGAGCGAAATCGCAGCGAACCGGCCGCGTCAAGCCGGACGGAGCTTGCTGCTCGAGGGCAGGTCGTTCCAGCCAGTTGGCACGGGCTTCAGGGGCAAAAACGGCCAGTGCGATCGCTCCGGCAATCGCTCTCGACAATCTTCCACGGGCGATCATCGTCAGCCTGTCGGCGCGACTTGATCCCTTTCGGTCAGTTCATGTACTCGACCATGCGGTCGTGGAAGCACTCGCACTTGTTGAGCGTGTCCTCGTCCTTGTAGTTCGTCTTGAGGTAGCCATAGGCCATGCCGCAGGCGACCTTGGCTTCCGACGCCCAGACGAAGGCGGGGCGGGACGAATTGATCCATTCCGAGCTGTTGGCGACGGCCACCGACTCGTCCATCAGCTTGACCACCTGGACCTTGAGATCGACGATGTTGTCGTTCAACACCAGGTTCGATGTGCCGACGGACCGGCAATAGTCGGCCACCGGCCCGTCGATGATGTCGGCGGCATAGCCCGTCGATCCAGCCAACAGCAGCACCGCGGCCGAAGCCAGCAATCTTGCACAACGCTTCATTTAAGTCCCTCTCCAAACTGCGGTTTTATGTTTCGCTAATATGTAGCATGAGAGTACGGCCACGCATAAGTGCTAAATCGTGGCCGTGTGCTGTTGATGTTGTGTGTCGTCGTAGAGGATGTTGATCGTGCCGGTGGCAGGCGCATTCTGCAGAACGGCGACATCCACGAAGTTGGCCGCGTTGCCCGAGCCGCTGGTATCGACGCTCACGGTGCTGGTCGCGGTGTCGTAATGCACATAGTCGGCCATGTTGCCGGCCGGCGCCTTGTCGAACAACGCGCTCAAGTCGATCTTGTCCCCTTCACCGGCATGGTAGTCGGCGATCAGATCCTTGATGTTTAGATTGTCGATCTTGAACGTGTCGGCTCCCGAAGTGCCGGCGATGGCGGCCGTGCTTCCGGAGCTAGCGTTATCGTAGTTGCCGAAGCCGATGTCGCCGACCGCGGCTATCTGACCGTCGGCGGTCGTGAAGGTGGCTTCGCCATAGGTCAAGACCGAGCCGTCCGCCGAAACCGAGTGCTGATTGTTGCTATCGAGGCCGATCTCGACGATACCCAAGGCGGCCAGAGATTTGAACTCGCCCGAATCCGACACGCCGTTGCCGTTGGCATCTTGCCAGACACCAAATTGCGCAAAGTCGTGGTCGGCGGCAGTCAGCTTGCCATCATGATTTGTGTCATAGAGCTGCTCGAGCGCGGCAAGGTCGGTCGCAGCGCCGGCGGCATGTTGGGTGAACACGATCTCCGAACCGTTGTTCACCTTGCCGTCGCCATTGAGATCGATCGCCAGGATACCGTCATGCGTATCGACCCAGGCGGTTTTCGAAGCGACGCCATCGCCGTTATAGTCGAACGAAACGGTGGAGTGCGTCAGATCGGTGGTGTGGATTCCATCATGGTTGAGGTCGAGTACGACCGGAGCGGCAATGGCAAAAGGTATCAGTCCGGCCGCCACGTGGACAGTGAAATTCGCCGTCGTTGTTGTGTCCCCGTCGCCATCCGTGAGTTGCAACGCGACCGGAATTGTATGGTCGACCGTGGTGCTCGTGACCCCGACATCCGTCAGGTTCAGCTTGGTCTTGCCCGACGACTCATAGGCGTCGACCCATGCGATCTGCGTTCCGGCAGGCGATGTGATCGTCAGCAACGTCGCACCGACCGCCGGAGTGAAGGAAGCCGTGGTTCCGTTGGTGTAGTGGGCGACGAACTCGATCTTGTCGCCGGCGGTAACCGCATCGAACGAAAACTTGGCATAGCTAACAGTCGCGAGGGTGATGGCCGGAGCCGTATAGCCGCCCGGGCCGTCATAGTCGTCCGGCGTCCCGAAATCGAAACGCATGAACTCGCCTCCGTCGAAATTGTTGTTGCCGAGGCCCCAACCTGCTGACGAACCGTTGACGTTGCTTGTTTGTGTCAACGATGGCATGCCGCCGGCCAGCCATGCCGTCTCGTGTGGTGAGGTGAAGGAGCCGCCGGCATCCGTTGGCGCCCATCCGGTCACCATCACGACATTCTGACCGCCCGCCGTCACCACGATGGAATTGCTGGGGCCGGAGCCGAAGGCGCCGCTCGATGCAACGGAGACATTACTGACAGTGCCGTCCAAAGGTGCCAAAAGGTCGAACGTGTACTGCCCCGACGTACCGGCATTCGGATTAACGGTGATGGTAAAGACCGCCGTGTCGCCTGCATCATGGCTTCCGTTGTTGTTGTTGTCGGCATAGGCGGTCAACACGCTGCCGGACTGCTCCGTGATGAGGTTGTGGCCGGCCGAAGTGATGCCTGTTGTGTTGGCAGTGACCGTCATGGTGGCCCCGGCGCCGTCGGCGCCGGGGACGAAGTGGAGTGTTCCAACGGCCGGCGTTTGCGACGTATCGGTGCTTGCCTGCTGGCTTTGCACGGTTCCCAATGTCGGCACGTCATCGACGATGTTGACGGACAGCGTGCCTGTGGCGTTCTGGCCGTCCTGGTCGGTGAGCGAGACGGCAAGGTTCTCGAACAGGCTGTTGGTGGAGGCGCCGGAAGCATGGGCCTCGTTGTCGAGCAGCGTGTAGGTATAGCTGACGGTGCCGGTTGCGGGATTGTAGCCGGTCACGTTCAGCGTATTGCCGAGCGCGGTGGTGAAGGAGCTGGCGGTGAACACGCCGTTGGTGATGAAGGCATGGCCGTCGATGGTCAGCGAGGCGATGCCGTCGGGCGAGGAGATGGTGAAGGTGCCGCCCTGGGTGGTGCTTTCCTTCGAGGTGTCGGAGCCGGCCGACTCGCCAACGCCGCGGCTGGCCAGGAGGTCATCCTCGTTGACGGTGACGTCGCCGCCGTTGGCGGCCGGCGTCAGGTCGGTGATCACCGGCGGCGAGTTGCCGATCGAGATGGTCAGCGTGGTGTGCGAGGTGTCGCCGTCGCCGTCCTTGA
>NZ_JAMYVS010000022.1:0-51574 GCF_040324255.1 Mesorhizobium sp. M0001
AACAACTGTGTGCCAACTTGGTTCGTCCCAAACCGGGCCCCTGGTTCCTTTTGTAATTTTTTTTTTCTCCGCTTGGGCGCGGGGTGGGTGGGGCCCCGGGCCCCCCCCTGGGGTTTGGCCCGGGCTCAACGGTTCAAGAATGGTGGATTTCCGTTCCCAACACCTTCAGGCATTCACGGATGAACGCCGCAAGCGCAGTCCAGCCTTTGGCTGAAACCATGGTCCCATCGACATAGGCGTCGGTGGGAGACAGATCGATATAAGTGCCGCCGGCAAGCGTCACCTCCGGCTCGCAAGCGGCGAGCGCCGCCACCTTCTTGCCGCGCACGACGCCGTCGACCGCGATCAGAATCTGGACGCCATGGCAGATCGTGAAGATCGGCTTTTTCGCCTCGTGGAAATGGCGCACCATTGCCTGTATCCGCTTGTCGGTGCGGATGTATTCGGGGCCACGACCGCCGGCGCAATAGACAGCGTCGTACTGGCTCAGCTGCTTCTCGGCGTCGGCAAAGGTCTTGTTGATCAGCGCATTGTGGCCGGGCTTTTCGGTGTAGGTCTGATCGCCCTCAAAATCGTGCAGCGATGTCTTGATCATGTCTCCGGCGCTTTTGTCGGGGCACACGACATGAACGGTGTGTCCCACCGCTTCCATCGCCTGCTGATAGACGAAGATTTCATACTCCTCGGTGAAATCACCGGTCAGCATCAGGATTTTTTTGGCTGGCATGTCTTTTCCTCTCGGCTTGTTTCAGGGGCGAGGTGCACTGCGCGCCTCGCTTCCCGGGATCGAAATCGGCTCAGAACGGGGAATAGAATTCGTAGGCGGCAGGCTGGGCGGACAGCGGCGCGCCGCGCTTGAGGGTGCCTCTGACAAGCAACATCGCCAGGCTACTCGAACGCAGGCAGGAGCCTGTCCCGCGAATTTTCGATGTGCGCGCGCATGGCTTTTTCGGCGGCGTCCGGATCGCCCGCGGCAAAGGCAGCGAGAATAGCCTCGTGCTCGTCGAGCGCCTCTTCGGTCACCCTGGAGTGATACATCAGCCGGAAGATATGGAAGTGGGTATGCTGGTGATTCAGCGTCTCGCGAATGAGTTCGTTCTGGGCGAACTCGACGATCTTGTCGTGGAAGATCGCGTCCTGACGGGCGAAGTTCGAATAGCGCAGGCGTTCGTCCTTGCCGACCCGCCGAGCCATGACGCCGGCCGCCTCCTGCAGCGCGGCAAGGCGCTCGCCGTCCATTGTTGCGGTGGCTTTGGCCGCGGCGGCAGGTTCAAGCAATAGACGCAGCTCGTAAAGCTCGTCGAAGCGCCGGCGGGTGATTTGTGGGGCGGCGCGATAGCCGATCAGGTGGGTTTTCAGAACCAGCCCTTCCCCCTCCAGCCTGCCAAGCGCTTCACGAATGGGGGTATGCGAGACGTTGAATTCCTTGACGAGATTGTCGACGGTGATGCGCGATCCCGGAGCAATCCTCAAAGACATGAGCTGCGCGAAGATTGCTTCGTAAACGTCGCCAGCCAGACTGTTGGCGCGCTGAATACGACCGGTCGCACGGGCTTCATTGTCAACCGTCAGGTCCGTGTTCTGCATCGTTTGCCTCTTGACAGAACCACCCACTAACATGATGCTCCGCGAAACTCAATCCTATATCCTATACGATTTTATTAGAGGGGTATCGCATGATCATGACCTGCAGCGCCGAGGTCGGCCTCTGGCACGAAGCCAAGCCTGTCGGCTTCCAATCCGTCTTCGCAGGATCTTGTGCATGAGCTTGTTTGCAGCGGCGCGCCTGCCGAGCGAGATTCTATTCGGCAAAGGCCAGCGCCATGTCCTGCCTGCCATTGCCGCCAAATATGGACGGCGTGCGTTCGTCTGTACCGATGAGCGCTTCGCGGCGACGTCGCAGTTCGCCGAGATTCTGGCTGGCTTGCACAACGCGGCGATCGAGGCGCTGGTCTTCGACCGAACGCTGCCGGATGTGCCGCGCGACAGCGTCGCCACCTGCATTGCGCAGGCGAAGGATTTCAAGCCGGACATGGTGATCGGCATCGGGGGCGGCAGTTGCCTCGACATGGCCAAATGCGCTGCACTTCTGCTCAGCCACGGCGGCAAGCTCGAGGACTACTATGGCGAGTTCAAGGTACCCGGCCCTACCCTTCCGGTGGTCGCAGTGCCGACGACGGCTGGAACAGGCTCCGAGGTGACCCCCGTCGCCGTGATCTCCGACCCGGATCGGACGCTGAAAGTGGGTATCGCCAGTCCGCATCTCATCGCGGCAGTGGCGCTTTGCGATCCGGATCTGACGGTGACCTGTCCACCATCCTTGACGGCGATCGCCGGCGCCGACGCGCTGACGCACGCAATCGAGGCCTTCACAGCGGCCAAACGCGGCGCCGACCCTCATTTGCCGCAACAGCACGTGTTCATCGGCAAGAGCGCTCTGACCGATCATTTCGCGCTTCTGGCCATCAGGCTGCTCGGCCGCAGTCTCGAAAAGGCATATCGCGACGGATCGGACGAGGATGCGCGCGCCGACGTGATGATGGGAGCGCTGGCCGCCGGTTGCGCCTTCGGTACGGCGGGAACGGCCGCCGCCCATGCGGTGCAGTATCCCGTTGGCGCGCTTACCCACACCCCTCATGGCCTGGGAGTGGCCACGATGCTGCCCTACGTGATGACCTACAATCTGGCCGCAGCAGCCGCGGAGATTGCGGAAGTCGGCACTGCTCTTGGCCTTTCCCGTCAGGGCGGCGGCGACGCCGATGCCTTGGCGCACGCCACCATCCGTGAGGTGAGCCGGCTGTTTGGCGCCATCGGCATCACACCGACATTGGCCGAACTGGGTCTTCCCGAAGACAAGATCGACTGGACGGCCGAGCAGGCGCTCGGCATCGACCGGTTGATCAAGAACAATCCGCGTCCGTTCGACCGCGCCGCGATGCGACAGCTGGTCAGGGCTGCCTATGACGGCGACATGTCCGCCACCACGATGTGATCGACCAGGAGTTCATCCAATGAACATTGCCGCAGGCATATCCGACGAGGATCAAGATATGTTCGACTACGCCACGGTCTCGCACGGTCTCTACATTGGCGGACGCTGGCGGCCCTCATCGGAGGGCCGCGTGATCGAAGTGGTCGATCCCTCGACCGAAGCCGTGATCGCTGCGGTTCCCGACGCCACGCTCGCAGACGCCGCCGCCGCCGTCGACGCGGCCGCAAAGGCGGCGGCCGGCTGGCGCGAGACCCCGCCACGCAGGCGATCGGAAATCCTGCGGCGCTGCTTCGAACTGATGACCGAACGGGCGGAGACGTTGGCCGCGCTGATCTCGCTGGAGAACGGCAAGGCGCTGCGCGATGCGCGCGGCGAAGTCGCCTATGCGGCGGAATTCTTTCGCTGGAACGCCGAGGAAGCGGTCCGCATCAACGGCGAGTTCGGCCTTGCGCCCTCGGGCGCGAACCGGATCATTGTCGACTACCAGCCCATCGGCATTTGCGTGCTCATCACCCCATGGAATTTCCCGGCTGCCATGGCGACACGCAAAATCGCTCCGGCGCTCGCGGCCGGCTGCACGGTGATCCTGAAGCCCGCCAGCGAGACGCCGCTGACGGCCTATGCGCTTGCGGCGCTCTACGAGGAGGCCGGCGTGCCGCCCGGCGTCGTCAACGTGCTGACGACCTCGACCCCCGGGCCGGTGACGGCGGCCATGCTGGCCGATCCGCGCGTGCGAAAGCTGTCCTTCACCGGCTCGACCGGCGTCGGCCGCGTGCTGCTGGCCGAAGCCGCGAAACACGTCATTTCCTGTTCCATGGAGCTTGGCGGCAACGCACCCTTCATCGTCTTCGACGACGCCGACCTGGAAGCAGCCCTCGACGGTGCGATGGTTGCCAAGATGCGCAACGCCGGCGAAGCCTGCACGGCCGCCAACCGGCTTTACGTCCAGGCCGGCATCCATGATGCTTTCGCGGAAGGCTTGAGCAAACGCATGGCGGCACTCAACGTGGGCCCGGGCACAGACTCAGACACAGAATGCGGGCCGATGATCACCAGGAAGGCTGTGCACAAGATCGACCGGCTTGTGCAGGACGCCGTTGCCCGCGGCGCCAAAATCCTGTGTGGTGGCGGCGTATCTGAAGGCAGAGGCTTTTTCTATCCGCCAACGGTGCTCAAGGACGTGCCGGCCGACGTTGCCATGGCTCACGAGGAGATCTTCGGTCCCGTGGCGCCGATCAGTCGCTTCGACAGCGAGGCGGAGGTCATCGCCAAGGCCAACGACACAGAATACGGTCTCGCGGCCTACATCTACACGCGCGACCTGGCCAGAGGAATGCGCGTGGCATCGAAGATCGAGTCGGGCATGATCGCGCTCAACCGCGGCCTGATGTCGGATCCGGCGGCGCCCTTCGGCGGAGTCAAGCAAAGCGGGTTGGGGCGAGAAGGCGGCCAGAAGCATGGCGTTGCCGAGTTCATGGAGGCCAAGTACATCGCTGTGACCCTGTGAGCGGACATCACGCCAAAGATCCGTTTCGCATTCGCGATCATGTGGTCGAGTTCGACGACATGGTCGCCGAGATCGTTCGCAGAAGCGAGGACACCAGGGCGAATGTTCCCATGGTCGCCGATGTCGCCTACGGGGCTGACGCCACCGAAACCATGGATCTGTTCTTTCCCGAGGGCAAACGGGAACGCCTGCCGGTGCACATGTTCATCCACGGGGGCTATTGGCGCATGTTCTCCAAGCGCGACTATTCCTACGTCGCCGAGACCGTTACGAACGCAGGTGCGATCGCGGTCATTGTCGACTACGCGCTGATGCCGACCGTCAGGATGGCCAGGATCGTCGACCAGGTGCGCCGCGCCAAGCGATGGGTATTTGACAATGTCGCACACCATGGCGGCAATCCCGGCCTGCTGACCGTTAGCGGTCATTCCGCCGGTGCGCATCTGGCAACAATGCTTTTCGACGGTGACGAGCGGCCTTCCGGCATCAAAGCTGCGCTGCTGCTTGGCGGCCTTTACGACCTGAAGCCATTGCAGATGTCGTTCCTTGCCGCCGAGATCGCGATCACCGACGAGGAGGCCGGCCGATTCTCGCCGATCGACCACAGTTTCGATCCATCCGTGGGCGTAGATATCTTGGTCGGCGCCGATGAAACGCCGCCGTTCCACAGCCAGGCCGCACTCTTCACGGACCACCTTGACAAGCAGGGACTGACTGTTTCGCGCACGACCCTTGGCGGGGCCAATCACATGAGCAGCGTCCGTGACCTTGGCTTGGCTGGTACCGAGGCCTCGTCACTGCTGGCCCGCGTCGTGGCCGCCTGAGACTTCCGCCAGAAGCGCTGCTGGACGCGACCGTTCAGCAAAGTAGCGTCGCAGCATCGGGTACCGACAGCGGTGGCCAATCTCCCGCCACCGGTCCCCATACCGTAAGCCCGCCGTCGATGTCGACGTCGACGTGGTTCATGCTTTCCAGCGTGATTGAGCTTGATAACCGATGTCGGCGATCGCCGTCATGCCGGCAGCGCAGTTGAGTTCTCAAGGCTGACCGGCCAAAGATGCCCCTCAGGGGAGAGCGGGCCGGCGTTCCGTAACCTCGCCTTCAGAATATGATAGCCCGCGGCACCCGGAGAAGGGAATCTGCGCTCTCAAACCAGCATCGACTGCTGGGCGGAGATCCCAGCCGTCGCGCCGTGCGATATTGCCAGGGTGACCGATGGCGGCGTGAGGGGGTTGGCGAGGTCGCCCGCGGCGTAGATGCCGGGCATGCTGGTTTCGCGGCGCTCGTCGACCTTGAGGATTACGCCGAGGGGCGTATCGACCGTGGCGAGGCCCAGTGATTCGTGCAGGCTTGCGGACGGCTTGTTGCGCGGATGCGCGAACAGGATGTCGACCGCGACTTTGGGGCCGGTATCGAGCTTGACGGTGGCGTTATGCCCCCCGTGATGGGCGATCTCGCTGATCCGGCCGTCGACGACAGGTATGTTGCGGCGCGCCAGACCGGCCCGGATATCGGGCGGAATGTCGTGACCATCGGCGAAGACCGTCAACCTGTCGGTCCAATCGTGGAACAGCCTGACCTGATTCATCGACTGTGGGCCGGACCAGACGAGGCCCCAATGCTGGCCGGCGACTTCAAAGCCGTCGCAATAGGGGCAGGGCACGATGGACGTGCCCCAACCTTCGGCAAAGCCCGGAACATCAGGCATCTGGTCGGCGACGCCATAGCTCAGGATCAGGCGGCGCGCGCCGAGGCTTCCGCCATCGCCAGTGAGGACGGAGAAATCGTCGATGGCCCCGGAGAGGCTGTCGGCCCGGGCATTGACCAGCTTGATCGTGGGATAGCGCGCCAGCTGCCGCCGCGCCTCGGCCAGGATGTCCAGCGGTGGCTTGTGATCGTGGCCGAGCAGGCCATGCGAGTGGCCGGCGAAGCGGTTGCGCGGCAGGCCGGTATCGAGAACGGTGACCTTACGGCGGGCACGGCCGAGTTGCAGGGCACCGGCGAGACCGGCAAAGCTGCCGCCGATGATGATGACGTCATCCATGATGGGCTCCGTGTTGTGGATGAGGGGCTGGTTGGACCAAACCTACCCATCGGCTTGCGCATTTCAGAAACTACATGGTATCGTAATCCAAGAATTAGGATACTGTCAAGGACTGGAATTGTCGTGACCGAAAATAGCCACGGCCGGCGCGGCCGGCCCGCCAACGAGGCGCTTGGCCAAACGATACTCGACGCTGCGTCCGAACTCTTTGTGGAATTGGGTTTTCAAGCGACCACATTGGACAAGGTCGCCCAGCGGGCGAAGATATCCAAGCTCAGCATCTATCGGCATTTCGAGAACAAGGAGGCGCTGTTCAGCGCGGCCATCGCGGCCGGCTGCCATCAGTTGTTTGCGCCACTGGCCCTTCTTGAAGGCGTCGGCGGTCCGGTCGAAGATCAGCTCATGGCGGTGGGATCATCCCTGCTTCGGACGCTGTTGAGATCAGACGTCCGCAGTGTCGAAGCCATGGTCATGGCCGACCAGACGAATCCAAGGTCGTTAAGCAAGCTCCATTTCGAAGCCGGCCCCGCCCATGTCATCGCCCAAATCGAGGTCCTGTTGCGTCAGTTGCACGCGAAGGCGGTTCTGAACGTGCCCGATCCTCTCCGGTCCGCCCGCTTGTTTGCCGCGCTTTTCAAAGGATCCGATCTTTTGATTATCGCACGCTTCGATGAGGCGAGAGCGGCGGACGACAACGAAATCGAATCCTATTGCCGGTCGGCCGTCGCCATGTTCATCGCTGCGCACGGCTAGGAGTCCGCCCTGCCCGCTAATCATTGTATTTCTGCGAAATACTCCGCTAGTGTCGCCGTCGCGATGGGCGCCCATCCACCCCATGTCGATCGCGTCGGGTCGGGCTGCGCGCCCGCCGGTGAGCGGCATCTCCTACCTGCTCCGGTCACACAGCGCTGACCCTTGAGCGCCTCCGCCGACCTGTGAGGGCGAGGAAGAGAATGCCGGTTATGGCCGCGAGAATCGAGCAGATGAGGTGTCGATCGCCGCGAAGGGACACCTGCGGACGGACCTTCTTTGGCACACTTGATTACGTCCATTCGTGGCTCGGGCTCCAGCGGTTCGTGCCCCGACGCGCCTGGGAAGGCCGCTGGTGCCCGCGACGGATCCTTCCAAGGTGCAGGTCTGGAATGGCCCAAAAATTCTCTCGAGCTCCCGGAACATCGGTCCGCCCCTGTGGTTCGACAAGCAGCGGCACAGTCGATCCAACCAGGCATCGGCCCGCTTAGGACAGGCGCGAGGTCCCTACCCACAGATCTTGCGAAAATAGGAGCAAGCTATGCGAGCGTTGGTCTGGCACGGCAAGGAAGACATACGCTGCGATCAGGTTTCGGACCCGGGAATTGAGGATGAACGTGACGCGATCATCAAGGTGACGAGTTGTGCGATATGCGGCTCCGACCTTCACCTCTACCACAACTATGTGCCAGCCATGCTGCCCGGCGACATCATGGGCCACGAGATGATGGGAGAGGTCGTCGAGGTCGGCAAGGGCGTCAACGGCGCTCTGAAGGAGGGAGACCGCATCGTCGTGCCGTTCACCATAATCTGCGGTGAGTGCGACCAGTGCAAGCGACAGAACTTTTCGGTTTGCGAACGCACAAACCGCAAGAAGAATCTCGGTGACAAGGTGTTCGGGCACACCACCGCGGGTCTGTTCGGCTACACTCATTTGACCGGCGGCTATCCCGGGGGACAGGCGGAATACATGCGTGTGCCGTTCGCCGATGCCACGCACGTAAAGGTGCCTGACAGCCTTACCGACGAGCAGGTTCTCTTCCTCGGCGATATTTTTCCTACCGGATGGCAGGCGGCGGCACAGTGCGACATTGAGCCCACCGATACGGTTGCGGTGTGGGGCTGTGGCCCAGTCGGGCAGATGGCCATACGCAGCGCCCTGCTGCTCGGCGCGAAACAGGTGGTGGCGATCGATTGCCTGCCGGAGCGGCTTTCCATGGCCGCGGCCGGCGGCGCCATCGCCATCAATTTCGCCGAGGAAAGTGTCGTCGAAGGACTGCGGGAACTCACCGGCGGAAAGGGCCCGGAGAAGTGCATCGATTGCGTCGGCATGGAAAGCCACGTCTCGCTGGCCCAGCCCGATACCGTCTACGATCGCGCAAAGCAGTTGATGCTGATGGAAAATGATCGACCGCACGTTTTGCGTGAGATGATCTATGTCTGCCGGCCGGCCGGCGTGATCTCGATCCCCGGCGTCTACAGCGGGCTGGTCGACAAGATTCCGATGGGACAGGCAATGAACAAGGGGCTCACCTTCCGAATGGGGCAGACCCATGTCAACCGTTGGACCGAGGATCTGTTGCGCCGCATCGAAGATGGCCAGATCGACCCATCCTTCGTCATCACCCATACCGTGGGGCTCGAGCAGGGACCCGAGATGTACAAGGTGTTTCGCGACAAGCAGGACAGCTGCATCAAGGTTGTACTGAAACCGTAGGGAAATCGTCATGAACGTGATTGCCAAACTTACCAACATCACCCGATCGCCTGGCGATCCCAAAGTGCTGAAGACTGGGCAGAGTGCGGTCGCGGCCTCCGATGGCCTTGCCCGCAAGCTCGGCTGGTTCAGCATCGCGCTTGGCGTCGCCGAGCTGGTTAGCGCCGAGCGGATTGCCGGCGCGCTCGGCATGCGCGGCAAGGAAGACCTGATCCGCGCTTATGGGGCGCGGGAAATCAGCAGCGGCATACTCTCGCTTTCAGTGGACAAGCAGGCCGGGCTTTGGAGCCGGGTGGCCGGCGACGGCCTGGATATCGCGACATTGCTGACAGCGTATCGGCATGGCAACCCAAAGCGCGATAATGTAGGCCTAGCGCTTGCCATGGTCGCCGGCATCACATTGCTCGACATCATCGGTGCGAAAAGCGTGACCGCGCGCCACTCTCGGAGCGGGACCAAGCCACGCGATTACAGCGATCGAAGCGGCTTTCCCGGAGGCACTGCCGCAGCCCGCGACCGTGCCCGCCCGCAGCGCAGCCAGGAGGCCGGCACAGCCTGATAGAGATTTCCGAACCCTGGCGCCATGCGACCTGGACAGGTGGCATCTCGTCAGGCCCTAACGCCAGAGGTGGTAGCTCTCGGCGAGCCGAGTTTGCTGGAACAGAGTGGACCGTCGCGCGGCCGTTCTCGCCGTCTCCTGGGTCACCGCCGCGCATGGGTTGTGTGGCCGGTGCGTTAAAGGCACGAAGCTAGCAGCGATCCGACCGGCGTCGAGCCTTCCATGTCTCTTGCCTTGGCAAGGTTCCGGCGATCCTCAGGCCGAGCCGCGTTCGGGAAGCTCGGTCTCTTCCGCCACCCCTTTCCGCAGGTCTCGGCGCAAGCGTTCCGCTTCGTCGGAATTATTATCGTCGTCTGTCCGCTCGAGTTCGCGATCGATTGTCTCGCGCGACCCCTCTGCCGGATCCTGTTGCGGAGATGTGTTCGGGCCGGTTTCGATCTTGCCGTCGCCGGGAACGGTGCGGTCGCGAGACTTCGTCATCTTCAGCTTCCCTTTCATCTGTCATCTGCCTCGGCATGTCCGATGGCATGAATTTCGGCCGCTTCCCTGCCGAACCGGATCGTCGACGCTTTGTTCCGGGAAAGCCCCCGCAGGTTCGTGCTGGTCGGCCCCGGGGCATTGGTCGATGCCCTTGCCGGGAAGCATCCTATGCCAACGAGGTCGGCGGCAGCCTCATCGATGTCGTTATCAACATGTGGGCTGTGAAGGCGTTTTCGGCCCGGACACGCGAGCACGCCAGGCTCGCGGCGAGTTTTCGAACCGAAGCAGATGCGCAGCGTAACAACTGGATGTATACGGAAAAGGCTGCCTCATCCACGACATCGCGCTTTCGGTAATGGCCGGCGGCATGCTCGCCTGGGCGGTCCGGCAGCTGGTAGCGAACTGGTCGTAGGCCTTTGCAAAGCCGCGTCGATGAAGCGGGTGCGGTAGCGCTGGTCGGTGTAGCGTCGAGGCATCTGTCAATCGGAGACAAGCGCGACCGCTTTTGGGACCTCACTGTTTTTTCCACCGGGACTCGACATCTCACTATCATAGTTGATTGTGGCTGCCGGTGACCCTGCGTAATGGATAGCCATTCCAACTCTCCAACAGGAAAACGGTATGTTGTATCCGGGTCGGTTTTTGGGGCCAAGCGAGATTGAGATGCTCGCCCAGGTTTGTCACACGGTCTGCAAAGAGCGCGCCCTACCTCTTGCTTCGCAGAACGGAGAGCGCATAGCTGCGCATATACTCAGGCTGTTTATGAATGGCTTGATTGAGCAGAATGAACTGCTCGATGCTGAGAGGAACTGGGCTCTTCGGCCTGACCGTTCGGTCCAGCAGACGATGTCAACTACACGCACATGAGAGGCCGCGGGACCCAGTTTGGTAGTCGGAAAGCCGCCAAGGCCGGTTGGGAACAAACCTGACATTTGAGCGTTTGTAGAGCCCTTTCACCGGGCAACTCACCGAAATGCTTCTTGCCGTGCATGATGCGATGTCTACGGCCGTTTTGGCGGGCAGGAGCGCCAATGCGGAAGTATTCGGTGTGGTCGACCTCACCAACAAGGCTGAGGTCGACATCGGCATCACCAGCTTGGGAAGAGCCATCCAGTTCGTGGCCAACGCCTCGGTGCTTGGCTATGACATTCGCGGCGCCATGGTCTTCTATGGCTCGCCCGGCACCCCGAGCCTAAGGGCGAGAGAGTGCGAGCGCTTGTGGGCGCAGTTTGGCGGCGCGCTTCTACAGCCGTAGCTCTATCAGGACGTTCGCCCCACCCGTTTCATGGTATGAACGCGTACGGAGCTGAGGCGCTACCCAGCCAGAGCGGGAATGGCTCAGTGCTAGGTCTAGCGCGCGACCGCACCAAGCAGCTTTTCGGTGAACGGCTTTGAGCGGTTGGGCCAGCGTGAGAGCGTCCGGCCGCATACCTGCCGGTGCCTGCTTTCATGTGACTGGGCGGGGCTATCGGGGAGCCCGGTTTACCGCTGGGTCGGGCCCTTAGCCGAGGGAAGCACAGTACGGCAACCCCGCTCTTTGCTGGCTAACATCCTTCCGCTCTCAGGGACCGGACCATGCGCACAACAACAGGGTCATACGGTTTCTTTTCGGATTTCCGATAATTCATTGTGAAAAGCGCGGCACGCCGGTTGCAGACCATAATTGCACGGACGTAGCGAATCTCGCCATTCTTGACCCCGGAGTAGCTGGCCCATTTCGGGGCTAGGCGCCGATAGGTCAGTCGCCAACCGGCCTTTTCGTCCTCGATCATGCGATGTTCAATCTCGGCGCGAAAACTTGCTTTGCCCAGTCGCGCGCCCCAAACGACCAGAAACGCGTCTCTTGGGCCCTGAAAAGCCGCGCCCTGCTCCGAATTCTGGGTCAGGACGAAATTCGGAGGAATATCGAAACTAAAGCCAAGCTGTCGGACGCCGAAGGGCTGCCACGCCTCGGCCTGAAGCAACGTGGTCCAAAAGAGAAAAACTGTAAGTCCCAGCAGGAGGCGTCGCATTGCTCTGATTTAGCGCTGGCTAACATGGTGTCCAGACGACAGAGGTCCGTGACATAAAAGATATGCATCATGGCCGCGCAGCATATGGACGCGGGATTCGCGATTGACGGCGTGCGGTCGAAACGGCTTCCGTCCCACGAAAGGAGAGGACGCAGAGGGAATTGGTGCGTCGGTATGATCGACTGGCAGAAAATTGGCGAGGCCGAATGTCCAACGTTCATTGCCCGCAAAATGGGCGCCGGCTTCCTCTTGTGCCTAGGGAAGAAGAGCCGAAATTATTCCCTGGCGAAGACCCTGATCTACCTCAGACGGGGGGCATGCCCTGTAACTTCGCCGTGACCTGATCCCCTTCGGGGAACAATCAGATCGAGCTCCAGTTTGGCCTTCCAAGCGAAGGCACTGATGGAGCATGCCATGAGATTTCCACACAGCACGACGGCCGCGGCCGCCGTTTTCATTGCCCTGACCTCCCCCGCGCTCGCCCAGAAAAGCGGAACACCATCACCCTCGACACCTGCACCCGCTCCGGCAACCGAACCGCCGGCCGCCGGACAGTTGCCGGATGCGACCGGACAAGCGGATGCACCAACACGCGAAATGATCCGCCAGATGGTTGAGCAAGCTGTCCGGGAGAGAATGCAGCAGGATCGCGGTTCCGAAGAAGGTTTCCGCGAGGAAGATAGTCGCAACTATCAAGGCGATCGCAACGAGGGTGCTGACCGCCACGATGAAGATGGCGGCCGTTGGCAGAACCACGGTGGCCGCGATCGTGGACACAGAATGGCTGGACGCTGGCATCATCAGCTGATGCGCGGTGCCGGCATGCGACTGATGTTCGGGCTGTTGGACACCGATGGCGACGGATCGGTTTCCGAGGACGAGGTTCAACGCGCGGTGGGCAGGATGTTCAGTAGCATTGACGAGAATGGTGACGGCAAGATCGATGCGGACGAGATCCAGTCCTTCATGCATGGCTCCAGCATGCATGGCACTGATAGCGAGGACACGCCGTAGCTGCCTTCAAAGTGAATGCCCTCCCTCGGACAAAGCGGGCGAGCGCCTGGCGGTCGAATTCGAAGCGGTGTCTCTTGGCTATAGGCGCGGCGGCCCTAACAGCACCCTCCAGCCTTGCGTTATTCCCGCAGTCCCGCGAGACGCCAGCCGTGACAAAAAAAGGCTGCGCAGTGCTGATCAAGGAACGATCGAAGCCGACCAACGCAGGGTCACTCGGGCGCCCGGTCCTCCAGCAGAACGAAGGATGCGGCGATCAAGTCGTCGCCATTGATACGTCCTTGGCTGTCCTCCAACATAGTTGCAACCTTGTGGAAGGCCATCATTTCACCCGCGTCAATCTGCGCTTCACGCATCTTGGCTGTGAGATCAGCCACGCGATTTCCTAACGAATGTGATTTTGCAGTCTCGCAATTCGACATGATTAGTCATCCTTTGCCTTGGGGTTTCACGCTGCCGAACGCAATGCTTCAGCGGATGTTCCGAATTTGGCCATCAGTCTTATGGGATAGGACTTGCGTCTGATGGCGGTTGGAAGAAGCCCGAACGGCGGAACACGCAGCCGGACGCCGAATTGGAAACCCACCGTCGATCGAAGTCCCTTGTCGCCGGTTGAGATCCCGCCATCTTCACTGTCGAGAGGGTGGCGGGATCGCCTTCCGAGGAGCGAGCGCATATGAGGTAATAGATATTTGGCAGATGTACTCACGGCCATCCTGCTCGCTTCTTTTGTCTGCGCATGTTCATTCTTTTCGGGAAACCCCATCTCTCCAACAACACGCAACAACCGCGTTGCTACCCACGATTGATGCGATGACAACTGCATCAACAAAGCAAAGCCTCTTCGCCTAAGGTGCGATTGCCGCGGGCTTTTTCGACTTGAAGGTCGTCCAACGCGCCCGGTGGTCAGGCCATGGCGTTCAGCGGGAGCCAGGTAGACTCATCGCGAAAATCCCGCAGCGAGGCATGTCGCAAGTCCTCCTCGCCGCGTGCGGATACTGGAATCCGCCTGGCTCGTTGTGACAGGCATGCGAAGATGAGTGTCGGCGCATGGACGCGGAAAAACCCGCCAGCGTGAGCCAGCGGGCCTTGTGATGGGATGGCCCGCGCGTGCGGTCAAGGCTGGCCGACCATGATGAATGAGGGGACATCTTGGTCACCGGCACGACCGATGAAGAACGAGCCGGGTGTGACAGAACACCCTTGGAGCGAGGATGTTCCCGTCCGCACAAAAAAGCTCGCCGGCGTGAGCCGGCGGGCAGTCGCTATTTTGCCGTCAAGCGGACAGACCGCTTGCGGCCCACCCACTGCAGCATTTTTCCACTTTGAGCCGAAATCATTCTCAACTATGGTTCGCCAGGCTTAAGGCATGGGGGATTGCCGATGGTTTTATCACGCAGGGGTGTCGTGCTCGGCGGTCTGGCGCTGGTCGCGGTCGGCGGAACCAGCAATATTGTTCAAGCCGCGGGGGCAAAATCCTTTTTCGCCGGTACCGCCAGCGATAACGATTTCGTCTATCGCAAGACCAACTTCGCCAAGATCGACAAGAGATGGCATCGCCAGATCGTCAAGTATTTCAGCAGCGAGCCGGTCGGCACCGTCGTGGTCGATACCCGCCACCACTTCCTCTACCTCATCATGGAAAATAAGACTGCCATCCGCTACGGCGTCGGCGTCGGCAAGGAAGGCTTCAAATGGTACGGCCGCGCGACGATCGATCGCCGCGCGCTGTGGCCGCAATGGGTCCCGCCCCCCGAAATGCGCGAGCGCAAGCCGGACCTGCCGCCCATGATCGCGGGCGGCGCGTCCAACAATCCGCTCGGGCCGCGAGCGCTCTATCTGTACCGCGACGGCGCCGACATCGGCTACCGCTTGCATGGCACGCTGGAGCCATGGAGCATCGGCACCGACGCTTCCAGCGGCTGCATCCGCATGTTCCCCGAAGACATCATCGACCTCTACCAGCGGTGCCCGATCGGCACCGCGGTGGAGGTCCTGCCGCACATCGCCGACCAGGCGCCCGCTTCCACCACTGTCGAATGATTGGCGCATCATGAACCGCATGATTGAAAACACGCGCCGGCTGCTCGCCGCCGGCCTGCTGGTTGTGGCCACATCCTGCTCGACCAGCAACACGCTGGCCCCGTCGACGCCCGACGTCACCAACGCCGAGATTGCCGGCTTCCAGAACGTGCAGCCGGGCAGCGAGGAGGATTTTATCCTCAATGTCGGCCGCCGCACCTACTTCACGAAAGGTTCGGCCGCGCTCGATTCTGTCGCCAAGGCCACCCTCGACACCCAGATCGCCTGGTTGACAAAGCATCCGCGCTGGCTGCTCAAGCTGCAGGGTTTCGCCGACGATCCCGGCGCAAGCGAAACGGCGCTGTCACAGCAGCGCGCCGATGCGGTGATGGACTACCTCGCCGCCGGCGGCATAGACCGGAACCGCATGTGGGCCAAGGGCTACGGCAAGGACAGGCTGGTCCGCGACTGCCCCGACTCCGCCTGCAGGTCGCAGAACCGCCGCGTTGTGTCTAATTTGCGCGATGAGAGGGACGAGTCGTAGAGGCTGCTGTTTTGCTGGTCGCCAAATCAGTCTCACAACGCGACGGCGGCATGGCTGCAATGCGCCTATCGGGGACATTCACCCAGCGTTTGCCCCTCCCCGAAAGCTGACGCTCCGGTTGAACCCGGAATGAAGTCAGCTTCCCGTCTACCAACCTCCGGTTCAGGGTCTGGTGGGAGGCTTCGGCATCCGCCTCGACCAGTTTGCGGACGTGGCGGTTGTCCGCGATCCTGATCGGCATGAGCCTCGCCACATGTCGGTGTGCTACGGGGAGTGGGCGCCGTGGAGCTGGCAGGTACGCTCGCTCAAAGCATCGGCCGTCCGCCGGTGACCTCGTAGAGTGCGCCGGTGGTGTAGCTCGATCCTTCCGAGGCAAGCAGCACATAGGTCGCTGCAAGCTCTGCCGGTTGCCCGGGACGCTTGAGCGGCGTGTTCTTGCCGAACTCCTTGACCTTCTCAGAGGGCATTGTCGACGGGATCAGCGGCGTCCAAATCGGCCCGGGAGCGACCGCGTTTACCCGAATGCCGCGTTCAGCTACCAGTCCTGCTAGTCCGGCGGTGAAGTTGGCGATCGCTCCTTTGGTAGTGGCGTAGGCAAGCAGTGCCGGCGATGGACTGGTCGCGTTGATCGAGGATGTGTTGATGATGGTCGAGCCGGGTTCCATGTGCTTCACTGCTTCCTGGGACAGATAGAACATCGCATAGACATTGGTGCGAAAGGTGAGATCCCATTCCTCCGCGCTGATGTCCTCCAGCTTCTCGAACGACGCCTGGTGGGCTGCATTGTTGACGAGGATGTCCAGGCGCCCGCATTCATCGATAGCTCGCTGCACAAGCGACCGCGCGAAGATTTCGTCCGAGATGTCGCCGCGTGCGAGCACCGCCTTGCGCCCCGCTTCCTCGACCAAGCGCGCCGTCTCCTGCGCATCTTCGTCCTCTTCAAGGTAGGAGATGATGACGTCGGCGCCTTCGCGTGCAAACGCGATAGCCACCGCCCGGCCGATGCCCGAGTCCGCGCCGGTGATCAGCGCGACGCGGTCCGTCAGCTTACCGCTGCCGCGATAGCTCTCCTCTCCGTGGTCGGGCCGTGGATCCATCTCGTCGGTGTAGCCGGGCATGTCCTGCTGCTGTTCGGGAAGCGGCGGCTGAGGATATTTCTGCTGGGCATCCTGCATGTCAGGTCCTTTTTTGGCTGGAGTTGCGGTTGTGTCGATCCGGTTCCGTGATCGGTCCCTTGGCGGCTTTCGAGCCACCGCCCCATTCCTCGGCCTTGCACGCTTGGTCGCCGCCCATGAGGTCCGGCGAACTGCGATTTGCGGTGCCGCTGTCGGTCTTGTTCAACTCGTGCTCCTTCTTGCGTGTGGTCAGTCTTTGTCGCCGGCGGTAATCATCGACCTCAGCGGCTCTTGCGCCACATTCGCCTCGATTTCCGCGCGTCCGGGGGTATCCGGTAGCGCCTTGCGGAAATTTCTCGCATAATCCGGTGGCATCTTCGGTGGCATCATCGGTTCGTACGGATCGACCACGGCCTCGATGACCACCGGACCCTCAGCAGCCAGGGCAGCGTCGAGAACGCCTTCCACCTCCTCGGCGCGAGAGACGCTGTAGCCGATGCCGCCCATGGCTTCGGCGGCCATGGCGAAGTCGATGGGCTGGAGTTCGCAGGCGAATTGCGGGTTACCGAGGAACATCATCTGCTCCCAGGCGATCTGATTGAGCATGCCGTTCTTGAGCACGAGCACCTTGAGTGGGACCCGGTACCGAACTGCCGTCGAGAACTCGCCGAGTTGCATCGCGAGACCGCCGTCGCCGACGACCGCGAAGACCGGCCGGCCGGGAAAGGCCAGGCCCGCGGCGATCGTATAGGGCAGTCCGCATGCCATCGAGGCCAGCGCGCCCGAGACGCCGAAGGCCTGCCCGTCACGCAGCTCGATATGGCGGGCCGCCATCTCGGTGTTCTGGCCGGAATCGGCAACCAGGATCGCATCATCGGGCAATCGTTTCCCAAATGCGCGTGTAACCACCTGGGGCTTGAGCGAAGTGGCGGCCTTTTGCTCCGACTGCGCCATCATCTCGCGCCAGCGTCGCATGCCCGCCTGCGCCTTCTCGAGGAAGCTGCGATCATCCTTGCGCTTCAGGCGCTTGTTCAGCAATCGCAGCGTCACGGCGGCATCGCCGGCAAGGCCGGCCTCAACGGGATAGCGCAGGCCGATGCGCTGCGGGTCGCGCTCGATCTGCACCCCGCGCGCCTGTCCCGGCTTCGGGTAGTATTCGATGTAGGGAAAGGTCGAGCCGACGACGAGCAGCGCGTCACATTCCTCCATGATTTCCTGCGACGGCAGCGTGCCGAGAATTCCGATGCCGCCAGTCGTCAGCGGGTGATCGTCGGGCAAGGCAGCCTTACCGAGCAAGGCCTTTGCGACGGGGGCACCAACCAGCTCCGCCGTCTCTTCCAACTCGTGCCTGGCACCAAGCGCGCCCCGACCGGCGAGGATCGCGACCTTCGTCGCCCCGTTCAGGATCTCGGCGGCTTTCGCAAGTTGTTCTTCGTCGGGAAGCCTGCTTCCTTCGAACCAACGATCCGGCGTATGCGACGGTTTGTTGCGCTTCGAGCGCTTGGCCTGGTCGAGCGTGTGCTCCTGCACATCGCTGGCGATCGACAGATGCGCAACGCCGCGACGTGCCAGCGCCGACCTGCAGGCGAGACCGGCCAGGCTTTCCATATGCGCCGCGTCGGAGACCTGCGCGTTGAAGACGGCGACATCGCTGAAGACGCGCGTCAAGTCGACATCCTGCTGGGTGAAGGTCTCGATGAGGTCGTGGAACTGCATGCCGGTAATGGCGAGCACCGGCGCTTGGTCGAGCTTGGCATCGTAGAGTCCCGTCAGGAGGTGTGTGCCGCCAGGGCCGGAAGTTGCGAGGCAGACACCGAGCTTGCCTGTCCATTTTGAGTAGGCGCACGCCATGAACGCCGCGGATTCCTCGTGCCGCACCTGAATGAAGCGGATGCGGTCCTGCCGCCTGCGCAGCGCCTCCATGATGCCATTGATGCCGTCGCCCGGCAGGCCAAAGATGATATCGACGTTCCAGTCGATCAGCGTCTCGATGAGGATGTCCGCGGCGGTCGCCATGTCTCAGTCCTACCGCGATGCGGATCCCGCCGCCTGGCTGCTCTTGTTCGCGGTCTTGTCAGTCTTACGCTGGTCCTTGTCGCCGCCGCGATTGCCGCCATGCAACTCGTCGGAAGATTGAGCGGTCTTGCCGTCTTCCAAATTAGTGGCCATGCGCAAAGCTCCCTTCATCCGGCCTGCCTAACCAGAAAGTCGGTGAGATGTTCCGTGCCCGAAGGCAAGGCCGCCTAGTCAGGTGCCGAAGGCAAACTTGTCAGTACCACCCGATGAGGCGCTGTTCGGCAGTCAGCGGCTGAACAGGCGAGGTGCGATCGAACAGACCAAGGCATCGAACTGCTGCGAGGCCGAGCTTGCATGTAGTGGCTGAGGCTGCCTGATCGCCAAAAGCGCTCGCGGCAGAGCTGGCCGATGTTCAGGTCGCGTCTTCGCAGGTCCCTATAGCCAGAGCGCAACGCCGCCCGGACCGTCCCCATAGGCGAACTCCTCGCACCCCTCGTTGACGAATTTCCCGCGCGGGATTCCGCCTCAGTGGCGAAAGGACTCGTTCGTCGCGCACACCGCGGCGGGCGATGTGCGCTTCGACCATGCGGTGCCTGGCGTGCCGGTAGTCTGGCATGGCTCCTCGATAGCCTTAAAGACGACAGGCTTAGTCGTCCTGCCTGCGCTTGTGGTGCTCGCTCTCCTGGTTTTCGCCGCGGATCATCTGGCGATCATCCTTGTCGGTCAATTCCACGCCCTCGTCGCGTAGATTGGCGCCGCCTTGCCGCGCCTCGCGCTCCTGCTTGGTTCTCTTCAGCTCATCCTCGGCATTGAAATCGTCGCCGGCATTGCTGGTGTTCTCGCGCTTTTCGATGATGCGCAGCTGCTGCTCGTGGGTCTTCCGGCCGGCCATGGCAAGGCGCCTCCTACTTGTTCGTGCGTCCGGTCTGGTCAGGATTGATGCCGCCCTGAGGCGTGACATCGTTCTCGACATCGCCTTCGAACGTATTGTCCCCATCGAGAGCATCGTTCTCGTCGAGCATATCGCCGCCCTTGACCGCGCCCTTCGAGGTGCCGATTCCCGGGTTGTCTCGCAGATCCTTGTCCGTGGGCTGTTTAGTCTTGGGGTGTTGGTTGGTCATGGAATTTCTCAGCGCTGGTTGAGCTTGAACGAACGACGGTCCTGGCGCTGTCCAACTTCAACGTGGAGAAAATGTTCCGGAACATATTCGCTTGTCAGGTGCGCGTAAGCGGCCAGGCGGCCGCCGTCTCGGCTAGCGAAACTTCAGGCATGCCACATTACATCCCATTCCGAGGCGAATTGGCAGGCTAAAGTGAAAATCGAGACGGTCGAAAGCTTGCAAGGAGTGGGTGCTCTGTTCCGGTGGCGATCTCGGTTGCAAGCAGTTCGCCGGCAATCAAGCCAAGTGTTGCGCCGCTGTGGCTGAAGGCGACGTAATACCCCTCGATGTCCCGCAACTGGCCGAAGACCGGCTCGCCGTCTCCGGGGATCGGCTTGGGCCCGACACCGTAGCTCTCCAATTCCAATTTCGGATGACCGTCGAGAACATTCGACGCTTCGTCGAGAAGCCCCTGGATGGTCGATGCTTTTACGCGATAAGTCCCGTCCGGATTGACTACCACCTCTTCTTCCGACCAGGCAGAATCGAGCGCGAGGGCGCCATCAGGCGTCGGCCGGATGGCGACGCGCGGCGTGTTGAGCACGGCGCGTAGCGGCAAGTCGACTGGCTTGGTCCTGACCAGCAGCGCGATTGGTGTCCCATCGGCAATACGCTGACCGGCCACGGCGACCATTCGCGGCACATCCGCACCGGTCGCCAGAAGCACCGCGTTGGCGGCGAAGCTGATCCCGCTGGTGGTGGTGACGCCGGTGGCGCGGCCGTTGGCGACGGTGACGGTAGCGCTTCCGGCCTCGGTGACCACCTGGCCGCCCCGCTCCACGAATTCCGCGATCAATATTTCGATCAGCGACGGCAGGTCGACCCAGCCCTCACCCGCGTTGAAGATCGCGCCTTGAGGCGTGACAGCGCTTGCGCAGACACCCGGCGTGACCAACCTTATGGCGTCCGCGGACAGATGCTGCGCATCATAGCCGAGACGTTTTTCGTGAGCGAAGACATCGGCGATCTCGTTTGAGGCATCGTCCGCATCCCACGTCAGGCCACCGTCGAAACGCAGCCAGGCGGCATCCGGGCATCGCGCCGACAAACTGCGGTAGCGGTCGATACCGATCATGCGCAGGCGATGATATTCAGCCGAGCGCCTGCGCGCCGAATTGATCCAGGCGAGCGAGCGGCCGGAAGCTCCCTTGGCGAGCGGTCCATCATTGACCAGCACGGTCTCGATGCCGAGCCTTGCAAGATGAACGGCCGAGGAGACGCCAAAAATGCCGCCGCCGACAACAACGACCTTGGAAACCTGATGTGATGCAGCCATGAGATATCTTTCACTGGTGGAGGTTGGTTTGGGCGGCCGTCTTGAAGGGCTCATGCGTGATCAAAGCACTTCGGCAAGGAAGTGCTTCAGACGCGGGCTTTTCGGCGTGTCGAAAATCGCGGCAGGCGTGCCGGCCTCGATGATGCGGCCTTCATCCATGAAGACGACCTGATCGGCGACCTTGCGGGCGAAGCCCATTTCATGCGTCACCACGACCATTGTCATGCCGCGCCGGCCGAGATCCGCCATGAGGTTGAGCACACCCTTCACCAGTTCTGGATCGAGTGCGCTCGTTACCTCATCGAACAAGATGACCTCCGGGTCCATCGCCAATGCACGAGCGATTGCCACACGCTGCTGCTGGCCACCGGAAAGGCTCCCTGGACGATGGTGTTTGCGGGTCGCAAGCCCGACGTCGGCAAGGCGCGCCTCGGCGATGCGCTCAGCTTCCTGTACAGGGAGCCCCTTTACCTTGGTCAGCGACAGCATGACGTTTTCGAGCGCGGTGTGGTCGGGGAACAGATTGAACTGCTGGAAAACCATGCCGACACGCCGGCGCAGTTTTTCAGGCTTCATCGCCAGGATGCTCGCACCATCGAGCAACACCTCACCGCCCTTGGGCTCGACCAGGCGGTTGAGGCAGCGCAGCAGGGTCGACTTGCCCGAACCTGATGGGCCGATCACGCATGTGACCGTGCCAGGCTTGACTGCCAGGCTGACGCCTTTGAGAACATCGAGGTCGCCATAGGCCATGTCGAGATCGGTAATGGCGAGACTGCCGCCCTTGAAGCGGGGCAGCGCTGAGCGGGCATCAGAGCCGGCCTCCGAAAGTGCACTGCCGGTGGCGCCCTCCAGTTCGCTCACTTCGGCCAGGCCGCTGATGACGAGGCCGGCCTTTTGCTTTCCGACCCGCAGCGAGTTGTCGATGTAGTTGACCACATGGGTCAACGGCACGGTGATGACGAGATAGAACACGCCGGCCAGAAGCAATGGCGAGAGGTTTCCAGTGACCACTGCCTGGTCCTGACCGACACGGAAGATCTCGCGCTCCGAGGCGAGCAGACCGAGGAAGTAGACAAGGCTTGAATCCTTGACGTTGCCGATGAACTGGTTGACGAGGGCCGGCAAGACGCGGCGGATGCCTTGCGGGATCACGATCAGGCGCATGCCTTGGCCGTAGCTCATGCTGAGCGCCCTGCAGGCCTCCATCTGCCCGCGCTCGACGCTCTGGATGCCCGAGCGAAAGATTTCGCCGATATAGGCGCCGGCGATCAGGCTCAGCGCAAGAATGCCGAGCGGAAAGGGCGAAGGCCCGAAGATTTCACGGCCGATGCGGGCAAAGCCCTGGCCGATCAGCAGGATGGTGACGATCGCCGGCAGGCCACGGAAAATATCCGTGTAGACCCGCGCCGGAATGCGCAGCCAGCGCGATTGCGAGATGCCCATGACCGCCAGGATCATGCCGAGGATGACACCCAGTACCGTCGACGCGGCGGCGAGGATCAAGGTGTTCTTCAATCCGATGGTGATCATGCTGGGCAGCACGTCCGCCATTGCCTGCCAGTCGAGGAAACTGCGCCGCAGGTTTTCGAGCCAGTTCATTCGCCCCCCTTTTGGTTGCGCTATTTACATCGTCCGCATCAAGGACGGCGGCGTAATCCGGCCGCCGGCATGAAAGCCAGCGGCCGGGTACGGTCTACTTCTTGGGAAGATACTGGTCGGGCATCGGCGAGCCGGGGAACCACTTTTCATAAAGCGTCTTCCAGGTGCCGTCCTGCATGGCCGCGTGAAGGGCGGTGTTCAGCGCATTGCGGAGCTTGTCGTTGCCCTTGCGCAGGACGAAGCCGGCCGGCGCGTCAAAGGAAGGAATATTGACCGCGATCTTCAGGTTCGGATAGCGAACGCCATAGTCCTTGGCAGCCTCGTAATCGAGGAAGTGGGCATCTACGGTTCCGTTGTTAAGCGCCGAAACGGCGGAGTTGTTGTCGGGGAATTTGACGAGATCGGTTCCGACAAAATTCTTCGCCGCGTAGATTTCCTGGAGCGTGCCTTGCACGACGCCGAGACGTTTGCCCTTGAGCCCGTCCGCCGACGTGATCGCCTTGTCGGCGGTAAGCACGGACAGATAGCCTGCGATATACCCGTCGGAAAAGTCGACGGTCTTTTTGCGTGCTTCCGTCGTGCCGATTGCCGCGACCGCGACATCGAAGCGCTCGTTTGCAACGGAAGGCATCAGCGCCGAGAATTCCTGGCCGGTGAAGATCACCTGGTCGGGCTTGAATCCAAGGCGGCTCGCGACGTTGCGGAACAATTCGATGTCGAAGCCGGTGAACGACCCATCGGCCTGGGTGAAAGCGTAGGGTTTGGCATCGCCCATGGTCCCGACGCTGATGACCTTCGCATCAATGAGGCCATAGGGATTGTCATCCGCGGCGGCCACTCCTGAAACCAGCCCAGCGCCGACGCACATCGCCATAAGAGCCATTGCGCCGGTTCTGACCGGGCACATCAACGACTTGAGAATTTCTTTCCTGCTCATGTCTTTCTCCACTCTGAAGGTCTGTTCTTCTTGGTATTTGCGTCGAGCCGCCATCTGGCGCCCCGACATGCCCTTGACGAGATTACGGTCCGTCACGCCTCTCGGCTCCACTCCTTCTAAAGAGACCGGTCTCATATTGCATGAGACCGGTCTCTTTGATAATCGTTATCGCCACATTGACCTCCCGTCAACAACTCTTGTAGTCGTCATCCAATGAAAAGAACCGCCCCCAAGACCCCGTCGATAACGGTCAGCGACGTCGCCCGTGCGGCCAATGTTTCGAAAGCGACAGCCGCGCGCGTGCTCGGCGGATACGGCGTCGTCAGCGACATGATCCGCGCGGAAGTCATGGCCGCGGCCAAGGCCTTGGACTATCGTGCGAACGAGTTGGCCCGCAGCATGACGACCGGCCGCTCCGGCATCATCGGCGTGGTCGTCGGCGACATCGAGAACCCGTTCTTCAGCCTCGCGGTACGCGGCATCAGCGACGCGGCAAAGGCAGCCGGGTTCAACGTCATCCTGGCCAATTCCGGCGAGAAGATCGAGGCGGAAAAGGCGGCCGTGAAACTGCTCATCGGCAAGCGCGTCGACGGGCTGATCGTCACGCCGTCGGAATCGCGCGACATCGCGCACCTGCGCGATATCCACCGCTCGGGCCGACCGCTTGCCCTGCTGGATAGGGCGCTGGCAGATCTGGATGTCGATACGGTCACGACCGACGATCGCGGCATCGCCATGCTGGCGACCCGCTTTCTAGCCGATGCCGGCCACCGTAACATCGCCTATGTAACCGCGGTCGACGCCGAAGGGCACGAGTACCGGGATCTCGGGCAGATCTACACCTCGTCGGTCCGTGAGCGCATCGACGGTTTCCTCACCGTGTGCCGAGAGGCCGGACTTGATCGGCCAGAACGCTATGTCCGCCTTGGCGCCACAAGCCCCACCGAAACGCGCAGGGTTGCCGGCGAGATGCTGTCGGCGCCGGATCGGCCGACGGCGATCCTCGCCTCCGACAGCGTCATTGCGCTGGAGATCTTCAAGGTGACCCGCGAGCGCGGCCTGCGGGTTCCCGACGACATTTCGCTCATCACTTTCCATGATGCGGACTGGACGAGCGTCACCACGCCGCCCATCACCGTTATCGACCAGCCCGTCTACGCGCTTGGCAAGAGCGTCGCGGAATTGCTCATCCGGCGATTGAAGGGAGATTCCCGCCCGGCGGAAAAGCTCGTTTTGCCGACCGCCATCATTGCACGCGGATCCGTTGGCCCGCCCTTGAATGGAAAGCCGCAAGTGCGCCAAGCATAGGTGTGACGGCGATACGGCCCACATTGAATACGCTAGGGAGCCAAGGTCGACGCACCCCCGCTTTAAGACTGATACGGGTCAATGAAGCCCAGCAAACACCCTGATCGCAATGCCACGTCCACCGCCATCGGGACGGCACGTGCCGGCTCATGGTTTGAAGAGCGTGACGATGAGCCAGATGCCCGGCTACTTCTTGCGCCTGCCTGGCTTCAGGGCCGCCAAAAGACTGCTGATCTTGCCGGCCTTGCGGTTGCGGATCTCGGCCTCGTTCTTGCGGCGCACCGCGGCGCGGACAAGCCTGGCGCCGAGATAACGCAAAGGCTCGGGCGGCAGCGACATGCGCCGCTCGATGCCGACCAGACCACTTTCGCTCCAGCGATCCTTTCGCTCGAGCACCAGGCTCGCCAGAATGCGTCCGGCTATCGGCGTCTGCGCGATGCCGGTGCCGTTAAATCCCATGCCGTAGAAGATATTGGGATGATCGCGCAGGTGGTCGAAGACAGGAACGTGTTCAGGCACGCAGTCGATCGGCCCCGACCAGTCATATTCGATCGCCACACCGCGCAGCGACGGGTAGACCCGATGCAGCTCTCGCATATTGTCGCGGCCGTGCTCCGGGCTGCGGTTGAAGCTGGCGCCGAAATTTCCACTGAAGGCGACGTTGCCGCTGCCACGACCGAAGACCACCCTGCCCCCCATGGTGCGCTGGTAGTAGAGCACCTGGGCCTGGGAATCGCAGATCGAGGCACCGTCGCGCCAGCCGATGCTGTCGAGCAGTTCGGGAATGGCAGCAGTGGCAATCACCTCGCTGCCGACCACATAAAGATGCCGCCGCAGTTCCGGCAGCGCCGAAAGCCAGGCGTTGGCGGCAAGCACGATTTTGTCAGCCCGTACCGCGCCATGCCCCGTGCGCACCGTGCATGTCATGCCGGGTTCGATGGCGAGGACCGGGCTGCGCTCGTGGATGATGACGCCGCGTGCCAGTGCCAGCTTGCGCAATCCGATGGCAAGTTTGGCGGGATGGACCGTGCCGGCGGTGGTCTCGACGACGCCGACATAGGAGGCCGATGAACCGGTGCGGCGTTGAATGTCCTCGGCCGTCAGCGGGCTGAAACGGTTTTCTCCAACAGCCGCCGTCAAGGCCACGGCGGTCTCCCAGGCGCCTTCCTGCGCAATGGAGCTTGCGGTCCACAACCATCCGTCCAGCCTCAGGTCCATGTCTATGGTGCCGTTTTGCTGCAGCGCCTTCAGCTCCGCGATCGATGCCACCGTGTCGGCGCACAGCAGGCGCGCTTCCTCGAGACCGACGACCGCACTGATCTGGTCGATTTCGGCGAACCATGAATGGACCTGACCGCCGTTGCGCCCCGAGGCCCCCGATCCGCACAGATCGGCTTCAAGGATGACCACCCGCGTTTGCGGCGCCAGTTCAAGGATCCGCAGCGCGGTCCACAGACCGGTATAGCCGCCACCGACGATCACCACGTCGGCGCGCTCGTCGCCTCGCAATGGCTCGGTCGCAGGGGCGGCGGTAATGTCCTGCAGCCAAAACGACCGGTCAGATGCAAGCGCGACCGCAGGCTGCCGCAAACGAAGTGTACTCACGCTTGGGCTCCCTGCGCATCGACAATGAAGCTGGCATATTTGGCTCGCAGCCAATCGGGTATCGGACGCGGTCTCTGAGGAAACCCGCCGAGATGGGTGCAGGTCTGTGCCGCCGCGATCGACGCCCTGTGCAATGCCTCCAGGGCGCCAAGGCCGCCGAAATGGAAGCCGGCGAGGAAGGTGGCAATAAAACTGTCGCCGGCGCCACACGTATCCACGACATCGACAAGCGTCGCCGGCGCATGCACGACATTCGTGCCATCGTCGAAGTACGAGCCGCGTCGACCACAGGTCAAAACCACCTGCCTTGCGCCGGCCTTCCTGAGCGCGCCCAGCGACGGCTCGATGGGAACATCGACATCGTCCGGTCCGGACGCAAACAAAAGCGGGACACCGTCGAGCGGCAGCGCCATATGGGCGGTTGATAGATCGACGCTGAACGGCACATGGTCCGCTACCAATCGTTGGACGAGGTGCTTGTTGGCGTTGGTGCCGAGATGCACCCAGTCGGCCGCGGCGATGACCGCATAATGCGCGGGCGCCGGCATGAAGTTTTCGCCCACACCGAAGGATTCGTGCAGGAACTTCCGGTCGCCGGATTCATCGCGCAGCAAGGTGACGGCCGTATCGCCGGGACGCCGTTCGACGTCGTCCGGGGATAGGCCGGCACCTGCCAGCTCGGCAAGCACCACGTCGCCTTCGGGATCGTTCCCGACGGCGCCGAAATAGCGCGCGGACCAGCCGTTGCGCCGCCATTGCGCCGCGACATTCAAGGCATTGCCGCCCACCGTCATCAAGTTGTTGGTCAAATAGGCATCAAGGCAATTGTCCCCGACCGCGATAAGCTTCTTCGACCTCATGCCGGCACCGTTGCGCGATTGAGGTATGGCGCGATGGCGCCAAGGCAGCGTGTCCAGGCTTTTACCGGATCGAGCGCGTAGGAGCCGTTGCCGAACGGCTCGAAGGTGAACTTTCCGGCATAGCCCAGGCGCGCGAGCTCGCTGACATAGTGGCCGAGCGGCAGCGTACCATCCCCCCACACCAGATGCCCGCCTGGTGTGCCGTCGACCAGATGGACATGCGCCAGCCGCGAGCCGAACAGGTCGACATAGCCGGCCACGGTGTCGCCGGCCGTGGCCATGGCGACAGTGTCCAGCACGACGTCGATGTTTTCAGCGCCCACCTCGTCCAGCATTTGGCGCAGGCCTGCCGCATCATTGACGAGGTTGCTCTCGAACCGCTGCAACGGCTCGAGCAGGCAGCGCACCCCGTTTGCGGCGGCGCGCCGGGCGATCTCGCCGATCGAACCGACCGCGCGGTCCCATGCCGGTTGCCGGGGTTCGCTCTCGTAGCCCCGGCCGGGCGTCAGGAAGAGATAGCGGGCGCCAAGCGCCGCGCAGATGTCGGCTGCACGGCAAAACCGCTCGATGCTGTCCTGGCGCAGTGCGGCGTCGCCGGAGGCAATGTTGATTGGATACAACACCTGCTCAGGCGTAAAGCACCAGGCCGACAGCTCGTTGTCGGCGAGTACCCGGCGAACGGATTCGACACGTGCGTCCGTGGCGTGGAACAGGTCCAGATGCTGGGCAATCCCCCACAGCTCGATCTCGCGCAGGCCAAAGCCTCGGATCGTCCTGGCGACCTCATCGAAGGGGAAGTGCTGGAAGCTGAAATTGGCTCCGATCAGCTGATGAGCAGCGAGCTGCGGCATGAAGGCTCCTTTCGGGAATTGTTATTTGCCGATGCCTTCGGCCAAGCCACGGATGAAGTAGCGTTGCGCGCCAAAGAACACGATCACGATAGGCAGCGCCGAGATCGTCATGGCCGCGAACACCACGGCATAGTTGGTCCCGTGGGTTGCCATGATCGACGTCAGTCCGACCGGCAGCGTCTGCACATCCGAGCCGCTCGTGAAGATCATCGCGAAGAGATATTCGTTCCAGGCGAACAGGACGTGCAGGATGACGCAGGAAATGATGATCGGCCGGCACAGCGGCAAGGTGATGCGCCAGAAGATCTGACCCTCGCTGGCGCCATCCATCGTCGCCGCCTCGTCGATGTCTTCAGGCAGATCCAGCATGTAGGCGCGGATGAGGAAGGTGGTGAACGGCACCCGGAACGCCGTGTAGAGAATGATCAGCGCCCAGTAGGTGTTGTAGAGACCGAGCGCCTGCAACATCTTCACCAGTGGAATGATCGCCACCGTGGGGCTCAGCATCAAGCCGCCCAGAACGATGGCGATAACCAGCGGCTTTGCCGGCATCTTCGTGCGGGTCAGGCCGAAGGCCGTCCAGGCGCTGATCAGCACGGTGCATATGGCCGAAGCGATGGTCACCAGCACCGAGACTGTCACGTAGCCACGCACGCCCTGGTTCCATGCCTGCACGTAATTGTTCCACGACCAATGGGTGGGCAGGGCGAAGGGATCGTCGAAGATCTGCGCATTGTCCTTGAAGCCGCTCAGCGCCATCCAGATCAGCGGATAGATGACGACGACACCAAGGCAGACCAGGAATGAATAGAGCAACGTCCTGGCGATGACCGACCACACATTGACGTGCCGGCTGCGACCGGCTGCGACCATCGCACTCATAGCTGCACCCGGCGGCGCTTGGTGTACCAGAGCTGTGCCGCACCTGTGAGCATGGTCAACATGAAGATGACGGCGGCGATCGCCGCGCCATAGCCGAAATTGTCCTCGATGAAGGCCTTCTGGTAGAGCCACGTGCCCAGCACCTGGCTGCTGTTGTTGGGCCCGCCTGCGGTCATCACCATAACCTCGTTGAACACCTGGAACGCGCCCGTGATGGTGACGATGATCATCAATCCCGTCATTTCCCGGGTGAGCGGAAAAGTGATGCTCCACAGGCGGCGAAGCGGACCCGCGCCGTCGATCGTTGCGGCATCGTAGAGGTCGCGCGGGATCTTCTGGATGGCAATGGCGAACAGCAGCGTCGAATAGCCAAAACCCTGCCATTGGCTCATGGCGATGATGGCATAGATGGCGGTGTGCTCATTGCCGAGCCAAGGCATGACGAGCTGGCTCAGTCCAACACGGCTGAGCGCGGCATCCAGCAAGCCGATCTGCGGCTGGTAGATGAAATAAAACAGCAGGCCGGTCACTGTGATCGAGATTGCCGACGGCACGAAATAGACGGCGCGCCACAGCCGGCGCCAGCTTTCGCTTTTCAGGTCCTCGATAATGGCCGCCAGCAGGAACGCGCCGAAGACCTGGAAGATGACGGAGATGAGAGCGTAGAGGCAGTTGTTCCACAGCGCCAGCAGCACGACCGGGTCATGCAGCAGCCGGTCGTAGTTGGCGAGGCCGACATTGGTGACCTCGCCGGTGTAGATGTCCTGGTCGGTGGTGCTGACGATGAAATTGTCGACGATCGGATAATAGACGAACCAGCCGATGAGGATGAGCGCGATCGCCGCCCATCGCAACGATAACAGGTTGGCGAAGCAGGCCCGCCGGCTCTTTGGCCGTTGCGGCCTGGCGACTCCGATGTCGGCGCCGCTGTCCACTGTGTCCGAGGCCCTTGCCATGCTCGCCTGCTTTATTTGGCCGCGGATGCGGCTTTGCGCACCTCGTCCATCACTTGCTCGGGCGTCATCGAGCCGCCCGCCAGCGCCTGCAGGCTGGACAGCCAGACGGCGGCGACGCGCGGTGGGTTGGCCGTATCCAGCCAGGGCATGAGGTATGAGGCGGCGTTGATATCCCTGAGGCCATCGACCACAGCCGCGCTCATGTTCGATTCCGAGGCGCCGCCGATGGTGGCGCTCGGCTGGCCATAGGGTGGCGCAGACAGCACCTGCGCATTTTCCTTCGAAGTCACGAACTTCATGAAATCGATCGCCAGCGGGATGTTCTTCGATGCCGCATTGATCATGTAGCCCTCCGGCGCGCCCTCGATCGACCTGGCGTCACCCTTGGCGCCGGCGGGCACCGGCAGCCGGAAGAATCCGAAATCGGCGGGCTTTAACGCCGACTCCGGCGTGGCGGCCTGATCGAACTCGATGATCTCCTGGTAGTACATGGCCGACTGCGCGTTGGTGAAGGCCTGGAGAGCCGAGGCATAGGATGTGCCGTTGACGCCGGCGCCATCGGTGCAGCGCTCGACAAGCTGGCTGAACTGCTTGAGTGCTGCGACATAGCCTGGATCGCTGTATTGGGCGGTGGCCGGATCGAAGTCGCGTTCCAGCGTTGCCTGCGGCACGTTGTAGGCGAGCAGCTGGCCTGCAAAGTGGATCGCCGGCCAAGCCTCCTTGTTGCCGAAGGAGATCGGTGTCACGCCGGATTTGCGGATGGCGTCGCAGCTGGTCAGCAAGTCCTCGAAAGTGGCGGGTGCCTTGAGGCTGAGCTTGGCGAAGATCTGCTTGTTGTAGCCCATGAACTTGGCATCCTGGTAAAGCGGAATGCCATAGAACTTGCCGTTGTACTGGAACGCCTTGACGGCGGCTGGAGACAGCGACTTGCCCCACTCGGTATCGGCAGCAATGACGGGCGTGAGATCAACGGCGCGATTGCCGCGCACGAAATTGCCACCCCAACTGCCTGTCCAGGAGAAATAGATATCGGGCAGCGAGTTGGAAGCGACCAGCGTCTTGGTCTTGCCCTTCACGCTGTCGTCGCTCTCCTGGATAAGTTCGACCTTCACATCCGGATGGAGCTTCTCATAGGCCTGTGCCAGGTTGACGAAATAGGGCGACAGCTGTTGCAGCCCGAACTTGGTCAGGACCGAAAGCGTGCCGGTGTATTCCACCTTGGCGTTTGGGTCGGCCGTGACAGCCGGCGAAGCGGCGGAACTGCCGCTTATCGACAACCCCAATGATGATACCGCGGCCACCGTGACCGCCACGACTTGCAGCGAACGTTTCATGGATAGCTCCTTCAGAGGTAAGAGGGGATCAATATTCCACGCGTTTGTAGTAGCGACGGGTGGTCAGCGGGTGGTTGCGCAGCACCTCGAGATGGGCGCTCAGCCGCTCGAGCAAGGTGGCGAGCAGAACCGGCGAGATCATGCCGCGGACCTTTGCGGAGATGCCCGGCAACTTGACCGAGGCCGCGTCCAGCGTGCGAACGCGGTCCGTGTAGCGCCTGGCGAAGTTCTCGACCCGGTCGGCCAGGGGCCGAAGGGCATCTTCGCCCTTGAACACGAAAACGCTGACGCCCGGCTCGACCAACTCGAGCGTACCGTGGAAGAAGTCGGCGGCGTGCACCGGGCGGGTGCGAATCCACTGCATCTCTTCGAGGATGCACATGCCGTAATAGTGTGCCTCCGGCCACACCGAGCCGGCGCCGGTGAAGATGTGATAGGTATCGTCCTTGATTGTCTGGGCCAGTTCGGCCGCCCTGTCCTCAAAGGCAGCCTTGGCGTCGGCAAGCAGATCCGGCAGCAGTTTGAGTTCGGCGACAGTGCCATCAAAATCATCATATTCGCCTCGCTCTTCCAGCAGGGCCAGGACGATCAGCAGCGTCTGCAGGTAGAAGGATTCCGACGAGGTGTCGTCTTCGGCGAAGTTCGTGAAATTGTGGTCAGCCTCCCGTGCGATTGGCGTATCCGAATGGCCGGTGAGCGAAATCGTGCGCACACCACGTTTTTTCAGAAAGGCCATGAGCTCGACGCCTTCCTTGGTCGTGCCCGACAAGGACGGGATGACCACCACGGCCTTGCTGTCGAGACCGGCGGGCGGATCGATCACGACCTGCGCCGGATAGGCACCGCTCACCGGGAAGGTAGAACAGCGCTGCGCCAACTCGATCGCGGGCAAGGTTAGAAGCTGCACGCCGCCGGTGCCCATGAAAAACAGCCGCTCGACGCCATCTGCCAGCAGTGTGCGCATGAGTGAGCGAACCTCACCTGCGACGGCGACGGCCCCGCTTTGGATCTTCACGAAGCGGTCCCTATCGAAGTTCAGCATGACGTTTTCCTTGTATTTCGCATGTGACAGGCCTCTAGCCCGCCTTAGGCGTCGGTGGGCCGTCTAGCTCGTTTTTCCGATGTGAGATCGATCTCACAAGCAATAATGGGCACGCAATTTCGCCAATGGCAAGTCCTTTAGACGAAATTCTCCGAAATCGAGGGGTTTGCTCTTTAGCGCACAGCGCGCCGGGCAACCGATCCGCGTACGATCAAGCGGGTCTGAAATCGGGTACGGCGCGGTGCAACCTTTTTGCCGGCAAGCCGCTCCAGCAGATATCTGGCGGCGAGCGGTCCGATCTCGGAGATGGGTTGCGCCACGACCGTTATCTGCGGATCGGTGAACGTGGCGAGGTTGAAGTCATCGAAGCCAACCACCGACACATCATGCGGAATCGAGAGCCCCATTGAACGCAGGCCAAGAAGCGCGCCTTGCGTCATGAGGCTGTCCACCGTGAACAGTGCGGTCGGGCGATTGCGCCGGCTGAACAGGCGGATCGTGGCTTCGATGGCGTGCTCCACGGTCGAGCGCGATACGCCGATGAGCGCTTCATCGATTGCGATCCCATGCGAGTGGAGCGAGTTTTGGTAGCCAGCCAAGCGTTCCTGTGCCGTAAAGATGCGTGACTCGTCGCGCAAAAGACCGATCCGGTGGTGACCGTTGCCAACCAGATAGTCCACTGCCTCGCGTGCCCCGCCCTCGTTGTCGACGACGACGCTGTCGCATTGCAGGTCCTTTACCACGCGGTCGATGAGCACGATCGGTGCGCCTTCGCGGGCCAGTTGCACAATATGCTGGCTGTCGGTTGCAGACGTTGGGGCAAGGATGAAGCCGCGAATGCTGAGCGAGCGAAGGCTCTCAAGCAGTTCTTTCTCCTGTTCTACATTCTCCTCGCTGCTGGCAATCAGAAGATTGTGGCGGTGCTTGCGCAGTTCCACCTCTATGTCGTGCGCGATTCGGGCGAAGAACGGATTCTGGATATCGCCGGGCACGAAGCCTATGATCGGCAATTGTCCGCTGCGCAGCGCCTGCGCGACGAGGTTGGCCCGATAGCCCAGCCTTTCGGCTGCCTCAACCACGCGGAGCGCCGTCTCGTCGCCAACGTAACCATAGCTGTTGAGCGCCCGGGCGGCCGTGGCGCGCGACACCTTAGCCGCTGCGGCAACGTCCTTTAGTGTGATTCCTTTCTGGGCCACAGGTAACCGTCCTTCTTGGATCTGAACATTGCGTCAGATCATTCTCGGCTCGTCTTGCCGGCATCGTTGTGCGGCATATCGGACGATTCTCAAACTGCGAACATAGCTTTCGCAACTCCTTGCCACCTAATCGAGATACGCGCGCTGCTTGGCTATCTGGAAATTTGATCCACGAATGCACCTACATGTTGTGCAGTCAGTTCATTGCCTTGCACTGCCAGCATACGGCAATGAGTTCACGCCATGGTCCAGGCGGCCTCCCTGGCATCGATCATAACACCGATGGAGACGACTAGCCTTGCCGCCAAACTCGTCCACCGATTGGAGGCGAGCTTTCAAAAAGGTCGAGCCAGACGCTCAAGGCCTGCTGCACGGAGAGCCACAGGCTGGGAGACTCTGAGCAAATCGGGAATCTGAGTCGCTTGCTCTGAACCGTCGGCATCATGCTGCTAACCGGTTTTGATCCTCCGGGGCTCCGCATTGGCAATAGCGACGAAAATGCTGTCGAGCAGACCCTTGTCGCGGAAGGAACTTGCCAAGCAAGGGCACCTCGGCCAAGTACGCAAACAACGCCCGGAGACGAAGGCGCATCCGGCAGCACCCTTTTGGGGCCAGATAGAGACTCAGAAACCCAAAGCTTCATCTTCCCGCTATTGAAACGGAGGACTCGATCGTGACGCGTGCGCCCGACCATCGCCAACGGTGGGCTCCAAACTGATCGAAACTTCTCGTCGACCTTTGCAAGGTGATTGATCATCGGGGAGACCAAAGCCGAAACACTGGGGTTGGTGTCTCCAGGGACGCTGAACGAAAGCTTCAGGGAAAATCCCAAATCTGCCGATTTCCCTGGCGCTGTCATTGCAACGATCGAGACAATCAGGGAGACCGGACCGGAGGCACGAGAGGCCGCGTCCTTCCGTGGGGTCGCTCCTCCAAACCGTTTGACGCAATTTAGAGATGTTGCCTTGACCCCGCACTAGCGTCTACTGCATCTGCTAGTAGGAGCGTCACGAATGGCGAGAAAGTCTGTCCGGCGCAAGTCAACGATTTATGACATCGCGGTGGCGGCAAAGTTGTCCCCGACAGCGGTTAGTCTCGTCCTCAATGGCTCGTGGCAACAGCACCGGATCAAGGCGGAAACCGCAGCGACCATCCTCGATTGGGCTGAGCGGCTTGGCTATGCTGTCAACCTCAAGGCACGAGGATTGCGGCTTTCCCGATCCGGGCTCGCTGGAATGATCTTGCCACATTACCGCAATCGCTTCTTCGCCGGATTGGCCGAAGCCTTTGAAGCGGAATCCCGCGTCCACCGCTTGTGCCCGATCGTCGTCAGCACCCATCGCAATCCTGATAACGAGTTGAGTGTGACGGAAACCCTGCTGGCCCAGCAGGTGGAATTTCTCTTCCTTGCGGGCGTTCGTGACCCCGATCCGCTGAATGATCTGTGCCGGGCAGCGGGCGTCCGGTGCATCAACATCGATCTGCCAGGCCGCCGGGCTCCCTCAGTTGTTTCTGACAACTACGGGGGCGCCAAGGCGCTCACAGAGATCATTGTTCAGAAATTGAAAGAACGAGGGGGCTCCACCGAAGATCTCTTCTTCTTTGGCGGGGTCAGCGATGATGACGCAACACGTAGCCGTTTGCTGGGTTTTCACGATGCGCTGGCAGCGCATGGGATTGTTACGGGCCCGGGCACGATTGACTGCTGCGGATACGCACCGACCAACGCTGCTCGGTCTCTCGCTGCACGATACGCTCAGCTTGGGCATCTGCCCTCAGGTATGTTCGTCAACGGCGTGACCGCACTTGAAGGAACATTGCGGTTCACTTCGACGCTAGCCTCAAGTGAGCTTGGACGGGTTGTTGTCGGAAGCTTCGACTGGGATCCATTCGCGGCGCATTTGCCCTTCGATGTGACCATGGTCCGACAGAATGTCGAGGTGATGATTGCTGAAGGATTTTCGCTTCTGGAGAATTATTCGATAGACCACTTTCCGCTGGTGACCGTACCGACCAGCTTTGGGCGAACCGGAGAGCATGACGGCGCCCAGGAAGATTGGGATTCGGCATCCAAATCGAGCATCGACCACTAGCAATTCTTTGTCACGAGACATCGTTGCAGAAGTTCAACTCCGTTCATCAGCACCTCGGATCTGGGTAGCACCGCCTCCACCCAAGGCTCGCGGGGGATCGCATGTCCTTTCTACGGGTGCAGCCTGAGTGCGAAAGGGCGGATCGTTTACATCAATCGAGAAATGTTTTTAGACGCTGGTGGCGTGACCGCCTTGCTAAATCTATTTAGCACCTTGACCGGCCGGCATTCAAAGTCTTTTATGGCGCGTTCTGGGAGGAATGCGGCGCCGAGTGCGTCAATGCCGTCGGGCACAAAGGGGTGGGCCAAACAAAGCCGACATGGGCAATAGGCAACTCAAAAACTCGTCAATCAGGGAGGAATTAAATGTTAGCAAGAACTATACTCGCGGCAGCGTTCGGCGCAGCCCTTTCGGTCGCCACAATGAATGCTGCGCTGGCAAAGGACGTCAAGGTTGGAGTCGTCGTGAAGATCGGCGGCATTCCCTGGTTCAATGCCATGGAAACGGGAATAAAGGAAAAGTCGAAAGAGCTTGGCGACGACGGCTTCATGGTCGGGCCGACCAGCGCCGACCCGGCACTTCAGGTCCGCGCGATCGAAGACCTGATAGCTCAGGGCGTCAGCGTAATTGGCGTCGTGCCGAATGATGCAAACGTTCTCGAGCCGGTTCTAAAAAAGGCGCGCGACACGGGCATCAAGGTCATAACCCATGAATCGCCAGACCAGGTGAACGCTGATTGGGACTTCGAAATGGTCTCGGCCGTTGGTTTCGGTGAGGCCCATGCCAAGCTATTTGCCGAGAAAATGGGCGGCAAAGGCAAGTACGTGGTGTACGTAGGTTCTCTTACTGTGCCCGCACACAATGCCTGGGCCGATGCTGCAATCGCCTACCTGAAGAAGAACTTTCCCGACATGCAGATGGTTGGCGACAGATATGGCGTCGCCGAGAGCGCCGATGACAGCCGAAAGACGGCTCTGGATGTGCTTGCCGCCAATCCTGACCTCGGCGGCTTCCTGACGTTCGGCAGTCAGGGACCGATCGGCGCCGGACGCGCGATCGAGGAGCAGAAGCTTGGTGACAAGGTGGTTCTTGTCGGTTCATTCTCGCCTAGCCAAGGCAGCGCAATGCTCAAATCCGGCATTATTGACGGCGGCTATATGTGGAATCCTCTGGAAGCGGGCAAAGTATTCGTAACGATGGCTGATTTTCTGGCGGGCGGCGGTGAAATCACCGACGGCATGACGATCGAAGGTCTGGGTGTCGTTCACCCTGACTTCAAAACCGGCACCATCATCGTGGACGCTGTGCAGCCTATCACGGTCGAAACGGTCGATGGTCTTGCAGCCCTAGGGCTTTAGATGGCGGACCATGGCTGGCGTGCCGGGGTGGCAGATCAATCCCGGCACGCCCCATCCTTGTCATTTCAGAAGGGCCCGCCGTGAACCTCGTCGCGTCTACGACGCAGGACCTCCCATCGGTTCTGTCGTTTAGCAACATAAGCGTCACATTTGGTGGCGTTAGAGCCCTCCAGGATGTCGCCTTCGAGGTTCTCCCGGGTGAAGTGCAATGCATCGCCGGTGAGAACGGCAGCGGCAAGAGCACCCTGATCAAGGTAATCACCGGCGTTTGTCAGCCACTAGCCGGCGCAAACATGTCGATCGCCGGAAAGTCTGTCGACATCATGTCGCCGGCTGCGGCGCGCAGCGCCGGGGTGGAAGTCATCTGGCAGGACCTCGCACTGTTTCCTGAAATGACAGTCGCGGAAAATATCGGGATCAGAACTGTCCTCGGCAACATGCCTCGGCTCGTCGATCATTCGCGCATTCGCGAGGTGGCGCGAGGGCTGTTGGCGCGGCTTGGCGCCGACCTCGATGTCGACGCGCCTCTGCGTAGCTTTGCAATCGCCCAACGTCAGATCGTCGCCATCGCCCGGGCGCTCGCCGGCGATGCGAAGGTTATTTTCATGGACGAGCCCACATCGTCGCTTACTCAATCGGAAACAGACCGGTTGCTCGCGATCGTTCGAACACTCTCGAATGAAGGCATGGCCATCGTCTTCGTCAGCCATCGCCTTGCAGAAGTTCTGGAGATCTCAAGTCGCGTCACCGTTCTGCGCGACGGTAAGGTCGTTGGGGTGTTCCCGACCGCCGGAATGACCCAATCACGCCTCACCGAACTAATGACCGGCAAGACTTTCGACCAAACCGTGAGCACGAGAAACCTTAGTGGATCACCCGTCGTGTTGAAGATCGACCGATTGACCCGCGCAGGCGACTATGACGACGTTTCGCTGACAATACGGCGCGGTGAAACGCTTGGCCTGACCGGGCTACTCGGCGCCGGTCGCACAGAACTCGCGCTTTCGATTTTCGGCATGCTGCGCCCAGACCGCGGCAGCATCGCACTCAACGGGACGGTTCTTCATCTGAACTCCAACCGCGACGCAATCCGCGCGGGTATTGGATATCTCTCCGAAGACCGCTTGTCCCTTGGTCTCATACAAGCTCAATCCATCGCCGACAACGCCGTTATCCCGGTGCTCGACAAGATCCTTGATCGAGGGCTGATCTCCTCGGAGAAGAAGGATGCGCTCGTCAATCATTGGATCGAGGAATTGGCGATAAAAGTCGGGCGGCAGACCGATGCGATTTCCACGCTCTCAGGCGGCAACCAGCAAAGGGTGGCCATCGCCAAATGGCTGGCGGTCGGACTGAAACTGATCATTCTTGATTCGCCAACCGTGGGGGTGGACGTTGGCGCGCGGGCCGGCATCTTCGAGATTGTCGCCAAGCTTGCTGCCGAAGGCCTGGCGATTCTGCTGATATCCGATGAAGTGCCGGAGGTCTATTTCAACGCCGACCGCATCCTCCATATGGCCGCGGGCAAGATGGTCGCCGAATACGACCCGCACGCCATCTCGCTCGGCGACCTGGAAGCTGCCGTCTATGCGTAACCGCGGCAAGCTCTTCCGGGCTCATCCCACCGAGACATGGCTCGTTGTGGTTCTTCTCATCATGAGCGCAGGTCTCTCCGTTGCGAGCGACAAATTCTTCACCATTGCCAATCTCTTCAATCTGCTCAACACAAGCTCGACAAATCTGATCTTCGCGGTTGGGCTGCTGGTGGTGTTGATCGCTGGGGGCATCGACATCTCCTTCGCCGTGGCCGCGTCAGTGGTTCAATACGTTGTGGCGCTGGCTCTAGCCCAAATGGGAGGTGGTGATTGGTTCATCGGCCTCACCTTGGCGGCAATCGTCGGGATCGCCCTGGGTGCGGTGAACGCCGGCCTCATCTACTATTTCCAGATCATTTCAATCGTTGTCACCATCGCCACCTTCAATATTTTTTTCGGCCTGCTGATGTTCTTCACGCACGGTGTATCGATCTACAATCTGCCTGCCTGGTGGACGCATCGCACTGTGCTTTTCGAGTTCCAACAGGCGAATGGCAATTGGGCCGAGCTAACACTGCCGGTTGCGATCATGGCGGTCTGTGTCGCCGCCACCTGGGGGCTTATCCGGTATACCACCACGGGACGGCAGCTATACGCTTTTGGCGATAACCCGGAGGGCGCCCGTCGCCTCGGTATCAACATCGCGGCGATGCACTTCATTGCCTTCGGCTGGCTTGGTTTGATGGCCGGGATCGCGGGACTTGTGCAGGTGCACTATTCCCAGGAAGTCGTGCCCAACGCATTGGTGGGGCGCGAGCTGGACGTGCTGGCAGCTGTTGTCCTTGGCGGTGCCAGGCTGGGTGGCGGGCGCGGCACCGTGCTCGGTTGCATCCTTGGCGTGTTTCTTGTGTCGGTGACGCAAAACGGGCTGAACCTCCTCGGCATCTCTCCCTATGCTTTCAAGATGATCGTCGGGGCGATCATCTTGATTGCCATCACGCTGTCCAACGCGCCGCTCGGGCATATCCTCGCGGGCTTGCGGCAGAGGATGGGTACATGACGCAGCGCGTGCTCGAAACTGGAGCGCTACGGCACGGATTCTTGCGCCGTCTTGCCGGCACGTTGGGCGCCGAGAATATCGGACTTTTGCTGGCATTGATTTTGGTGATTGCATTCTTCGGATCTCTCTCGCCGCGATTCCTGTCCAAAGCTACCTTTGAATCGGTGGCCTTCCAGTTGCCTGAACTTGGACTGCTTACACTCGCGATGTTGATGCCGATCATCTCGGGCGGCATCAATCTCGCCGTGACGTTCACGGCCAATCTCTGCGGCCTCACGCTCGCCTGGGTTCTTCAGGCCAACGGAGGACCGGACGCAAGCATCTATGCCTTTCTACTCGGTTCCGTTCTTGCGGTCGGCGTTGGCACGGCAAGCGGCTTGGTCATGGGCCCGGTGATAGCCTATACCGGCGCGCACCCCATCCTCGTCTCGCTCTCGGTGATGATTTTCCTGCGCGGCCTTGGCGAGTTTCTGACCCGCGGCGCCGATATTTCGGGCTTTCCCGAATTCATCCAGCCGCTCGGCCACGGCAGCATCGTCGGCATTCCTGTCCCGCTGCTGATACTGCTCGGCGCAGTCATCGTCTGGCATGTCTTGATGACCCGAACCAGGCTTGGCTTTTCAAACTATATGGTCGGCTCCAACATCGAGGCGACGCGCTATTCCGGCATCTCGACGCGACGCGTGATCATTCTGATCTACGCGCTGTCTGGCGCCATGTGTGCGTTGGCCGGCATTATCATGATGGCACGATTCAATTCCGTCCGTGTCGGCCATGGCGAGTCCTATGTGCTGATTACGGTGCTTGCCTGCTTCTTGGGCGGGGTGAATCCGTTTGGCGGCTTCGGCAAGGTCGTTTCGGTCTTCCTAGCCCTCATCGTTTTGCAGTTGCTTTCTTCGGGACTGAATCTCTTGGGCGCCAGCCAGCACCTGGCCACAGCCATTTGGGGCATCATGCTGATCGGCGTCATGATCTTGCGGTGGGCTGCCGGGCAGCTCAATTTCATGAGGATAACACGATGAAGGGTTTTGGCGTTCATACGAGCATGTGGACGAGTGGTTGGTCCGTAGAGGGCGCCGAGCACACTGTAGCGGCGGTGAAAAAATACGATCTCGATTTCATTGAAATTTCGCTGGCCGATCCATTTTCTTGCGATGCCGATCACACCCGCAAGCTGCTGGCGGCAAATGGCATGCAGGCGGTGTGCTCGCTAGGGTTGCCCGAATATGCGTGGGCATCGCGCCACCCACAGGAGGCGATTGACTTTCTCAAGGTGGCTATCGACAAGACGTCCGACATCGGAGCCCAGGCGCTATGCGGCGTAATCTATGGCGGCATCGGCGAGCGTACTGGCGTGCCACCTACGCAGGACGAACTTGATAACATTGCGAAAGTGATGACGTCCGCCGCCGCGCAAGCCAAGTCTCGCGGCATCGAACTCGGTGTTGAAGCCGTGAACCGCTACGAGAACCACATCATCAACACCGCGGCTCAGGCGGTGGCACTAATCGAGAGAGTCGGCGCCGACAATATGTTCGTGCACCTTGATACCTACCACATGAATATCGAGGAGAAAGGTATGGGCAACGGTATTATCGTCGCCCGCGATTACCTCAAATATATCCACCTCTCCGAGTCTGATCGCGGCACCCCAGGCGAGGGCAATTGCAATTGGGATGAGACGTTCGCGACGCTGGCCGCGATCGGCTTCAAGGGCGGGCTCGCGATGGAGAGCTTCATCAACATGGATCCGCGTCTGGCGTTTGGCCTCAGCGTGTGGCGTCCGGTGGCCGAGAGTGAAGCGGTTGTAATGGGCAACGGTCTGCCGTTCTTGCGCAACAAGGCACGGCAGTACGGGCTGATCGCATAAGTTACATCGCCATGCGAGATCGAAACTCGGCACATCATGAGCCGACTGCATCGACATTGCGGCGACTGCCTTCGAAGCAGGAGCCGCTCGAGAGGCAATATTGCGGCGTTTTAGATCCCGGCCTTCGGCTGCCCCCCGGGCGCAAGCAGCCAACCGGTCGGCGATCGAAACTGCCGCGAACAACCTATTTCACCGGCTCGGGCATCACAGCCTACCTTCGGCGGTTGCGAGCCGGCCCCGCATCAATTCGCGGCGCTTTCGAAACTCTGTGTATTCCTGGTCGGCCAGTACCCCGATCTGGATCACCGATCCACTCACGGCAAAGTTGAGTGAGGAGGGAATGCCTAGAAGATTGACAAGGTTCTGAAGCACCTGCAGCAAGATCGTTCCAAGCACCACACCAATGATTGAGCCTTCCCCGCCCCGCAACGAGAACCCTCCAAGGACGGCGGCGGCGATCGCGTAGAGCTCGTAGAAATTGCCGTACCGCTTTCACTCGCAAAGACCCGTTTGACGCCAACTGGTCTGGCCCGAAGCCGACATCTCCGTCCAGCATAGTCCGACCATGTTCGGCGCAAGCTGCTCGCTTGAACCGTGGGATAGAATTCCGCCAATTTCAGGCACGTGGTTGTCAGGCGCCTACCGAACTTGACAAGCAGTCTTGCAGGAACTGCGTCGAGCACTGAACGTTTGACCAAGCGCGGGCATCTCCGCCTTGGCTAAGGACCATCAATGTTCACGTTCATGTTTGCCACCGGCATCGAGAACAGCACCCCCACCATTCGACAAGGCCGGGAGCGCGTCGACGAAATGGAAAAATGCCGCTTCTACGAACGATGGCGCACCGACTTCGAACTGGTCCAGGATCTCGGGGTGCATTTCCTCCGCTACGGACCTCCCATCCACAAAACATGGCTGGGTGACGGACGTTATGATTGGGCATTCGCCGATGAGACCTTCGCGGACCTGAAGGCGAAAGACATTCTTCCGATCGTCGACCTTTGCCATTTTGGCGTGCCGGACTGGATTGGCAACTTCCAGAACCCGGATTTTCCGACACTATTCGAGCACTACGCCAGGGATTTCGCGATGCGCTATCCGTGGATCCAGCTCTTCACCCCAATAAATGAGATGTTCATCTGCGCCACCTTTTCGGCCCGCTGGGGATGGTGGAACGAACAACTGAGCAGCGACACTGCTTTCGTCACCGCCCTCAAGCACATCGTGAAGGCGAACGTGCTTGCCATGCGGGCGATTCTCGAGGTGCGGCCGGACGCCATCTTCATTCAGAGCGAATCCTCGGAATACTTCCACGCCGATTCTCCCGAGGCGGTCGGCAGAGCGGAACGGTTCAACAGCGAGCGTTTCCTGTCGCTTGACCTCAACTACGGTCATGACGTCGACGCGCACACCTATCGCTATCTTCTCGAAAACGGGATGACGGCCGAAGAATACAGTTTCTTCCTGGAAAGCCATCTGCGCAGGCATTGCGTGATGGGCACCGACTATTACCAGACCAACGAACATCGGGTTTGGGCAGACGGAACGACGTCCGGGTCCGGCGAGGTGTTTGGCTATGACGAGATCACGCGGCAGTACTTCAACCGCTACCGGCTTCCCGTAATGCATACGGAGACCAACATCAGCGAAGGCCCCAATGGAGACGAGGCCGTCTATTGGCTGTGGAAAGAGTGGGCCAACGTGCTGCGGATCCGCAACGATGGCATCCCCATCGTAGGCTTCACCTGGTACTCGCTGACGGATCAGGTGGACTGGGACAGTGCGCTTCGGGAGAACAACGGACGGATCAATCCGCTCGGCCTCTATGACCTCGACCGAAATCCGAGGGCGGTGGGGCGCGCTTTCAAGGCGCTGATCGCGAACTGGAACAAGCTGTTGGCCACACAAAGTGTCTGCCTTGCTTTGCCGGTCTTTCTTCCCTCACAGCAAGACGATGCCATTGTTCGCGCGCAACAGGATTATGCGCGCAGCCTGCTGAGCGTGGATCGGGTCGCTGAAGGCTGGACTGAACCACTTGCTGCTCCCCAGAAAGAGGTCGAACCCGATGCGCCTGGATAACAAGACTGCATTGTAACCGGTGCTGCAAGCGGCATTGGACTGGCCATCGCCATGCGGTTGGGCACCGAAGGTGCACGGGTGAGCCGACGTGGGTGGAGGCAAGGTCGAGAAGGCGCGCATCGGTTCGACAAGGGGCGCGCCGGGGAGGCCGCTATCACGGTGCTGTCGACTTGCGCTCACGCGTTCGGCAGGTTGGTAATAATCGTCAACAACGCGCCGGCCTGATAATCTTTAACCATTGAGGCATTCACTAGAGCGGGCTGGCTGAAGGTGCTGAGCGTCGACCTGCTGGGAGCAATTTATTTCGCCGGAAAGGCATTCGCTCATATGACATCTGGGGGGCGTCATCGTAAAACATATTGAGTGTGCGCGGTCGAGACGAGCTCCGCATGTCGAGCTATACGCCGCGGCAAAGGCCACCCTCCTGTCTCTAACCGAGACCCGACGCAGTTCGCACCTTGGCCGACTGGGCATGAATCCGGACGATTACCGAACCAAATGGAACCTGCCTCGCAATTACCCGATGGTGGCACCCAACTATTCGGGAAGCGTTCCGCATATCGCCTCTAACACCCAGTAGCGGACAGCTCTCGCCTGAGGCGTCAGTCGTCGTTGAAGCGCTCCGGCATCGCATTCGAGGCCAAGGCTGGTGCACAAGGATCATGACATCGAATTCCACTCTTTACAGGAACAAGTGCCTTTCCTCGGGATTAGGATTCGACGCCGCAACGGCGTCGAACCCCAAAGGAGACTCACATGAAACGTAAGATTTTGACAGCTACAGCGATCTCTCTCTGTCTCGCCACCGCGGCCTTGGCGCAGTCGTCGGGAACATCCAGCGGCACGAACGGAACGTCCGGCTCATCGGCCGGGTCCAGTATGAGCTCTACGTCCGGCTCCGGCCAAAGCGGTATCCCGAGCGGCTGGGACAGCAAGCTCTCCGGCTCATTCTTCAGCGACGCCAATTCGGGAAGACTTCTGTCGCAGGATGAGATCCGCAAGAACTGGTCGTCCCTGAGCTCTGAACAGCAGGCACAGGTTCGCTCCGACTGCTCGAGGATGACGGCCAGTAACGGCACTGGCTCTGGCACAATGACCGGCACGTCAGGTAGCTCGGCTTCGACCGGCAGTGATACAACGGCGAGTATCGGCACCGGCTCTGGCACAGCCACCGGCACTTCAGGCAGCTCTGGTTCGACCGGCAGTAACACCACGGCCAGCAACAGCACTGGTTCGGGTACAACCACCGGCACGTCGGGATCCTCGAATACAGCTGGCGATACGACCGCCAGCACCAGCACGGGTTCGGGCGCGAACTCGGCTGCTCAAATGGCTTCGATGCGGCAACTCTGCACTCAGGTTCAAGGGATGTGAGTGAATGCGGCGCTCCGGGCCGGCTTGGCCGGAATAAGAAGAGGCCTTGGAGGCCCGGGCATCGCTTTGGTTTGGTAGCCATTTCGGCGCTGAAGTCGGCCGGAGACCGGGGTGACAACTCGGCGCTTGTCGCGCTGCTTTTCTATCGCCGGCGACCGTCACTCGCCAATAGCGCGCTTCGCGTCGAGACACTTCTCCCGGCTGAGGCAAGCGAGATTCCGTCCCGTCCATACCTGCCAAGATAGACCGTCTCGCGGCCTCCGTTGAGCCTGTAATCCAGCCGAAAGGAGATCGCGCCACTGGGCATGACGCGAACATACATGCCGTCGCAATCTTGTAGATGTTCTCTTTTGGTTCAGGGCTTTAAGGGCGACGTCCGTCAGCATTCCCCGCTACCTCCTGAAAAGTACCGTCAGTACAATTTCGAGGCTCTTCGGCAGAAATTTTGTTTTATCTTCAATTCCTTAAGGCATAAAAAAATACCGTCAGAGCCTCATTGGATCTGACGGTACTTCGAAAAATCTGAGCTACCAATATGCGGAAGGTCCCTCAGCCGGTCCGTCAATCCAATCTCTGCGCACCGATTGTCGCCGAATGGGTTTATATGTGTTGTCAAATAGTTATGGCGTACAATGGCGTGTTTTCGGCGGCGTTTGAGTGGGCCTGAATCACTCCCACTCGATGGTGCCTGGCGGCTTTGACGTCACGTCGTAGACGACGCGGTTGATGCCGCGGACTTCGTTGATGATGCGGGTGGCCGCCGCGCCGAGGAAAGCCATGTCGTAGTGGTAGAAGTCGGCGGTCATGCCGTCGACGGACGTCACGGCGCGCAGGGCGCAGACGAATTCGTAGGTGCGGCCGTCGCCCATCACACCGACGGTCTGCACCGGAAGCAGCACGGCGAAAGCCTGCCAGATGGCGTCGTAGAGGCCGGCCTTGCGGATCTCGTCGAGATAGATGGCGTCGGCCTCGCGCAGGATTTCGAGCTTTTCGCGGGTGATACCGCCGGGGCAGCGGATGGCAAGGCCTGGTCCAGGGAACGGATGGCGGCCAATAAAACTTTCGGGCAGGCCGAGTTCCTTGCCCAGTGCCCTCACCTCGTCCTTGAACAGTTCGCGCAGCGGCTCGACCAGCTGCATGTTCATGCGCGCCGGCAGGCCGCCGACATTGTGGTGCGACTTGATGGTCACCGACGGGCCGCCGGTGAAGGAGACGCTCTCGATGACGTCGGGATAGAGCGTGCCTTGCGCCAGGAAATCGGCGCCGCCGAGTTTCTTGGCCTCTTCCTCGAACACTTCGATGAACAGCCGGCCGATGGTCTTGCGCTTCTTCTCGGGGTCGGACTCGCCTTCCAGCGCCGAGATGAATTTTTCCGACGCGTCGACCAGGATCAGCGGCAGATTGTAGTGCTGGCGGAACATCGCCACCACGCCGGCGGCCTCGTCCTTGCGCATCAGGCCATGGTCGACAAGAATGCAGGTCAGCTGGTCGCCGACCGCTTCGTGGATCAAAAGTGCGGCGACCGATGAATCCACGCCGCCCGACAGCGCGCAGATCACCTTGCCCTTGCCGACCTGTTTGCGAATTGTCTCGACCGCATGCTCGCGATAGGCGCGCATCGTCCAGTCGCCTTCGATGCCGGCGATGTTGTGCACGAAGTTTCTCAGCAGCCTGGCGCCATCCGGCGTATGCACAACTTCCGGGTGGAACATGATGCCGTACATCTTGCGCGCGACGTTGCCGAAGATGGCGAAAGGCGAGCCTTCCGACTTGCCGAAGACTTCGAACCCCTTGGGCAGCGAGATGACGCGGTCGCCATGGCTCATCCACACCTGGTGGCGCTGGCCTGGCGCCCACAGGCCCTCGAACAGCGGGCTGTCCTTTTCGATCTCGACGAAGGCGCGGCCGAATTCGCGATGGTTCGAGCTTTCGGCGACGCCGCCCATCTGCACGCAAATGGCCATCTGGCCGTAGCAGATACCGAGCACAGGTACGCCGGCATCGAAGACGATCTGCGGCGCGCGCGGGCTGCCGATGTCCGATGTCGAGGCGGGACCGCCCGACAGGATCACGGCTTTCGGATTGATGCGCTTGAAGGCAGCTTCGGCCGATTGGAACGGCACGATCTCGGAAAACACGCCAGCCTCGCGGATGCGGCGGGCGATGAGTTGCGTAAACTGGCTGCCGAAATCGACAATCAGGACTGTATCGGGATGATTGGCTGTCGTCATGGCGAGCCTTTAGAGAAAGAAACGAGTCGGCGCAATGGGGTGCGCAACCCGACTTTCAGAGCGGCGCCGACTCTTGCCCAGGCTGCTCCTTGTGTAGCGTGCCGGAGCCGATGGCCTGTTCGAGCCGAGCGACCGCATCCGCCAGCTTCTCGTCGATGACATGCAGATATTCGGTCCAGTCGCCAACGTGGCGCAGATCGGCTGCACCGTCTGAAATGCCGCGCAGGCCGATAAGCGGGACATCGAACAACTGGCAGGCGCGCAGGCAGGCGAAGGTTTCCATGTCGACCATATCGGCGGCGATGGCGTCGTAGGCGGCGCCGGTGATGATGGCGCCGCCGGTCGACAGGCTGGCTTCTTTAATGCCCGGTATCCTGAATGATAGCGGGACGGTCACCGGCAGGTCGAGGAACGGCGTCGCGCCTTTTTCGAAGCCTAGCGGCGAAGCGTCGATGTCGCGATAGCTGACCGAGACCGCCTGGTAGATTTCCGTCTGCTCCAGTGTGCGGCTGCCGGCGGAGCCGAGCAAGACGACGAGATCGGGCAACGCCTTCTCGGATTTCAGCCATGACAGTTCGGCGCCGAGCCGCACACCTGCCTCTACCGGGCCGACGCCCGTCATCAGCGGCGTGAACAGTTTTTGCAGATGCGGACCGTACTCGGCCTGCGCCGCCATGACGAAGAGGACGTCCTTGCCACCAATTCGCGTAATTTTGGCCATCAGCCTGCTATCCCGTCACGGCCAACCACCGTCATCATCGTGCCGGTCATGGTCGCGATCAGCTTGGCCTCGCCATCGGCGGCAAAGGCGTAGGCCTGGCCGTCGGCGACGATGATGGTGCGGCCGGGCTTGGTCACCGAGCCGCGGAACAGGAAGCGTTCGCCCCGGCCGGGCGCCAGGAGATTGACCTTGAACTCGATGGTCAGCACGCCGGAATTTTCCGGCATCAGCGAGAACGCGGCGTAGCCGCAAGCCGAGTCCAGTGCGGTCGAAATCACGCCGGCATGCAGGAAACCATGCTGCTGCGTGAGTGCGGCCGAATAGGGCATTTCGATCTCGATGATGCCCGGCGTCACAAGGGTCAGCTCGGCGCCAATGGTCGCCATCGCCTGCTGGCGGGCGAACGACGCCCTGACGCGGTCCTCATAATCGGGTGCGGGTACGATCTTTGCTGCCATGGCCATCGCCCTGATTTATCTGCAAAGCTTATCGCAGACGCCTGAACGCCACGCAAATGCTTTTGCTGCACTGCAGCAAAGCACTCAGTTCAACAGGAGCAGCGACGCGTTGAGCAAGGTGGCGAAGGCTACCCACGCGGCATAGGGCGCAAACAGCCAGCCGGAAACCCGGTCGCGGTTCCACACCGTGGCTATGAACAGCGCAATGCTGGCGAGAAGAGCCAGGATCACGACCAGTGCCGGCCCCATCTGTTTGGCGCCGAAGAAAGTCGGCGACCACGCGAAGTTCAGAACAAGCTGGAGGGCCCAGATCTTCATCGCGGCGGCTGCTCGTTCCCGCTCCCATGTCCGCCAGCCGGCCACGGCGATCAGCACATAGAGGAGCGTCCAGGCCGGCGCGAAGACCCAGTTGGGCGGGTTGAAGGGCGGCTTGGCGAGCGAGGCATACCATTCACCCGGCAGCGTCGCATAGCCGATCAACAGGCCGCCGCCGAACACCAGAAGGAGGAAAAGCAGAAGCGACACATATCTTTGCAAGAATTCTACCCCGTCTGGCGGCCGACGCCGCGCATCTGCAACTGGCGCTATGTCAGCCTGTCAATCGCAGCGTCAATTCGCCCGACGCAGCGCACAGAAATAGAACCCGTCGGTGCCGCTGAGCGCCGGCGACAGCGAGATATCGCTTGTCTTGCCGATCCGGGCGGCCGCTGCGTGACCGGGGAAGCTGGCATCCCAGAGCGCGCGATGATCGACCGGGACGAAGCCCTTGTGCCGTTCGCGAAAGGCGGCGACCTGCTCGCCATTCTCCTCGTCGAACACCGAACAGGTGATGTAGACCAGCAGGCCGCCCGGTTTGACATAGGCATTCGCCGCATCGAGGATCGCCGACTGCTCGCCCTTGCGGGCATCGAGCTGTCTTTGCGTCAGCCGCCATTTGGCGTCTGGACGGCGCCGCCAGGTGCCGCTGCCGGTGCAGGGCGCATCGACCAGCACGATGTCCATGTGGCCTGCGAGGGGGCTGAGCTCAGCCGGCTTGGTGACAACCTGGACGTTGCGGTTTTCCGAACGGCGGATGCGGTCGAAGATCGGCGCCAGCCGCGCCTTTTCGGCATCATGGGCGAAGACCTGGCCTTTGTTGGCCATCGCCGCAGATAGCGCCAGCGTCTTGCCGCCGGCGCCGGCGCAGAAATCGAGCACCTGCATCCCGGCTTGCGCGCCGGCAAGGGTTGCAACGATCTGCGAACCCTCGTCCTGAACCTCGAACCAGCCCTTTTGGAAAGCCGGCTCGGCCTGTACGTTGGGGTGCCGGCCGTCGCCGTCGATGGGCGGGATGCGAATGCCTTGCGGCGCAATAGCAGCTGTCTTGGCGCCGGTGTCGGCGAGTTCCGCCAGCACTTTGGCGCGGTCGGACTGCAGCGTGTTGACCCTGATGTCGAGCGGCGGGCGGGTCGCCAAAGCCGCCCCTTCCGCAACCCAGTCTGCGCCAAAGGCTCGTTCGAACAACGGCGCGCACCAGTCGGGTACGTCCGCCCGCACCGCCTCCGGCGCGTCTTCAGGCCGGCGCTCGGCCAGCGCCTGCAACTCGGCGGCGCTGAGCAACGGTGGCGCGAACTTGTCGCCCTCGAGCGCATCGTTGAGCGACTGCGGCGTCTGGCCCCATTCGATGAGCAGCGCGCCGAAGCCGATGGCGCGGGGCGTGTCTTCACCCAAAAGCCAGCCGGCGGAACGTTTGTGGCGCAGCGCGTCGTAGACGATGTTGCCGATCGCCGCGCGGTCGCCGCCGCCCGCAAAGCGATGCGACAGGCCCCAATCTTTCAGCGCATCGGCCACCGGCCGGTGGCGCCGGCCAATGTCGTCCAGCACTTCAATGGCTGCCGCCAGCCGTCCGCCCAGTCGCATTCGTCATTCCATCTATCGAGCACAGTATCTTTCGGCCTGCTCTTAGAGCGTTTCTCGTCGAGATTGAACCCCGCTTGAATTTCGCGGCGACGAGGCCTTCCGCTCGCGGCCGACGATTTTCCCCGCCGGCAAATGTCTGCACGCCGGCGATAACAAATCTCAAATATATGCAAGGTCTCTAATGTTGGTAACTGGCCGCCGTAAGCACGATCTGTGGCGCAATTGCTCTGCTTTCCAAGCTTTTGCGTTGGGAATACTCTTTGCGCCATGATTCGCGGCGCGGAAAAGCGGACCGACGGATCGATGCGAGGAGAGGGCAATGAAAACGTATCTTGCGGAAGTTCTAGGGACATTTCTATTGGTGTTTATCGGCACGGCGTCGGTGGCGACGGGTGGCTTTCTCGCCGACTTGCCGCTGGGCCAGGAAGCCATCGGCCTGGCGTTCGGCATCGGCCTGATTGCGGCGGCTTACGCGGTGGGTCCCATCTCAGGCGCACATCTCAACCCGGCCGTCACGCTCGGCGTCTTCCTTGCCGGCCGGCTGCCGGCCAAGGATGTCATTCCTTACTGGATCGCGCAGATCATCGGCGCCATTCTGGCCTCGCTGGCGCTGTGGATCATCGTCTCCGGCCAGACCGGCGGGCACACCACCGGTTTCGGCGCCAATGGCTGGGACGTGGCGAAATGGGGGACGAGTTCGGCCTTCCTATGGGAGCTGATCGGCACCTTCACCTTCGTCACCGTCATCCTCGGCGTCACCGCCGAGAAGCACTCGACGGCGTTCGCCGGCCTGGTCATCGGCCTGACGCTGGCCGGACTGCACTTCGCAATGATCCCGGTGACCGGCACCTCGCTCAATCCGGCGCGTTCGATCGGCCCGGCGCTGTTTACCGGCGGCGCAGCCCTCAGCCAGCTCTGGCTGTTCATCGTTGCGCCGCTGATCGGCGGCGCAATCGCTGGCGTCGTCGCCAAGGCACGCATCTTCGAAAAGGACTGATTTCGAAGCCTGCGAAAACGAAGGGGGGGGGGGGCGGGGCGCCCGCCGGGGGTTGGGGGGGTGGTTTTTGGGGGGGGGGGGGAGCGGGGGGGGGGGTGGCCGAGGGGGGCCGCCGGGGGGG
>NZ_JAMYVS010000023.1:0-39797 GCF_040324255.1 Mesorhizobium sp. M0001
CAAGTCCATCCTCCCGGCCTAGGTTGAGGTCAACAACCACGAGATCGACTGGCTCACGTGAAAGAACATAGTCAAACTGCTTGCTATCGTGGACTGCGGTTACCTTCAGGGCATGCATCGTGAGATACTCGGCGATGAGGCGCCGCATTGCGGCATCATCGTCAATGACAAGAACATGTTTCAACGGCACACCTTCAATCTTGAATCCCCTTGTCTAAACCTGTTGCCGAGCAACCCTGGGGCACCGACCCAGAACAGCTGCTCCTTGATACCACTCGCCGTTGCGTGCGGCCAATGTGAGGCCGTGCTCGTCCTGTTCCTTTCATCCCCAGCGAATTGACCGCACCAAGGCAGCCCGTGGCCACCAGACAGGTCCCAGCGCCGACATGACCCTGCCGTGTGGTCCTTCGCTTTTTCGCTTCGAGCTCCCCCGTTGGTGCAGGCCTGCCAATATCACTCAAGTTCGACCTCATGGATGCCAAGTTTCCTGCTATGCCCTTGCATCCTGGTCATCCTGGAGTTTGCGGACCTGGATCATCTCGATATCCTCCGGCTCGTGGATCCAGCTCGGACATGGTTGAGCAGCGCGGCGTTTGGCTTGATCGGAGAGGCGGTCGGCGGAAGAAGACCGTGATTCGCTGCAGCGGCCTTGTGCAAAATAGTGTGTCTCCTGCCAAGCCGGCTTCGTCCAAGGTGGCCGGCGGCCTCAAATGCTGTTCGGCGACCGGCAGGTCGCCGGTTGCGGTGAACGTCCGGGCTAACATTTCTCAGTTACTGCAACTCCTCCATCTTGAGCGTGTCACTATGCTTGTCCATTGCGCCGTCGGACTGCGTAATGACGTGCGGTTATCTGCCGATGGGACTGTGCATGATCCACCCTTTGGCGGCGGCGGCCGAACAGCTGAACGAGGCTCGCACCAGGATGGGCTGCGCCGCCACGTCTTCCCAGTTGACCCTCGCCGCCGCGGATTTGCGCCTTCGAGCCAGCTTCGCGGACGAGCTCGCGTCTCAAGCAATGATCTGAGTATGCAGGGCCGCGCATGGCTGCTCTTTAAGGACCGGCAGCATACCGGCAAAGTTGGGCCGCTTTATCGCCTTAGTCGATTCCCCACGGTGATCCCGAGCCTGAACAAGCCCGCCAAGCTCCCCATTTTGTCCTTGGCTTGGCGCTGACAGAAGTACCGTCCATGACGCAAAAGTCGCGGCCCACACTCCAGGAGCAACGGACGGCCGGGACGAGCAATCCTGTACAGGAGTCATTGTACCAAGATGCTCCGGATGTCGCTGGCTGATCGGGCCCGCGCCACCCACGCATGCGCAAGATGCTCACCACGCTGATACGAACACGGTCTTTGCTTCAATTGAAACCGAAAAGCTGAACTTGAACATCACACAGTAACAAACCTCCCCGATAAGCGCGTGCCGGACAGGGCCAGAACCCGTCCGGCGGCTTGGAAAGGTAGGTGATAGGGAATGTTTATTGCAGCTTGGCCGCTGGCCATCGTCCTGATGACATCCATGTCACTCCCAGCCGAGCCCGCGCCACTTTCTCCGCGTGAGTTCCGCAGCCTGTCGCGCAAATGCGCCCCCTGGGTTGCGCCGTCCACCCTGGCCGCGATTGCCAAGATTGAAAGTGGCTTTGAAACGCTGGTGGCTCATGACAACACCACAGGTGAGCAGCTTCGCTGGATAGACCACCTGGAAGCCACGCGGGGCATCAAGGAACGCCTCGAAGCACAACATTCTGTCGATGTTGGATTGATGCAGATAAACAGCAAGAACTTTGCCATGCTCAATCTCACGCCGGAAAGGGCTTTCGAGCCCTGCGCCTCGCTTTCGGCTGCCGCCCACCTGCTTGAAAGCCGGTATGCCGGCGGCACCACTGCTGTGGCACAGCAACTGGCGCTTCGCCGTGCCATCTCGGCCTATAACACGGGCGACGTCACGCATGGCTTCGCCAACGGTTATGTACGCAAGGTCGAGTCGGCCGCAAAGGACATCTCAAGTCTCCTTGAGAGAACGCTGGAGCCGACTGCTCGAGATATGCCGCACCTTGAGGCACCCGGTCGGAAAGCCGTGCCGCCTCTGCTCCAGCAGAGCCAACAGGCCAATAGAAAGAAGCAGCCCAACCAAGATTCTTGGGACATCTGGGGCTCGTATCAGCCAGACCGCTCCGGGGCCGATCCCTCCGATCCGACAGGCAGCCAGGCTGCGAAAGCACGGGAACCCTCGAACCCGAACAAACTCGTATTCGATTGAAACATGGAGATGCAATGATGACGCCACTCAAGATACTTCGTGCGCTTAAAACGCGTGTTCCTTCGCCTTTTTCCATGCTGCGCATGGCGGCTGAATATGTACCGGCCGCTGCTGCAGGCGCGGCGTGGACGGTCTTCTACAGCGGGCCAGCCGCGGCTCAGGTGACCGGAGGGACGGATCCTGCCAAGATGGTCCAGAATATCTGCACGTTCATACTTGGCCCCTTTGGACAATCACTGGCCGTGCTCGGGCTCGTAGCCATCGGTATCTCTTGGATGTTCGGTCGTGCTTCACTTGGCCTGGTTGCGGGTGTCGTTGGAGGGATCGTCATCATGTTCGGGGCCAGCTTCCTGGGCAAGGCGCTCATAGGCGGCGGCTGATGAGCGACCGGTTGGAAGTGAGCACCCTCTATGTGGCGGCGACGCGCCCCGCACTGTTTCTGGGGGTGCCGCTGACGCTGGCCGGATTGCTCATGATGTTGGCTGGGCTTGTTATCATTATCCTTCAGAACCCGCTCTACGAAATCGTTCTCGTGCCACTCTGGTTCGGAGCACGGCTGGTTGTTGAGCGTGACTATAACGCGGCAAGCGTCGTGCTGCTCTATTTGCAGACGGCCGGCAGAAGCGTGGACGGGCCGGTCTGGGGAGGCGCAAGCGTCAGCGCCAATCCGATCAGAGTGCCGAAACGCGGAAGAGGAATGGTGTAATGTTCGGCGCCAGCGGCCGGACCGAGAGGTCTGGCGAGATCTACCTTCCGTATGTTGGTCACGTAAGCGATCAGGTTGTCCTTCTGGAAGACGGATCGATAATGGCCATGGCACATGTGAACGGTGTGCCCTTTGATTTGGAAGACGCTGAGATGCGCAACTCGCGCTGCCGCGCGTTCAACACTCTCTTGCGCAACATCGCCGATGACAATGTCTCGATATACGCTCATCTTGTGAGACACAACGATGTGCCGGCGCCGGCGCCGCGCCAGTTTCAAAGTGCATTCGCTGGCAGTCTGAGCGAGGCCTACGAGCGTCGTGTGCTGTCGGGAAAGCTCTTTCGCAACGATCACTTCCTCACTTTGATCGTGTCCCCCCGCACCGCAATCGGCAAGATCGGCTTGCGGATTGCCAAGTCCCGCAGACGGAATGAGCACGATCTAGCCACCCAAATGCGGAGCCTGGAAGACCTCTGGCACATCACTGCTGGCGCACTCGGCGGTTACGGTCTGCGCCGGTTGGGCATTCGTGAGAAAGGCAACGTGCTCTTCACGGAAATCGGCGAGGCGCTTCGGCTCATGATGACTTGCCGGTTTCTTCCGGTTCCGATGGTTACCGGCTCACTTGGCGCCTCGATCTACACTGACCAGGTCATCTGCGGGAAGCGGGCGCTTGAGATTCGAAGGCCCGGGGATAGCTCCGTCGGATCATTGTTTTCGTTCCGTGAATATCCGGCGACGACGCGGCCGGGCATGCTAAATTCCTTGCTGTCCGCCAACTTCCCGCTTGTCCTGAGCCAGAGCTTTTCCTTCCTCACTCGCCCACAAGCTCATGCCAAACTAAGCCTTAAGTCCAGCCAGATGACGAGTGCCGGCGACAAGGCTCTCACCCAGATCAATGAACTTGCCGAGGCAGAGGACGCACTGGCAAGCAACGAATTCGTGATGGGTTCGCATCATCTGAGCCTGTGCGTCTATGCCGACAGCCTCAATAGCCTTGCAGATCGCGCAGCAAGTGCCCGCGCACGGCTGGCCGACGCGGGCGCCGTTATCGTCCAAGAGGGCATCGGCATGGAGGCCGCATATTGGTCCCAACTTCCGGGGAACAACAGGTGGCGCACGCGCCCGGGGGCGATCACCTCACACAATTTTGCCGGGCTCGTCTCATTTGAGAACTTCCCAAGCGGTTCCAGTTCCGGCCACTGGGGCAATGCTGTTGCGCGCTTTCGCACAAACGGTGGAACTTCTTTCGACTACATCCCCCATGAGAATGACGTCGGCATGACGGCAATATTCGGGCCCGTTGGCAAAGGCAAGACGACGCTGATGACCTTTGTCCTCGCGATGCTTGAGCAAAGCTTGGTCGATCGCAATGGTGCGATCGTCTTCTTCGACAAGGATCGGGGTGGTGAACTGCTGGTGCGAGCCACGGGAGGGACATATCTTGCGTTGCGCAGAGGCGCTCCGAGCGGCTTGGCCCCTCTGCGTGGACTGGACAACACCTCCGCCTCCCGGGACTTTCTGCGCGAGTGGTTGATGGCCCTGATCGAGAGTGACGGCCGTGGTCCGATCTCGCCGGAGGAAAGCCGTCGGCTGGAACGCGGCATTGTTCGTCAGCTTTCGTTCGAACCCCCTATGCGCTCACTTGCGGGCCTGCGCGAGTTCCTATTGCACAGCCCCTCCGAGGGCGCAGGAGCACGGCTGCAGCGGTGGTGTAGAGGGGGGGCGCTTGGATGGGCCTTTGACGGCGACGTGGACGAAGTAAGGCTGGATGCCTCCATTACGGGCTTCGACATGACGCAGCTCCTGGAATATGAGGAGGTCTGTGCACCGGCCGCCGCATACCTTCTGCATCGAGTGGGCGCTATCGTCGATGGTCGTCGGTTCGTCATGAGCTGCGACGAATTTCGATTCTATCTACTCAACCCCCAATTCTCGGCCGTTATCGACAAGTTCTTGCTCACGGTCCGCAAAAACAACGGCATGTTGATACTCGCAACGCAGCAGCCTGAACACGTTCTGGAATCGCCTCTCGGAGCTAGTCTCGTTGCGCAATGTATGACGAAAATTTTCTACCCATCACCGACGGCGGACCGCTCTGCGTATGTCGATGGCTTGAAGTGCACTGCGCAGGAGTTCGAGGCAATCCGCCAGGGAATGGCAATCGGCAGCCGCAAGTTTTTGCTCAAGCGCGATAGCGGGAGTATTGTTTGCGAATTCGATCTTGGGCAGATGCGCGAGTACGTAGCCGTACTCTCGGGGCGGGCCAACACAGTGCGCTTTGCCGACCAGCTTCGTAACCAGCACGGAGACGCCCCAAGTGGGTGGCTCGACAAGTTCATGGCCCGGTACCACGAAGTTCAAGACTGACGGAGGAATATTCATGAAATTTGCCAAACTTGCAGTAACGACCCTTGCTGCTTCCCTTCTGCTTCACGGACAGGCCCGTTCGCAATTTATCGTCAGCGACCCTGTAACAGAAACACAAGCGACCTTAACAGCGCTTTCCAATGCGGCGATCCTTGAGAGGTCAATCGAGACGCTCGCTACCACGATTGAAATGGTGACAATTCTAACGTCGTCATTCGCTGTCACGGGACTGCTAAGCTCACTTAACCAAGGAAATCACTACCCGTCGAGCAATAAGCTGGAGGAGCAGATGTTTGATGCTCGGGCGCCAGCTTCGATTATGGCCCGTAACATTGCGAAGGACCCAAATCGGATAGTCAACGGCACCGATTCAGAAGCGAAACTGTTACAGGGACAAATCGCCGGGGCCGCCAATGCCGCAGCTATTGCAGCCGACACTTTGGGCATGATGGACAAGCGCCTTAAGGATAACGCCGGCACGCTTGGTCAGCTTTCCCGCTCGGGAAATATTATGCAGGCCACCGTGACCAACGGTCTGGTCCTCAAGCAGATTCACGATGCGATGATCCAAAATGTCCAGGCCACGAGTCTGCTGACAATGGCCACTGCACAAGGGAGCCTTCACGCCGTGGAGGAGGCCGCCACGCAGCGTCGCGAACATCAGGACACCGCTAATATGTTTAGCATCCTCCCGTAAACCACACAGAGTTCATCAGGCTCAGCTGCGCTGATCAGGGACACATCAGGCTCACGCCATGAATTTCAAAATTCCCGCGCCATTCACGACTATACACACGATCTTTCATGGGGCCTTCACGTCCGGGCTGCACAAAGTGCTTGAAAACGTCCAAGCGGCGGTCAGTGCGCCTCTGGTTGCGTGTGTCACGCTCTGGATAATAATCCAAGGCTGTCTGGTCATGCGTGGTCAAGTCGATGCGCGCGGGGGTATCTCGCGCGTAATTATGGTGTCGATTGTCGTCGCCCTTATCTTAGGGCAGGCCAACTATCAGCAGTACATTGAAGCGCTCTTCGACGACACGATTCCGAGGTTGGCTCACGACATCAGTGGCAGCGACTTGCCCTTCATCGGAATCCCCCAGAAGCTCGATCTCATGTTTGCTTCAAGCCAGTATGTCTTTCAGCTGATTGCTTCCGAAATTGGGCCTATGAACGGCCAGGACATACTTGCTTTCGAGGGAGCGCAATGGATTTTCTACGGCGCGCTGTGGACAGCGTTCGAGATCTACGATGCCGTTGGAATTCTGACGAAGGTGCTCTTGACGATCGGCCCCCTGGTCCTCGTAGGCTACCTTTTTGATCACACTCGAGACATAGCCACCAGATGGATCGGCCAACTGCTCTCGTACGGGCTGCTGCTTCTCCTCCTCAACATCGTTGCAACGATAGTAATCGCTGCCGAAGCAGTCTCGCTGGCAGCCATGCTTTTGATGATCAAATTCTCGGGCACGACAGCAGCCAAGATCATCGGGCTTTACGAGCTCGACATGCTTTTCCTAGCTGGTGACGCTCTGATCGTCGCGCTTCCGACGATCGCCAGCAGCATCGCCGGCGGCTCTTGGGGAGGTGCGAACCGACCTCTTAACAGCCTCAATCGCCACTTTGCCAAAACGGCGGGTGCTTAATCAATCGACAAGCTCGGTGCCAAAAACATGAAATATTGCCTACTTCTGTCAATCCTCGCTTTGGCCGCCTGCAAGACGAGCCATGGGCTTGCGACATGCGCGGGTGCCCCATTCCAACTGAACGTGGGACAATGGGAAACCACCCCTGAGGATCTTCGGGTCGAATGCGCGGAAGAGCCAAAGTGAAAGTTCCTGAACATGCCCTTCTGGTGGAGAGAGAAACGCTAGCCGCCCACTATAAGAAGGTGGAAGCGTTTCAAACTTCACGAGCGAAGTCTGCGCGGCGCCTGTCAAAGGCCCTGATAGCCTTTGCCGCAGCGGCGGTCCTAGGAAATGTTGCACAGGCATTTACCATTGCTGCCATGGTCCCGTTGGCCAAGCTCGTACCTGTGTTCCTCTGGGTCCGGCCGGATGGGACCGTCGACAGCGAAGTGTCAGTCTCTCGACTGCCGGCAACCCAAGACCGAGCCGTCATAAATGCTTCGCTGTGGGAATATGTACGCCTGCGCGAGGGGTACACAGCAGATACAGCCCAATACGCCTATGACCTCGTATCCAGTTTCAGCGCGCCGGCTGTGCGACAGCAATATCAAGATTTCTTCAACTATCCGAATCCCACCTCCCCGCAAGTCACGGTCGGCAAACGCGGCAAGCTCGAGGTCGGGCATATTTCTTCAAACGACATCAGTCCGGACGTTCAACAGATCCGTTACAAACGTTCGCTTGTTGTCGATGGGCAGATGCCGATAGTGACCACCTGGACAGCTACCATCCGCTACGAGCGCTTGACGGGTCTGCCTGGGCAATCGAGGCTCACCAATCCGGGAGGTCTACTCGTCACTTCCTATCAAAGCTCGGAAGATAGCGTATCGCACCTGGGCTATGTGCAGCCATGACAAAAAGAGCGTTTCTCGCGCTGGTCTGTTCACTCTTCTTAACGATGGAAGCGTCCGCGGAAGACACACCACTTGCCGGCAAGCACGATGCGCGCATGCGCTACCTGGCTTACCGTCCTGACGAAGTGGTGCGCCTGTCTACCGCAGTGGGGGCAACGCTGGTTGTCACATTCGCGGCCAACGAGACAGTCGCAGCCGTGGCCGTTTCCAATAGCAAAGACCTGGCTGCGCTCCCGCGCGCCAACTATCTCTTTTTTAAGGCTAGCCGGATGCTCCCGCCGCAGCCGGTCATCGTGCTGGCCGAGAGTGAGTCCGGTACACGGAGATACGTCTTCAGTATTTCAACGAGAGCGATGCCAAAACTCGATGAGCAGCAACCTGACCTATACTACAGTGTGCAGTTCACCTATCCTGCTGATGAGGCTGCTGCTCAGAGAAAGGACGCAGAAAGGCGCTCGATCCTTGGTCAGGCCCGGGCGAAAGTGCTGCGCGACGAGAGAGTTCAGGATTTGTTGAATCGGCCCGCCGCAACTACCAGTCCGGACGAAAGCAATTTTCACTACGTCGCAAAGGGCGATCGATCGCTGGCGCCGCTGGAAGTTTTCGATAATGGCTTTACCACCGTATTTGGCTTCGCAAGCAATTCCCGCATACCCTCCCTCTACATTATCAATCCCGACGGCAAGGAAGCCGCTGCCAATTACACGGTCAAAGGAGACTATGTTGAAGTATCCGCAGTCGCCCGGGAATGGCGTCTGAGAGATGGCAATACGGTCTTGTCCATTTTCAACAGGGCTTATGACCCTGTGGGACGAGCGCCAGGGACCGGTACAGTGACACCCGACGTGTGGCGCGTTTTGAAAGGCCCGGCCGATGAATGAAACCGGCCCACAGTCGGGACATGATGTCCATGCCTCAGGATCGATGGTCTCGGAGCCGGCCCGCCGGCATGTTTCGGGATTGCAGAAGTTGGCCGTCGCTGCTCTTGTTCTCATCTCATCTCTATCGCTCATCTGGCTCGGCGGTCGTCCCAGCACACAAGACGAGCCAACTCAGCCAAAACCTCCAATTGTCGCCGACGCCGAGCCATTCCGCCCCGTGCCGATTGAGATTGCTCCCGAAGCTCCAGCACCCGTACAGGCGGCGCAGGCAGGAGATTCTGCGCCATCCACGCCGCCTCCGACGCCAGCTGATCCGCCGCCGGAGGAAACACCAATTTTCGCCTACAGTGGCAGCGGTCAAATGCCCAACGACGGTCAGCGGAGCGAAGACAACCATAGGGATGCTCCCGCGACCTCGCATGAGATTTCAGACGCTGGCGATCTGACGGGGCGATTGAAACCAGATATACAGGAGCCAAGCCGGGCCACACTTTTGCCGCACCCTGATCTCGTGATTACCCAAGGAACGATAATTCCCTGCATTTTGCAAACGGCAGTCGACACAAATTTACCGGGTTATGTGAAGTGCGTCTTACCTAAAGACGTCCGCGGCGCCACCAACAACGTGGTGCTTTTGGATCGCGGGACGACCGTGATTGGCGAGATCCAGCGTGGTCTCCAACAGGGGGATGCGCGTGTCTTCGTGCTGTGGACGCGCATCGAAACGCCTGACCATGCCCTCGTTTCGCTAGCGTCGCCGGGCGCTGACGAGCTCGGCCGCTCCGGAATGCCTGGCACGGTGGATAATCACTTCTGGCAGCGCTTTGGCGGAGCAATGCTCATGAGCGTCATTCAAGGCGCGTTTCAGGCCGCCGGTCAATACGCTGGCAGCTCAGGTGGAGGAAGCGGCATCAACAGCTTCCAGAGCAACGCCGGACAAGCCGTTGACACGACCCTTAGAGCAACGATCAACGTTCCGCCAACTCTGAAGAAAAACCAGGGAGATGCTGTATCCATCTTTGTGGCTCGGGACCTCGATTTCTCAGATGTATACGATCTTAGACCGATCGCCGTGGCGCCAGCCCCCCAACATCGCCAACGCCGGAGAGACAACAATGCGACCGGAGGCTGACCCTCAATTGCGTTTGCTTCTCAACCCTGTTTTGAAATGGCTTGAGGAGCCAAGGACCGAAGAGGTCGCTATCAACCGGCCTGGGGAAGCCTTTGTCCGACAGGCCGGCGTTTTCACGAAACATCCGCTGCCGCTATCTTATGACGATCTGGAGGACATCGCGATCCTCGCTGGAGCGCTGCGCAAGCAAGATGTCGGACCGCAAAGCCCCCTCTGTGCGACTGAGCTGCCGAACGGAGAGCGGCTGCAGATCTGTTTGCCGCCCGCTGTTCCCTCAGGAACAATAAGCCTGACGATACGGCGTCCCTCAAGTCGTGTGACCGAACTCAAGGAAGTTTCTTCTCGCTACGAATACTCGCGTTGGAATCAATGGCGGTCACGAAAGGAGCGCCAAGAGCGGCAGGACGAAACGATTCTTCAGCACTACGACCATGGTGACTTGGAGCAATTTTTGCGAGCATGCGTTTGCGGGCGGCTCACGATGCTGCTTTGCGGACCTACTGGAAGCGGCAAAACGACAATGAGCAAGACTTTGATCAACGCTATACCCCCGCAAGAGAGGCTGATAAGTATCGAGGACACGCTCGAACTTGCAATCCCGCACGAGAACCATGTCCGGTTACTTTATCCGAAGGACCGAGCAAGCGTAGGTGCGGTGACAGCCGAGCAACTGTTGCAAGCCAGCTTGCGCATGCGCCCTGATCGAATATTGCTTGGCGAGATGCGCGATGATGCTGCTTGGGCCTACCTTAGCGAAGTCGTCTCCGGCCATGCGGGATCAATATCAACGATTCATGGGGCGGATCCGGTCCAAGGCTTTAAAAAGCTCTTTTCACTCGTCAAGAGCAGCCCGCAAGGAGCTGCTGTGGAAGACCACACGCTTCTTGACCTGCTGTCGGCTGCCATTGACGTCATTGTGCCGTTCAGTACCCACGGCGACGTGTATGAGGTGGGGGAGGTGTGGCTCGCCGCCGATGCCCGGCGACGCGGAGAGACAGTAGCCGACCTTCTTAACAAGCACTAAGGCTAGAGCACGTCGGGGATCGGTAAGTCGTTTGTGATACGATGGCGTAATTTGTTCAGATTGAACGTCCACTTTGATTTGAGGGAGGTGGATAATGGGAGGAGGACTGGGCGTAGACCTTCGGTCACAAGTCTGAAGTCTTCGGGCGCCCTGTCGGCGCGGCAAGTTGCGGCACGATTCGACTGGGTGTATCGAGCGCGTCCGCTGAATTGCGCGGGCGACGCTCACCGAGCTGGTGCCGATGCCTGCTTCAAAAGCGGCATCGACACGGCAGTCGTACCCTTGATTTACCTAGCCGCGCTCAATGAGTGTCTTCAAAGCCGCCGAACGTGGTTCGGAATGACCGGTGGTAAATCGGGAAGTGCCATATAGGGAATCCTCCTGGTATTGCCTCCAGGGGGTCCTCTCAATGAACAAAGCCGCAACCTGCCCTTGCGACCTCAGCTGGATGTTGCGACGCAACCCATAGGAGGATCGATGCGCAGAGAAATCGCAGGCAGAGTCGGTGGCATTGTGGGCCCGCCGACCGACGGTTTCAGCCCGTCAACAGGTCTTCACGTGTTCCATCCCCGACTATTGCAGGCGTGCGGCTTGCATGCTCCCGCGATCACCCATCGGAAAGAGCGTTACGAACACTACGAAGAGTTGCGCGACTTCCGCTGTCGCCCCGGTCTTACAGCGGACGGTGACCTGTCCGACCTTGATAGGACGTGAAATGCGAACGCTGCTCATTGATCATCATGTGGATCTTACGCGCGCTGTGCGAGTTGCGCTCGGGGATAGCGGTTTTGCCGTTGATGTAGTTGGCAACCTGGAACAGGCATCGAGGGCATTTTGTTGCGCAACCTATGAAATTCTCCTGCTGGAGTTGGCTCTGCCAGATGGCGATGGCTTGGGCTGGCTGAGACAGCTAAGGAGCAACGGGCATTCAGTTCCAACCCTCATTATGAGTAGCATCAACGATCTCGAGAAGCGGATTGCAATTTTCAACGGTGGCGCGGACGACTTTCTGCTCAAGCCCGTCTCTTTCGATGAGCTCATCGCCAGAATGAGAGCCATTCTGCGCCGGTCGACACAGGTGACCGACCCCATCGTTGTATTTGGCAATCTCAATTTCGATCCGATCGGCCGACAGGTTTCCGTCTCGGGTCATCCTCTGAAGATCGCACGCCGCGAACTATGTATTTTAGAGCATCTGCTTATCCGTGCAGGCCGCATCGTGCCTCGTGCGCAGTTGGAAGATCACCTCTATTCGTTCAACGACGAGGTATCTGCCAACGCGCTTGAAGTCGGAATCTATCGCTTACGTGGACACCTGAGAAGGTCAGGTGCAACGCCACGTATCACGACCATGCGCGGCATTGGTTACATTCTTGAATTGACTGAGGCGGCATCCGCATAGTTGGTCTAAATTGAAAGAACAGACTGCCTGCCCGTCGTCAGGGTGAGCTTGTGGCCATAATGGACATCGCGGCCGCCCTTGACGATGGTGTCGGCATGCGGTTCGAACGGCTCTGTCGCAAACCTTTTTGTAAGCGAGCATGGCAAGAAAAACGCCTCAGCTGTGGAGGAGCACGTGATGTTCAAGGGCCGCCATTTCGACCAGGCTATCGGCTTCAAGTCGCATGCGAACGACGTGGTATCCTCTCCGGCATCGAGATGATCCACATGATGGGCAAGCGACAGGCGAGGTATGCCTACAAGGCTGTCGATCGCTGTTTCGATCTCCTCGCTGCCTGACGGACAGGCCGAAATGGCCGTTCACAACCCCATTTCCAGGTTTGCGACAGAGCCTTTTGTCGGCGTTGCCGGCTTCGAAGGGCCGGTGCGCGCCGAGCGGATCAAGATCACCCCCGGCCACCTTGCTGCGGCCACTCGCCGAGTACGAAGCGGCGGCCGGAGGGAGCTGGTGATGGCGACCCTAGATCATGACCTGCTGATCGCAATCCTGGATCGGCTGAAGTTGACGGCGATCCGCGACCAGCTCGACACGCTCATGTCGAGCAAGATCGCGCAGTTCCCGTTTGTCCGCGAACTCGACGGCTTCGGCTTCGACGCGCAGCCATCGGTCTGCTTCAGCCAAACGTATTCATAGGTATGGGACAGGCTGCTATGTCCGCCACCCACGCCTGCTCCGAGGCCCTCCAGGGCAATGGTCTGAGACCTGGGCTCAAGCCCTTCGGCGAGGAGGATGAGACGCCGCTGGAGCTCGGGTGCAAGCGCTGCAACGCCCGCTCCGAGGCCCCACAAGGCCGTAGCGCAGTCGTCGGGGTCACGAGGCCCCTCGGCCATGACGACGAGACGCTGCTGGAGCCCGGTTGCAAGGGCTGCCACAGATGGCCTGAACCTGAATCCGCCTTTCTTGAGGCGTTGCGACTATCATCGCGGCGACACGCAGCTCTTGATTTGTGTGCGAAATCCTCAGCAGATCCATCGGGCTGAGCCGCTCAGCAATATCAACGAGAATGTCCAGCGGCAGATCAAGGATACTCAGAGGAGGAAACGCTCTTGAGGCTCAGAGCGCGTCTGCTCCACTATAAATCAGGGTGATTCACCGGGTCCTTCAACGCCAGCCGCCGGTTCCGATGAGAGAATTGTCCCTGATATCACGCTCGATGGAGTTAAATGCCGAGATGGGCGCCTTGCCACGCTCCTCAATGCCCCTCATGATTCACCGCCAATAGCTACCAACTGAATGAATCATCGTGATTGTGGCGCAGCGGAATGCTCAAGGATCGGGCAGTTCGTAGGGGGCGCCGGTTTGACCAGGTTGAGCCCGCGAATTGCTCGATCAGACAAGATCCTAATTCTCGACCATGCGGTGAGGCTCGAACGAGATCCTCGGGACGCACTCCAAGGTTTCGATCATGTTCGGCACACAAGGAAAGGGCGGCATTGCTGCCGCCCTGTCCGCTGTAAGTTGATAGGGGCTGGATTAAAAATCCATACCGCCCATCCCGCCCATGCCGCCCATACCGCCGCCGCCCATGCCGCCAGGCATGCCGCCGCCAGCTGACTCCTTCTTCGGAGCCTCCGCGATCATGGCTTCGGTGGTGACGAGCAGGCCGGCGACCGAGGCCGCGTCCTGGAGGGCAGTGCGAACGACCTTGACCGGATCGACGATACCCATGGCGATCATGTCGCCATACTCGCCGGTCTGGGCGTTGTAGCCGTAGGTCGCGCCCTTGTTGTCGAGGATCTTGCCGGCAACGATCGAAGCTTCCGCACCTGCGTTCGAAGCGATCTGACGGGCCGGAGCCTGCAGTGCACGACGAACGATGTTGATGCCGGCAGCCTGGTCGGCATTGACGCCGGTGACCTTGATGTTGGCCGAAGCGCGCAGCAGTGCGACGCCGCCGCCTGCAACGATGCCTTCTTCCACGGCCGCGCGGGTCGCGTTGAGGGCGTCATCGACGCGGTCCTTCTTTTCCTTGACTTCGACTTCCGTCGCGCCGCCGACGCGGATCACCGCGACGCCGCCCGCGAGCTTCGCCAGACGTTCCTGCAGCTTCTCCTTGTCGTAGTCCGACGTGGTCTCTTCGATCTGCTGCTTGATCTGGGCAACGCGGCCCTGGATCTCGTCCTTCTTGCCGGCGCCGTCGACAATGGTGGTGTTCTCCTTGGAGATCGACACCTTCTTGGCGCGGCCGAGCATGTTGAGGCCGACATTCTCGAGCTTGATGCCGAGGTCTTCCGAAATGACCTGGCCACCGGTGAGGATGGCGATGTCTTCCAGCATGGCCTTGCGGCGATCACCGAAGCCCGGCGCCTTGACGGCGGCGATCTTCAGGCCACCGCGCAGCTTGTTGACGACCAGCGTGGCCAGAGCCTCGCCTTCGACGTCTTCCGAGATGATGAGCAGCGGCTTGGAGGTCTGCACGACGGCTTCGAGAACCGGCAGCATGGCCTGGAGGTTGGACAGCTTCTTCTCGTGCAGGAGGATGTAGACGTCCTCGAGCTCGGCAACCATCTTGTCGGCGTTGGTGACGAAGTAGGGCGAGAGATAGCCGCGGTCGAACTGCATGCCTTCGACGACTTCCAGCTCTGTCTCGGCGGTCTTGGCTTCTTCAACCGTGATGACGCCTTCATTGCCGACCTTCTGCATCGCTTCGGCGATCATCTTGCCGACCGACTCGTCGCCATTGCCGGCGATCGTGCCGACCTGGGCAACTTCCTCGGAGGTCTTGATCTTCTTGGCAGCGTTGCCGAGAGCCGCGACCACTTCGGTCACGGCCAGGTCGATGCCGCGCTTCAGGTCCATCGGGTTCATGCCGGCGGCAACGGCCTTGTTACCTTCCTGGACGATCGACTGCGCCAGGACGGTCGCGGTCGTGGTGCCATCACCGGCGATGTCGTTGGTCTTCGAAGCAACTTCGCGGATCATCTGCGCGCCCATGTTTTCGAACTTGTCGGAAAGTTCGATTTCCTTGGCGACGGTGACGCCGTCCTTGGTGATGCGCGGTGCGCCGAACGACTTGTCGATGACGACGTTGCGGCCCTTGGGGCCGAGGGTCACCTTCACCGCGTCGGCGAGGATGTTGATGCCGTGAAGCATGCGCTCGCGCGCGTCGCGGGAGAATTTTACGTCTTTGGCAGCCATTTTTTAGCTCCTGGCAGGGGCTTGCGATCAAGCCCGAAATTCAGTTGACGGTGAGGCCGATAATCAGCCGATGATGCCCATAATGTCGGATTCCTTCATGATCAGAAGGTCTTCGCCATTGAGCTTGACTTCGGTGCCCGACCACTTGCCGAACAGGATGCGGTCGCCGGCCTTGACGTCCAGCGGGACCAGCTTGCCGGCTTCGTCGCGAGCGCCGGAGCCGACGGCGATGATCTCGCCTTCCTGCGGCTTTTCCTTCGCCGTATCCGGGATGATGATCCCGCCGGCGGTCTTGGATTCGGATTCGACCCGGCGTACGACCACGCGGTCATGCAGCGGCCGGAAATTCGACTTTGCCATTTTTGGATTTCCTTGGTGCGGATGTTGAACGGTGCTCCGTTGCCGGAGCATGCCTAGCACTCAGCCGAAGCGAGTGCTAACGCGGCAATGAGATAAGCCGCAGGCTCCTGCTAGTCAAGACGGAAGAGCAAAGAGCAAAGAGAAAAGAGAAGACAGCAAAGAGCAGCCAGCAAAGAGCGTGTAAGCATCGAGCCTTTTATGTGAACAATGTCGGGTATCCGACATATATGGGGCGGCTCACCCTCTGTAATTGAGCTTTATTCAGATGGTACGATTGGTGCAACGGGTGTTGCATTTGAACTCATCCAGAGGCTCGCACGGGTCGTGCTGCGTCAGCTTGGTCATGTCGAGCTTCAGAAGGCCATTTTTTGGCATTGGTTCTGTTGCTCCTATTGCCATTCATGACCAATCCTGCGCGCGTGAGCCGGCCGGCTAGATTCCAACCACGAGAGCGCCGCCGCTGAGACCCGCACCCGCCGCCGCCAGAAGGATTTTCTCTCCTGGCTGGAATGGCTTCATCTGGTTGGCGAGCGAGAGCGACAGCGGGACCGTCGCGGCCGAAGAGTTGCCGTATTCGGCAATCGTCTTGACAATTGCTTGGTCCGCAATGCCGAGGTTTCTTCCGACCGCGCCGAAAATCCGAGTATTGGCCTGATGCGGCACAAACCGGCCGACATTGTGTGGCCGCACTCCCGCAGTGGCTAGCGCGGCTGTCGAGCAATCGGTCATCATCTCGACGGCCTTTGCGAACACTTGGGGCCCGTCGGTCATCGTCATCCGGGTCTGCCCGAGGTCGAGGTCGCCATGGAACGGCGTGTTGCTTCCTCCTGCGGGAATCTGGATCAGCCCGTAGCGCGAGCCGTCCGAAGCCACCGAGGCACCGAGAATGCCCCGATCAGCATCATCGCACTGACCGATCACCAGGGCGCCGGCGGCATCGGCGAACAAGACTGAGCTCGCGCGCTCGGCTGGATTGATGCGGCGGCTGAGGATGTTGGCGGCGATGACCAGCGCTGGTTTGCCATGCAGGCGGGTGAACCCGTCCGCAAACATGAGCGCATAGATGAAGCCGGCGCAGGCGCCGGTCAGATCGACCGCGCCTGCGCGGCCAAGGCCAAGCTTGTGTGCGACCAGCGGCGCGCTTGGCGGCAGAAGATGGTCGGGCGTCGAGGTGGCAAGCAACAGCAGACCGATGTCGTGGCGCGCAATACCGGCGTTCACCAGCGCCATGTCGCCAGCCCGGGTGGCAAGACCCGACAGCGTGTCTTCGTCCGTTGCCCAGAAGCGCGAACGGATTCCGGTACGCCTTTCGATCCAGCCCGGCTCGAGGCCGAGATTGCTCTCGATCTCGGCATTGGCCACCTTGCGCCCAGGCACGTGATGGCCAAGTCCGAGAATGCGCGACGACTTGCTCATGGCCTTGACCCGAAGCGTTCCCCGGCCTCCTCGATGGCGTCATATAGTCGTTCGAGCTCGTCGCCTGCGATGCAATAGGGTGGCAGAAGGTAGAGGACATTGCCGAGCGGGCGCACAAGTAGGCCGCGCTCGAGGAAGAAAGCGCGCAGCTTCGGACCAATCTCGGCGAGATAACCTGCTGAACCGGTTCGCAGGTCGAGCGCCGCGATCGTTCCCGTGGCTCGACAGTCGGCAAAATATGGATTGTCCCGAAAGCGTTGCAGCCCGACGGCCTGCATCACGCTCAAGGCCGTGATCCGCCCGGCCACTGGCTCGTCGCGCCAGATCTCGACATTGGCGAGTGCTGCCGCACAGGCAATCGGATTGGCGGTGTAGGAGCTCGAATGGAAAAACGTCTTCTTCCGGTCCTCGGAATAGTGCGCCCGGAAGATGGCATCGGTGACAAGCGTTACGGCCAGCGGGATGGTGCCGCCGGTCAAGCCTTTGGAGGTGCACAGGATATCTGGAGAAATCGATGCCTGCTCGCAGGCGAACATGGTTCCGGTGCGTCCCCAGCCGGTCATCACCTCGTCGGCGATCAGCAGCGAGCCGGAGGCCTCAGTGATCTTCTTCAATTCGGCCAGAACCGATGCTGGATACATCAGCATGCCGCCGGCGCCCAGCACCAGCGGCTCGACGATCAAGGCTGCGGCTCGTCGATCGCGGGTCACAGCCTCGAAACGATCCAGCGTCTCCTGCTCGTGCCCCGCGGCCGGAAAGGGGATGATGTCGACCTCGAACAGCAAGGGTTCATAGGCGGCGTTGAACACGCCACGCGCACCGACGCTCATCGTTCCAATCGTGTCACCATGATAGCTGTGCTCCATGACGACGATGCGCGAGCGCGGCGCGCCGATGTTGCGGAAATAACCGAGCGCCATCTTCAGCGCGACTTCGACTGAGGTCGAGCCACTGTCGGAATAGAACACCCAGTCGAGTCCAGCGGGAGCGAGGCCGACAAGCGCCTTGGCCAAGCGCTCTGCCGGCTCGTGCGTGAAGCCCGCAAAGATAATCTGGTCGAGGCTCGACGCGGTTGTCTCGATTGCCTTCATGATGCGGGGATGGCGGTGGCCATGTGTGACGACCCACCAGGAGGAGATGGCGTCCAGGATGCGGGCGCCGTCGGCCCTGTGGAGATAGGCGCCCTCAGTCAGGACGATTTCTGGGATCGCATTCTCGAGTGCGTGCTGGGTGAAGGGATGCCACACATGAGACTGCGACATCAGTCACCTCCAGTAATCGAGGCGAAGGCGAAGCCGGCAACCATTGCGTCCCTCAGTGTTTTCCCCGTCAGCACATCGAGGTGCGGCAGCCTGCCGAGCTGCGGGGCACCGCTGAATTCCACGATGGTCCGTTGCGTATCGGCCATCTCATCGCCGATGAAAGCGATGCCCGCCAACGGGATGGAGCGGGCGCGGAGCGCCTCGACCGATAGCAAGGTGTGGTTGATGGTGCCGAGTGTGGTGCGGGCGCACAGAATAACGGGCAGCCGCCATTCAGCGAAGATGTCGATTAACCTTGTGCGCCGGTTGAGCGGCACCATTAGGCCGCCGGAGCCTTCGATGACGAGCGGCGTCGGTAGGACGGGAAAAGCAAGATCGGCAGCCTTGATCGCCACGCCGTCGATCTCGGCCGAACGATGCGGCGACAGCGGGCTCCGCAAGCGGTAGGCTTCCGGCAGCACGCGCTCTGAGGGCAAGCCGGCAAGCCGCGCGACAACCTCGCTGTCGGTCTCGCCGTCGAGGCCCGATTGCACCGGTTTCCAGTAAAAGCCGTCCAGCAAACCGGCGAGCCCAGCCGCAAACACGGTCTTGCCAACTCCGGTATCCGTTCCGGTGATGACGATGCGTTGGGTCATATCGCCTCCGGTGATCTTTCGGCCAACACCTCGACCAGCGCCTCGACCATGGCGGAAATGTCGGCTTCGCCAATATTGAGCGTCAGTGAGATGCGCAGCCGCGACGTGCCCTCTGGCACGGTCGGAGGACGAACGCCGCGTATGTCGAAGCCGCGGGCCTGCAGGCGCGCCGCCACCGTCATGGTGCGCCTGACATCGCCGATTACTAAGGGCTGGATCTGAGAGCCACTTGGTATCACACCACAGCGATTGACCAACCGGCCGGCGCTGGCGACGCGTTCATGCAGCTGAACACGCCGCATAGGCTCGTCGGCGAGCATTGCGAGTGCCTCGCGCGCCACGACCGCCATCAGTGGCGATGGCGCGGTCGCGTAGATGAATGCCCGGCAACGGTTGATCAGATATTCGCACAGTGCCCTCGGCCCGGTCACGAGCCCACCAGATGCGCCGAGCGCCTTGCCGCAGGTGTGGAGCGCTATGATGTTGTCGCGGCCCTCGAAAGCGGCGGCAAGCCCCCGGCCGTCCGATCCCCAGACGCCGGTGGCATGCGCCTCATCAATGACGATGAATGCGCCGTGCCGATCGGCAAGCGCGACCAGGCTCTCCAAAGGCGCGCAGTCGCCATCCATGCTGTAAAGGCTTTCCACCGCGATCCAGACGCATCCCATGCCGCCTGCGACGCGCCACCGTGTAATCGCATCCTCGACAGCGGTGGCGTCGTTGTGCGCGGCCAGCACGAACTGTGCGCGCCCGGCCTGCGCACCCTCATGCATGCTGGCATGGGCGAGCTCATCGAGGACCAAAAGATCGCCCTTCTGCGGCAGGGCACTCAGCAGAGCGAAGTTGGCGATGTAGCCGCTGCCGAAGAACAGCGCGCGGTCGGCTCCAAAGAATGCCGCCGCATCTGCCTCGAGCTGCTCGTGTTCCGGTGCATTGCCGCGCAACAGCCGCGACCCGGTGGCGCCAACCGGCGTGCCCCGCGCAATCGCCGCCACAACCGCATCGCCAAGTCTTCTGGACGCGGCCAGCCCGAGATAGTCGTTCGACGAGAAGTCCAGCCCGGCGCGGGGCGAAAGCGTCCGCAGCCGGTCCTTGCGCGCTAGTCCCTGCAAGGTCGCATCAAAACGGGCAAGCAGCGCCCCGTTCATTGCGCCTCGAGTTCCATCGGATCGATGCCAAGGCGCCGGAACAGCAGGGTATCCTTGTCCTCACCGGGATTGTCCGCCGTCAGCAGCGTGTCGCCGAAGAAGATCGAGTTGGCGCCGGCAAAAAAGCACAGCGCCTGCATCTCGTCGGTCATCGCGGTGCGGCCGGCGGACAGACGGACATGCGATTTCGGCATCATGATGCGCGCCAGCGCGATCACGCGCACGAATTCGATCGGCTCAATGGGCTTGGCGTCTGCAAGCGGCGTACCGGCGATCGGGATCAGCATGTTGATCGGAACGCTTTGCGGATGTTCCGGGAGATTGGCCAGCGTCACCAGCATGTCGATCCGGTCCACCGGCTCCTCGCCCATGCCGACAATGCCTCCACAGCAGACCTTGATGCCGGATTTGCGAACGTGCTCGAGCGTCTCGAGCCGCTCGGCAAAGCTCCGCGTACCGATGATCTCGCTATAGTAGCGTTCTGACGTATCGATGTTGTGGTTGTAGTAGTCGAGACCCGCCTGCTTCAGTCGAGCGGCTTGCTCAAGATCGAGCATGCCGAGTGTCATGCAGGTCTCCAGGCCCAGCGCCTTGACGCCTTCGACCATCGCCACCACCGCATCCATGTCGCGCGCCTTGGGGTTTCGCCAGGCCGCGCCCATGCAATAACGGGTGGCGCCGGCATCACGCGCCTTGGTCGCTTCGGCGATGACGCGCCTGACATCCATCAGCTTGGACGCCTCCAACCCGGTTTCGTGACGCGCCGACTGGCTGCAATAGCCACAATCCTCCGGGCATCCTCCGGTCTTGATGCTGAGCAGCCGGCTGAGCTGGACCTTGTTTGGATCGAAATTCTGGCGGTGCACGGTCTGCGCCAGGAAGAGGAGATTGTTGAAGGGGGCATGGTAAAGTGCCTGAGCCTTTTCCAGGGTCCACGCTCCAGCGTCAGGCGGGTCAGGCGATTGAGCGTGCGGCGATGTCTGCGTTGAACTTGTCGTTTGCATCTCCATGCTGTTCCTCCGGTCTGTCTTGCGGGTCTTTGCTATCTGACTATGATGATCGGAAAGGACAGTTGACCCAATCCTGTTCGTTACTCAGACAATCATGAGCCCCGATGGTCGAGGCCGATATCCAGGATCGGCGCGCTGTGGATGAGTCGGCCGACCGAAATCAGATCAACGCCGGTCGCGGCAACCGCTCGCGCTGTATGCGACGTGATCCCGCCAGAAGCCTCGGTGATAGCGCGGCCACCGACCATTGCGACGGCGCGGCGAAGATCGGGGAGGGACATGTTGTCGAGCAGAACCGCATCGGGAGCGAAGCCAAGTACCTCCTCCAGCTGGGCCAGAGTATCGACTTCGACTTCGATCTTGACGAGATGACCGGCCGCTCTTCGTGCTCGCTCGAGCGCTGGCCGGACGCCGCCTGCGATGGCGATGTGGTTGTCCTTGATCAAAATTGCATCGTCCAGGCCGAAGCGGTGATTGGACCCGCCACCTGCGCGCACGGCATACTTTTCGACTGCCCGCAATCCGGGCGTTGTCTTGCGGGTGCAGACGATCTTCGCGCCATATCCACGAACCGCAGCGACGATCGATGCCGTTGCTGTGGCGATGCCGCTCAGATGGCACAAAAAATTGAGTGCCGTCCTTTCCGCTGTGAGAATGGCTCGGGCCGGGCCAACCACTGATGCAATGACCTCTCCATCCACGACATTGCAGCCGTCTGTCCGCTCCACGGAGATTTGGACACCAGGATCAATCATGCCGAAAGCGAGCATCGCCAGATCGATGCCGGCGACAACTCCGGACTGTCGCGCCACCAACACGGTTCCCGCTTGGTATTCCTTCGGGACGATGGCGTCCGTGGTCAAGTCGCCGGCTCTGCCAAGGTCTTCAAGAAGAGATGCCCGTACAAGCGGCTCAAGCAGGACTGTGGGGAGCGGTGAGAGCATCATCACTTTGCACCTTCGGAGCTTGGCGAGTGTCCGAGTTCCCGCGCAGCCGCCAAGGCGGCTTCGAGCGTGATTTCGGACCGTCGGGCGGCAGTCGCATGATGAGGAAAATCTGTCCGGTAATGAGCGCCGCGGCTTTCTTCGCGCAACAAGGCGGCAACAGCAATCATTAGCCCGACAGCCGCCGGATCCGAGACCGCATCCTTGCTTTCGGCGAGCGGCAATAAGGCACGCGCGGCTGCTTTCAACGCTTGACCATCCCGGACGATGCCGAGTGCGCGCGACAGAAAAACGCGCACGGCTATCGGAGCGGGCGGTGGGTAAACGTTCGCAAACGCAGGCCTTGTTCTGCGCGCAGGCGTTCCGGCGACGCTTTCAGCGACCCAGCGGGCGCACACGATTGCCTCGGTCAAAGAATTGCTGGCGAGCCTGTTGGCGCCATGCAGTCCTGTCGAAGCGACTTCGCCGCAGGCCCACAGCCCCTTGACGGAGGTCCTGCCCGAGCTGTCCACGGCAACGCCACCCATGTGGTAGTGTTGGGCCGGACGAATGGGGATGAGATCGCGCGCGGGATTGATGCCGGCTCCAAGGCAGGCTGATGCGATTGTCGGGAAATGTCGAGCGAATGCCGGGCCTGGCCGTTGTCGGGCATCGAGAAAAACATGGTGGCCGTCCGCAAGGTGGTTCCACACGGCGCGGGCCAAGACATCGCGAGGCGCAAGTTCCGCCCCTGGCACGCTCTGGAGAAAAGCCTGGCCGGTTTCATCGATCAGGGCAGCACCTTCGCCTCGCACAGCCTCGCTGACCAGCGCCATTGGGCGTTCTGGGCCGTCAAGCGCGGTCGGGTGGAACTGGATGAATTCGAGGTCGGCTAGGACAGCTCCAGCGCGGGCCGCAAGCGCAAGGCCTTGTCCGCAACTGCCCCAAGGGTTCGTGGTGTCGAAAAACAGTCCCCCGATGCCACCGGTGGCGAGGACGACCCGCCGTGAGCCGAAGAAGAAAGGTGCGATCGAACAGCTCGCCCAGACGCCTCGGATCGCATTCTCTCGCACGGCGAGCCGGCGCGCTTCCACGCCCTCCACGACAACTATCGACGGAGTGGAACGCACAGCCGCGATCAGCGCACGCATGATCTCACGCCCGGTGCCGTCCCCATGCGCATGAACGATGCGACGTCGGCTGTGTGCGGCCTCCAATCCGAGGAACAGTGATCCTTCCGGCGTGCGGTCAAAGCGAACCCCAAAGCCCGCAAGCCCCTCTATGGCCTTGGGCGCGGCTTGGAGGATGCGGCTCGCCACGGCTCTGTCGCAGAGACCATCCCCGGCGGCAACCGTATCGGCCAGGTGCATTGCCGGATCGTCGTCTTCGCCGAAACTTGCAGCCAGGCCCCCCTGGGCCCAGGTGCTCGAGTTGTCAGCTCCCAGCAGCGACCTTGACAGAAGAAGCACCGGCTCCGGCGACAGTTGAAGCGCGGTCATCAGTCCGGCGATGCCGCCGCCGATGATGATGGGCCGCCCGAAGAAGCTGCGGGGGTCGGCGCTCAAACTGCCAGCATCCGTTCGACCGCTAGCCGCGCGCGCCCGGCGATCCCGGGTTCGACGGTTACGACATGGTGGTTCTGCTCGAGCGCCGTGCGGATGTTGGCAAGCGTGATCCGCTTCATATGCGGGCACAAATTGCAGGGCCGGATGAACTCGACCTCTGGGTGCGCTAACGCGACGTTGTCGCTCATTGAGCATTCCGTCATCAGCACGACACGTGGCGGCCTTTGCCTTTCGACATAGTCGGACATGGCAGCCGTCGAGCCGGAAAAATCGGCTTCAGCCACGACGTCGGGCGGGCATTCGGGATGGGCGAGCACGACCACGCCGGGATGGCTTTCGCGCAACTCGCGAATGTCGGCCGGTGTAAAGCGCTCATGCACCTCGCAACGCCCTTTCCAGGCGATGATCTGCACATCTGTCTGGGCGGCGATATTCTGGGCCAGATATTCGTCCGGCAACATGATCACCCGGGGAACCCCAAGGGATTCGACGACCGCCTTGGCGTTGCCGGATGTACAGCAGATATCCGACTCGGCCTTCACTTCGGCGGACGTATTTACATAAGTGATGATCGGAACGCCGGGATAACGCTGGCGCATCAAGCGCACGTCTTCTGCCGTGATTGAGTCCGCCAACGAGCAACCGGCGCTGAGATCCGGAATGAGCACGGTCTTGCCCGGATTAAGGAGCTTGGCCGTTTCGGCCATGAAATGGACGCCGGCCAGCACGATGACTTGCGCCTCGACCGTCGCGGCCGTGCGGGCTAGTGCCAAGCTGTCGCCGACGATGTCGGCCACGCAGTGGAAGATCTCGGGCGTCTGATAGTTGTGCGCCAGGATGATCGCGTTGCGCTCGCGCTTCAGCGCAAGGATCGCCTCGATATCCTCGGCGAAAGCCGGCCATTCGATCGGCGGGATCACTCGTCGGACGCGCTCGTAGAGCAACGCGGCCGTAGGCAGCATGGCGCCCATAGACCCCCTCCCGCTTATACTCTAACTGAAAATAACCAGCATATACTTGCTGTGAGTATAAGGGATGTCAACCCCGCGCCAGCGGCAATTTTGTCCCGGCGATGAGCCTATCGTCGAGAACGGCGTGGCGGAAACGGAAAAGCTTCGCTGGCCGGCCGCCGGTCTCAGTGGTGGCCTCTCCGGTCTCCTCGACCAGCTCCTGCTGTTCGATCAGTCGGCGAAAGTTCGGCTTGTGGATGAGCCTGCCGGCGAGCGCCTCCACGGTTCGCTGCAGCTGCAAAAGCGTGAAGACCGGCGGCATCAGCTCAAAGACGACTGGGCGGTATTTGATCTTGGAGCGCAGCCGCGCAATGCCGGTCGCCACGATGCGGCGATGATCGGCGACCATGGACTTGCTGGGCACCAGCGGCGGGGGTCCTGCGTCCCGCCCTCTTACGGCCTCTTGGACCAGGCCTGCTTCGTAGACTAACTCATAGCGTTGAAGCGTGAGTTCCTCGTTCCAAAGGCGGTCGTCGAAGCCAAAGGCTATCGTCGCCCGCTGCCAGCGTTCACGTCGCGTGGCCGAATCGCCAACCCCGTTTGCCCATTCGATCAGGCGCGGCCGCAGAACGTCCAGCACGACCGCAGGCGTGCCGGAGCGGTGGTCCTCCCATGGAAAATATTCATACCAACTCTGCCATCCGCACTTGGGCGAGCCCGCTGCCTGTTCCTTGCGCGTCAATGCGAGATAGCTGATGGAGATGACGCGCTGCTGGCGCTCGGCGCCGATGCGATCCCGATCCGCGAACGTGTAGAGTTGCTCAATGTACCCCAGCCGATGGCCGGTTTGCTGCTCGACCCACCCCCTCAAGCCGGATTGCAGCGATCGGTGCTCAAGCGCAAAGGGACCGGAGGGCAAGGTGTCCGCCTGGCCGATGGTGAGGACACAGGGTTGACTGCCGTTTACGGCGACCACAAAGGCGATCAAGTCCACTTTGACGTTGTCGGCTTTGCCCGCGGCTCTGTCTTTCCTGAGTCCTATTGCCTGATCGTCCATTATTTGGCCAACTCGGGGGCACCTTAATCGATTTAGTGTAAGCGTGCCAATTGGCACGTCAACACCCCGCAGCTGCATGGCCATTTTTTTGCTCTTCGCACCTGCACAAAAATGTGCCAAAGGCGACAGCCGCAGCTGGTAACGTAGGGGAAGGAGGGTCCCATGAGCGCTTATGGTGACACCAGGGCGATCACACCGCCGGATATTCGTTCGCGCAAAGGTGGGACGCCGCTCGTCTGCCTTACCGCCTACACCACCCCAGTCGCCCGGCTTGTCGATCCCCATTGTGATGTGGTGCTCGTCGGCGACAGCGTCGGCATGGTTCTCCACGGCCTGCCCTCGACGCTCGGTGTCACGCTGGAGATGATGATCACGCACGGCCAGGCGGTGCGCCGTGGCATCAAGCAGGCGCTGATGGTGGTCGACCTGCCGTTCGGTTCCTACGAGGAAAGCCCAGAGCAGGCTTTCCGCAATGCCGCGCGCGTCATGGCCGAGACCGGCTGCACGGCCGTCAAGCTGGAAGGCGGCGAAGCGATGGCAGAGACGATCGGCTTCCTCGCCGCACGCGGCGTGCCCGTCATGGCCCATGTCGGATTGACGCCGCAGGCCATCAACACCATCGGTGGCTACCGCGTACAGGGCAGGGGCGGGGATGCCGAGCGCATCAGGCGCGACGCAATTGCGGTGGGCGAGGCGGGCGCCTTTGCGGTCGTCCTGGAGAAGGTTCCTGAGGCGCTCGCCCGCCGGATCACCAAGGAGGTGGCGACCCCGACCATTGGCATCGGTGCCTCGGCAGCCTGTGACGGCCAGATTCTCGTCGTCGACGACATGCTGGGCCTCTTCGGCGACTTCCGGCCCAAGTTCGTCAAGCGCTATGCTGAACTCCGGGAGGCGGCCGCGGCTGCGATCGCTTCCTATGCGCGCGAGGTGAAGGAGCGCCAGTTTCCCGCCGCAGAGCACGTGTTTGCCGATGCGCCCAAGCCCGCCGACACGGACGCCACCAAGAGCGGAGAAGCAGCGTGAGCGTGCCGATCGTCAGGAGCGTTGACCAGCTTCGCGAAAGCGTCGCCGCATGGCGCTGCGAAGGTGTGAGGATAGCCCTGGTGCCAACGATGGGCGTCCTGCATGAGGGCCATCTCAGCCTGGTGCGCGCTGCACTCGAGAAGGCAGACCGTGTGATAGTGACGCTCTTCGTCAACCCGAAGCAATTCAACAGCCAGGCCGATCTTGCCGCGTATCCCCGCACCGAGGACGAGGATGCCGCCAAACTGGCACCGGTTGGCGCGCACCTGCTTTATGCGCCAGATGCAGAGGAGATGTATCCGGCGGGCTTCGCCACCACCGTTTCGGTTTGCGGTGTCAGCGAAGGCCTGTGCGGTACATTCCGGCCGGGGCATTTCGACGGCGTGGCGACCGTCGTCGCCAAGCTCTTCCTGCAGACCAGCGCTGACTTCGGCTTCTTTGGCGAAAAGGACTTTCAGCAAATTCACCTGGTCAGGCGCATGGCCCGGGATCTGGATATTCCAATCACCATTGTTGCCTGTCCGACAGTCCGTGAAGCCGACGGTCTTGCGCTATCATCGCGCAATGTGCGGCTCTCGCCAGCGGAACGCGCTGTTGCTCCCAAGCTATCATCGGTCCTGCTCAAGACGGCTGAGCGGCTTGAGCGCGGCTCACCCATCCTGCCAACGCTTGCAGAATCTCGCGCAGCAATTCTGGCTGCAGGCTATCGCGAGGTCGAATACCTGGAACTTCGCGATGAGGCAGATCTGCACCCGATAACAAGCCTCGATCGACCGGCACGGTTGCTTGCCGCCGCCTGGCTCGGCGGCACACGGCTCATAGACAACGTCAGACTATTTCGGATTGGTTCAACAGATTAGCCACGTTCTCGGCACGCGCCGTATTCGTCCGGGATCATCTAAAACAAGGTCTCTGCCTGGCATTGAGCGTTACGGAGGTTACGCACAGGACACATGCATCGCGTGTTTGAGAACTTCGTCGAGCAACTGTCTGCAAGTGTTGATGCTGCCGATCTCTGTGAGGCAATGGTCTCCGCTGCAGCCGGCTTCGACTTCCCGCTATTCGCCTATTTCACCTACCCGTCAGCCTCCGGCGACGCCCCCCAATTGATTTCAAACTATCCTTCATCCTGGACGTCACGTTATCTGCAACAGCGGTACCACAGTCTCGATCCGGTCATCCTGCGCGGGCTGCAAGGCTGGGATACATTCGATTGGGGTGTGGATCGCGCTCGGCACGGTCTGCCGAATTCGCAGCAACAAATTCTAGAGAGTGCGGCTGAGTTTGGCATCTGCGGCGGCCTGACGATGTCCATGCATGATCATCTCGGCCGGTTTGCTGCCCTGACCTTTGCTTCCGACGAGTCCCGTCCGCCTCTGTTGCGGTCACTGGCACGTTACGAAAAAGCATTGCAGCTGGTGGCCATCAACTTTCATATCCATGTCCGGCGAAGGCTCGCCGATCATCGCGTGGTGGATGGTGTAACGCTCACCCCGCGGGAGTTCGAGTGCCTGAAATGGGCGGCGCGCGGCAAGTCGGCTTGGGATACTAGCCAGCTTCTCGGCGTCTCAAAGCGCACCGTGACCTTTCATCTGGAAAACGCCAAGGCAAAGTTTGGCGTTCGAACGATCAACCAAGCCGTTGCACGAATGGCTGCCTCCGGCCTGACGAGATCCTGATTCTCAGCCACGATACCTGTAAACCTCTACAGGCTGCATCGCTGTCAGCTTTGCCCTTCGATGGCGGGAACACATCCCACATGGAGGCGACCATGATGCAACTGATAGCACCAGACTTTTACAGTGATTTTGCAGGCGAGCTCAAAGAGATGCACGGGCTCAGGTTTCGGGTGTTCAAGGAAAGGCTCGATTGGGAAGTTGATACCGAAGACCAGATGGAATCCGATCCGTTTGATGCTCTCAAGCCTGTCTATCTGCTCCTCAAAGGATCCGACTGGCGAATTCGCGGTTGCGTGCGTCTTTTGCCCAGCACCGGACCCACAATGTTGCGCGACACCTTCCCGGTGCTGCTGGGTGCTGACGTCGTGCCCTCGACCACCGACATATGGGAGAGCAGTCGTTTCGCGCTCGATCTTCCTCCGTCGGCGCCCAAGGCAGCGGGCGGGCTGGCCCAGGCGACCTACGAGCTCTTCGCGGGCATGATCGAGTTCGGCTTGGCCAAGGATCTGACCCGGATCGTAACGGTGACGGACACGCGCATGGAGCGGATCCTCCGCCTTGCTACGTGGCCATTGTCGCGCATCGGAGAACCCAAGTGCGTCGGCAAAACGGAGGCGGTGGCTGGGTTTCTCGAGATTTCCCACGCGAGCCTTTTGCGCATCCGCAGCAGGGGACGTCTGAGCGGACCGGTACTGTGGCAACCGGTTCTAGGCCCGTCAGCATAGCGCCATTGTGGACACCTGTGCCATGAAGGATGCTGGTTTGTCCAAGGAAGCGACGGTCGGCCTTGTATGCTGGCCGGACTGGCGTCGCCAGGACGCTTACCACTACGCCAGACGATTGCCACGCACTGGCTGGGCCTGGGAGTTTCTTCGGCGCAATCCACAATTCCAGCGCGACCACGCCAAAATGGCACCGTCCGCCTGCTTTGTCGGAACCCAGGCCGACATGAAGATAATCGAGTTGACGACAGAATCAGCTTTCCTAAGACAATGGAGCCTCCTTTTTCGCGGACGCGCCACAGTCGGACGCTACATCGGCGAGGGTCTTTTGGGATCCGCGCGATTGCGCCTGTATTCTACGAGCGGCCGCGGAGCCGCTGGGGCTCGACCACGATTTTGAACCGCTTCACCTTTCTTCGCTCTCATGCTGCAAGGACATCCTGCTGACAGCTGCGGGCATGCAGCACGTGCTGCTGAGGGAGAACTGCCGGAGTCTGCAGATCGCCGTTTCCGGTGCGTCCGTCCTCCGCCCGTTGCGGCTATATGTCGACGCGATCCTTCAGCCGCAGCACCTCAAGTTCCATGTCGCTGCCCTTCAGTTCCTGAACGACATCAATGATTGCCGCCGCGTGTCAGCTGCTTGCTTTCCGCCGGAACACCGCGGAGCGCGTCTGCGTATTGTACTGCAGGCTTTGGATGGCTCGCTGGCGGGAGCATCTCATCAGGAGGTCGCCATTGCCTTGTTCGGGAGACGCCGTGTCGAAGAAGATTGGCGTCATCCAGGCGGCCATCTTCGCGATCAGGTACGTCGCGCCATCCAACGCGGCCGCTACCTGATGGGCGGCGGCTACAGACAGTTCCTGAGGTAATTGGAGTGGTTGCGATTGTCTTATACGAACGCGCAACCTCCATTTTCTCACTGCAATGGTGCGTTGCACAAAACGTGGCAAGCGCCTAGTTCTTCCGCGGCGAATCGGGTTTCGGCGAAACACCGGGACCCAACTTCGTCGATAAGTGCATTCATGACCTGAGGACCCCGATGACCGTTATGAACTCCGACAAAGCCGGCGCTGCAAGCCTTGAGACAATCGCGCGAAACGGCAGCATGCTGCGTCGCATAGCCGTACGCATTCCGACCTACCTGTCGGATATTCGCGAGAACCCGGCGTGGCTGCCCATGTTCATGTTGGCGCGCACCATGCCGGCACGGAGAATGCACTGGCGTGGTGCAAAGCCGGTCCGAAGGCCGCAAAGAGCCCAGGACACGATGTTTGCCGGTGTCAATTGCCACGACGTTGTCGACGCGCTGCGGATGGATGGGCTTTTTCCCGGCCTTGTCCTGCCTGCAATGGTGGCTGAAGATGTAGCCGCATTCGCCAGGTGCACACCTTGTTTCGGCAATTTCGATCGCCGACTCGAGTTCATGCCGGCGGAGCATGCGGAGGCTGAGGCGCGATTTGGCCGTCCGTTGCTCAGCGGCCATTATTTCGAGCGCATTCTGGGCTGTAAGTCGGCCGTTGCCATCCAAAACGATCCGCTGCTCATGGATATCGCGGCGCACTATCTCGGCGGCCAGGCGACGCTGATCACGACGCGCGTCTGGTGGAGCTTCCCGACCGGCCAGGCGTCGGACGCGGACAAGAACCTGGCTTCGCTCGGCAAATACCACTTCGACCTGGACGACTGGCGGATGCTGAAGTTCTTTTTCTATCTGGTGCCCGTCGACGAGGGGACCGGCCCGCATATCTATGTTCGCGGCAGCCATGATCGCCGCGCCCTCAAGCACCAATTTACGCTTGTCGTCGGCCATCCAGCGCAAGAGGTTCTGGACGTCTACGGCAAGCAGAGTCCGGTCACGCTGACCGGCAAGGCCGGTTTCGGTTTCGTCGAGGATCCGTTCGGGTTCCATATGGGCACCGTGCCGTCGCACAGGCCACGGCTGATGATGGAAGTTGGCTTCGGCGTTTCTCCTCCATCGCGCCGCCGCTTCCATGGCGAGCCTGTGATCCGCTGATTTCGAAAAGGCCCGAAACAGCCTTCCCGTTGTGAGGGAAGATAAGGCTATGCCGCCAATCGATCTGTTCCGGGCCAAAAGCGGTTGTCTGCACATGCCCTGAACTTGGCTGGTGCAATGAGTCTCGCCATTGCTCCAGCCAGCGCATCAGTGCCTGTTTAATCGAGGTTAGATGGCAGTGCGCCCAAGAGATCCTCCTCGATATCGCCTGCCGCGCGAAGCCTCAGATGCTCTTCGAAACCTCCTTTACGGACCAAGTCGTCTCGGGTCTCCTTTGAGTGGCCGGAAGGTGGTGCACAGCCGTATCGTGCTTCGGGATCCTGAACGAAGGCGAGGGGCGGTTTGTTCCTCGCGCGGCGCATGCAGCGGTGCCGGCATGACAGCTTCGTCTTGGATCCCGATGCTCGGCAACGTCGGCGGTGAAGGCTCTGTCTAGGCGGCTTACGTGACTCCAATGCAGGAGATCGACCATCTCCTGTTCGAGCACATTCGTTGGCGATCACCGTCGCGGCGCTACGGACGCCGCGGCGCCTGCGATCAATGCAGTTTGCCGACTAGCCGAGCGTATTCGGCTTCGGCCCTGCCATATGACCCATCTGCCAGCGCAATTAGACGCGCGCGATCAAGAATGACTACCTCTCCTCGCATTGAGCGTATCAGACCTTGGCCCTCCAAGGTTTGCAGCGCTATGGTGACGCCGGGCCGCCTGACACCGAGCATAACTGATAAGAACTCGTGCGTAATCGCAAAGCTGTTCCCGTCGACGCGATCATCACACATCACCAGCCATCTTGAGAGCCTGTCGACTATGTTCATCCGGGCATTGCTGAGCGCGGTGAAGCTTGCCTGGAGGTGAAAGTAGTGAACGTAGCGGAGCAGAAAGGTTCGCAAGGTTGGGCTTGTCAGAAGCGCCTTGGTGAAGAGGCCCGCGTCGATAACAAAGGCTCGGGCTTCTAATTGGACGTAACAATCGTGCGTTGACCGGTCATCGCCCATGATAAGCGCTGTGCCGGTCATGCCCTCACAACCAATGATTCCGATCTCAGCTTCGATACCAGGCCGCAGCTCGCCCACCACTGACCCGAGACCGCTCTCGAAGAAGTACACGGTGCTGATTGGTGACCCCGCCACTTCGAGATGCGTCTTCAGCCCAAGGGAGACGCTTTCGAAATGAGGTTGCAGCAATGCCAAATCTGCCGAGCACATTCGAAGCAGCAGCGAATTGCGATAGATCGAATTTTGGCCGGTGTCGCGTTGCGCGGCAGTGTGAGTTTGTGAACTGGAGTCTGTCATAGCTCCCTCTCCCTATTGGGGCGGAAGCATGTTGATCGCTCACAGCCGACGGACGCCCTTAGAGTTGCCGTCGATGGCACACTGTATGCCTGCCGACCGCGGATGTCCCATTTTTTAATCAATTACGTTAATCGGCCCGAGCCAAGCTTTGGCGCACCCGCTCTAACGCGGCATTCAGATGCTCCAGAAATTCGTCATCGCTTTTGGTCGCCAAGCCGACTTGTCGAGCGCGAGTTACAATGCGCTCCTGGAGTGAAACCGCTGTCTCATAGTGGTCCACGATCATCTGAAATGAAGCGCTCATTGGGGCGGATTCAAAGAGCTGTGCCATTCTGGCAATGTAGTTCCAAGATGATGAGAGTCCATGCGGCCGCCGCTTGGGTAACAATCGTACAATATACCTAAGACTGGCCGCGCTCTTTGGTTATCCTCCCAGAAATCCGTAGCCTCGCGAGGCGCAGCTTCTCTTCGCCCTCCGACCTCGTGACCGGCGGACCAGTCCCGGCTTCAGCCATTCGGCCTTGTTCTTCTTATGCTCCTTCGGGACCGCCGACCTCGCCCTGCACACGATTCCACAGTGTTTGCCTCTTGTAGGCCTTGAAGGCTACTATCGGCCGCCCTTGTAGGGCCGCTTTCAGCCATGATCACCTCGGGGCGCTGAACGAAGCGCGTGCTTGTCGACTCTGTCGGTCGTCGCAGACGCTTACGGAGGCCTCACCGCAGAGGGCGATGCGAACTCCGGCTCGACGACGGCTGTCAAATCAGACTGCTGTGGATGCACTACCACCGATCGGTACTAGGATTCTCGACCTCGGTAATAAGCTGGTCTGTACAGCTAGCGACTTTCCTGCCTAGCAATATCAAAAGTCAAACCCCGCCGAAGATGCATATGCCTGGCAGCACGCGTCGGTCTTTGGCCACGCATCTGCCAAACCGAAATCAAGTAGCCCGCCTCGCGCGACCCTCAACGCGATCTTGATCATTGCAGTGGGGCAATAACTTATCTCTTTGGAGCTTGGTGGTGATATATAGGCGCCCAAGCCAGCGCTAATATTGCATGGAGCTAAAATGCCCGCTAAGATTTCTTGGGTGTTAGCTGGCGGGTGTTTGATGCGGTTTCATCGTCTAGGCGCGGTCGCTCTGGGTCTGGCGTCCTTCATCAGCAGCGCTCATGGCCAAGAATCCTGCGACCCTAACTACACAGGCGCCTGTGTTCCAATCGCCAGCGATGTCGACTGTTCCTCCGGAAAGGGCAATGGTCCCGCATACGTACACGGGCCGGTCTCTGTCGTAGGCACCGATATCTATGATCTTGACCGAGACGGCGACGGAATAGGTTGCGAAAACGGCTAGAGGAGGCAAGTCGCCCTCCAACTTCATGACGGCACCAGCCCATCCGCTGTTTATGGTAACGGTCACCTCCGAGTTGAGGGTGAGCAACGTTCCCAGCCATTTGCATCAAATATCAGGACCTCCTAAATGCGACTTATGGCGACTCTGCGGTACGACGGTCGAACACCGTCCACGTCTCATCCGTCTCCTGCCATACGTTTGTCAGTTGGTAGCTGATTGTAGAATGTGCCAGTAACTGGGGATGCTCATTGCGTTCCACGTGCGCGAGCCCTGATGCGCGTCAGTTATTTTTACTCTCCGGTCACGATTGAGACCACTGGCCCGGGCGATGTTCCCCGAGAAGAACAAAGCGGTAGATGGCGCCGGCATGGTCCCACCAATGCTCTCCCCTTGTGAACGGCATCCAAACTTTTCGGCGGGCTTGAATAGCGGCCACCTTTGGCGGCTGTCGAGGGCTGATGATAGATTCCATTCCAGCTCTTTCTAATGTGTCGTCCGAACAGCGAACGAAAGTAGAACATATAATTCAAGCGCGAATTGACTGTGAGAGGGATGAGCTGCAATTTGGGTCAGGCCTGACGCTGGTGGAAGACGAAATTGCGGTGGCGACTGGAAGCTCAGCGATGCACCAAATGAAACTGGGCAGCTGGTGCTGTCCGCTGCGGCGCTATGACGTCAGACGATGGTATCTGCCGAATGACCTGGGGAATCTTCGGGGACGTCGAGGCCGACGTGGTCGGAAGCAAACTGAGTTGCAGGCGATGCGGCAGGAACGACCATATGCAAGCTGAGATGCCTGTCGCCGTCTCCGCGTTCCAGGCCGACGTTCTCTGCATTCGGAGGCCTGGTGAGCGATACGGGTGCGCCTGAGTGTCAATGGCGCATTTAGCAACGGCCTGGTACACGATTCACCGCGGTGCGAGCTGATCGAAACTGGCTTGGTCGATTGCATCGTAATAGCGCCGCCCACGAGGAAAGATTTTTCTATCGTTTGCGGTTGGGGTCGCATGACGCGATTGTCGGACGCAACAAGCGTAGGCAGAGGCTGTCCACACTGTACTCCCTAATGCCAATCCATACCTAACGAGACCGCCATGCCGTCAACTCCAGATTTCACCGACGATTTTCGCTCCGAGCTGATCACGCTGCTGCGCTGGCGCAGGGATGTGCGGCGCTTCGAGCCGACGGCTCTGCCAGAGGGTACGCTGGAACGCCTGCTCGAGCTCGCCAGCATTGCGCCCTCCGTTGGCCTCAGCCAGCCCTGGCGCTTCGTAGTCGTCGAGAGCCTCAAGCGGCGCACTGCCGTGAGAGACTGCTTCGAGCGCTGCAATGCTGAGGCGCTCACGCGCTTTTCGGGAGAGCGCGCCGCACTCTATGCCCGGCTGAAGCTTGCCGGGCTCGACGAGGCGCCCTGTCAATTCGCGGTCTTCGCCGACCGCACGACCCGACAAGGCCATGGGCTCGGTCGCATGACCATGGCGGCGACCATCGACTATTCGGCCGTCATGGCAGTGCACACACTGTGGGTGGCGGCGCGGGCGGAGGGCATCGGCATGGGCTGGGTGTCGATCCTCGATGCGACCGAGATGGCCGAAATTCTCGACACGCCGCCCGAATGGACGCTGATCGGCTATTTCTGCCTCGGCTATGCCAGCGAGGAGCACGACATGCCGACCTTGGAACGCGAATGCTGGGAACATCGGCGGCCGCCGGTGGTCATCAGGCGGTAGTGGGGCTGCCCATCATTCGCCTCTTCCCTGGCGATGAGCTTGACGCAGATCGGGTCGCCCTTCGCCACATTGCCATTCCGACCGAAGCCGAGGTTCGTGTTCTTGCAAAGGCCAGGAAAGAGCAGCATGACAAGCGCGACCGCAGCGAAGATGGCGCTTGCGACAACCGGGCTGAAGCCGGGCATGGAGGTGGTCGACCTCTGTTGCGGGGCGGCTGTGCCGATCGCCACGATCGCCCGCCTGTCGTCGCACTACGCCGACCAGCTGGAGGCCGCGCACCGCCGGCTGACCGGCGCCGGCGCGACCAATTGCTATTGGTCGCCGGCTACGCGCTATGAACTCGCTACTCTGGTGTCGCGCCCCGTCGGTTTCGTCTTCACGGCCAACGCCTTCGACGGCGTCCCGGACCGACCGCGGCTGGCACGTGCGGTGCGTGAGGCGCTCGCCCCCGGGCGGACATTTTGTTATCGTCAACTGACACTGGCAGCCGCGCGAGACGACGACGGTCCTGAAGCGAACTCTGTCGCCAAGACAGACCATCGCCGATGCCCAAGTCGGCGGCACCATGCTCCTAGATGCCGACTGCCTGACAAGGGGTCGCAGGCCCGTCGTCCGTCCACTGTCCAAGGCCTCCTGGCCTTTCCGAGGCCGTGATCCTGCCGCGGGTGTGAGTTTGCGATCCTCATAAGAGCGTCAGGCGCGAATAGAAGTTTGGGTCGTGGCTCCACAGCGGCCGACCTATCCATCGGGTGGATGGTAGTTATCACAACAATCAATTTTACCAATATTATGGAATTCTACTACAAGGCCGCCACTTAAAGCGGCCAGACGGGTATCCGTCTCGCGTGGGCTGGTGCTGCCCGCAAAGATGCGGAGACGAACATGTGCGGGATTGTTGGCATCGTTGGGCAACAGCCGGTGTCGGATCGGTTGATCGGCGCGTTGAAGGGTTTGGAATATCGCGGCTATGATTCCGCCGGCGTTGCGACGATCATCGAGGGTGCCTTGCACCGCCGGCGCGCCGAGGGCAAGCTCGTCAATCTCGAGACGCGACTGAAGGAAGAGCCGCTGAGCGGCAACGTCGGCATCGGCCACACGCGTTGGGCAACCCACGGGGCCTCGACCGAACGCAATGCGCACCCGCACTTTAGCGACGGTGTCGCCGTAGTCCATAACGGCATCATCGAGAATTTCACCGAGCTGAAGGACGAATTGGCGGCGGATGGCGCCGAGTTCCAGACCGACACCGACACCGAGGTCGTTGGGCATCTCTTGGCAAGATACCGCCGAGAGGGCATGAGGCCGCAAGAGGCCACGCGTGCCATGCTGAAACGCGTCAAGGGCGCTTATGCGCTTGCCATCCTCTTCGAAGATGAACCGTCGACCATCACGGCGGCGCGCAACGGACCACCGCTCGCGATCGGTCACGGCGACGGCGAGATGTTCCTGGGCTCGGACGCGATCGCCCTTGCTCCCTTCACCAATGAAATTACCTATCTCATCGACGGCGACTGGGCCGTTGTCGGCAATTCGGGCGCCCATATCTTCGATGTCGACGGCCGTCCCGTCGAGCGTCCGCGCCATATCTCCACGGCCGCGGCCGATCTCGCCAACAAGGGCAACCATCGCCACTTCATGGAGAAGGAGATTTACGAGCAGCCCGAGGTCATAGCCCATGCTCTCCATCATTACATTAACATCATAGACAGTCGCGACATGGTTCCTGGCATTGATTTCGCCAAGGTCCCGAGCTTGGCGATCTCTGCCTGCGGGACCGCCTATTTCGCCGGACTGATCGGAAAATACTGGTTCGAGCGCTATGCGCGCCTGACGGTTGAAATCGACGTTGCGTCCGAATTCCGTTACCGCGAGATCCCGTTGCCGCCGCAGTCGGCGGCTCTTTTCATCTCGCAGTCCGGCGAAACCGCCGATACGCTTGCGTCATTGAGGTACTGCAAGGAGCGTGGGCTGAAAATTGGCGCTATCGTCAATGCCTGCGAATCGACCATCGCTCGCGAGGCCGATACGGTTTTCCCGATCCTTGCCGGACCGGAGATCGGCGTCGCCTCTACCAAGGCTTTTACCTGCCAGCTTGCCGTTCTAGCAGCACTCGCCATCGGCGCCGCCAGAGCCCGCGGGACCGTCCCCGAAGACGAGCTGCAGGAGCTCGTCAGGAGCCTCGCCGAATTGCCGCGCGTGATGGGCCACGTACTCGAGAGCATCCAGCCGGAAATCGAGTTCTTGTCGCGCGAACTGTCAAAGTGTCGTGACGTCCTGTATCTCGGCCGTGGCACCAGTTTCCCGCTAGCGATGGAAGGTGCGCTGAAGCTCAAGGAGATTTCCTACATCCATGCCGAGGGCTATGCAGCGGGTGAATTGAAGCACGGGCCGATCGCATTGATAGACGAGAACATGCCAGTGATCGTCATCGCGCCCCATGACCGTCTTTTCGACAAGACCGTTTCCAACATGCAGGAAGTGGCTGCCCGTGGAGGGCGGATTATCCTCATCACCGATGAAAAAGGGGCAGCCGTATCGAAACTCGAAACCATGCACACGCTCGTGCTGCCGGTTGTCGACGAGATTATCGCGCCAATGATCTTCTCGCTCCCGATACAGCTTCTAGCCTATTACACGGCGCTCTTCATGGGGACGGATGTGGACCAGCCGCGCAATCTCGCAAAATCGGTCACGGTCGAATGATTGTGAACCTGTACAGGTGGCGATGCGCCGCCAGGAAAGCGGTACCCCTTGTCTGGATCCGAAGCCCGGATGAAACCAGATGACCATTGTTTGCTGCAATTGCGAAACTCGGTAGCGGTTACGAGCGGGTCTTTTGCTGCCTCGCCGGTGGAGATTGCCGAAGGAAGCAGTGTCCGTGCCGAAAGTCCATCGGCGAGAATGGTCCACGAAGGATCGTAGGTCGCATGCGCTACGCCGACCAGGCTCTCAGCACGGGCAGCCCTGATACTTGATCAGAAGCAGGTGAGCCGCCATATTCCGGCCCGGCCAATTCAGCGGCCCATCCCTTGCATGAGGCCGGTTCGGCCGAATGGACGACCATTTTTTTTATTTGCTAGGTGTGCGCCTCGGGAGGAATCTCCGAGGGAGCTCCCAGTTCTTGGAGATGTTTATGAAGGATTCGCGTATTCCCGAACCAGTCTTGACGGCTATGTCCCAGGGAACCCACATCGTCCGCGCTTATCGCGAGCACCTTGGATATTCGATCGACGATCTGGCGGTCGCGTGCGGGCTGGCCGCTGAGGAAATCCAAAACATCGAGCGAGGTCTGAGGTACAGCAAGGGCTATCGGGATCGGATAGCGAAATCGCTTTCCATACCTGTGGGAATTCTTGAGTCGGAGTTGGACATTTCGGACGCCGCCTGAACAGTCGGATGATCTGCAATGGGTGGACTAGCTGTTGTGATGTGAAGCTTGCGGCTGATGTCGACGCTTGATTCGATCTGATGCGATGCCTTCTGGCGCAGCTCGCCGAACAACAAAGCGATATAGCCGCCCGGAGTGCTACGAAACGTGCACGACGGCATCGGCTCGCGACGAAGGACTAACGGCGAACTCTTCCCAGTTCGGCAAGGCGATGCTGGCTTGAGCATCAACTCGGCCTACGAGAGTGGCTACTCCTAGGCTGAATCGTCCACCACGGCGAAGTCGCGCCGCTCTGAAAGTAACATGGCGGGCATCCTGACGTTTCCGGGTTGACTATGGGCGTTCGAACCACGAAAAGGGGCCGCTCTTCGTGAGTGGCGTGCGCCGGCAGTCTGACCCCCAAGCCCCCCGCCCAGGCTGCCGGCGCGCTTCTAGAAAGATCGAAGTACGCACTCGCTTGCGCTCTGCCCGCTGACACCTTGTGGTTCCTCCTGCGGGTCCAGCGGACCACCATGGGTGTCGCCAGTTCTGGTGGTCACGCGCCTCCATTTGCGATCTCGTGTCAGTGAGTGCACCGCAAGCACCCTCTCTGCTAGCCTGAAAAGTTCATGGGGGTTGGTGGATGTGGGCGCAAGCCCGTTGAAATGACGTAGGATTTGGTTGCTTAAGCCGATCCGAAATTTCCCGGAGACCACACCCACCATGAACGATCTTGCGCTGCCGGTGAGCGGTTTTTCATCAGTCGGCGGCAAGTCCGTC
>NZ_JAMYVS010000024.1:0-34700 GCF_040324255.1 Mesorhizobium sp. M0001
CCCCACCCCCGGCCCCCGCCCCACCGGCGGCCCCCGCGCCGGCCACCCCGCCGGCGGGCGACGCCGCAGCCCCGGGCGCGCCCGCCACGCCGGCGCCCGACGCTTCCGCCACGCCACCGGCAACGCCGCCCGCCGATGGCGTCGCTCCGCCGGCCAACGGGGCAGCACCGGCCGCCGCCACGCCGCCCGCGGCCGGCACGCCGCCCGCTGCGCCGGCGGCCGCCGCTCCCGCGCCGACCGTTGCGGTCGGCCAGAAGGCGATCTTCTACGAGGAACGCACCTCGACCGCGCAAGGTTCGGCCGAACCCGGCAGCATCGTCTGGTCGCTGGTGCAGGAATCGCCCGGCGGCGACCTGCCGCCCGAGCCGGCGATCCGCGCCGAGGCGACCATTCCCGGCAAGGACATCCAACTGCGCATGACCATCCGCCGCAATACCGACCAGACGCTGCCGGCCAGCCACATCATCGAGATGATCTTCCTGACGCCCGAGGGCTTTGACGGCGGTGGCGTCGACAACATCCTGCGCGTCGCCATGAAGAGTTCGGAACAGGATGCCGGCAGCCCGCTGATCGGCATTCCGGCCAAGATCGCCGACGGCTTCTTCCTGGTGGCGCTCAACGACACCAAGGCCGACGAGGACGCCAATATGACCTTGCTTCGAGGCCAGGACTGGATCGACGTGCCGGTGGTCTACAAGACCGGACGCCGGGCGCTGCTGACCATGGAAAAGGGCATTCCGGGCGAGAAGGTGTTCGACGAGGCGCTGAAGGCCTGGCAGGCCAAGACGGCAGGTTGACGGGCGGCAGTAGCGGCTGCCTTCGCTCAGAAGCCCTGGAACAGCATGTCGAGGGCGGCGACGATGTCGTCGTGTTGTCTAGAAAGGTTTCCCTCTGGCATCCGCAATTCGGACGCGCTGAAGGCCGACACAAACTGTGTGACCATCACAAGATCTTTGCCGTTTATAGCGAAGGTCGGGTTCAGGCGGCGGCCAGGAAGCGGGGCAATCTCGGGCGGCATCAAAGGAACGACCACCGTCGTGCTCAGCCCTTCAAGCATATCTGACTGCACGTCGAGAAGATAACCGTCGCTCTCGGTACTCCGATAGAAATCGTAACGCGCCATCAGAACGGCCGGTGTTTAGCCAATGGCAGTCCGTTCTTTCGGACATATTCGTTGGAGCTTTCGATGGCTTCCCTGTTTTCTTCTTGCCATCGACGCGTTTTCTCCGCCGCAATCGCTTTCGCGATCCCTGCTTCGGCAGCGCGGGAGATGTTGATGCCCAACGCTTTGGCGTCCTTGATCAACTGAGAGTCAATGGACGTGTTGACAGAGGCCCGCTGAGTTTTTGGCGTCGATTGAAGCACGGAGATGCCTCCTTTCATGCGCACAATATACGCGCATAAAAACCGCAGGCAATGCTACCCCTCCATCTCCTCACGCAGCATTTCCAGCTCCAGCCACTCTTCCTCGAGTGCGGCCAGCGTGGCGCGTTCCTTGTCGAGGGCGGCGATGGTCTTTTGGAACGAGGCCGGGTCGCGCTCGTAATAGGCGGGATCGGCAATGTTGTTTTCCAACCGCGAGATCGAGGCCATTATCGCCTCGATCTTCTTGGGCAAGGATTCCAGAGCGAATTTCTGCTTGAACGACAGTTTCTTAGACGGCCCTTTTGGCGCTGCCGGCTCGCTCTTGCCCGGCGCCGGCGCATCGCTGGCTTCGGCCTTGGCGCGCGCCTTGCGGTCGTCGAGCCGGGTGCCGCCGCGCTGCGCCAGCATGTCGGAATAGCCACCGGCATATTCGATCCAGCGGCCGCCTCCGTCCGGGGCGATGATGCTGGTGACGGTGCGGTCGAGGAAGTCGCGGTCGTGGCTGACCAGGATGACCGTGCCGGCAAAGCCGGCGACAAGTTCCTGCAACAGTTCCAGCGTCTCCATGTCGAGATCGTTGGTCGGCTCGTCGAGCACCAGAAGGTTGGCCGGCCGCGCCAGAACACGCGCCAGGAGCAGCCGCGCCCGTTCGCCGCCGGACAGCTCGCGCACCGGGGTGCGCGCCTGTTCCGGCTTGAACAGGAAATCCTTCATGTAGGACACGACATGGCGCTGCTCGCCATTGACGACGAGGTTTTCGCCGCGCCCGTCCGTGAGATACTGCGCCAGGGTCTCGGCCGGATCGACCGCCTCGCGCTTCTGGTCGAGCGTGGCGATTTCCAGATTGGTGCCGAGCCGCACCGAGCCGGCATCGGGCTTCATCTCGCCGGTGAGCATCTTCAACAGCGTCGTCTTGCCGGCGCCGTTCGGCCCGACAAGGCCGACGCGATCGCCGCGCTGGATGCGGGTCGAGAAGCCCTTGACCACGGTCAGGTCGCCAAAACTCTTCTCGATGTTCTTGGCCTCGATCACCAGCTTGCCGGATTCGGCGGCGTCGCTGGCCACCATGGTCGCCGAGCCCTCGGCGCCGCGATGGCCGCGAAAACGCTGGCGCATGGTCTGCAGTTCGCCCAGGCGGCGCATGTTGCGTTTGCGGCGAGCCGTCACGCCATAGCGCAGCCAATGCTCCTCGCGCACGATCTGGCGGCCGAGCTTGTGCTGTTCGCGCTCTTCCTCTTCCAGCACAAGGTCGCGCCATTCCTCGAAATGGCCAAAGCCCTTGTCGAGGCGGCGGGTCTGGCCACGGTCGAGCCAGACAGTGGCGCGCGAGACGCGTTCGAGGAAGCGACGGTCGTGCGAGATGACGATCAGCGCCGAAGACGTCCGGACAAGCTCTTCTTCCAGCCATTCGATGACCGACAAATCGAGATGGTTCGTCGGCTCATCAAGCAGCAGAATATCGGGTTCGGGCGCCATGACGCGGGCAAGTGCTGCGCGGCGCGCCTCGCCGCCGGAGAGATCGTTGGGGTTCTCCGTGCCGGCGAGGCCGAGATGCTCCATCAGATATGTGGCGCGGTAGGGATCGTCGGCAGGCCCAAGCCCGGCCTCGACATAGGCGCGCACATTGGCAAAGCCGTCCATGTCGGGCATTTGCGGGAGATAGCGCACCGTTGCCGAAGGCTGGCGGAAGACCTCGCCGTCTTGCGGCTCGATCAGACCAGCAGCAATCTTCAGGAGCGTCGACTTGCCGGAGCCGTTGCGGCCGACGAGCGCGATCTTGTCACCGGCGGACGCCGTCAGTTCGGCGCCATCGAGCAGCGGCGTGCCGCCAAAGGTCAGTCTTATGCCGTCGAGGTTGAGAAGGGGCGGGGCCATGTCAGCTTTCAGGCAAGGGGTAGGGGTGGGCGAGCAGCAGCGCGCGGCCATGGCCGAGCGCGATTTCGAGGCCGCCCCCGGTCGTGTTGGACTTGACCTCGTTCGAGATGGTCAGCGACGAGCCGAACACGACCTCGACATGGTCGAGCGGCCACTTCGCGCCGGACACGGTGAGGCCCGAAAGATCGGAAAAGCCGAGCACCGAAAACAGCGTTCCGTCGGCATAGTCGAAGCCGGCCTTGCCAGGCAGCAGAGGGGCGCCTTCCTGCGCTCCGCTGGTCAACAGCAATTTTGTGCCGGCCTCGGCCAGCCGCAGGCTGAGCGCCAGATGGAGGAAGGCGTGGTCGGCGCGCTTGCCGCCGAAAGCGCCGGCCAGCACCAGGCTGGTGGCGCCGCGTTCCAATGCCGCCGCGATCGCCAGTTCGCCATCGGTCTTGTCCTTTTCGGGAGGAAACACCTCCCGCGGCACGGCGGCGAGATCGGCAGGCAGGTCCGCCGGCACGGAATCGAAATCGCCGACCCACAGCTCCGGCATCACGCCGAGCAGGCGGGCATGATCGATGCCGGCGTCGGCGGCGATGACGCGCGTGCCCGCGACCTGGCGGTCGAGCCGCGGCGTGCGGACGAGATCGCCGCCAAGCAGGATGGTGAATGTGCTCATATCCGCTGGCCCTTACCAGCCCCGCCGACGAAACGGAAGGCCGAGCGGCACCGTCACTCTTTGTTGGAGCATGATCTTTTTCCGGAAACGGATTCCACTTTCCGGGATCACGCTCGGGCAAACTTCCACTTGCGTGGCACCTTGGCCGGGCCTATGTGTCGAAACGCTCTAACGGGGTGCCGGACGCGATCTTCGCGGACCGGCTGAGAGGCAGTCTCGCCAACCCGCTGAACCTGATCCGGTTTGTACCGGCGGAGGGATTAGACGCTTCGGACAGCCCGACGCCTCAATTCCTTTCAACACGAATGAAGGAGGCGCCGATGCGCATTTTTTTGTCCCGTCTTGTCCCAGCGCTTGGGCTTGCTGTTTCGCTACTGGCAAGCCCTGCGTGCGCGCAGGAAAAACTCACGATCTATACCTATGAGAGTTTCACTGCCGACTGGGGTCCAGGCCCCCAGGTGAAGAAGGAATTCGAGGCCGAGTGCGGCTGCAGCGTCGACTTCGTCTCGGTGGCCGACGGCGTCGCGCTGCTCAATCGCGTCAAGCTCGAAGGTGCGTCGACCAAAGCCGATATCGTGCTTGGCCTCGACACCAACCTCACCGCGGAAGCCAAGGCTTCCGGCCTGTTTGTCCCACATGGCGCGGTGGCTGAAAACAACGTGCCGGGCGGCTGGAGCGACGACACTTTCGTGCCCTACGATTATGGCTATTTCGCCGTCGTCTACGACACCGAGAAGCTGAAGAACCCACCGAAGAGCCTGAAGGAATTGGTCGAGGGCGATGCCGCCGACAAGATCGTCATCCAGGATCCGAGGACGTCGACGCCGGGCCTTGGCCTGCTGCTGTGGGTTAAGTCGGTCTATGGCGACAAGGCGCCGGAAGCCTGGGCGAAACTCAAGGGCAAAGTGCTGACGGTGACGCCGGGCTGGAGCGAGGCCTACGGCCTGTTCACCAAGGGCGAGGCGCCGATGGTGCTTTCCTATACGACGTCGCCGGCCTACCACATGGTGGCCGAGAACACCGGGCGCTTCCAGGCGGCGTCGTTCGAGGAGGGCGAGTATCTGCAGGTCGAGGTCGCCGGCATCACCACCACGGGCGCGAAGAGCCCGCTGGCGGCGAAGTTCCTGGCCTTCATGACCGGGCCGAAATTCCAGGATGTCATTCCGGAGACCAACTGGATGTTCCCGGCCGGGAAAACCGACAAGCCGCTCAATCCGGCTTTTGATAGGCTGGTCAAGCCGGCGAAGACCTTGCTGTTCAGCCCGGAAGAGGTCGCGGCAAATCGCAAGGCCTGGGTGGATGAATGGCTGGCGGTGATGAGCAAGTAGCTTTGGCTGTATGATCGAAAGATGAGTGCCCTACGGCGCCCCCCTCTGTCCTGCCGGACATCTCCCCCACGAGGGGGGAGATTGGCCTTTACGTTGACTTTCGCCAATCTCCGAAGCTGCAGGAATGAGCGGAGCGCTAAAACCGCCAATCTCCCCCCTCGTGGGGGAGATGTCCGGCAGGACAGAGGGGGGCGCGAAGGAACGCGACGCCCGGTAAAGAGTGCAACGCTCTGACCCCCGCATCACGGCCGGCATTGTCGCGCTTGCGGCAATCGCGCTGCTGATCGGTGGCGCCTTCGCCGGCCTTATCCGCGAAGGCGCGCACGACCTTTCCGGCGCCGCGTCCGCCTTTGACCTCTATCTCCTGCGCGTTGTCCGCTTCACGCTCTGGCAGGCTGCGCTCTCGATGCTGCTTTCCGTCGTACCGGCGCTGTTCGTCGCCCGGGCGCTGTCGCGGCATCCGCGCTTCTTCGGACGCGGCTTCATCCTGCAGCTATTCACTGTGCCCCTTGCCTTGCCGGCAATTGTCGGAGCGCTGGGAATACTGGCGCTCTATGGCCGCGCCGGTTATTTCGCCGCGATCGGTGGCCAGAGCTGGCCCGACATCTATGGGCTGTCGGGCATCCTCGTCGCCCACGTCTTCTTCAACCTGCCGCTGGCCACCCGGCTGTTCCTCGAAGCGCTGGGAACGGTGCCGGCCGATCAATGGCGGCTGGCGAGCCAGCTCGGCATGGGGGCGAGGCCAGCCTTCCGGCTGATCGAGTGGCCGGTGCTGCGCGCCGCGCTGCCGGGCGTCGCCGGGCTTGTCTTCATGCTTTGCATCACCTCCTTCACCATCGTCCTGATCCTCGGCGGCGGGCCGGCGGCGACGACGCTGGAAGTCGCCATCTATCAGGCGCTGCGTTTCGACTTCGATCCGGCGCGAGCGGTGACGCTGACGGTGCTACAGATCGCGCTGACTTTCGCCGTCATGCTGGCGCTGACGCGGCTCGGCGCCAATGTGACCGGCGACGCCAATTTGCCTGTCGCGCCGCGCCGCTATCACTTGGCCGGCAAAGCAGAAACAGCGTTCAACGCCGTCCTGATCGTGCTCGCCTTGCTGTTCGTCGCCGGACCGATGGCGGCCACCGTTGCCTCCGGCCTCGGCGCCGATCTCGGCCGGCTGGCGGGCGAGAGTGCCGTGCGTCAGGCGACGCTGACCAGCGCCGGTCTCGCCTTCTCGGCGGCGCTACTTTCGGTGGCGCTGGCACTGTCGCTGATCATGGCGCGGCGGGCACTGTCGCTGCGCCGCCGGTCCAGTGCCCGTTCATTGCTCGAACATGCCACCGACACCGGCGCCGGCTTCGTCCTCGTCGTGCCGCCCATCGTCATCGGCGCCGGCTGGTTTCTCCTGCTGCGCACGGTCAGCGATGTCTTTGCCATCGCGCCGGTCATGGTCGTCACCGTCAATGCGGTGATGGCGATGCCCTTTGCCATCCGCGCGATGCGCCCGGCCTATGATGCGGCGAGCGAGCGCCATGAAAAGCTGTGCGCGCAGCTCGGCATTGCGGGCTGGAACCGGCTGCTTCTGGTCGACTGGCCATCGCTCCGGCGGCCGCTGGCCACCGGCTTTGCCTTCGCCATGGCACTGTCGCTCGGCGATCTCGGCGTCATCGCGCTGTTCGGCAGCGATTCGGTGCAGACCTTGCCCTATCTCCTGCTGGCGCGCATGGGCAGCTATCGCACGGCCGATGCTGCCGGGCTGGCTTTGCTGCTCGGGGCGGTCTGCCTTGCATTGGTGGTCGCGGCAGACTGGCTGGGACGGGGAGAGAGATCGTGACGTCCGCTGTGGAGAAAGGCACGACTGTCCGGCTGGACACGGTCTCGTTCAGCTATGGCGAAACGTCATTCCTGTTCGATGTCGAATTCCATACATCTAAGATCACCGCCATCATGGGGGCAAGTGGTTCGGGCAAATCGACCTTGCTCAATCTGGTGGCTGGTTTCGAGACGCCGGAGTCCGGTCGTGTGCTGATCGGCGGCGCCGATGTCGGCGCCGAGCCGCCTTCGGCGCGGCCGGTGTCGATGGTATTCCAGGAAAACAATCTGTTTGCTCATCTCTCGGTGGAGAAGAATGTCGGGCTCGGCCGCTCGCCATCGCTCAACCTGACCGACGCCGATCGCGCCGCAATCGCCGAGGCGCTTGACCGCGTCGGCCTGGCCGGCAAGGAGATGCGCCTGCCGCGCGAACTCTCCGGCGGCGAAAGGCAGCGCGTAGCGCTCGCCCGCGTTCTGGTGCGCGACCGGCCAGTGCTGCTGCTCGACGAGCCGTTCGCTTCGCTCGGGCCAGCACTGCGCGACGACATGCTCGACCTGGTGGCCGGCGTTCATGCCGAGCGGGCGATGACGGTGCTGTTCGTCACGCATCAGCCGGAAGACGCTCGCCGTATCGGCGAGCAGATGGTTTTTCTGGACAATGGCAGGGTTGTCGCGACGGGACCTGCCGCCGATTTTTTCGACGGCACTGGCCCTGAAGCGTTTCGGCGCTATATCGGCGCAAGTTCGGGCGGATCACGCGATATTGCCCGGAAGCGGACATAATTTACGACCAAACCGGCTACAGGTGATGTGGCGCTTGCTTGCCATGGTCCAGCTGATGTGGCTAGGTCCGCTTAGTACTGGTCCGGCACGAGCCGTGATTTGCCCCCTACAGCGCCGCATCCGGCCGGATGCGTAAACGCTGTAGGTTTTTTGATGTGTGCAGGATTGCCAACGAAAACCGATTTTTCGCTGGCACGGACCCCGGTCCAAATCATGCGCCGAGAGCTGAAGGAACGCCGTGCTGCCGACCGGCACTGACACTTTGAAACGCAGACCGCTGGTGCGCTTCCTCGCGCTGGCCGGCCTTGCCGTGGCGCTGGCCAGCTGCCAGATGTTCACGCCTCCCGAAGTGCAGGAATCTGGCTTCCAGCCTTCCGACAAGCCGATCACGGTCGACAATGTCGCCGCCAACAGCAAGCTTGCCGAACTGGCGAAGGCACAGCATCCGCGCATCCTTGCCACCTATGGCGGCGAATATTCCGATCCCAAGCTCGAGCGCATGGTGGCCAAGGTTGTCGGCAGCCTGACCGTGGTGTCGGCCAATCCGACCCAGACCTATCGCATCACCATCCTCAATTCGCCAAACGTCAACGCTTTCGCGCTGCCGGGCGGCTATCTCTACGTCACCCGCGGCCTGCTGGCGCTGGCCAATGATTCGGCCGAACTCGCCGCCGTCATCGCGCATGAGATGGGCCACGTCACCGCCAATCACGGTCTGCAGCGACAGCAGCTCGAGGCCGAGGAAGGCCTGGCGACCAAGGTGGTCTCCGATGTGCTGGGCGACAGTCCGACCGCCAAGCAGGCATTGATCCGCGGCAAGCTGAGGCTGGCGCAGTTCTCGCGCAACCAGGAGCTGGAGGCAGACGCGATCGGCATCAAATCGATCGGCGAGGCGGGTTACGATCCCTATGCCGCCGGGCGTTTCCTGCAGTCGATGTCGGCCTATACCGATTTCCGCTCGATCAGCGGCGCCACCGACGCCAGCCTCGACTTCCTGGCTACGCACCCCAACACGCCGCAGCGAATTGATCTGGCGCAGCGCCACGCCCGCCAGTTCGGCGCGCCGGGCATCGGCACCCGCGACCGCGATTCCTTCCTGGCCGGGATAGACGGCCTGCTCTATGGCGACACGCCGGAAGAGGGCTATGTGCGCGGCCAGACCTTCCTGCATCCGGGCCTCGGCGTTTCGTTCACGGTGCCCGACGGCTTCATCATCGACAATTCGGCGGCGGCGGTGACGGCGACCGGTCCCGGCGACATGGCGATCCGCTTCGACGGTGTGTCGATCGACAAGGATCGTGCGCTGACCGACTACATCAGAAGCGGCTGGGTGGCTGGTCTCGACGAGACCAGTGTGCGCCAGGAGACGATCGACGGCAACGAGGCGGCGACAGCGCACGCCGGCGCCGATGGCTGGCAGTTCGACATTGCGGTGATCCGCGCCGGCGGCCAAGTCTACCGGCTTTTGACAGCGGCCCCCTCGGCCAGCACGACACTCGATCCGGTGGCACGCTCGGTCAGCGGTTCGTTCCGCGTGCTCAGCCCCGCCGAGAAAGCGGCACTGAAGCCGCTGCATATCCGCGTCGTCACGGTACAGGCCGGGCAGACGATGGGCACACTTTCGGCGCAGATGGTCGGCGTCGACCGCAAGCTCGATCTGTTCCGCGTGCTCAACGCGATGTCGCCGGGCGCCTCGGTTTCGGCCGGCGACAAGGTCAAGATCGTCACGGACAGATAGCGCCGGTCTTCGTCAGAAACCCCAGCCTTCGTAGTGCTTTTTTCTGAGATAACTTTTCTGAGATAACTCGGGGCGGTACCCCTGTTCCTGGCAATCTCACGCTGCCATGAATTCGGGGTTCTGCTTGACCAGCGCGAGCTTGAGCTTTTCCATGGCGCGGGCCTCGATCTGGCGGACACGCTCCTTGGAAATGCCGAGCGTCTCGCCGAGCGCCTCAAGCGTCGCACCTTCGTCGGTCAGCCGACGCTCCTCGATGATCCTGAGTTCGCGGGCATTGAGCGCGCGGAGCGCCGTCTTCAGCCACATCAGGCGCCGTTCGACGTCGATGGTGTCGCCGGCGACCTCGTCAGGCAATGGATCGTCCGAAATCAGGAAGTCCATCCGCTCGGTGGTACCGGCCTCATCGGCGAGGGGTGCGTTGAGCGAAGAGTCAGGTGCTGAAAGCCTGGAATCCATCTTCTCGACATCGGCCTCGGAGACGCCGAGGGCTACCGAGACTTCGCGGTAGAGCGTGGCGTTAGAGATCGGCTCGGCGCCGTTGGCAAGACGGGCGCGCAGGCGCCGCAGGTTGAAGAACAGCGCCTTTTGCGCCGAAGAGGTGCCGCCGCGAACGATCGACCAGTTGCGCAGGATGTAGTCCTGCATCGAAGCGCGGATCCACCATGTCGCATAGGTCGAGAAGCGCACCTCGCGCTCCGGCTCGAAACGCGCGGCTGCTTCCAGCAGCCCGACATGGCCCTCCTGGACCAGATCGCCGAGCGGCAGGCCGTAATGTCGGAATTTCGAAGCCATGGAGATGACCAGCCGCATATGGGCGACGGTAATCTGATGCAGCGCCTGCTGATCCTGGTCTTCCTTCCAGCGCAAGGCGAGAACATGTTCCTCATCGCGCTCGAGGTAAGGGGCTTTCATTGCCGTGCGGACCATGGTCCGTCCTGCCGTGTCTTCGATCATGCCGCGCTCCTGCTCCCGGACATTTTCGGACGGCCTGGCGGCCGTTATCTCTGTTTGACGCAATTCCGAGGGAAACCGCTTTCCCACTTTCCTGGAATTGCTTCGGGCCTAGCGCAGCCAAGGGTTCTTGAAATGGAAACGCGGCGCCCTACAACAAGCCATGAACGTGCCACACCGGGGATTGGTTCCGCCGCCGATGGCGGTTGTTTTGTGCGGTCCGACAGGGCGCATCGACACCGCAGATCGGGACTATTGGCACCGATCCGAGCTGCTTTGAGAATCTGATTTCTGGATCGTCGTTTTTTTGAAATCTGGTTCCTTATTTTGCTGCGCTGTATCTGTCAGTTTCCGGCTCTCACAAGCGCCGGACACCGGCCAAGGACGGGATCACACAGAAATGAAATGGCTCAAGTCGCTCATCGTCGCCGGAACGCTTCAGGTTCTGGCTGTTACATCAGGCCATGCCGGCGCCAATCTTGACCAGATCAAGCAGGCCGGCACCCTCAAAGTCGGCACCGAAGGCACCTATGCGCCCTTCACCTATCATGATGCTTCCGGCGCGCTGGTCGGCTTCGACGTCGAGATCGCCAAGGCGATCGGCGACAAGCTCGGCGTCAAGGTCGAGTTCCTCGAAGGCAAATGGGACGGGCTGATCGCCGGCCTCGACGCCAACCGCTACGACGCCGTGATCAACGAGGTCGGCATCACCGACGCGCGCAAGGCCAAGTACGATTTCTCCGATCCTTACATCGCCTCCAAGGCCGTGCTGATCGTGCGCGGCGACAACACCGACATCAAGACCTTCGCCGACCTCAAGGGCAAGAAGTCGGCACAGTCGTTGACATCGAATTTCGGCAAGCTCGCCGAGACCAACGGCGCCGAACTCGTCGGCACCGACGGCTTCGACCAGTCGATCCAACTGCTGCTCACCGGCCGCGCCGACGCCACCATCAATGACAGCCTGTCTTTCCTCGACTTCAAGAAGCACAAGCCGGACGCCAATGTGAAGATCGCCGCGCAGGAAGAGAACGCCGACTATTCCGGCGTCATCGTGCGCAAGGGTGATCCGGAGCTGGTCGCGGCGATCAACAAGGCGCTGGCCGACATCAAGGCCGACGGCACCTACAAGAAGATCGCCGACACTTATTTCGGCCAGGATGTCTCGCAGTAAAGACCATCTCCCGGCGGTTTGCCGGCAATGACAAATAGCGGCGGGCCGTCTTTGACGGCTCGCCGTTTTTCGCATGATATGAGAAGCACACAATCGCACTGCCGTCACCGCGGCGGTCTGTGAAGGAGGAGCCGTTCGTGCCGCACTGGCTACACCTGATGCTGGACTCGTTGCCGACACTGCTGTGGGCGGCGTTGATCTTCACCGTACCGCTGACATTGCTGTCGTTCGCACTCGGCCTGTTCGTCGGCCTGGTTGTCGCCCTGGTGCGGCTGTTCGGTCCCAAGCCTCTGGTTGCCGTGGTCCGCTTCTATGTCTGGATCTTTCGCGGCACGCCGCTTCTGGTGCAGCTGTTCCTGATCTTTTACGGCCTGCCTTCGGTCGGCATATTGCTGGATGCTTTTCCGGCGGCGCTGATTGGATTCACCCTCAACATAGGCGCCTACAGTTCGGAAATTATCCGCGCCGTGATCGGCTCGGTGCCGAAGGGCCAGTGGGAGGCGGCCTATTCGATCGGCATGACCTGGAGCCAGGCGATGCGGCGCACCATCCTGCCGCAAGCCGGCCGCGTCGCCGTGCCGCCGCTGTCAAACACCTTCATCTCGCTGGTCAAGGATACGTCGCTCGCCGCCGCCATCACTGTGCCGGAGATGTTCCAGGCGGCGCAGCGCATCGTCGCCACCACCTATGAGCCGCTGATCCTCTATGTCGAGGCGGCGATCCTTTATCTGGCGATGAGCTCGGTGCTTTCGGCCTTGCAGACGCGGCTGGAGGAGCGGCTCAACCGTTATGGCGGCTTCCTGGAGGCGCGCTCATGATCGGCCTCACCGACATCGAAAAGCGCTTCGGCGACAATCTGGTGCTGAAGGGCGTGACGGTCACCATTGCCGAAGGCAACGTCACCGCGCTCGTCGGCCCCTCCGGCGGCGGCAAGAGCACACTGCTGCGCTGCATCAACCTGTTGGAGATCCCGACCTCGGGCATGGTGCGCATCGGCGACGAGACGCTGGAATTCCGTCCCGGCGTCAAGATCCCCAGCCGCGACATCCAGCGCCTGCGGCTGCAGACCGGCATGGTGTTCCAGAATTTCCAGCTGTTCCCGCATCGCACCGCGATCGAGAACGTCATGGAAGGCCTGGTGACGGTGCTGAAATGGCCGACGGCAAAGGCGCGCGAGCGGGCACTGGCGCTGCTCGAGAAGGTCGGCATGGCGCACAAGGCGGACGATTGGCCGGCAACGCTGTCGGGCGGCCAGCAGCAGCGTGTGGCGATCGCCCGCGCCCTGGCGCCGTCGCCGAAAGTGCTGCTTTGCGACGAGCCGACCTCGGCGCTCGATCCGGAACTGGCGCAGGAAGTGGTCGACGTGCTCGGAAAACTCGCCAGCGAAGGCACCACCATGGTGATGGCCACGCACGACCTTCGCCTTGCCTCCAAGATCGCGCAGGAGGTGGTGTTCCTCGATGCTGGCGTCGTCGTCGAGAAGGGGCCGTCCACCGTGGTGTTCAGCAATCCGGAGCGTGAACGGACGAAGCGTTTTATTGCGACGCTGAAGCAGGAGGCGGAGAAGGAAGCCGGCGGCTGAGCCTTCTACCTCCCCCTTGTGGGGAGGTCGGACGGAAGGTCCGGGTGCGGTCTGGGGTCGTCCCCATCCTCGCTGCTTCGCAGCGACCCTGCCTGGGCGAGCCACGGGTCCCGCCCGTCCTTGGAACCCCACAAGGGGGTAAAAACAAAAACCCGGCACAAGGCCGGGTTTTTCATGATTTCGACGGTGAAAGCGATCAGGCAGCTTCTTCCTGCTCGGCTTCCTCATTGTCGGCCTTGGCGCCGCGCTTCGGGCCCTTGTTGAGGTTGACCTCGATCAGGCGCACGGCTTCGGTTTCCGACATGCGGTTGACTGCCGCGATCTCGCGCGCCATGCGGTCGAGTGCCGCCTCATAGAGCTGACGCTCGGAATAGGACTGTTCCGGCTGGTTGTCGGCACGGTAGAGGTCGCGCACGACTTCCGAGATCGAGATCAGGTCGCCCGAATTGATCTTGGCATCATATTCCTGCGCACGGCGCGACCACATGGTGCGCTTGACGCGGGCGCGGCCCTGCACGACCTTCAGCGCGCGCTCGACATAATCCTCTTCCGACAGCTTGCGCATGCCGATGGAGGTCGCCTTGGCGACCGGAACCTTCAGGCGCATCTTGTCCTTCTGGAAGTCGATGACGAACAGTTCCAGCTTGTGGCCCGCAACTTCCTGCTCGTCGATCGAGACGATCTGGCCGACGCCGTGTGCCGGATAGACGATGTACTCGCCGGTCTTGAAACCGTGGCGTGCCGAGGTGGACTTCTTCTGCGGGGTGATCGTTGCCATTACGCCCTGAACTCCTTGTTGTGGCACCGGCGGCCTGCCGGTCCGAACGCATGCGACCGGGGACACCGATCGTTAGCCGCACAACAGATGAACCCATCGGAAAAAGCCGAGACCGGCAAACCGCATACATAGCGACTGCCTGGCCCAGATCGCTCTGGTCCGATTGGGGATTTCACCTTTCAGTGATTTGGGGCGCTTGCGCCATAAATCGACGTTGTGTCACCGGCATGTTTCAACTGGTGTAGCACAAAAAGTCGGAAGAATCAAGGTTTTGCTGCAAACGCGAAGGTCGAGCGCCATCGCCGCCTGTCAAGGCAGTTAATGTATGATGCGCGTTACGCAGCGTTATGACGATCCAATAGGCCGCACTTTTTTGCTTTGCGCATCACCCTTTCCGAAATCGATTCCGATTCCAGCGTCATGTGCTCAGTCGCCTTCGCCGGGCTCGGCGGAGAAATATTTCTCGAACTTGCCGGCCTCGCCGTCGAAGCTCTTGGCATCTGCCGGAGGCTCCTTCTTGGCGGTGATGTTGGGCCATTTCTCGGCGTATTCGGTGTTGACCTGCAGCCATTTGTCGAGGCCCGGCTCGGTGTCGGGCTTGATTGCATCGGCCGGGCATTCCGGTTCGCAGACGCCGCAGTCGATGCACTCGTCGGGATGTATGACAAGCATGTTCTCGCCCTCGTAAAAGCAGTCGACCGGACAGACCTCGATGCAGTCCATGTACTTGCATTTGATGCAGTTGTCGGTCACGACATAGGTCATTGGTCGGCTCCGGGACGTCCCGTTTTTGCTAGAGCGACGTGCGTCCACTTGGACGCACAAAGTACGCTCTAACACTTTGAATCTGCGCATCGTGCCTTCCGAAAAATCGATTTCCGATTTTCGGGCCGATGCGGCGGCTTTTTTGGTGAGGTAACGCCTTTGCCTGCCGCTTGCAAGGGCAGCCATTGCAGGCGGGGCCCGCGTGTCCGGAATGAAATTCCAGACCGCCGGCATGGCGCAGACGGCCAAGGCTTCAGTCTTCGCCGAACAGCCGGTCGGTTTGCCTGCGCTCCTTCTTGGTCGGCCGGCCGCTGCCGGCGTCGCGCAGCGCCGGAATGGCATCGGCAACAGCCTCGCCTTTGGGGGCCGGCGGCGGGGACATGTCCTCGTAGAGCGTGCGTGCTTCATCGGCCGGACCGCGCCGCACGCCGGTGCCAAGCACCTTCCAAACGAAGATGCGGCGCTCGTGCGTAATGGTCAAAACGTCGCCAGGCTTGACCAGATCGGAGGCCTGCGCTGCTTTGTCGCTGTTGATGCGGACGCGTCCGGCGACAACCAGCTTGGCCGCCAGCGAGCGCGATTTTATCGCGCGCGAAAAGAACAGCCACTTGTCGATGCGCTGACGACCTTCAGCAACCATCGCAGCGAGTTATTTCTTGTTGGAGCATGATCTTGTCCGAAAACCGGTTCCACTTTTCGGAATCATGCTCAGAGCTTACTTCTTCAGCTGGTCGCGCAAGGCGGCGAGCTTGGCGAAGGGCGAGTCCGGATCGAAGCGCGCCGGGCGTTCCTCGCGTGGCTTGGCCTGGAAAGCCGGCTTCGCGCCTTGCGGTCCGCCTTTGCCTTCCGGCCTGCCGCCTTTCCAGTCAGGCCGGCCCTCGCGCGGACGCTCGCCTTGCGGCTTGCCGTCGCGGCGCTGTTCGCCCTCGGCCTGCGGCTTGGGCTTGAACTTCGAACGGTCGAAACGTGGCTTGGCGGCACCGTCGCGCTGGTCGCGCCGGCCCTGATAGGCCGGCCGCTCGCCCGTTGCCGGCTGTCCGCCGGCAGCGTCGGCCGGCGCATCGGCGCGGGCAGCCTGGCCGTTACGCGGGCGATTGTCCCGGCCTTGACGATGGCGCGGGCGCTGCTCGAAACGACCCTGCCGCCACAGCAAGATGGGCTTTGGCGCTTCGGCCTCGGGGACAGGCTCAGCGCTTCCACCCTCCCCCTCGTGGGGAGGGTCGGCGCGCAGCGCCGGGGTGGGGGCAGCGCCGGCGTCGGCGGTTGCGCCTGCATCGGCTACGCGGTCTGCACTATCGGTTTCGTCAGCGCTGTCACCCCCACCCGCGTCGCTTCGCGCCGCGACCTCCCCCATCGAGGGGGAGGTAAAAGCGTCGGCGCTTTCGGTGACAGTGTCGTCAGCCTCTGCAACGGCCGGAGCGTGTTCTTGCGCTGCAGGCTCTGCAGTTGTTTCGTCGATGGCTGGGACCTCGGCGGTAGCTTCAACGGCCGCAGCTGGCTCCGAACCCTCGGCAGGCGCTTCCGGCTGAGCGTCTGCAACAGCCTCCGATGCGACTTCGGCAACGGGCTCCTCAGCCGCAACCTCAGTGGCGGAAGCCGCATCCGGCTCCGAACTGTCGGTCGGCGCTTCAGCGACAGCTTCGCCTGCAGCGGCTTCCGCCGTCTGGGCCTGCTCGGCCTTCGCTGCCGCTTCCGCCAGCTTTGCCGCCGCGGCTTCGCGCGCGGCATTGTCCTGCGCTTCCAGCCGCGCCTTCACCTCTGCGGGCGGCTTCGGCTCGGCGCGATAGCCGAGACCTTTCAGGATCTCTTCCATGTCGTCGGCGGTGGCGCCGAGGATGGACATCATCGGCGGCGTCACCATGAAGGACTGGCCGTCATAGGCGCCGTCCGGGCGCTGTCCCAGACCGGGCTTCCAGTTGGTCGCAGGCCGGATCAGGTCGGCCAGCCGTTCCAGAATGTCGATGCGCACGGCGCGGCGGCCGAGATTACGGTAGCCGGCGAGCTTGTAGAAGCTCTTGTCGAAAGCCGGATCGATGACCACCGAGGTGCGGCCGGAGGCCAGCGCGTGCACGACGTCGCCAAAGCCGGGCTTGTCCTTGCCGTCGTTCTTCAGCGCCCACAAAAGCGTGATCAGTCCGGCGGGCGCCGGCTTGATCAGCGCCGGCACGAAGACGTGGTAGGCGCCGAAGCGCACACCGAGCCGGCGCAAGGCGGCGCGACCCTCCTGGTCGAGCGACTTCATTTCCTCGGCGATGTCGCGGCGGTTGATGAGGCCGAAATGCTCGACGAGCTGGAAGGCGATGCCACGGCCGATGCCGGCGATCTGCTCGGCATTCTTCAAGTCGACCAGCGGCTTCAGCAAGGATTCGATCTGGAAATTGACGAAGCGCTCGGCGCGCGCGGCGACCTTGTCGCGGGCGGGACCGGTCAACTGCTCGTCGGCCAAAAGCACCAGGCGCGGCTTCAGCGCGTCCTCGCCGGCAACCAGCGTGCCGATCGGCGCGCCGATCCAGCGCAGCGTGCCGTCGGAGCCGAGCGCAAGGTCGCCATTGGCGCAGGCGCCGAAGCGTTCGGCACGTGCCTCGAACTCGGCGGCCAGCGCTTTTTGCGCTGCCGTACGCACGGCCTTGGCGTCTTCGCCGCCGGCGCTCTGATCGGCGGTGAAGCGGAACCCTTGCAACTCGCCGACATGATGGCCTTCGACAAGGACGGTTCCGGTAGGACTGATTTCGGCTTCAGGCATTGTATTTTCTCTAAGGCGCCGCATGAGGACGGAAGTCCTGCGGTCTACAAACCGTTTCGTCAACCGCTCATGCAGCGCATCCGACAATCTGTCTTCGATTTCGCGCGTCTTTTCCCGCCAGTGTGCCTGATCGGCCAGCCAGCCCGGCCGGTTGGACACGAATGTCCAGGTGCGGATCTGCGCAATGCGGTGCGACAGCGTGTCGATGTCCCCCTCGGTCGTATCGGCGCGGCGCACCTGCTCGGCCATGTAGTTCTCGTCGACATGGCCGTGTTTGGCGAGGTCGGTGTAGATAGAAGCGATCAGGTCGGAGTGCTGGGCCGGCGCGATCTTGCGGTAGTCCGGCAACGCGCAGGCTTCCCACAGCAGCGCGACGCGCTTGGCATTGGTAGCCAGCGCGCGGATGTCCTCGTCGCGGGAGAGATGTTCGAGCGCCTGCGCATCGACCGCCGGCAGCGCGCGCGTCAGGCCTTCGACCGGCGCGTTGGCCTCGATCGAGCGCTTCAGCGCGTCGAGGCTGGCGAAGTCGAAATGCGCGGTGCGCCATTGCAGCACCTTCACCGGATCGAACTCGTGCCCCTCGATGCGCTTGACCAGTTCCTCGTCCAGCGGATCGACCTGGCCGGTGACGCCGAAGGTGCCGTCGCGCAGATGCCGGCCGGCGCGGCCGGCGATCTGGCCGAGCTCGGCCGCCGTCAGGTTGCGGTACTGGTAGCCGTCGAATTTGCGGTTCTGGGCGAAGGCGACATGATCGAGATCAAGGTTGAGCCCCATGCCGATGGCGTCGGTGGCGACGAGATAGTCGACGTCCCCTGCCTGGAACATTGCCACCTGGGCATTGCGGGTGCGGGGCGACAGCGCGCCTAGCACGACCGCCGCTCCTCCTTGCTGGCGGCGGATCAGCTCAGCGATGGCATAGACCTCGTCGGCGGAGAAAGCGACGATCGCCGTACGCCGCGGCAGGCGGGTCAATTTCTTCGAACCGGCATAGGCCAGGTGCGACAGGCGAGGGCGCGTCACCACCGAGACGCCTCTCAGCAGCTTTTGCAGGATGCCATGCATGGTGGCCGCGCCGAGCAGCAGCGTTTCCTGGCGCCCGCGCAGGTGCAGGATTCGGTCGGTGAAGATATGGCCGCGCTCGAGGTCGCCGGCGAGCTGCACCTCGTCGATGGCGACGAAGGCAACGTCGGTCTCGCGCGGCATGGCTTCGACGGTGCAGACCGAATATTTCGCGCCGGGCGGCTGGATTTTTTCCTCGCCGGTGATGAGCGCCACCTTGTGGGCGCCGACCTTTTCGCAGACGCGGGCATAGACCTCGCGCGCCAGAAGGCGGAGCGGCAGGCCGATAATGCCGCTCTCATGCGCCACCATGCGCTCGATGGCGAGATGGGTCTTGCCGGTGTTGGTCGGACCCAGCACGGCAGTCACGTCGCGGCCCGACAGGATCAGCGGCTCGGTGTGTTTCGGCTGGATGTTCATCGGCCTGGAGATGAGGCTTTCTGCATCGTGTTGTCGGGAGCGCGCCTCGCGTGGCGCGTATGACAGGCGACACATAGGGATTTCAGGCGCGAAGCGAAAGCGGAATGTTCCGGCCGGCAATCCCACGGTTCGTCTTTGAGGTCTCAATTAACAGTTGGAACGAGTCTGGAACGAATCGGCGACGAATCAGTGACTCCGGCAGATTCAGCTTTTGTTCACGGCTACATGTGGATTTTGCGAGGCTGAGTCTCACCATATGCTGAATCGCGGAAACTGGCCCGATTCCTGCAAGGCGACCATTGGCGTTAACCTTTGCCGGCGGGGCATCGTCGTGATCCGATACGCCTCGGCCAACATTATGAAATTGTTGAATTTTCTTAATCGGCCTTAACCATTTGCCGGTGATTTTCGGCGTTGGTCGTTAACGTTGCGCTCAAAGCCGGAACGAATCGGCGATCAATCAGCGATGGCGGGATTTTCCTGGTTTGTTCACCCCAACATGTTGTGTTATCCACAGCTTGTCCACCGAGAATTCACAGCTTGCGAACCGGGTTTTGCACAGGGCGCCTGGAAATCGTTAATCTTTGCGTGCCGGAACGGGTCAATGTCTAGCGCGCAGCCCGGAACATCGCCGGCCGGCGATGAAAAAACGGGCCATAAGCCGGCCCGTCCTACCGGGCGAAATGCTGTCGTTCAGGCGAAATACTGGCCGCCATTGGCTGTGATGGTCGAGCCGGTGATGAAACCGGCGTCCTCAGAGGCGAGGAAGACGACGCAACGCGCGATCTCTTCCGGTTCGCCGAGGCGGCCGACCGGGATCTGCGGAATGATGCGTTCATTCAGCACCTTCTCGTCGATCGCCTTGACCATCTCGGTGGCGATGTAGCCGGGGCAGATGACATTGACTGTGATGCCCGCGCGCGCGCCCTCCTGCGCCAGCGCCTTCGAGAAGCCGATGTCGCCGGCCTTTGCGGCGGAATAGTTGACCTGGCCGGCCTGGCCTTTCTGGCCGTTGATGGAGGAAATGGTGATGACGCGGCCGAATTTGCGGTCGCGCATGCCGCCCCACAGCGGATGCGTCATGTTGAAGACCCCAGACAGATTGGTGTCGATGACTTCCTTCCACTGCTCGCGCGTCAGCTTGTGGAACATGGCGTCGCGGGTAATGCCGGCATTGTTGACCAGCACCGAGACCGGGCCGAGATCGGCCTCCACCTGTTTGATTCCGGCGGCACAGGCGTCGTAGTCGGCGACCGACCATTTGTAGGCCTTGATGCCGGTTTGTGCGCTGAACTTCCCCGCTGCCTCGTCATTGCCGGCATAGTTGGCTGCAACGGTGTAACCGGCATTCTTCAGGCCGATCGATATGGCGGCGCCGATGCCGCGCGATCCACCGGTGACGAGCGCTACTTTGGTCATTGAAAGTTCTTCCTCCCTTTGGTCGGAAGAAGGGAATAGGGAGTAGGGAATAGCGAGTAGGGATCGATATCCCGCCGCGCTGCTCCTTCTTCCCCATTCACTACTCCCTATTCACTACTCACTTCTCTTTCACAGCGCTTCCACGCACAGAGCGACGCCCATCCCGCCGCCGATGCAGAGCGTGGCGAGGCCCTTCTTGGCGCCGCGGCGGCGCATCTCGAAAACCAGCGTGTTGAAGACGCGGGCGCCCGACGCGCCGATCGGATGGCCGATGGCGATGGCGCCGCCATTGACGTTGACGATCGACGTATCCCAGCCCATGCCCTTGTTGACGGCGCAGGCCTGCGCGGCGAAGGCTTCATTGGCCTCGACAAGGTCGAGGTCCTTGACCGACCAGCCGGCCTTCTCGAGCGCCCGCTTCGAGGCGGGAATAGGTCCGGTGCCCATGATCGCCGGATCGACGCCGGCCGTCGCCCAGGATGCGATGCGCACCAGCGGGGTGATGCCGCGCCTTGTGGCTTCAGCCTCGCTCATCAGCAGCGCGCCGGCGGCGCCGTCATTGATGCCCGACGCGTTGGCGGCGGTCACGGTGCCGTCCTTGTCGAAAGCCGGCTTCAGCTTGGACATGGCGTCGATGGTGGCGCCGTGGCGGATGTACTCGTCCTGGTCGACGACAGTGTCGCCTTTCCTGCCCTTGATCGTGAAGGCGACGATCTCGTCCTTGAACTTGCCGGCCTTCTGCGCGGCCTCGGCCTTGTTTTGCGAGGCCAGCGCAAACTGGTCCTGGTCGTCGCGGGTGATCTGGAACTGGCGGGCGACGTTCTCGGCGGTGTTGCCCATGTGGTAGCCGTTGAAGGCGTCCCACAACCCGTCCTTGATCATGGTGTCGATCATCTTGTAGTCGCCCATCTTGACGCCGGCGCGCAGGTGCTCGGCGTGCGGCGACAGCGACATCGATTCCTGGCCGCCGGCGATGATCACAGTGGCGTCGCCGGCGGCGATCTGCTGCATGCCGAGCGCGATGGCGCGCAGGCCAGAGCCGCAAACCTGGTTGAGCCCCCAGGCGGTGGTCTCCTTGGGCAGGCCGGCATTGATCGACGCCTGGCGGGCGGGGTTCTGGCCCTGCGCGGCCGTCAGCACCTGGCCGAGAATGACCTCGTCGACTTCACCCGGCTCGACGCCGGCGCGCGCCAAAAGCTCCCTGATGACGACGGCGCCAAGTTCATGCGCCGGGGTGGCGGCGAAGGCGCCGTTGAAAGAGCCGACAGCCGTGCGTGCGGCGCTGGCAACGACGATTGAATTGGAAGCGGACATTTTTCTCTCCAGACTTCGAGGTGTCGTGTTCTTGGGGGCTTGTTGGGACTTTTCTTGCCCGTTCCACACCCCAAGTCAAACCGGAAATGGGCATGCCGGCCAAGCGCCGCAAGCAGGGCGTGAGCGGCCGGCGGGATCGCCCAACCTTTGCTGCGCAGCATAATTGGCCGGCCATGCAGCAATAAATGATGCCGCACTGCACAAAGCGCTTGGAATTATAGAGCTTTTGCGCATATCCTTAAAAATGGCGCAATCGTTACCGGCGGCTTACTCAGGCGCGCCGGTGTCCCGGGAGGATGCTGATGGCCGCGAAAGACGACCCTATCATTATCAAGAAATATGCCAATCGCCGGCTCTACAACACCGGCACCAGCACCTATGTCACGCTCGAGGATCTGGCCGAGATGGTCAAGAAGGGCGAGGAGTTCACCGTCCAGGACGCCAAGACCGGTGACGACATTACCCATCCGGTGCTGACGCAGATCATCTTCGAACTGGAGAACAAGGATGGGCAGAACATGCTGCCGATCCCGTTCCTGCGCCAGTTGATCGCTTTCTATGGCGACCAGATGCAGCAGATCGTGCCGAGCTTCCTCGAACAGTCGATGATGGCCTTCTCCAAGGAACAGGAGCGGTTCCGCGAGCAGATGAAGGGCGCGATCGGCAAGTCGCCGCTGGATGTGATGAAGATCGCCACGCCGATCAAGGCGCTGGAAGAGCAGACACGCCGCAACATGGAAATGTTCCAGAACGCGATGCGCCTGTTCACGCCCTTCCCGACCGCCGCCACAAATGCTGCGGCCGCGGCTGCACCCGAGCCGGCCCGCAAGGACGTCCCGGAAAAGAGCGGCGACGACCTTCAGGAACTGAAGCAACAGATCGCCGCCATGCAGCGCAAGCTCGACACCATGTCGTAAGCGACCGCCGCATGGTCGACCGCCCTCAGTTGGTCGAGGCGGCCGTTACGGGTCGATTTTCAGCTGCCACGGTTCCCAGATATCGTCGGGCTGGCCGTCGAGCGAGCGGTAGAAGGCTTTGGCCGGCGAGTTGGATTTCAGCACCGTCCATTTGATGGCGGAGGCGCCAATGCTCAAAGCGTGTTGGCGAAGCTGTTCAACAAGCGCATGGCCGACCCCCATGCCGCGCGTCGCTTCAGTGACGTAGAGTTCCTTCAGCCAGACAACCGGCTTCAGGTCGTAGGTCCAGGGGATGAGGTAGTGGACGGCGATGCCGACGATCACGCCCTCTCGCTCCGCCACCAACACGCCGAACCGGGGCGATGGCCCCAGCCCGTGCTCGATGAGGTTCGCTTCGGTGACGCGAAGCTTGTCGTCATAACCCTCGAAGACAGCTAGCGCCCGCATGAGGGCGAGCACCGCACCGACATCCTGGCGCTCGAATGGACGAATTCTAACCATCGCCTTCTGCATGCTTGCTCAGTCTTCAAGGCCGACCATATCGCGTGGCCTCACGCGTGCAAGACACCGGGCTCCTTGCCTGAAGCGAAAGGAAGGTCCTCGTCCTGCCAACCGGTTATGCCGCCGATCATGATCTTCACGGGACGACCGAGGCTGGCCAGCTTGAAGGCCGCCTGATCCGCGCCATTGCAATGCGGTCCCGCGCAATAGACGACGAACAGCGTCCTTTCGGGCCATTGCACCATCCGCCCGGCCGATATTTCGCGGTGGGGCAGATGCAGCGCGCCCGGCACATGGCGGCGTCCATAGGCTTCCGGCGAACCGACCACATGCAGGAGAACAAAGTCCGGCTCTCCGGCACGCAGTGCGGCGGCGACGTCGGAACAGTCGGTCTCGACGGAAAGCCGGCGCAGAAAATGGTCGCGGGCGATATCCGGCGATGCCGCCGGAATGTCTGTCACGTGGCTCATCCTCGTATCTCCATTGCTGATGCGACGGAGAGATAAGACAGGAAGCAGGGCGATTGCAGCTGGCAGCTTTGCCATATATCGTTAAGATCATGCCATCCTCTGCGAATCCGCGCCCTGCCAACCCTCTTGTCGTTGCCGTTGCCTATGACGGGCTGTGCACGTTCGAGTTTGGCGTGGCGGTTGAGATCTTCGCCTTGCCCCGGCCGGAAATGGGTGAGGATTGGTACCGTTTTGCCGTTGCCGGGATCGATGGCGGTGAAATGCGCGCGCTGGGCGGCGTGCGTATTGTTGCCGACGGCGGGATCGATCTGATCGGCCAGGCCGGCACGGTGATCGTACCGGGATGGCGCGGAACGGAGGCTCCGGTGCCGCCGGCGCTGATCGAGGCGCTGCGGAAGGCGAGCGAGCGCGGCGCTCGCATTCTTTCGATCTGTTCGGGCGTGTTCGTGCTTGCGGCGGCCGGCCTGCTTGCGGGCAAAAGAGCGACGACGCACTGGCGCTACAGCGAGAAGCTGACGGAGATGTACCCCGACATCACCGTGATTCCGGACGTTTTGTACATCGATGAGGGCAATGTGCTGACATCGGCAGGCAGTGCCGCAGGCATCGACCTCTGCCTGCATCTGGTTCGGCGCGACTTCGGCACCAAGGCTGCAAACATGGTGGCGCGCCGTCTGGTCGTGCCGCCACATCGCGACGGCGGCCAGGCGCAGTATGTCGAGAGTTCCGTTCCCGAGCCACATGAGCGCAGCCGGCTTGGACCGTTGATCGACAGGATGCGCGCCGATATTTCTGCCGACTATCCCGTCGCCATCTTGGCCGAGCTTGCCGGGATGAGCGAGCGGACATTCCTGCGCCGGTTCGCGGCCGCGACCGGCGTCACGCCGGCGCGCTGGCTGCTGTCGGAACGGCTTTCGCGGGCGCGCACGCTACTGGAAGACACCGCCATGCCGATCGAACGGATTGCCGAGACCGCCGGCTTTGGCGCGGCAGGCACGCTGCGGCATCATTTTCGTCAGCAGTTCGCCACGACGCCCGTCGCGTACCGTGCGCGGTTCGAGAACACGGCCAGGTCGGCTTAAGTCACGCGTCCCTCATAGCGGCCACGCGGCCTGATGATGCTGCCGCTCGCAATCTGTTCGACCATATGCGCGGCCCAGCCGACGCTGCGTCCAAGCGCGAACAAACTGAACGGTTTATCGCGCGGCAAGCCAAGGCCGCGCGTTAGTGCGGCCAGGGCGAAGTCGATGTTGGGCTGGGCACCGGCCGCCGCCATGGCGCCTTTTTGCAGCTGTTGCAGCGTCTCGTCGACAGGGATGACTTCCAGAAGTGCGGTGGCACGGGGATCGCCGTCGGGATAGAGCGGATGGCCGAACGCCGGCAAGGGCCGATCATGGCCGAGCCAGCGCCGGATCGCCGCATCCGCGCCGTGGGCTGCTGCATCTTCAGCCAGTTGCATCACCGCTTCGCCGGCGCCACCGTGGCGCGGACCGGACAGCGTTGCCAGGCCGGCCAGCAGGCATGCGGCAGGCGAGGCGCCTGTGGACGCTGCGACGCGGGCGGCGAAGGTCGATGCGTTGAGTTCATGATCGGCGAGCAGGACGAGGGCGCAGCGGATCGCTTCCGCGCCGGCATCATCCACCGACCAGCCCTGCGCCAGGCGCTTATGGACGGGCGCTGTGCCGGTTTCGGCGCCCAGCGACTGCGCCAGCGCTCCGACTGTGCGCGCGGCCTCGGTGCACAGCGAGGCGGCGCTGCGTCCTAGCGAAGGCCGCCCGTGGCCTGCAAGCATGGCAAGCTGCGCAAAGGCCGAGGCGCGGCCGACTGGATGAGGCGCTTCAGATGACGGAGCTTTGAAAGCCACCGGTTCAGGCGAGGCCCAGAGCACAGCAGCGGTTTCCTCCAGCGTCGCCGCTTTGGAGAGCGCAACGGCGTCTTGCCCTCGATAGATCAGTCGACCGTGCAGCACAGTCGAAATCGCGGTGATAATCGAGGGTTCGCCCCAGGCAATCGCACTTTCGGCGATGGCCGACGGACTGCGGCCGCGCGCCCGGCGGGTCGCCAGTGCGGCGATGTCGTCGGCGCGGTACTGGCTGCGGCGCGGGTCGCTCTCATCCGGCCGCATGCCGATGCGGCCACGGCTGACATAGGCGTAGAGCGTCTGCGGCCGGACCTTGAGCCTTTCCAGCGCCTCTTCCCGCGACAGCCATTCGGACATTTTCAGCCCATACATTGATTATATTGATCAAGATTGATCGAGGCGCAGCCTAACCCTTATCTCCCATGCAGAAAAGCTGCAAGGAGATGAGATATGGCGAACGGGCTCGATGATGTGGTGGCGGCGGAGACCGTGCTCTCCGATGTCGATGGCCTTGGCGGCCGCCTGACGATCCGCGGTCATTCGCTGCCGGAATTGGCGGGACGCTGGCGCTATGCGCAAGTGGTTCGCCTGTTGCTCGACGGCTTCTTCGACGGCCTTCCCGGCGATGCCGAACTGGCAGCGAGGCTGGGCAAGGCTCGCGTCGAGGTGTTCGAGCGGCTTGCGCCCTCGCTGCCGCTGCTCGCACCGCTTGAGATCTATAGCGCCATGCGCGCCGGCATGGCGCTGCTGCCGGATGGCGAGACGCTGACGGACGCCTTGCGGCTGATCGCGGCGCCCGCCGTGCTGACGCCGGCTCTGCTGCGGCTGGCGCGCGGCGAGCAGCCGACCGCACCTGACGCCAAGGCCGATCATGCCGCCGACATGCTGAGGATGCTCGAGGGATCCGTCCCGTCGCCGGCGCTGGCAAGGGCACTCGACACCTATCTGGTGACCGTGTGCGATCACGGCCTCAACGCCTCGACCTTTGCCACCCGCGTCGTCGCATCGACGCTGGCAGGGCTGACATCGTCGGTGCTGGCCGGGCTCGGCGCGCTCAAGGGGCCGCTGCACGGCGGCGCGCCCGGCCCGGTGATCGAGATGCTCGATGCAATCCAGGCGCATGGCGACGCGGCCGGTTGGCTGCGCGAGAAGGTCGCGCATGGCGAGCGCATCATGGGTTTCGGCCATCGTATCTACCGCGTGCGCGATCCGCGCGCCGATGTACTGAAAGCCGTCGTGCGGCAGCTCGGCAGCGAGGGTGAAGCCGGCCGCCGCCTGGCCTTCGCCGAACAGGTCGAGCACACGGCGCTCGAAGTGCTGCGGATCGCCAAGCCGCAGCGCTCGCTGCAGACCAATGTCGAGTTTTACACAGCGCTTGTGCTTGAGGCGGCTGGCTTTCCGCCACAGGCGTTCAGCAATGTCTTTGCCGCCGGACGTGTCGCCGGCTGGATCGCGCATGCGCGCGAACAGCAGACGACGGGGCGGCTGATCCGTCCACAGTCGCGCTATGTCGGGCCGGTGCCGGACCTCGTGGCCTGAGGCCCGCCTGTTTCGGTGGAGCAGCCCCTTCAAAGCGGGGCTTTCTTCATGACCGAAATTTCATGTGATCACGCGACCGTGTTCGTGTTCTTGCCTTGGTCATCCCTTATATGCTGCACTGCAATATAAGTCCGCTGCCGTCGAACCCGCCCGATTTCCGGGCGGAATGAGGCAGCAGCGACCAAACCGAACAGGAACGCCATGACCAAAAACGGCAAGGCGGAGGAAACGAAGAAGATCAACATCGCGCTGCAGGGCGGCGGCTCGCACGGGGCTTTCTCCTGGGGTGTACTCGACCGGCTGCTGGAGGATGGCAGGCTCGACATTTCAGCCGTGTCCGGCACCAGCGCCGGCGCGATGAATGCGGTGGCGCTGGCCGATGGTTTTGTGCGCGGCGGCGTCGAGGGTGCACGGCAAAAGCTCGACGACTTCTGGCGCGCGGTGGCGGCCAAGGGCCGCTTCAGCCCGGTGCAGCGCATGCCGTGGGACGTCGCCTGGGGCAACTGGTCGATCGAGAACACGCCCGGCTATTTCTTCTTCGACACCATGTCCCGAGTGTTTTCGCCCTATGTCGCCAATCCGCTGGGCTTGAACCCGCTGCGCGACGTGGTCGAGCAGGAGATCGATTTCAAAAATGTTCACGCCTGCAAGTCGATGGAGCTGTTCATTTCGGCGACCAATGTCGAGACCGGCCAGCTGCGCGTCTTTTCCGACGGCGAGATCGACCTCGACACGGTGATGGCCTCGGCCTGCCTGCCGCAATTGTTCCGCGCCGTCGAGATCAAGGGCGTGCCCTATTGGGATGGCGGCTATGGCGGCAATCCGGCGCTGTTTCCGTTCTTCAAGACGGCGGCGACGGAGGATGTGCTGCTGGTGCAGATCAATCCGGTGGTGCGCGAGGGCACGCCGAAAAGCGCCAACGAAATCCAGAACCGCATCGACGAGATCACCTTCAATGCCGGGCTGCTGAACGAATTCCGCTCGATCGCCTTCGTCAAGGAGCTGATCGCCGCCGGCCGGCTGCCGCCTGGCGAATACCGCGACATCCGCATGCACCGCATCGATGCCGACGAAGCGTTCAAGGATCTGTCGGCGTCATCCAAGGTCAACGCCGAATGGGCTTTTTTGACCTATTTGCGCGACCTTGGCCGCATAGCGGCGAGCGACTGGCTGGAGGAGAATTACGACGCCGTCGGCAAGCGGCCGACGCTCGATCTTTCCGGCGAACTCGATGACGGCTTCAAACCGGTGCGCGGGCCGGCACCGGGACGGCGGGTGAAGGAATTTCTAGCCGCCCGCAAGAAGCCGGAGGCGGAACGCCGGCGGGCCTGAGTCCGCCCGGATCGATCAAGACGATCAGCGAAGTGTTCGGAAAATCGGAGTAGCGCCGATGACTTTCCGTCCCGGAACAATCGTTGCGTGTGACGGTATACAAAATCATACTGACGCCTACTGCCATCCAAGTCGCGACGACGCAGCGCGCGCCCACATTTGAGCGTCAAAACTAGTGCGGGTACAGGGGAATGTAAGTGCTCAAAACGCCTTGAAAACAAAGCGCCTCCAACATCCGTATGGTTCCGAGACTGTGGTTCCGCCGCCTGACGGGGCGCTGACAAAACCGTTTCCCGTTGGCCACACTACATCGCCTGGCACACTGTTCCTGCAACTTTCGACTGTATTGCGATGCAACTTTGATGTAGAAGCGCGGCTTCGCCGTTCACGGCAAATTGAACACGGCCTGGCGCGCACCCATATCGGCGACGCGCCCGAGTTGGAAGACACGGTAGCTGTTAGACGACGGACTCCTGTTGGATAACGACTTGGCCGAACCCCGCAGTGGAAAAACAATGATGCCGAAGATCAGGTTTCACAAGCTTGCCGCTATTGTCGTGCTCATCGGCTTCGCCGCCTGGATGGGAACAGGCGCGTTCTCGTCCGTCGGCAGCGCCGCTGTCGAAGGTGCTGGCAAGGCAGGCGATCAGGCCAAGCCGGGCGATCAGGCCAAGGCACCGGATGCAGCCAAGGCGGCCGAGGCCGAACCGAAGGCGCCGCTGCGCACCGTCGCGGTGGTGACGCCGCCGCGCAAGACCTATGCCCGCGCCATCCGCATTTCCGGGCTGACCGAGGCCGACAAGCGCGCCGTGCTGGCGACGCGTGTCGCCGGCGTCATCGAAAAGCTGCCGGTCAAGCAGGGCGATCACGTCAAGACCGGCGATCTGGTGCTGATGCTTGCGGCGGAAGAAAAGATCTCGATGGTCGACAATGCCAAGCAGCTCGTCGTGCAGCGCCAGGCTGAACTCGACGCATCGCTGCGGCTCATGAAGACCGGCAATCTGCCGAAGCTGCAGCTCGACACGGCGCGTTCGAACCTGACCGCTGCGCAGTCGCAGCTGGAAACGGCGCAGGCCGAGCTCGACCGCAATCTGGTCAAGGCGCCCTTCGACGGCGTCATCGACCGGGTGCCGGTGGAGCTCGGCAGTTCCGTCATGCAGGGCGGCGAGGTGGCAACCATCCTCAAGCTCGATCCGGTGATTGCGCGCGGCGAAGTCAGCGAACGCGACCTCGGCTATCTCAAGCTCGGCGACAAGGCCACTGTCCGGCTGGTCAGCGGCCAGACCGTCGAAGGCACGGTGCGCTACATCAGCCGCGACGCCTCGTCGGCCACCCGAACCTTCCGCGTCGAGATCGCCGTGCCCAATGCCGATGGCTCCGTGCCGGCGGGCATGACGGCCGAGATTTCGCTCAGCGCGCAGCCGACCGATGCCGTCATGTTGCCGCGCTCCGTGGTGACGCTGGGCGACAAGGGCGATCTCGGCATCCGTGCCGTCGACAAGGACAACAAGGTGGTGTTCTTCCCGATCGACCTCGTTGACGACTCGCCGAAGGGCCTCGTGCTTGGCGGCATTCCCGCCGATGCCCGCGTCATCGTCGCCGGCCAGGAGCTCGTCAAGGAAGGGGACGTCGTCAAGCCGGTCGAGGCCGACCAGGCGACCATCCAGAAACTGTTGGGCGAAGCGACAACGCAGTAGCGCCGGGTGGCCCCGGGCGGGGACAACCGGCCGCCATGCGGCTCCTGAAATCTTGAGAACAGGCCATGGATATCGTCAAACTCGCGATCAACAATGCCCGGCTGACCATTGCGGTGCTGGTCTTCCTGCTGCTGGCGGGCTGGGTCGCCTATCAGTCGACACCGAAGGAAGCGGAACCCGACGTTCCTACCCCTTATGTTTATATAAATGTTGCCTATCAAGGCATCGCGCCCGAAGACGCTGAAAGACTTCTGCTTAGGCCTCTGGAGGCAAAGCTTAAGAGTCTCAAGGGGTTAAAGGAGATGAAATCATCCGCCTATCAGGGCGGTGCCTTTGTCTTCCTTGAGTTTCTGCCGTCTATAAAAGTCGACACCGCGGTGACTGATACACGCTCGAAGGTTCAGGACGCGAAGGCTGACCTTCCCCAAGCGGCAGAAGAACCGGTTGTTACCGAGGTCAACATTTCCGAGTTTCCCGTCCTGGTCGTCACGCTGTCCGGCGATGTGCCCGAGCGTGTGCTTACGGCGGCGGCGCGCGAACTGCGCGACCGCATCGAGGAAGTACCGGGCGTTCTTGAGGGCACCATACAAGGCGCGCGCGACGATCTTGTCGAAGTCGTCATCGACCCGATGAAGCTGTCCTCCTACGGCCTGCAGCTCGACCAACTGATCGGCGCGGTCGGCGCTTCCAACAGCCTGGTCGCCGCCGGCAATATCGAGGGTTCGGAAGGCAAATACGCGGTCAAGGTGCCGTCGCTGATCGAAACACCAGAGGATGTCGCGTCCTTGCCGGTGGTCGCCGGCCCCAATGCCGTCGTGCAGGCGAAGGACATCGCCACGGTGCGTTCGACCTTCGCCGACGCCGAGACCATCACCCGCCTCAACGGTAAGCCGGCCATCGCCATCGAAGTCAAGAAGCGCATCGGCGCCAACCTGATCGACACGCTGGCCAAGGTGCGGGAAGTGTCCGAGGCCTACGTCAAGACGATGCCGGAAGGCATGAACATCACCTACACGCAGGACAAGTCTGTCTTCGTCAACCAGCTGCTGGGCGACCTGCAGAACCACGTGATGATCGCCGTCATCCTGGTGTTCATCGTCATCCTTTATGCGCTGTCGGGCCGCGCCTCGCTGCTGATCGGGCTTGCCATTCCGTCATCGTTCCTGATCGGCATCCTGCTGCTTGCCATGATGGGCTACACGATCAACATGATCGTGCTGTTCAGCCTTATCCTGGCGGTCGGCATGCTGGTCGACGACGCCATCATCGTAACCGAATTCGCCGAACGGCGCATGGGCGAAGGCATGCCGAAGGCGGAAGCCTTCACGCTGGCCGCCAAGCGCATGGCCGGCCCCGTCATCGCCGCGACGATGACGCGCATCGCGGCATTTTCGCCGCTGCTGTTCTGGCCCGGCATCATCGGCGACTTCATGAAATACATGCCGATCACGCTGATCGTCACGCTGTCGGCCTCGATGCTTTATGCGCTGGTGTTCGCGCCGACGCTGGGCGCGCTTTTCGCCAAGGCGCCGGAGCATCACGAGGAACACAATCGCGACGGCTGGTACATGGCGCTGGTCAAGCAGGCGGTGCGCTTCCCCATTACTGTGCTGGTGCTCACCGCCGTCTTGCTGACCGGCGTCGGCTTCGCCTATTCGAAATATGGCGCCGGCGTCGAGTTCTTCCCCAGCGTCGAGCCCGATTACGGCCTGCTCTATGTGCATGCCCGCGGCAATCTCTCGCTGGCCGAAATGGATACGGCAACCAGGATCGCCGAAAACCGGCTGCTTGGCTGGCCTGGCGTCAAATCGGTCTATACCCGCGTCGGCAAGACGCAGGGCGGCGGACAGGACGTGCCGGAGGACGTCGTCGGCGTCATCCAGTATGAGTTCATCGACTGGCGCGAGCGCAAATCGGCGAACAATATCCTGGATGAGCTGCGCACCGTCATGGCCGGCATTCCCGGCGTCGATGTCGAAGTGCGCGTGCCGGAGGCCGGTCCTCCCACAGGCAAGGCGGTCCAGCTCCGGCTTTCGGCCATCGATCCAAAAGGGCTTGACGACCAGGCCCGTGCGGTCGCGGCGCGCATCGCCAAGGTGCCCGGCGTCATCGACGTTTCCGACGGCCTGCCGCCGCCCGGCGTCGACTGGGCGCTCGAGGTCGACCGCGCCAAGGCGGCGCAGTACGGCATCAGCCCGACCGCGGTCGGCACCGTGGTGCAATTGGTGACCAATGGCTTGAAGCTGTCCGAGTACCGGCCCGCCGGCGCCGACGATGCTGTCGATATCCGCCTGCGCCTGCCCGAAGACCGGCGCACGCTGTCGACGCTCGATGAGCTCAGGGTGCAGACCGCGCAAGGCTCGGTGCCGATCTCCAACTTCGTCGTGCGCAAGCCGGAGCCGACCGTCGGCATCCTCAACCGCATCGATGGCGCCCGCACCGTGGTCGTCCAGGCCAACGTCGCCGCCGGCACGCAGGTCGCGGCGGTGCAGGCGGAGGTGACCAAGGCGGTCACCGACATGAAGCTCGACAACGGCATACGCTGGAAGCTGGCGGGGTCGAACGAGGACAGCGCCGAAGCCAGCGCCTTCCTCGGCAAAGCCTTCGGTGCGGCGATCTTCCTGATCTTCTTGGTGCTCTTGATGCAGTTCAACAAGTTCACCAGCGTGCTTCTGGTGCTGTCCTGCGTGGTCATGGCGACGATCGGTGTGTTCCTGGGGCTGCTGCTGACCGGCGAAGCCTTCGGCATCGTCATGTCGGGCATCGGCGTCATCGCGCTGGCCGGCGTGGTGGTGAACAACAACATCGTGCTCATCGACACCTATGACCGGCTGCGCGAAGAGGGCTGGGACAAGATGGAGGCGGTGCTGCAGACCTGCCGCGAACGTGCCCGCCCGGTCGTGCTGACGGCGGTCTCGGCCATCCTCGGCGTGCTGCCGATCGCCTTTGGCCTCGGCCTTGAAATCTTCCATCACGAGACGACGATCAACGCGCCGTCGACGCAATGGTGGATTTCGCTGTCCTCGGCCATCGTCTTCGGCCTGTCGTTCGCCACGCTGCTGACGCTGGTGGTGACGCCGTCGATGCTGATGATCTTCACGCGCAGCAAGAACAGCCGCTTCTATGCCTTCTTCCGCCGGCTGTTCGGCCGCGAAAAGAAAAGGGATGCGTCCACAGGGCCGGGTCCGCTCGATGAGCCGGCAATCGCCTTCCCGAAAGCCGCGGAATAGCTGCATTCGACCAGTCAGACGAAAGGCCGTCCGGAACAACCGGGCGGCCTGTTGCATTGTCCCCTCGTATCCGACCAGCAAGGCGAGGGACTCTTAATGACCGTCAGCACCATCCTCATCATCGTTCTAGTCCTGATCCTGATCGGCGCCGTACCGGCCTGGCCACACTCGCGCTCCTGGGGTTATGGGCCATCGGGCATCGTCGGCATTGTGCTGGTGGTGCTGCTGATCCTGGTGCTGATGGGCAGGGTTTGATCGGGGCAAGAGACCTCTGCGATCAGCGTTTCCTCGCCCGATGAAGTGCTTGCAATAGGCATACGGCGGCGCCCGCCCCCACTCCGGCCGCTGCGCGGCCACCTCTCCCCCCATGTCCATGGGGGTGAGGAAATGCCAAGCTTTTCAAGGCCACGACCTCGGCGGTTAGCATTTCCTCTCCCCCACGAATGTGGGGGTAGAGGTGGCTCGGCGAAGCCGAGACGGAGTGGGGGAGCTCCATATGCGATTGGCCCGAAATCGAGATGACGAGCACACGCTGTGCCCCCCTTGGCCACCCCGCTCCCTTGCGTATACGCTGCCCGCACAACAATCACCGAGGGAGCCATCAAGGTGAACACCGCCAACCCGCCAAGGCCTCTCGCCGAGATCGCCAGCTATCACGCCCACATCTACTATGACGGGCAAGCCGAGCGGCAGCACGCCGAATGGCTGCGCCTGCGCATCGGCGAACGCTTCCGCGTGCGCCTGGGCAACTGGCGCGACGAGCCGGTCGGCCCGCACGAACAGGCCATGTACCAGGTCTCCTTCGCCACCGAGATTTTCGCCACGCTGGTCCCCTGGCTGATGCTGAACCACGGCGGCCTCAGCATCCTCATCCACCCCAACACCACCAACCCCAAGCGCGACCATCTGGTCGATCCGATCTGGATCGGGCGGCCGCTGGGGGTTCATGGCGAGGTGCTGGGTGAAGAGGATGAAGCGGAAGAGGCGCTGGAGGTGAACACGGAGCCGACGCTGGGGGCGTAGGGAGGCGTTCTGCAAAGTAGAGACTTGGCCTTGGAGACGCGTTCGCCAGTAGCCTAGCTGAGGCATGCATGACAGGCCGCTTTGCGCCTCAAGCCGTATCCTATGCCTTCATCATTGCTTCGTCGAAGGTGCCGAACCAGCGCGGGGCCGTTGGAGCGATGGACCATCAATTGATGGCAAGGGAGAGTTCTCCTTGGTCGCCGGTACGCCGAGGCGGGGTCGCCGAATAGGCAAAGATTGCAATAGAGGAGGCAGCCGGCACTCGTTCCCGCAGGGTCGGGCGCACCCGTTCGTACGGAGCAACTGGCGCTCCGCACGAGGGACAGGGCAACTCACTGGTGACTGGGTGCGTGCCTGACGAAGCTCTTCGTTTCGGCT
>NZ_JAMYVS010000025.1:0-30132 GCF_040324255.1 Mesorhizobium sp. M0001
GAATGGCGGCATTTTGCAATACGTGCTGCGCGATCTGGCCGCGTAGCGGCCAGGGCTTAGGCAGTAGGGATTGGGCGGTAGCGGGGAACGACATCCCCTACTCGCTACTCCCTACTCCCTACTCCCTACTCCCTACTCCCTACTCCCTACTCCCTACTCCCTACTCCCAGTCTTTCCAAAGCATTGCCCGACCCGATCGAAGCCCCGCCCTGTACGACAGGAGTAAAAACCGGCTGGGCTCAGCAAGATCTGCCCCACGCTCCTGATGCCATGCTCCCGATCGAACCGGGCGGTGAAGTGCTCCCCCTGTGATGCCATACCCATGGTTGCGGCAGCAAAAATTTCACCGCAACGTGACTTCCCGTTGACTGTCGCTTCTGCCACAAATCTGGGCAACCAGAACAAGGCCGGCGTCACCGGCGGGAATCGGAACGATCATGGCACCTCGACAACCTCTGCGGCTTGCGGCTTTTGCGCTGGCCTTCTCGGCGCTTGCCGGGACCGGGTTCGCCGAGGAATCGGGAACGACCCAGACCGACAAACCGCAGATTGACAGGCCCTTGGGCGTGGTCGAGCTGTTCACCAGCCAGGGCTGCAATTCCTGCCCGCCGGCGGACGCTTTCTTTGCCGAGCTGGCGGCCAAGGACAACGTCGTCGCGCTCGCCTACCACGTCAATTACTGGGACTATCTCGGCTGGCAGGACACGCTGAGCAGCAAGGACAATACCGACCGGCAATATGACTATATGCGCGCCTTCGGCACCCGCTCCGTCTACACGCCGCAAGCCGTCATCAATGGTCGCAGCCATGTCAACGGCGCCAGCCGCAAGGAGGTCGACGGCGCGCTTGCCCGCATGGAGAAATCCGGTGAAGGCATGCGGGTCAGCGTCAAGGTCAGCCGCACCAGCGATCGCGTCATGATCGATGCCGGCGACGCCGGTAGCGGCCCGAGCGACGCCCATGTCGTCATCGTCTATTTCGAACCACCGCAGACGGTGACCATCGCCAAGGGCGAGAACACCGGCCGCAGCATGACCTACTGGAACGCCGTCACCGGCATCCAGACCGCCGGCATGTGGCACGGCAAGGCGCAGCGCTACGAATTGCCGATGACCGAGATCGCCAAGAAAGGCGGCTGCGCCGTGCTGCTGCAATCGGTCGGCAAGGACGGCCTGCCAGGGCCTATTCTGGGCGCGGCGTTTATTCACAAGCCTTAAGAGGCCCCCTCATCCGGCCGCTCTCGGCCACCTTCTCCCCGAGGGGAGAAGGGGCTGAATCAGCGCTGGCGCGAACTCCTCTCCGCTCGGGGGAGGTCGGATTGGCCCGAATTGCTGTTGCAATTCGGCTGGCAATCCGGGTGAGGGGATGCGCCCGCAAACTGGGCACCGCAGCCTCCGGCAAATTCTTCAAGCAGCCAAAAACAAAAAAACCGACGTCAGCTTGCTTCTGACGTCGGTCATTTAGGTTTTGGGATCGTCGCACCCGGTCTCTCCCTGAGGAAAGTCCGAGGTTGGTTCGATCCGACGCAGACCCGTGGGCGGGGGGCTTGGGGTTTACGAGCCGGTGCCGGACCGAACCGTCTCAGGCAACGCCGGTAAATTCGTCGGACATTGGGGCATGAGCGCGGATAAAAAAAGGCGGAAATGTGGCGAGGCATCACCAATTCAAACACCGCGTTTTATAAAAGTGACTGGACGTTGCGAAAACAGCGCGGTCCCGGGATGGTTAGCCGGGCCTTGCAATTCCACGGCGAACACGCCAACTTCTGCAAGCGAGATTCATTTTCAAAGGGATCGCGGGATGACCGATCGCAGCGGTGGGACGGAGGATGGGGACGCATCCGCAATATTGATCCCGCTGCACGAGGCGCGACGCGAACGCCTCGACCAGCCGGTCCGTTTCGACCGGCGTGAACTCGACGAGATCCTGAGGCTGTACGGACGCATGGTCGCCGCCAACGAATGGCGCGACTATGCCATCGATCATCTGTCTGATCGGGCTGTGTTTTCAGTCTTCCGCCGGGCCAGCGAAGTGCCGCTGTTCCAGATCGTCAAGGATCCGAAACTGGCGCGCCGGCAAGGCGCCTTCGCCGTCATCGCCGCCGGCGGCCGAATCCTCAAGCGCGGCCAGGAACTCGGTCGCGTGCTCAACGTCTTCGATGCTAAGCTGAAGATTGTCCAGGCCTAATTGAGAATTGGGGAATTGAAGAATTGAAGAATTGAAGAATTGAAGAATTGAAAAAAGAGGATGTAACGGTCGAAATACCGCCGGGTTTGTTGCTATTCAAATCCTCAATTCTTCAGTTCTTCAACTCCTCAATTCCCGCTCCTCAGGCTCTCACGAAACTTCCGCTCCGGCAGCGAATGCGGATCGGGCGGAACCGTTGCGCCGCCATTCAGCGACAGCTGCATGAACACCGTGTCAAGCCAGCGCCCATGCTTGTAGCCGGAGCCTTCCAGGCGACCGGAATGGCGAAAGCCGAGCTTTTCATGCAGCCGCACCGAGGCGCTGTCTGCATGGCCGTCACCGATCACCGCGACGATCTGGCGAAAGCCCGCCATACGGCAGGCTTCAATCAGCGCCTGCATCAGCAGCAGCCCGACGCCCTGGCCCTTCGCATCAGGCGCGACATAGACGGAATCCTCTACGATGAAGCGGTAGGCCGGGCGCGGCCGGAACGCGCCGGCATAGGCGTAGCCGAGCAGCGCGCCATCTCGTTCCGCCACCAGATAGGGAAAGCCCCCCGCCGTCAGGCTGTCGAAGCGCCCACCCATCTCAGTGCGGCTGGGCGGCTCGAGCTCATAGCTCGCGGTGCCATGCGTCACGGCATCGCCGTAGATCTCGGTGATTCGGCCGAGGTCGCCTTCCAAGGCCGCGCGGATGGAAATAGTGCTCATGATTTATGCAGACGATTCATCTGCCTCCATGACAGCAAAGGCCGGCACAAAAGAAAAGGGCGGCCGTTGGCCGCCCTCTTGATATCAGCTGGTCCAGTTGCCTGATGGGAAGACCGCCTAGCGGCGATCGCCCATGAACTGCAGCAGGAACATGAACAGGTTGATGAAGTCGAGATATAGCCTCAACGCGCCCATGATCGCCTTGCGGCCGGCAACGTCGGCCTGATCGCCTTCGTAGTACATTTCCTTGATGGTCTGCGTGTCATAGGCGGTGAGCCCGGCGAAGATCAGCACGCCGATCGCCGAGATGGCGAAGCCGAGCGCCGACGACTGCAGGAAGATGTTGATCAGCATGGCGATCACCAGGCCGACCACGCCCATGACCAGGAACGAGCCGAACGCCGAAAGGTCGCGCTTGGTCGTGTAGCCGTAGAGCGACAGCGCGCCGAAGGCGGCCGCCGTGGCAAAGAAGGTCTGAGTGATCGAGGCGCCGGTGTAGACCAGGAAGATGGTCGACAGCGACAGGCCGACCAGGCCCGAATAGACCCAGAAGGTGGTTTGCGCCGCGGCCACGCTCATCGACTGGATCCTGAACGACAGGAAGAAGACGGCGGCGAGCGGAGCCAGGATGACCACCCAGCGGAAGGCGCTGGCATAGATCAGCGTGCCGAAAGCGGTCAGCTGTCCGTCGCCGGTGACGGCGAGCTGGAAAGCGCCCCAGGCGGCGACGCCGGTGATGAGGAGGCCAAGCCCCATCAAATTGTAGACCTTGAGCATGTAAGTGCGCAGGCCTTGGTCGATGTCGGCGCGCGCGCCCGGCACGGCCGAAGTCTGGTAGTTGCGAATGGGCTCAGCCATTGGAATCCTCTGTTGCTTCTGCCCCGTACGGTGTCAGGCCCTTTCGGACCTGGGCGCCGCTGGCGGGGCTCCAGCATGCCTGTGGCGAAATATGATGGTTCTTGACGTCAAGAACAAGACCGTAACGGGCTGCAACGCTTGGTGAATCTCCGGAAGCCGGTTTTCTTGGGCTTCCATGACTGCACATTACCAAGATTTAATCGGAAACGGCAGATTCGGCCAACCTTGCCGTTTTGGGCCTAGAGGTCGCGCAGCACCGGCGCCGCCTTGTGCCCGAGCACCCGCCAGGTGCCGGCAAGGCCGATGCCGACCGTGATCACCAGCGCAAACACCAAGGTCGCCACTGCCACCTCCGGCATGAAATGCGACGGCAACGTCATGATGCGGGCAACGATGTACCAGGCGGCGATGCCGCCGGCAGCCAACGCAAACACCGCGGTGGCCAGGCCGATCAGCATGTATTCCAGCGAAAACGCCGCGATCAGCGTGCGCCTCGTGGCGCCCAACGTCTTCAGCACCACGGCATCGTGGATGCGGGCGCGATTTCCCGCGGCGAGCGCGCCGGCCAGCACCAGCACCGAAGCGATCATCGCCACGCCGGCCGCGGCCCGGATCGCCGTGCCGAGCTGGCCGACCAGCCGGTTGACGACGTCGAGCGCGTCCTTGACCCGAACTGTCGTCACCGCCGGGAAGGCGCGGGTGACGGCGTTGAGCAGGCGGGCATCCTCTGCTGCCGTGGCATCCTTTTCGGTCAGCGTCGCCAGCCAGCCATGGGGCGCGCCTGCAAAAGTGTTGGGCGAGAACACCATGACGAAGTTGATGCCCATCGTCTCCCATTGCACCTCTCGGAAATTGGCGATCCTGGCCGTCACATTGCGTCCGAGCACATTGACGGTGACGGCATCGCCAAGCTTCAGGCCGAGCGCCTTGCCTTCATCGTTGGAGAACGAAACCAGCGGTTCGCCGCTGTAATTCTCCGGCCACCAGCTGCCCTCGGTCAATGTCGCATTGGCCGGTTGTTTGGCGTCGTAGGTCAGGCCGCGATCGCCGCGCAGCACCCAGGCGCCTTCCGATGGCACATTGGCCTTGTCGACACTAACGCCGTTCAGCGCCATCACCCGGCCGCGCAGCATCGGCACCTTGATGAGCGTTCCCTTCGGCGCCTCATTGCCGATCAATGTCGAGAAGGCATCGACCTCGCTATTCTGGATGTCGACGAAGAAGAAATTCGGCGCCCGTTCCGGCAGGCTGCCGGAGATCTGCTGCCTGAGATTGCCGTCGATCAGCGCCAGCGTCACCAAAAGCGTTAGGCCGAGGCCCAGCGACAGCACGACGGACGGCGTCAGCGCGCCGGGCCGGTGGATGTTGCCGATGGCGAGCCGAAGCGCGACCGAGCGCGCATGCGGGCTTTTGCGCGCCACCCACTGCACCAACGCACCGACCAGGCGCAACACCAGAAAAGCAAAGACCGTCGCGCCGACGAAGACCGTGGCGATGCGCCGGTCGCCGGAAAACAGGATGGCCAAAGCGGCCAAAGCGAGCGCGATGCCGACCGCCGTGGCAAGATAGGGCAGGCGTGGAAAGCCGCGGCCCTCAAAACCCATTTCGCGAAACAGCGCGGTCGCCGGCACATCGCGGGCGCGGCCGAGCGGCAACAGCGCGAAGGCAAGCGTCACCAGCAGCCCGAACAGCGCGGCAAGAGCCAGCGCACCGGGATAGAAGCCGCCTTTAGCCGGCACCGGAATGAACGACTGGAGCGCAGCGCTGGCTGCAAACGGCATGGCGGCGCCGAGGATGAGGCCAAGCGCGATGCCGAGGCCGGCGATCATCAGGATTTGCACGAGATAGACGGTGAAGACGAAGCCGCCCGAGGCGCCAAGGCTCTTGAAGGTGGCGATGACGCCGCGCTTGCCGTCGAGATAGGCGCGCACCGCATTGGCAACGCCGACGCCGCCGACCACCAGCGCCGTCAGCCCGACCAGCGTCAGGAATTGCGAGAAGCGCTCGATGTTGGCCGACAGCGCCGGCGCCGCATTGGAACGCGTGCGGATCGACCAGCCGGCTTCAGGGAAATCGCTCGCCGCCCGATCTTGGATGGTCTTGAGATCGGCCTCGCTGGCGCCGGCCGGCAGCCGAACCTTGTAGGCATTCTCGACCAGGCTGCCCGGCTGGACCAGGCCGGACGCGGCAAGCCCCGCGGTCGAGACCATCAGCCGCGGCGCGAAGCCGAAACCGTCCGACACCGCATCCGGTTCGCTCACCAGCCTGGCCCGCAATTCGAATGTCGCGCTGCCGACCTTCAGCCGGTCACCGATCTTCACATTCAGCCGGTCGAACAACAGGTCGGGCGCGGCGGCGCCAAAGACGCCTGATTTCTCGTCGAACAAATCCTTTCTGCCAAGCTGCGGCGCGGTATCGAGCGCGCCATAGAGCGGATAGGCGTCGTCGACAGCCTTGGCCTCAACCAACGCCTGGTCGGAGCCGTCATCCAGCCGCGCCATCGAGCGCATATTGGCGCTGTGCGACACAGTGCCGAGGCGGTCGAGGAAGGTGCTTTCGGCTGGCGTCGCATCGCGCTGGTTGAGCTGGAAGCGCAAGTCGCCGCCAAGCAGCGTCTGGCCTTGGTCTGCAACGCCTGCGGTGATCGCCTGCGCCACCGAATTGACCCCGCCGATTGCAGCGACGCCGAGCGCAATGCAGGCAAGGAAGATCAGGAAACCCGACAACCCGCCGCGCATCTCGCGCAGCGAGAAGCGGAACGCGAGCTTCAGCGTCTGCGACAGTGGCATCAGGCCGGCACCTTGACCTGCGCTACCGGCGCATCCTCGATGCGGCCCGAGCGCATCGACACCTGGCGCGAGCAGCGCGCCGCAAGGGCCGGATCGTGCGTGACCAGCACCAAGGTCATGCCGCGCTCGGCCGCTTTGGCGAACAAAAGGTCGGCAACCTGCCGCCCCGTCGCCTGGTCGAGATTGCCGGTCGGCTCGTCGGCGATGAGAATGCGCGGCGACGGCGCCAGCGCGCGGGCGATCGCCACGCGCTGCTGTTCGCCGCCGGACAGCTCGCCCGGATAGTGGGTGACGCGGTCGCTCAAGCCCACCGCTGCCAGCTCGCGCGCCGCGACACCGAACGGATCGGCATGGCCGGCCAGTTCCAGCGGCACCGCGACATTTTCGAGCGCCGTCATGTTGGGAATGAGATGGAACGACTGGAAGACGATGCCGATGTTTCGGCCCCGAAACGATGCGACCTCGTCCTCACTTTTGCCGTTCAGCAATTCGCCGGCGATCCGCACCGTCCCCGAATCGACCTGCTCCAGCCCGGCAAGCACCATCAGCAAGGTCGACTTGCCGGAACCCGAAGGGCCGACAATGCCGGTCGCCTCGCCGCGCGTCACGTCAAGGCTGACGCCTTTCAGCACATGCACGGACGAAGCCCCTTGGCCCAGGGTCAGGGATATGTCTTTCAGCGCGATGACGGCTTCTGTCACAATTAAAGCGTCCTATATCAGGATGAAGGCTCTGCTTGCCGGAAGCCGCCGCCGGAAGAATTCCTCGGGTATATGGGGCCTGCCACATGTCTTTCAAACGCAAGATGTCTTTCAAACGCTTGAATGCCGCAGGGCTCGTCCTTTTCGTCACCCTTTGCGGCGCCATTTCGTCCGTGCGCGCCGAGACGTTCACCATCGTCGGCTTCGGCGACAGCCTGATGGCCGGTTTCGGCCTCGGGCCTGGCGATGGCTTTACCGACAAATTGCAAGCTGCGCTGCGCGCCAAAGGCCATGACGTCACCGTAGCCAACGCCGGCGTTTCAGGCGACACCTCGAGCGGCGGCTTGGCACGGCTTGACTGGTCGGTACCGGATGGGACAAGGCTGGTTATCCTCGAACTCGGCGCCAACGACATGCTGCGCGGCGTCTCGCCCAGCATCACGGAAAAGAACCTGGACGACATGCTGGCGAAGCTGAAAGCGCGCAAGATCGCGGTGCTTTTGGCCGGCATGCGCGCCGCTCCCAATCTCGGCGCCGACTACCAGAACGCCTTCGATGCGATCTATCCAAAGCTTGCCGCGAAATACGATGTGCCGCTCTATCCGTTTTTTCTCGATGGCGTCGCCGGGCAGTCCGGCCTGCAGTTGGAGGATGGCCTGCATCCCAATCCGAAGGGCGTCGCAGCGATGGTCGAGCGCATCCTGCCCGCCGTGGAGAAGGCGATTGCGGCAGTTCAGGGTGGCGGTTGAACGCCGGCGTGACGAGAATAACACGCGGCGATCATTTTGACCGGTGTGGCCAAAAAGGACATATAGCCTCCAAAAGGAGGGTCATATGGCCATTATCATCAAGAGAGAGGACGCTGTTCGCCTCGCGCGAACTTTGAAACAAAAGACCGGGCTGCAGAAGGCCCGGGTCGCCTGTTCGTAAAAATGCCTGCAACCAACAAACCACTTGCCCCGTTTGACTATCGATGATTCGCTAGGGGCACAGTTCGATTCGAGGAAGGGAGGCTCACCATGCCGCGTCTTTTCACCGCCCTCGAAATACCGCGTGACGCCGCTCTTTCGCTGTCCCTGCTCAGGGGCGGCCTGCCCGGAGCCCGCTGGATCGATGTCGAAAACTACCATCTGACGCTGCGCTTCATCGGCGACGTCGAAGGCCATGTCGCCGACGAAATCGCCAACGCACTCGACCGGGTGCACCGCCCATCCTTCTCGCTCACCCTGTCCGGAGTTGGCGCTTTCGGCCAGAAGAAGCCGCACGCCGTCTGGGCCGGCGTCTTCGCCTCGCCCGACCTTTCGGCGCTGCAAGGCGAAATCGACCGCATCTGCCAGCGGCTCGGCCTGCCCGCCGACCCGCGCAAGTTCACCCCGCATGTTACGCTGGCACGCTTGCGCAATTCGAGCCCGCTCGACGTCGCCCAGTACCTGTCGGCGCGCGGCAATTTTTCGACGCTGCCGTTTCGCGTCGGCCGCTTCGTGCTGATGTCGTCGCGCGATTCGGTCGGCGGCGGTCCCTACATTGTCGAGGAGGCGTGGCCGCTCTCCGGCGTCGACGCCCGCGCCACCAACCTCGTCGCCAGCGCCTCCGACGCTTCGCGGATCATGCGGTAGACCGAAGCGAACGCTTCGGCCCCGTCATAATAGGGATCCGGCACGTCGCGGGTTTTGCCCTGCGCAAACTCTGCCAAGAGATGAATACGTTCGCGCGCACCGGCCGGCGCCAACGCCTTGAGGTCGCGGACATTCTGCCGGTCCATGCCGAGGATCAGGTCGAAGCGCGAAAAATCCTCCGGCCTAACCTTGCGTGCCCGCTGCCCTGATATGTCGATGCCGTGGCGGGCCGCAATCGCGATCGAGCGCGGGTCGGGCGCTTCGCCGAGGTTCCAGCCGCCGGTCGCCGCAGAGTCCAGCACGATATCGTCCAGCACCATGTCGCGGCCGCGTTCCGCCAGCACGGCGCGAAACACGCCTTCGGCCAGGGGTGAGCGGCAGATGTTGCCGAGGCAGACGAAGAGTATGGAATTTATCGGCTTTACGCTCATTCGATATGCGCCGTTCGTGCATTTGGAAGCCCAAAACGCAAAGGACTTTTGGGCGACTTGCATTATGGTGAGGGTCAATAACTGGGATAGCACGGGAAATCATCATGACGAGAGAGAAACTCAGCAAGGACGCCATCGCCGCCGCACTGGCCGAACTGCCCGGCTGGTCGCAGGCAGCCGATGGCGCCTCCATCAAGCGCAGCTTCGACTTCAAGAATTTTTCCGAAGCCTTCGCCTTCATGACCCGCGTCGCGCTGGCCGCCGAGAAGATGGACCATCATCCCGACTGGTCGAACGTCTACAAGACTGTCGACGTGACGCTCAACACCCATGATGCCGGTGGTGTCACTGCGCTCGACATCGCGCTGGCCAAGAAGATGAATGGGTATGCTGGCGGCTGAACGCTGGGGCGGCAACGCCAAATCGGCGCCATCCTCTTGCAGTGGACCGGGACTTTCACCACATTTTCCGTGGCGGCCGCGCGCAACGCGTAGCGCGACGGCCGGCAAGGAGAGGATTGATGGCGCAGCAGCCCGGTTTTGATTTCTTCGGCTTCGGCAGCAAGCTCGGCGACGAGAGTGAAGTGCGCGCCAAATTCTGGCGCACGGCCAAGAAGGCCGCCCGGCAGATTCCGTTCATGGAAGAGGTCGTCGCCGGCTATTATTGCGCGCTCGACAGGAAGACGCCTTTGCGTGCCAAGGGCATATTGCTGGCAGCGCTTGGCTATTTCGTGCTGCCGGTCGACGTCATACCCGATTTCGTCTTCGGCCTCGGCTTCACCGACGACATCGCCGTGCTGACCGCCGCGATCTCCACGGTAAGCGCCCATATCACCCCTGCGCACCGCAAGGCCGCCAAGGAGGCGATCGCCGACAAGAGCTGAATCGGCGTCGCGTTGGCAACTTGGTTCAGAAGAAATCCTCCGCTCAAACAGGACGATAGCGGCTGGGCTTCGGGTTCCGCTGCGGCCGTTGGAAAAGTCAAACTCTTGCCGCTTTCGTGGCCTCCAAGTCGCCGCAGGGACATTGCGAAGCCGTTTTTTCAAGAAGCGGCGCGGAAATGGCGGTGGTTTCCATGGGTGAATGTCCTTTTCCGAGGGAAATTCACCGTTTGGTAACCCAGATTAAATCAAAATGAAGCGACGGGCAGGACGCCAAGCCGGCCTGCCCCGCACCATTTGGAATACGGGAAAAGCGATGCGCGGATTGATTGCACTAGTCTCGAGCCTGGTCCTGGTGGCTTTTGCCGCGCCGGCGCTGGCGCAGCAGGCGACCAAGATCGGCCAGCACAATGCCTGGGGCACCTACAGCTACCAGGCGCAGGGCGGCAAGGTCTGCTATGTGCTCACCGTGCCGACCGACAAGCAGCCGCCGACGCTCGATCACGGCGACATGTTCTTCTTCGTCAGCCAGCGGCCGGGCCAGCAAGTGTCCTACGAGCCGCAATTCATCGCCGGCTACACATTCCAGGAAGGCTCCAAGGCCACCGTCACCATCGACAAGAAGACGTTCTCGATGTTCACCCGCGGCAAGTCGGCCTGGGTCGAGAACGCCGCCGAAGAGCCGGTGCTGATCGCCGCCATGAAGACCGGCACCGACATGAAGGTCTCGGCGAAGTCTGGCCGCGGCAATCCGACGACCTATGTGTTTTCGCTGAAAGGCATCTCGGCCGCGCTGACGTCGATCGCCAAGTGCAAGTAGGCTAGCGCGGTTCCCGCCGCATGACTCTCGCCGCAACCTGTGCTATGCGCCGCGCTTCTTTTCGGCACGATGGATGAAATCGGCCGCAATTCGCTTATATTGGCGCTGATATGACCCTTTCCTTCGATCTCACCACTGAGGGCGCACGCGACGCGTTGCGCGCTCGCGCCACGCCCGAGAAGCCGTCGCTGATCGGCCTGACCCGGGCCGAGCTCGGTGAAGCCCTTGTCAGTGCCGGCATCGTGCCCGAGCGCCAGGCGAAAATGCGCGCCCAGCAGCTCTGGCACTGGATGTATGTGCGCGGCGTCTCCGATTTTGCCGGCATGTTCAACATCTCCAAGGATCTGCGCGCCGAACTCGACAAGCATTTTACCGTCGCCCGGCCCGAAATCGTCGAGGAGCAGATTTCCTCCGACGGCACGCGCAAGTGGCTGTTCCGCTTTCCGCCGCGCGGTGCCGGCCGTCCCGTCGAGATCGAGACCGTCTACATCCCCGAAGAAGGCCGCGGCACGCTCTGCATCTCCTCGCAGGTCGGCTGCACGCTGACCTGTTCGTTCTGCCACACCGGCACGCAGAAGCTGGTGCGCAATTTGACGGCGGAAGAGATCCTGGCGCAATTGCTCACCGCCCGCGACCGGCTCGGCGATTTCCCCGACCGCGACACACCCGACGGCGCCATCGTCCCTGCCGAGGGCAGAAAAGTCTCCAACGTCGTCATGATGGGCATGGGCGAGCCGCTCTACAATTTCGAGGCGGTGAAGAAGGCGCTGCTGATTGCCTCCGACGGCGACGGACTGTCGCTGTCGAAGCGCCGCATTACGCTCTCGACCTCCGGCGTGGTGCCCGAGATCTTCCGCACCGGCGAGGAGATAGGGGTCATGCTGGCGATCTCGCTGCACGCCACCAATGACGATCTGCGCGACCTGCTTGTGCCGATCAACAAGAAGTATCCGCTGAAGGAACTGATCGAGGCCTGCCGCGCCTATCCCGGCCTGTCCAACGCCAAGCGCATCACCTTCGAATATGTGATGCTGAAGGACGTCAACGATTCCATCGAGGACGCCAAGGGGCTGATCAAGCTGCTCAAAGGCATTCCGGCCAAGATCAATCTGATCCCGTTCAACCCGTGGCCGGGCACCAACTATCAGTGCTCGGACTGGGAGACGATCGAGAAGTTTGCCGACTACATCAACAATGCCGGCTATGCCTCGCCGATCCGCACGCCGCGCGGCCGCGACATCCTGGCCGCCTGCGGGCAGCTCAAATCCGACTCCGAACGCATGCGCAAGGTCGACCGCCTGGCGCTGGAAGCCATGATGATTGCGGGGCATGGCGAGGCGTGAGCCGCCTCTTCGCCTATATCCTCCGTTTCGCTGTCATCCTGTTCGGCTATGTCGTCGCCTCATTGGCGGCGAGCGCCTTTCTCAACGTGCTGTTCCTGGCTTCCGTCGGTTATATGCCGGACGATGCGCACCCAGCGGCGGCCGCGGCGCTGTATTTTTCGATCCCGTTCGTGGCGCTGTTTGTCGCCTATTTCGCTTTCATACCGGCGGTGGTCGCAATCCTGATCTCCGAGGTCCTCAGCCGCCGCGACTGGCTGTTCTATGCACTCGCGGGCGGCTTGGTGGCCGCGGCCTTCCTCGGCTTCGTCCACCAGAACGTGGATTTCGACGTCACCGAACCGCGCGCCATCGCCGCGGTGATCGGCTGCGGCATGGTCGGCGGCATCTTCTACTGGCTAAGCGCCGGCCGCTGGGCCGGAAGCTGGTGGCAGGCCGCTACTTCGCCTGAGCGGTCAGGATCTTGAGCGCGAAGGCCGAAAACACACCGGCAAAGAGATAGTCGACGACCCGCGTTACGCGCGGGCTGGCCTTCATCGCCGCCGAAAACCTTTCCGCGGCAAACACCATCGGCGCCGTCACAGGGATCGACAGCACGATGAACATGAGGCCGAGGGAGAACAGTTTTCCCGGCGCGTTCGGATCGTGAGCCGAGACGAACTGCGGCAGAAACGTCATGAAGAACAGGATGATCTTCGGGTTGAGCAAATTGACGCCGAGTCCGGCGGCCCAGCTGCGGAACAGCGAAATCTGCGGGCCATTCTTCTTCTGCGGTGAAAACGCCGAGCCCTTGGTCATCGCCTGCCAGGCCAGGAACACCAGATAGACGGCGCCGAAGATTTTCAGCACCAGGAAGGCCATCGGCGAGGCGACGATCAGCGCCGAGATGCCGACCGCCACCAAAGTTGTATGGATCAGCGTTCCGAACAGAGCACCCGCCAGCGAGGCAAAGCCGGCGGCGCGGCCCTGGCTCAGTGTTCGCGAGACGAACAGCGTCATATCCGGCCCCGGCGTGATCGCCAGGATCATGGTGGCGATGGCGAACTGGATCAGTGTTGTGGTGTCGGGAATGAAGGACATCGGTGGCCCCTGGCGAATGATCGTCGGTCTATAACGCAGCCTCCCCGCTCACGCCAGCAACTGACTGGCGTCGCATCTGGTCCAGCGGCTGCGGCGGCCGGCGCCCGTTCATCCCTTGCGCTGGCCGGAAATGCCGTGATACCTCGCCCGCGAAACTCACGCGCGGAACCGCCAAAATGTCCCCAGCAATGCCCAAGACAAAAGACGTCAAGAAGGTCGTGCTCGCCTATTCCGGCGGTCTCGACACCTCCATCATCCTGAAATGGCTGCAGACCGAGCTCGGCGCCGAAGTCGTCACCTTCACCGCCGATCTCGGCCAGGGTGGCGAGCTGGAGCCGGCGCGCCAGAAGGCTGAGATGATGGGCATCAAGGATATCCGCGTCGTCGATGTGCGCGAGGAATTCGTCTCGGATTTCGTCTTCCCGATGTTTCGCGCCAACGCCGTCTATGAAGGCACCTACCTGCTCGGCACCTCGATCGCCCGCCCGTTGATTTCCAAGCACCTGGTCGAGATCGCCCAGGAGGTCGGCGCCGATGCCATTGCGCACGGCGCCACCGGCAAGGGCAACGACCAGGTGCGTTTCGAGCTGTCGGCCTATGCGCTGAATCCCGACATCAAGGTCATCGCGCCGTGGCGCGACTGGTCGTTCAAGTCGCGCACCGACCTGATCAACTTCGCCGAGCAGCACCAGATCCCGGTGGCCAAGGACAAGCGGGGGGAGGCGCCGTTCTCGGTCGACGCCAACCTTCTGCACTCCTCTTCCGAGGGCAAGGTGCTGGAAGACCCGTGGAGCGAGCCGCCGGAATTCGTCCATCAGCGCACCGTCTCGCCGATGGAGGCGCCGGACAAGGTCACCGAGATCGAGATCGAATTTTTGAAGGGCGATCCGATTGCACTGAACGGCAAGAAGCTGTCGCCGGCCGCCATTCTGACGGCGCTTAACGATCTTGGCCGCGACAATGGCATCGGCCGGCTCGATCTGGTCGAGAACCGCTTCGTCGGCATGAAATCGCGCGGCGTCTACGAGACCCCCGGCGGCACCATCCTGATCGTCGCCCACCGCGCCATCGAATCGATCACGCTCGACCGCGGCGCCGGCCACCTCAAGGACGAGTTCATGCCGCGCTACGCCGAGCTGATCTACAACGGCTTCTGGTTCTCGCCCGAGCGGCTGATGCTCCAGACGATGATCGACAAGAGCCAGGAAGACGTCGAAGGCACGGTGCGCCTGAAACTCTACAAGGGCAATGTCATGGTCACCGGCCGCAAATCCAAGAAGACGCTCTATTCCGACGCGCTGGTCACCTTCGAGGATGACCGCGGCGCCTACGACCAGAAGGACGCCGCCGGCTTCATCCGCCTCAATGCGCTGCGGCTGAGGACGCTGGCGGCAAGGAGCCGCAAGGGTGAACCAAACTAGTGTTCCAGGAAAACCCGGCGGTCACGCAGGGTTTTTATTTGATACCTCTAATATAAGAGGCCAAGCTGGCTGACATGGTTTCCGTTTGACCTTTTAAAAGCCTCATCTAAATTCCTTCGCGGGACGAGGGATTCCGATCGTGAAAAACGCCATTTTTCTCATGCTTGCGGCGGCCATCGTCTTTACCGGATGCCAGTCCTCGCAGGCGGCCGCGAAACGCGAGCAGGACGGGTGCATCTCCGCAGTCCATTTGTGGAGCATCACGTTCAAGCACGAAATCGCCTCTTTCATGGGCGTCTCGCAGGAGCGCATGCCGGCCCTGTTCTGCCAGCGTATCACCGAAGGCGTACGCAGGGGGGGATCAGCTACTCCGATTTGAACAGAGTGCAGCTAGACCTGCCGACCGAGATATGGCTGGTCATCAAGGGCAAGTCAAAGGCGGCTGCCAGGGCCGCGCCGGTGCTGCGCAACTCCAAATTCCGGAGCTGCAAAGGTACTGAAGGCGCCTTCGAGGTTCCTATTTCCCAGAAGTGCCCGTTGAGCGGCTACGCACATTATTGAGAGCCCAGTCGCTCAGCCGGCATTTGCGCCAACGATCGAGCAATTCGAGAAAGAGCATGCCCGACTTCGTCCGTAACTGCGTAAAAACAAAGAAATAGAGCGGCGGCAAAGAACTCAGTGCTTTTCCTGCTTGATCTTTTCGGGCCCTTATCTAGCCTCCTCACAATCGATGGGGGCAGCTGACAATGAAGCCGTGGTTTGTGGCCCTGCCTGCAATGGTCGTCATGCTGGCCGGTTGCCAGACTGGGCAGGAGCAAGTGAGACAGGATCCCGAGGCGGCATTCGATCGCTGCGTCAGCAAGGTGGCCATATCGAATATATCGGCCAAACACGAGATCGCCGCTTTCATGGGCGTTTCCCTGGAGCGCATGCCGCCACTGCTGTGCCGCCGCCTTGTCGATGCCATGAAGACCGGCCGGCTGACCTTCTCCGACATAAACCGCCTCCAGTTCGACCAGTCCACGGACATCTGGAAGGTCATAAAAGGCGGGTAGCCGCTCGGCTGCTGAACGGTTTGAACGCCAAAAGCTCCAGTCCTTGCAGAAAAGCCCGGCGCATGGCCGGGCTTTCCGTTCTTCGATCTGGATATTTCTATCAGCCGCCGTCGATCGCGTCGGCGATCTGGGCGATGGCCTGCTGGTAGACGCTGGCGGAATTCCAGCCGGCGATGGCCCCCATATTCGCACTCGCGCTCGCACCCGCCCGCCAGCCATGAGCCTTGAGGAAGTTGGCCGTCGAAGCCAAGGCCGTTGCCTTGTCGCGCAGATTTCCGTTGCCGACGCCATACTTCAGGACATTGCCGGGCAGGAACTGCGTATGGCCGATCTCGCCATGCGCAGCGCCGACCGACGAGGCGCTCAGCGCGCCGCGATCGACCAGCTTCAGCGCCGCAATGGCATGCGGGTAAAAGAAGCCCGGGCGACGGCAATCATAGGCAAGCGTCAGAATGGCGGAGACCGTGTTCTGGTTGCCCAGGGAGGCTCCGAAGCCGGTTTCCATGCCCCAGATGGCCAGCAACACGCCCGGCGACACGCCGTAATTGCTCTCGATCCTGTCGAACATCGCCGCATTCGACTTCTTCAGCGCACGGCCCCTGGAAATGATCGCAGCTCCGCCACGGCGCTTCATGAAGGCGTCCACCGAACCGCTGAAAGCCTTGTGGATGGCGCGGTCGACGGAGATTGTCTTTGTCGCGTAGCTGGCACCGGCCAGAGCAGCCAGACCCTTCCCGCCGACACCTTCGGACCTGGCCTGCGCGGCAAAGTCCTGCTTCCACGCTTCGAAGCCCGCGCCGGTCTTGCCGCAGCTGGCCGCCGCCTGCGCGCCCGTCGCCAGCGCAAGTACCGCGACCACCGCGGCAGCAATAATCTTTCCCTTGGCAAGCAATGCCATGCTTTTTCTCCTGATTGCCTGAATCACGTCCCGGTTGCGAACTTGCCAGCGAAACGCGCCATTGTCACCGTACCCCCGGCGCTACCCTGGCCAATGCAGCGGAATTTGCTTACGATCAAGTGCTTATTGTGGCCGAAACGCCCGGGCGCCGGGCAGGCGAATTCGCTGCTCGGGTAAAAAGAGGTGACGGGGGCATGGAACGGCGGCCCGTGGCGGGCGTTTGGGCGAGGCGCCGCTCCGCACCATATTCCTCCTCTGACGCCATACGCCAACGCCTGACGCATCGAGATCGACATGAAACTGTTCGACTGCCCGCATTGCGGCCACCGCCTCTACTTCGAGAATGCGCAGTGCCTGAATTGCGGGAGTCTCGTGCTTTACGATCCCGAGCATGCGCGCTTTGCCTTGTCTGACGTCGACGGCATCTTCCACTGCACCAATGCGGATGAATGCGCCTGCAACTGGATGGCCGAACCGGGCCATTCCTACTGCCGCGCCTGCTTGCTGAACCAGCTGATCCCCGACCTCTCCGTCGACGGCAACCGCCGCCGCTGGATTCGCGTCGAGGCGGCCAAGAAGCGCGCCGTCTATTCGCTGCTCGCCTTCGGCCTTCCGGTCGCGCCCAAGCACAAGCACGGCGACGAAATCGGCCTCGCCTTCGACTTCATTGCCGATCCGATCGGCGGCGGTCCCGGCGGCGAACGCATCCTTACCGGCCACGACAACGGCCTGATCACGCTCAACGTCGCCGAGGCGGACTCGGCCGAGCGCGAGCGGCGTCGCGTCGAGATGGGCGAAAATTACCGCACGCTGCTCGGTCATTTCCGTCATGAGCTTGGCCATTACTACTGGGACCGGCTGATCCGCGACGAGCCGCAACGGCTCGATGCCTTCCGGGCGCTGTTCGGCGACGAACGCCCCGACTACGAGCAGGCGCTGAAGGCCTATTACGCCAATGGCGCTGCGCCCGACTGGCAGCAGAACCACATCTCCGCCTATGCGACGTCGCATCCATGGGAAGACTGGGCCGAGACCTGGGCGCACCATCTCCACATCACCGACACGCTGGAGATGGTGCACGCGCTGAATTTTCCACTCGGCCAGCTTGAGACGATGGAGACCAATGTGCTGCCGCAAGGCGACACCGGCGGCCGGTTGCAGGCGGCGCCCGCGGAACCTGACGCCGTGCCCGAGCCGTTCGAAAAGATTCTCGCCCGCTGGCTGGTACTCTCGGAAGCCTCCAACTCGATCAACCGCTGCATGGGCCTGCCCGACCTTTATCCCTTCGTCATTTCGGACGTGACGGCGCAGAAACTCAGCTTCGTGCATGAGCTTTTGACCGGTTTGCCGAAAGAAACCGGAACAAATCGTGAGCTGGCGTCGGTATTTTAGCCGGAACGCATGCGTTCTGGTTTCGTTTGGTGTCGCGAGGGACCATGAAAGGGAGAGAAACCATGAGACGCATATTGTTTCCGGCCGTCGCCGGGGCGCTTGTCGCGATGTCGGGTGCGGCACTTGCCGATACCGCCGTCTCGGCCGTCACCGATCTTAATGTGCGCGCCGGCCCCGGCCCGCAATATCCTGTGATCGGCGTGCTCGCCGCCGGCCAGTCGGCGACGCTCAATGGCTGCATCGAAAACAGCAAATGGTGCACCATTGCCGAAGCCGGAGGCCAGGGCTGGGTCTATTCCGACTATGTCACGGCCGATTTCGGCGGCAACCGGGTCGTTCTGACACGCCGCCCCGCCAACGCCGCCATCACCGTGGTTACACCGCCGCAGGATGATTATCCCGATACCTATACCGGTGCGATTCTGTCCGACGACGGCCCCGTCGACGCCATCGACAGGCCACCGGCGGAAGTCGGCACCTATGTCAGCACGCACCGGCTCGATCCTGTCTATCTCGAAGGCGAGGTGGTGACCGGTGCCACCTTGCCCGACACGGTCGAACTGCGCGAAATCCCCGACTACCGCTACCGCTACGTCTATGTGAATGGCCAGCAGGCGCTGGTCGACCCGCAGACACGGCGCATCATGTACGTCGTGCGCTGATTTTGCCTGGAAAGAATGACAAGTGAACTCGTGCCGCCCTCCTGCCGAGGCTGGGGGCGGCAAAAGGGTCGCTGAACAGCAGCAATTGCGCGAGAGCCGACGATCCCCTAGATCATGCGACCCGATGCGTTCGGCAGAGGAACTCGCGTGATATCAGATTCAGCCGCCTTCGAGCGCTATAGCAACACGGCCACCGAAAAGACGAACCTGCCGCGGCTGATAATTGGAACGGCAGTCGTCGTCCTGTTCTGGGTGGCGATCACCCTGGTTGTGGTGCTTGGCGGCACCTATGTCGCGATCGTCTGGCATGTATTGCCGGACGATCCGCGCGGGCCGCTTCAGGGCTTTCTGGCCTCGCCCATCGGCATACTCGCCGCACTCACCTCGTTTACCGGCATCTGGCTCGGCCTCTGGCTTGCCATGCGTTTCGTCCATGGCGAGCCGCTCTCGGCGCTTTTCGGCGCCAGTCGCCGCGTGTCCTTGTCGGGCTTCCTCAAGGGCCTGGTCGCGGTGCTGATCACATCGGCGCTTTCCGAAATCCTGCTCTACTGGCTACAGCCCGAAATCGCCCGCGGCACGATCAACCTGTCGACCTGGCTGCTGTTCCTGCTCCCGATCGTGGCGCTGACCCTGCTGCAGACCTCGTCCGAGGAGATGCTGTTTCGCGGCTATCTGCTGCGCGGCCTGGCCAGGCGCTTCGAGAGCCCTTACGTGTGGGCGCTATTGCCCGCTTTGCTGTTCACCTCCTTGCATTGGAGCCCGGGCTCGACCCCCGCCATCAACGCCTGCGTGCTGGCCTCGATCGCCGCGTTCGCCTTGCTGTTGACGCTGGTGGTTTATGTCACCGGCAATCTCGGCGCCGCCTTCGGCGCCCATCTCGGCAACAATCTCACCGGCTTCCTGCTGATCTCGCATCAGGAGAACTACAATTCCTTCGCCCTGTTCAACGCCAAGCCGCTGGAAGGTCCGGACTGGACGACGACGGATGCCGTCATCATCGCCGGCATCGGTATCGTCTGCACCTTGCTGACGATGCTGCTGCTTCTGCACCCGCGCTCGCCGCTGAAGGTTACGGCCGACCCTCGGGATGCAAGGTGAACTAAACAGGGACCGACCCAGAGACCGGCAAGCCGCCCTTGTCTTGACTCTTCGGCCGATTTCCTGTCTACAGCCCCGAAATCCGCGACGAGTATCCCTCCGAGCAAGCCGACCAGGACGCCAAAACCTTTTGAGGTGGGTGCTGTAAACAGATCCTGGAGGCCAACACCCGGCAGCGCTGAGCGCCCCCGGGTGCTTTTTGGTTTTGAGCTTTGCTTGGATGAGCGGCGCGAACGCACTACCTCTCGGGCACCATCGGGGTGCCTGAGAAAAAGGAAACGGAATGTTTGAATCGCTGCAGGAGCGCACAAGAGGCGTGGAGGGCCATCGGCCCGACAGGGATCACCATGAATCCAAGGCGCTCTCGCGCGGCGGGTTGACCAATGTTTGAATCACTTCAGGAGCGCCTTGGCTCCATCCTGAACGGCCTGACAGGCCGCGGCGCGCTGTCGGAGGCTGATGTCTCGGCGGCGTTGCGCGAGGTGCGCCGTGCGCTGCTCGAGGCGGACGTTGCGCTGGAAGTGGTGCGTTCCTTCACCGACAAGGTGCGCGAAAAGGCCGTCGGCGCCGCCGTCGTCAAGTCGATCAAGCCCGGACAGATGGTCGTCAAGATCGTCCATGACGAGCTGGTCGACATGCTCGGCGCCGAGGGCGTCGCCATCGACCTCAATGCGCCGGCGCCGGTCGTCATCATGATGGTCGGGCTGCAGGGCTCCGGCAAGACGACGAGCTCGGCCAAGATCGCCAAGCGCCTGACCGAGCGCCAGAACAAGAAGGTTCTGATGGCCTCGCTCGACACGCGGCGGCCCGCGGCACAAGAGCAGCTGCGCCAGCTCGGCGAGCAGGTCAAAGTCGCGACGCTGCCTGTCATTGCGGGCCAGAACCCGGTCGACATCGCCAGGCGCGCCGTCCAGGCAGCCAAGCTCGGCGGTCATGACGTCGTCATCCTCGACACCGCCGGCCGCACCCATATCGATGAGCCGCTGATGGTGGAGATGGCCGACATCAAGAAGATGTCGAGCCCGCACGAAATCCTGCTGGTCGCGGATTCGCTGACCGGCCAGGACGCCGTCAACCTTGCCAAAAGCTTCGACGAGCGCGTCGGCATCACCGGCCTGGTGCTGACCCGCATGGACGGCGACGGCCGTGGCGGTGCCGCGCTTTCGATGCGCGCCGTCACCGGCAAGCCGATCAAGCTGATCGGCACCGGCGAAAAGATGGACGGGCTGGAGGAATTCCACCCCAAGCGTATTGCAGACCGCATCCTCGGCATGGGCGACATCGTCTCGCTGGTCGAAAAGGCCGCCGAAAACATCGACGCCGAGCAGGCGGCGGCGATGGCCAAAAAGATGCAGTCGGGCAAGTTCGACCTGAACGACCTTGCCGGCCAGCTTCAGCAGATGTCGAAAATGGGCGGCATGGGCGGCATCATGGGCATGATGCCCGGCATGGGCAAAATGAAGGACCAGATGGCGGCCGCCGGCCTCGACGACAAGATGTTCGGCCGCCAACTCGCCATCATCTCGTCGATGACCAAGGCCGAGCGCGCCAATCCGGACATGCTGAAACATTCGCGCAAGAAGCGCATCGCCGCCGGCTCAGGCACGGATGCGGCCGAGATCAACAAGCTCTTGAAAATGCATCGCGGCATGGCCGACATGATGAAGGCGATGGGCGGCAAGGGCAAAGGCGGCGGCCTGATGCGCGGCATGATGGGCGGCCTTGCCTCCAAGATGGGCCTCGGCGGCATGATGCCGGGTGGCCCCGGCGGCATGATGGGTGGCGGCATGCCCGACCTCTCCAAGATGGATCCCAAGCAGCTCGAAGCCTTGCAGAAGCAGATGCCCGGCCTTGGCGGCATGAAGGGCCCGCCCACCCCGAGCGGCGGTGGCCTGCCCGGTCTGCCCGGCGGCATGAAGCTTCCCGGCCTTGGCGGCGGTGGTCTGCCCAGCCTCGGAAAGAAGAAGTGAGGACGCTATGAACGAAGAAAAAGACATGGCCGACGCACGCACCATCCTGGCCGGCTATCGCGCCTCGATCGACAACATCGACGCCGCCCTCATCCATATGCTGGCCGAGCGCTTCCGCTGCACCAAGGCGGTCGGCGTGCTCAAGGCCGAGCATGGCCTGCCGCCCGCCGACCCGGCGCGCGAGCAGGAGCAGATCACCCGCCTTCGCCAGCTGGCGAAGGACGCCCATCTCGACCCCGATTTCGCGGAAAAATTCCTCAACTTCGTCGTCCGCGAAGTGATCCGCCATCACGAGCAGATCGCCGCGTCCAACGGCGCAAGCAAAACCGGCTAACAAAGTGCATGTCGCCCAAAAGTGCGCAGCGGTTTTGGGACAACGACCTGCACCAGACAAAGCCATTAACCCAACACTGAAATCAGAAATTTAGGAGAAATGAAATGCCCTTGAAGATCAGACTGGCCCGTGCGGGCTCGAAGAAGCGCCCTTACTACCACGTCGTCATTGCCGACGCCCGTTCGCCGCGCGACGGCCGGTTCATCGAGTCGATCGGCTCGTGGAACCCGCTGCTGCCCAAGGACGGCGAGCGCGTCAAGGTCGACGCCGACCGCGTCAAGCATTGGCTGTCGCACGGCGCCCAGCCGACCGACCGCGTGCTGCGCTTCCTCGATGAGACCGGCCTCCTCAAGCGCGAAGCCCGCTCCAACCCGAAGAAGGCCGAGCCCGGCAAGAAGGCGCAGGAACGCGCCTCTCTGCTGAAGAAGGCCCAGGAAGACGCTGCCGCCGCCGTTGCCGCCGCTGCTGCAGCCCCGGCCGAAGCGGAAGCCGCCACCGCCGAATAAGCATCGCGTCATCGCATCGACAAAACGGCGGGCCTGTGCCCGCCGTTTTGCTAATGTGCGGCGATGTCATATGCGTTCGAACGAAAGATGACTGAGCGGACCGTCACGGAAGAGACCCTTTTCGGCGGCGTAGCCGGAACGCTGTTGCGATGCGCCGGCGCCACGACAGGCGTCGTCGTGCTCAGCGGATCGAGCGGCCGCATCGACGTCACCCGCGCCCGGCTCTTTGCCAAGGAAGGAGCATCCGCTCTCGCGCTGCAATGGTTTGGCGGCGAAGGTCAGGTGCCCGGCATTTGCGAGATCCCGCTCGAAACGTTTTTCGCGGCGACCGACTATCTTGTCCAGATGGGATGCCGGCGCATCGTCTATGTCGGGACCTCGAAAGGCGCCGAGGCCTCCCTGCTTGCGGCGGCTCACGATCCACGCATCGGCCTCGTGGTTGCGATCAGCCCGACATCGGTGGTCTGGGGCAATATCGGGCCGGGCCGCGACGGCGTCAGCTGGCCGGAACGATCGTCGTGGACGATCGAGGGGATTCCTTTGCCGTTTGTCCCAAGCAATCCCGCTTGGAACGCCGAGTATGTCGATGGTCTGGTGTCCTACCGGCGGCTCTTCCTACGTGCCTTGCAAACCTTCAAGGACGCAGCGGCCAAGGCTGCCATTCCCGTCGAAGCTATTTCAGCCGACATTGTTCTGGTTGCGGGCGGCGACGACGCGCTATGGCCATCGCTGGATTTTGCCCAGTCGATCGTTCGGTGTCGCCAGGACACCGCAATGACCACCTGCCTCGTCTCAGTGCCCGACGCCGGCCACCGCATTCTGCTGCCGGGCGAAATCACGCCGCGCTCGAGGCTGCATGCCCATGGCGGCAATGACGACGCCGACACGCGCCTGGGCCGCCTGGCTTGGGAGCATATCCGGGGATTGCTGTAGCGCAGGCAGCCATGGTCCAGCTGCCTTGGGCAACAGCGAAACCGGCGATCTATAGCCGCCGGTTTCCGATGTTGGACCTGGCTGTGTTCAATAACCGTCGGGGCAGCTGGCGATATAGGTGCGCCCGTTGCGGCCGCGGTAGCGACATTGACCGCTTTCGCTGGCACGGCCGATCAGCGCGCCGGCCACGGCGCCGACGGCGCCGCCGACGACGGCGCCCTGAACCGGATCATTTGCCACAGCTGCGCCAACCGCCGCGCCGCCGAGACCGCCGACCGCGGCACCCTTTTCGGTTTGCGAGCACGCACCCAGTGCGGTCGCCAGTACCAGAATGATCATCGCTTTTTTCATTGTCGTTCCTCTCTCACGCGGATCGCCGTCCTCGCCGCCACGGCTCTAACTCCCAGACAGCTGATTTGATCCCGAAGACGTGAGAGATCCCGGTGCGCGCGCCTGTCACATTCGTAACGACCGCCGCCGAGCTTGTTGAAATGCAGGACGTTTTACCTTTCAGTGGCCTTCTTCAGATTGGCGAGGCCAGCCTCGAAATCCTTGCCGATCAGCGTATCGAAATTCATGAAGAGGCCCAAAAGCTTGGCAATGAAGGGCCGGCTGCCGCGCATTGCCCAGGTGACTGCGGTGGTGTCGCCCGAGGGCTTCAGGGTGAAGTCGACGCTGTTGTTGGCCCGGAACGGCTTCTCGAAGTCGAGCTTCAGCGACACCAGCGAGGATGGCACGGAATTGACGATCTCCATGCGTCCCTTGCCGGCCTTGGCATTGCCTTCCCAGGCGTAGGCGGCGCCCTTGCCGGCATCAGCGCCCGACAGCGTGCGCTTCATCTCGGGGTCGAGCTTTTCGTAGGGTGACCACTCCGGCCAGTGCTTGAAATTGTTGATCAGCGGAAAGATCGCTTCCGGCGCGGCCTTGATGCTGGCGGTGCGGGCGGTGACGAAATCATTCGACCTCGTCGCCGCATAGATGAGCACGGCGGCGATGATGACGACCAGGAGGATGAGAATGGTGCTGAGCATGTTTTTCTCCTCGCTTAACGGCTGAACGGGATCAGGGCGCGCACGCTTGGGTCGCGCAGATAGAGACCGCCCCACAGGATGATGCCGAGATAGACGCTAAACAGCGTGTGCGAAAACAACGGGCTGCCGACGCGCATATTTGTGGCGATGGCGCCGCCGAGATAGCCGGTGAGCAGGATGGCGCCGAGCACCGAGGTGCGGGGCAGCGCATAGAGCGCGGTCGAGATCAGCCCGATAATGCCGAGCGTGCGCGCGACATTGACATCGGCCGGCCAGCCGAGCGGCACCATGGTCTGGGTGACGACATCGAGCGGCGGCAGCTTGATGACGCCGTCGAAGATCATGAACAGGATGATGAGGCCGCTGAGCACGCGGCCGGTCCACAGGGCGCCCCACGAGACGGGCATGGTTTGAGAAATACTCACGGTGTTCCCTCCTAAGCGGTTCGAGCCGTTTGCTGGCTTCGGACCAAGGACGAGCGATGGGGCGGCGATCCTACAGGGTGCGGATTCTTTTTGGGTAGCAGCAAGCAAAAGCCGCTGCGTGGCGATCCTTCACACCCCCCTCTGGCCTGCCGGCCATCTCCCCCGCAAGGGGGGAGATTACACGCTCGACCGCTTCGGCAATGTTCCATGAATGAGCGGAGCATCGAAACCGCCGATCTCCCTGCTTGCGGGGGAGATGCCCGGCAGGGCAGAGGGGGGCGCTGTCCCTCCACCTTGACGGACTATCGACATCCACCAGTCACGGCTATTGATAGGGCTGGGCGAGAGACGAGCGAATGGCCGGCGAGACTGATCTGAAAAAGCTGCTGGCGGCGATGACGCCGGAACTGCTGCCGGACGTCTACGTGTTCGCTACGCTCACACCTGGAATCAGCCGGCAGGCAGGCCTCGATCCCGTGATGGTCTTTCGCGAGCGCGAGGGTGTGACACTGATCGTGACCGAGGACGCGGCACGGGCGGCCGGGCTGACCGCTTCGTTCCGCTGCCGCATGATCACCCTGAACGTCCACTCCTCGCTGGAAGCCGTCGGCTTCCTCGCCGCCATCACCGCCCGGCTGGCCGCCGCCGGCATGGGCGTCAATCCGGTCTCTGCTTTCTATCATGACCATCTGTTCGTGCCCGCTGAGCGGGCCGAGGAAGCGATGGAGTTATTGCGCCAACTGGCCAAGGATAACGCCGGCTGAATATCAAGCTCGACGCACGTAGAGAATATCCGGCAGGCCTTCTTCGTTGGTGGTGCCCGCGCCGAACGCCTCGGGGCGAAAGCCATGGCGCTCGTAGAAGCGACGCGCGCCGGTGTTGGCCTGGAAGCAATGCAGTTTAACGATCCGTAGCGCGGCGGTCGCTTGCACCAGCAGCCGGCTGCCGATGCCTTGCCCCGTCCAGGCGGGGTCGAGATAGAGCTGTTCCACCCAATCGCCGCTCAGGGCAATGAAGCCGACAATGCCGGTGCCGGCCTCGGCGACCGTCACCTGCTGCCGGTGCAGCACGATCTCGCGGATGAAGGCAAGATCCTCATCCGGCGTGTGGATGACCGGCATCCAGGAACGAGCCAAGTGCGGCCCGCATGACAATGGCGATGGTCGCGGCATCCAAAGCCGTGGCGGGGCGCAGCACGATTTTGGTGGGATCGTTCAAAGGCGTTTCTCAACAGAGGTCAGCGCTGCCCTCATCCCCCTGCCGGGACCTTCTCCCCGTGAACGGGGAGAAGGAAGGCTTCGGCCGAAGGCCGAGCCCGCGACTACGGGCCGCCGGCTTTCCGGCGCCCCGCGGAGGGCCAGCCGCGGCAGCGGCGATACGGCCCGTGAGCGATAAACGGAATCGGCCGAAAGCCGAACCCCGTGAGCGAAAACAAACCAGCCGTCAGGCCGCCTTCTTCTTCGGCTGGATCAGGCCGCGCTCGACCAGAAGCTCGGCGATCTGCACCGCGTTGAGCGCCGCGCCCTTGCGCAGATTGTCGGAGACGATCCACATCGACAGGCCGTTGTCGATGGTCGAATCCTCGCGGATGCGCGAGATGAAGGTGGCGTCCTCGCCGGCCGATTCCAGCGGCGTGATGTAGCCGCCATCCTCGCGCTTGTCCAAGACCTGGCAGCCCGGCGCTTCGCGCAGGATATCGCGCGCCTCGTCGGCGGTGATCGGCTTTTCGAACTCGATGTTGACGGCTTCGGAATGGCCGATGAACACCGGCACGCGCACACAGGTCGCCGTCAGCTTGATCTTGGGGTCGAGCATCTTCTTGGTCTCGGCGACCATCTTCCACTCTTCCTTGGTCGAGCCGTCGTCGAGGAAGACGTCGATGTGCGGAATGACGTTGAAGGCGATGCGCTTGGTGAACTTCTTGACCTCGACGCCATCGGCGACGAACACCGCGCGGGTCTGTGTAAAGAGTTCGTCCATGCCTTCCTTGCCGGCGCCGGATACCGATTGATAGGTGGCGACGACGACGCGCTTGATGGTGGCGACATCGTGCAGCGGCTTCAGCGCCACGACCAGCTGCGCCGTCGAGCAGTTCGGATTGGCGATGATGTTCTTGCGGGTGAACAACGAGATCGCATCCGGGTTCACTTCCGGCACGATCAGCGGCACGTCCTGGTCGTAGCGGAAGGCCGACGAGTTATCGATGACGACGCAGCCCTGCTTGCCGATCTTCGGCGACCACTCCTTGGAGACGTTGCCGCCGGCCGACATGATGCAGATGTCGGTGTCGGAAAAATCATACTGGTCGAGCGTCTTGACCTTCAGCGAACGGTCGCCGAACGACACTTCGGTGCCCTGGCTGCGCCGCGAGGCCAGCGCCACGACTTCGCTTACCGGAAAGCCGCGCTCTTCCAGTATGTTGAGCATTTCGCGCCCCACATTGCCCGTGGCGCCGACTACCGCAACCTTGAAACTCATCAGAAATCTCCTGTCCCTCTCCGCTTGGTTTTTGGAGAAAACCCGCCGGCCAATGCGGGTTTTGTCCCCCGGGCCGGACCCGGGAGAGGGTGGTTAGGCCAAGGGAATCACACCGTTATGGTGGTGGTTTTGGCCATAGTTTTGCTGGAACGGTAAGACGCGCCAACGCGCCCGGCCCCATGATTGTGGCCGGGGAAGTCGAATGCAAGAAGAGCCATCAGAAGGCCGCGCATCGAAAATGATCCCGTTCGATGCCGGCTTTTACGCGGTTTGCGTCAGGAGTCAATTGCGGCAAGGCACTCGCTTGCCCTGTACAATAGCGGCCGCAAGAAGTACGAACGCCCAAATAGTGTTTGGCTGGCGTGGCGCCAGCCCCGGCATGTGCTGCATGATGAGCCCATGCCCCGAATTCCGAAAGAGTGAGATGTCCAATTTCGAACGTATCGTTCCTGCGCTGGCAGAGGCGCTGGAAAAACGCGGCTATACCGAGCTGACGCCGGTGCAGAAGGCGGTGCTGGAACTCGGCGAGGCCGACGCTCTGGTGTCGGCGCAGACCGGCTCCGGCAAGACTGTCGCCTTCGGCCTGGCTTTGGCGCCGACCCTTCTTGGAAGCGCCGAGCGTTTTGACCAGGCTGGCGCACCGCTGGCGCTGGCCGTGGCGCCGACGCGCGAGCTCGCTCTGCAGGTGATGCGCGAATTGCAATGGCTCTACGCGCCGACCGGCGCCACCGTCGCGTCCTGCGTCGGCGGCATGGACATGCGCTCCGAACGGCGCGTGCTGGAGCGCGGCGCCCACATCGTCGTCGGCACGCCCGGCCGCCTGCGCGACCACATCACCCGCAACTCCCTCGACATGTCGGCGCTGAAAGCCGTGGTGCTGGACGAGGCCGACGAGATGCTCGACCTGGGCTTTCGCGAGGACCTCGAATTCATCCTCGATGCCGCACCGGCTCAGCGCCGCACGCTGATGTTTTCGGCCACCGTGCCGCGCTCGATCGCCACGCTGGCGCAAGGCTATCAGCGCGACGCCGTACGCATCTCGGCCGGCGGCGAGGAAAAGCAGCATCTCGATATCGAGTACCGGGCGCTGAATGTCGCCTATCCCGACCGCGAGAACGCCATCATCAACGTGCTGCGGTTTTACGAAGCGAAGAACGCGCTGGTGTTCTGCAACACCCGCGCCGCCGTCAATCATCTGACGGCGCGCTTCAACAACCGCAATTTTTCCGTCGTGGCGCTGTCGGGCGAGCTCAGCCAGAACGAACGCACCCACGCGCTGCAGGCGATGCGGGACGGCCGCGCCAAAGTCTGCATCGCCACGGATGTCGCCGCGCGCGGCATCGACCTGCCCAATCTCGAACTGGTCATCCATGCCGATCTGCCGACCAATCCCGAAACGCTGCTGCATCGCAGCGGCCGTACCGGCCGCGCCGGCCGCAAGGGTGTCAGCGCGCTGATCGTGCCCAACGGCGCTCGCAAGCGCACCGAGCGCCTGCTGCAGAATGCAGGGCTGAAGGCGACATGGGCGAGCCCGCCCTCGGCCGACGACGTCATCAAGCGCGACGACGAGCGCATCCTTGCCGATCCAGCCTTCGACGAGCCGGTGGCCGAGGACGAGCGCGGCTTCATCGACGCGCTTCTGGCCAGGCATGGCGCCGAACAGATTGCGGCCGCCTTCGTGCGCCAATGCCGCGCCAGCCGCTCGGCGCCCGAGGAGCTTACGGATGTCGCACCGTTCACGCCGTCGCGAGACAGACCGGCGGGCGAAAAATTCGAACGCCGCGACGAAGCGCCCAGCCGCCGCGACGATTTCGGCGACAGCGTCTGGTTCTCGCTGTCGATCGGGCGCAAGCAGAATGCCGAGCCGCGCTGGCTGATCCCGATGCTGTGCCGCACCGGCAACATCTCCAAGCGCGAGATCGGCTCCATCAAGATGCAACAGGATGAGACCTACGTGCAGATCGCGGCCGACTGGGCCGATCGCTTCCTCGCCGCCATCGGCCCCGACAAGAAGCTGCAGGGCAACATCGTGGTGAAGCGCCTGGACGGCACGCCCGACCTGTCGCGGGCCGGCTACCAGGCGCCGAAGCCGGACAAGAAGCCGCATCGCGGCAAGCGCCCGTTCGAGGCGCCGCAAAGCGCACACAAGCCGAAATTCGAGAAGCGGGAACGGCCCGCCGGCGATGCAAAGCCTTGGGCCGGGAAACCGAAATTCGACAAGGCGGGACCGCCTAAGAACAAGAAGCCGAAGAAGCGGCCGGTTTGAGGCTCTTATCGGCCAATTACAAATGCAGGCGCTGCCCCTCATTGCCCTGCCGGCACCTTCTCCCCGTATAGTGACGGGGAGAAGGGAGATGGCCGCAACATCGGCGCTCTTGGCAACGCTGGCAATTGGCGAAATCAGTAGGCGACAGCTGTCCAGCCGATAGATGGGTAACACTTTGAACCGGATACATAGGTGACACTTCTCTCCCCCTATGCGTCCGCCGCAGCGCCAAGCGGATTGGTTGGCGCGGC
>NZ_JAMYVS010000026.1:0-29833 GCF_040324255.1 Mesorhizobium sp. M0001
GGATTTCCTCGGAGCGAAGTTCCAGCAACAAATCCGGCATCAGAGTTTCTCCACCCGCATGCCTTCTCCCTGATTGCGCGTCCTCGCGCCTCCGGCGCTGCGGACGCGCGGCTGGGCGGGGATTTCCTCGGAGCGAAGTTCTAAGAGCAGGTCTGGCATGGTTAAGCTCCCACTCTCCCCTTGATGGGGAGGGTCGGCGCGTAGCGCCGGGGTGGGGTGGCGACCTCTCAGCCGCCGATACCTTCGGCACCATCGCGCAAACGCAGGTGTGATTTTCGTTCTTCCACCGCCGCATAGATCGTATCGAGCACGGAATCCAGTTCGTTTTTGATTTCATGGTTCCAGAAGCGAATGACGCGGTAGCCTTGGCTCTCGAACCATTTCGTTCGACGCTCGTCATGGCGCAGCTGGTCATCGAAGCTGTGATGGGCACCGTCCACCTCAATGATCAGCTTCAGCCGGTGGGAGATGAAATCAGGGAAGTAAACGCCTACCGACGCCTGCCTGCGAAAATGAGTGCCTTCTACTGGAATGCGCCACAGATGCCGCCACAGGATGCGTTCCTCGTCGGTCATCGCCGCGCGAAGCCTTTGCGCAGACTGCAGCTTGAATCGATCGAGTTTTGGCATGGAACGTCGCGCTGTCACCCCCACCCGCCGCTTCGCGGCGACCTCCCCCATCTAGGGGGAGGTAAGAGGGCATGGCAACTCGGCTGACCGCTGTTTCCAGGAATTTTGACCCCCCCTGTCGGGCCGCAACCAGCCCGCCCGTCCTTTGATCAAAGATTTCCATGAACCAAACGCAGCGCTGAAGCGACCAACGCTCAGGCAGGGACCTATTGGCTGAACGACCATGAAAACGGCATCGAGACTTCTCCAGATCATCGCGCTCAGCGCCTGTTTCGCCGCGCAGGTGCATGGCGCCTTCTCGATGCCGGGCGTGCGGCAGGCTATGCGGACCATGGCGGGGGCGACTGGCCCGATGTTGGCCCCAATCAACATTTCCCTCGAAATGATGAAGTGAGCCTCAGGCGGCGAGCCCGCCGGCCTGGGTCTGCAAAAATGCCTCGCCGCAGGCTTTCGCCAGATTGCGCACCCGCAGGATGTAGCTCTGCCGCTCGGTCACCGAAATCACGCCGCGCGCATCGAGCAGGTTGAAGACGTGGCTGGCCTTGATGCACTGGTCATAGGCCGGGAAGACCATGCGGTGCATCGGCAGATTGTCGTTCAAGGCCGGGGCGCCGGCCGCGAGCAGCGCCTTGCATTCGGCTTCGGCGTCCTCGAAATGCCTGAGCAGCATGGCGGTGTTGGCATATTCGAAATTGTGCCTGGAATATTCCTGCTCGGCCTGGAGGAAGACCTCGCCATAGGTGACTTTTTCGGCGCCTTCTCGGCCATTGAAGTTGAGGTCGTAGACATTGTCGACGCCCTGCACATACATGGCCAGCCGCTCCAGGCCGTAGGTCAGTTCTCCCGCCACCGGCGCGCATTCGATGCCGCAGACCTGCTGGAAATAGGTGAACTGCGACACTTCCATGCCGTCGCACCAGCACTCCCAGCCGAGCCCCCAGGCGCCAAGCGTCGGGCTTGCCCAGTCGTCCTCGACGAAGCGAATGTCGTGCAGCAACGGATCGACGCCGATCGCCTTGAGCGAGCCGAGATAGAGTTCCTGCAGGTTCGGCGGGTTGGGCTTCAGGATCACCTGGTACTGGTAATAATGCTGCAGCCGGTTGGGGTTTTCGCCGTAGCGGCCGTCCTTGGGCCGGCGCGAGGGCTGGACGTAGGCGGCGTTCCAGCCCTTGGGCCCGAGCGCGCGCAGCGTGGTGGCCGGATGGAAGGTGCCGGCGCCGACTTCCATGTCGTAAGGCTGCAGGATGACGCAGCCATAGGCGGCCCAGTAATTGTGCAGGGTCAGGATCAGCCCCTGGAACGAGCGGCTGGGATGCATATGGGCTGGACTGTCTGACGTCACGGCGGCCTCGGAAAGCGCTGAAATGATGCCATTCCCTAGTTGCCGGGCCGGTAGGCGTCAAGGCAGCGCCTATCGCCGCCTTGATGAGAGGTTGAACGCTTTGCTTCGGACTGGCCCATTGCCGGACGGTGCCGGTGGCCGTTTGCTCGCCCAGCTTCAACGACAGAGGTTCAGCCATGCAAGGCCAGCTCACCGTACGCCCCGTCACCCGAGAGGATTACGAGCAATGGCTGCCGCTGTGGGACGGCTACAATGCGTTTTACGGCCGCTCGGGCGAGACCGCCCTGCCCGGTGCCATCACTGCAATGACATGGTCGCGCTTCTTCGATGCCTATGAGCCTATGCATGCGCTGGTCGCGGAGAGCGAAGGCAAGCTTCTCGGTCTTGTCCACTATCTCTATCACCGCACCACGACGGCGATTTCGCCGAACTGCTATCTGCAGGACCTCTTCACCAATGAGGCGTCGCGCGGCAAGGGCGTCGGCCGGGCACTGATCGAAGGCGTCTATACCAGGGCGCAAACCGCAGGCTCCAGCCGCGTCTACTGGCTGACACACGAAACCAACCACACGGCGATGAAGCTCTACGACAAGATCGGCGATCTCTCGGGGTTCGTCGTCTACCGAAAGCTGTTCTAGAATGAGCGCCAACGCTGGAGATTGGCTGAAAGCCTTCCCGACTTCGTCATTCCAGGGCGAAGCAGCCGCGAAGCGGCGTCGCGCAGACCCTGGAATCCATTCCGTGACCTTGATCGAAGAACGCAGCGGAGCAGAATTCTGCACCCTCGCAACGCCTTAAGGTCACGGCATGGATTCTATGGTCTGCGCCGCGTCGCTTCGCTCCTTGCTCCGCCATAGAATGACGATCGCTATAGGGCGTCTCTATCTCTTTGTTTCTGTCGCAATTCCGAGCGGAAAACCGCGCACACTTTTCCTGGAATTGCTCTAAGACGCCAAGCCGAAACAAAAACGGGGCTCAGCGAGCCCCGTTTCATCAGAAGTATGGCCCGATCACCCCTTCGGCGCTGGCGGGGTGGCCGGCTTGACCTTCGGGGTTTCCTGCGCCGTGTTGGATTCGATCGGCGGCAGGCCCTTCATCAGCTTCTGCTGCAAAATGGCAAGCACATCGGGATCCGGCTTCAGGTCGCGCGCCTGGTTCCACTGGAAGGTGGCTTCGAGCTTGCGGCCGACGCGCCAATAGGCATCGCCGAGATGGTCGTTGAGCACCGGATCTTCCGGCTTGAGCGACACGGCGCGCTCCATTTCGCGCACGGCGTCGTCGAACCGGCCCATGCGGAAATAGGCCCAGCCCAGCGAATCGACGATGTAGCCGTCGCTCGGCCTGAGGTCGACGGCCTTCTGGATCATCGCCAGGCCTTCCTTGAGGTTCATGTTCATGTCGACCCAGGAATAGCCGAGATAGTTCAGCACCTGCGGCTGGTCGGGGAACAGTTCCAGCGCCTTGAGGAAGTTCGGTTCGGCCTTGGGCCATTCCTTCAGCCGCTCATAGGCGATGCCGCGCTGATAGTAGATGTTCCAGTTGGCATTGGTCGGCGTCTTCAGCACCGCGACCGCCTTGTCGTAGAGAGTGGCGGCGGAGCGGAAATCCTCCTTCGAGGCATAGACCCCGCCCAGCGCCAGATAGGCGCGCATGTCATCGGGGTGAGCTTCGACGAATGCCTTGAGATGGGCGATCGCCTCGTCGTGACGGTTGAGATCGGCAAGGTTGAGGCCGAGCTGCAGGTCGGAAAGCTCCTTCAGCGGCGAAGAGGCTGGAATGCGGCTATAGAGAGCAATGGCGCCTTCACCGTCCTTCAACTGCTCCGCGACGGCGGCAAGCTGCACCAAAGCGGCGTCGCTGTCGGGCTTGAGCGCGAGCGCATATTGCAGATAGAGGCGCACGAACGGCTCGCCGCCGCCGCGATTGAGCGCGATGGCGAGGTCGAGCAGGATTTCAGCGGCGCCGTCGGAGGGACTGGCGACGAAGGGCTCGATCTTGTCGCCCTTGCTGATCCTGTCGCGAAGCGCCTGGATGTCGAGCTTGCCGGGCGCGAACGCGTCGGCCTTGTCGAGTACGTAGAGCGCCTTGTTCTTGTTGCCCTTGCGCGCCAGGAAAGACGCGTAGGCCTGGGCGTTGCGCATCCATGTCTCGGGCGCGGCGCCGCCGGCCGTGACGTCGGTCAGGGTCGCGTCATAAAGCGCGTCGGCCTTGTCCGACAGGCCTGCGGCATCGGCGATCAGCGCGCGGTGGAAGGACTTGAACAGGCCGAACCAGTCAGGCCCCTGCAGTTTGTCGATCGAGGCCATCGCCCCGGTGGGGTCGCCGGCGCCCTCTTGTGCCCAGCCGGACATGACGCCGGAAATCAGCCGGTCGAGATCGGATTCGAGCGACAGCTTTAGCCAGTACTGCGCCTTGGTGAAATCCTTCTTGTGGAAGGAATCGACCGCCAGAGCAAGACGCGAGAAGCGCTCGACGTCGGGAACTGCCTTGAGCTTGTCGGCATAGACCAGCGATTCCTCGAAGCGGCCTTGCGCGATCAGCGACAGCATCAGGCTTTGCTGCAGCGAGGTGTCGCCGGGATTGAAGGCGAGCGCCTGCTTGTAATAAGCGATGGCATTGTCGAGGTCGTTGTCGCCTTCGGCGATGCGAGCGGCGAGATAGGCGCCCGAGAAGGAGGTGATCTTGACCGGGTCGGTCGATTCCTTGGCGTAGGCAGGCAATGGAGAAATCGCCATCCCTGCCACAATTGCCAGCCCCGCGAGCCAGCGCGCACGTCCTTGCCGCATCGTATCCCTTTCAGCCAAGCGCCATCCCGCGTCGGCGCGGAGAAGCCATAGACTCGATGTTTCCTGACAAAGCATGGCCTTTTTGGGGTCAGGCTTCAATCCGGGCCGAATTCACAATCGGGTCACCCGATTAACAAACCATGGCGACACACACACTGTCGGTTCGAGATAATAGCAGATCGGGGTTGGGAGCTACAGCCTGACATCGCGATATCCGCCTGCCGCTATCGTGCTGCACAGGCCGGCCCACTCGCAACCCTGGCAGGCCTCACGCGTCACGCCGGCTGAAAAGGCCGCGCGCAAGGCCGCAAGCGTTGCCGCGTCGAGGCTGAGACGGACGCCGGCCCGGATCGGCCGGGTCAGCAGCTTGCCGACATCGCGTGCTGCCAGCTCGTCCCGGTCTGCGGCGCTTTCGCGCAAGCAGTGGGGCTCGGCCTCGCCGAGCAGCGGCCGGCAGATGTCGTCGGGGCCGGAGACGATCAGAATATCCTCGCCCCGGCCCAGACGTTTCGCGATCGCGTCATAATTGGCGACGAAGGCTGCGCTGTACCCTTTGCCGACATAGGTCAGCAGGCAAAGAAGATGGTGGGAGCGAAGCCTGACGGTCATCGGTTTTAGGACGCGGTTGCGGAGCCTGTTCCATCCCGATGATATCGGGATGGGGCTCCTTCTTTTTGTTTGAGCATGATCTTTTCCGAAAACCGGACTCCACTTTTCGGGATCATGCTCCGGCCGTGTTCGCCTTGTTGCCTGAAAACAGCTTGAGCGTCGCGGCGCCGAGCGCCGATTTCAGCAGGCCGCCAAAGAGGAACGGCAGGAAACCGAAGGCAATGGCCTGTTCGAGGCCGATCATGACGGCGAGCCAGGCCGTGCCGAGAACCAGGCAGGCGAGGTTGCCGAGGACCATGCCGGCGAAGGCGAGCAGCACGCGGTTGCCGTTCCAGCCGCGCTCGGCCAGCCAGCCGACAAGCGCGCCGACGAGCGGGAAGGCGAAGAGATAGCCGCCCGTTGCCCCGACGAAATACGACGCGCCCGCTGCCCCTCCGGACAGGACAGGAAAGCCCACGGCGCCCTCGGCGAGCCAGGCGATGATGGTCATGGCGCCAAGCCGCCAGCCATAAAGTGCGCCGACCAGCGTCACGGCGAAGGTCTGCATGGTGACCGGCACCGGCACCATCGGCACCTCGATCTGGGACAACAGCGCCAGAAACAGCGTACCGAGGACGACGGCCGCGGCCTGCCAGCTATGCGAGCGGGTTTGCAGGCGCAACGGGCTGAAGGACGGCTTGGACGGCGAAAAGGCGATGTCGGTCATGGCGGCTTCCCTGGCTGGTTTGAAATTATAGATAATTTAGTTGTTCGATCTATTATCGAATCCATATTTGCGCGGGAATGGCAACCCTCGCCCCTAAAAAGGCTTGGGCTTGCGTGCCGAATAAAGCTGGCGGGACAGCACCCCCCTCTGGCCTGCCGGCCATCTCCCCCGCAAGTGGGGAGATCGGATGTCGCCTCTGCTTTCGCCAATGGCCGACGTTGCAGGACTAACGCAACGGCAAAGCTGTTGATCTCCCCCCTTGCGGGGGAGATGTCCGGCAGGACAGAGGGGGGTGTGAAGGATCGCTACGCGCGGAATCCGACGACTGTCCCTTCGTCCCTACCCGACGATGGCAAACGCTTCGCGCATCTTGCCCGACGCGGTCTTGACCGGTTTCTGGCCGATCCACTGCACGTGCCGGCCAAGCGTGGCGGCGGCCGATTCGGTATTGCCCTGCCGGAGCGCGCTCAGGATCGCGCGATGATCCTGGTCGGTGCGGATTTCCCATTCCGAGCGCCATGCGGCGAACAGGAAGCGGGCGCTTGCGGCGTGCAAATCGTCGATGGTGGCGATGAGCCGCGGCATGCCGCAGGGCGCCAGGATCAGCCGGTGGAAGGTGCGGTTGGCCTCCTCCCAAGATCGGACATCGCGGGATTTGTCGCCGGCCTTTGTGGCTTCTTCGGCAAGATTGAGAATGGAAGCCGTCAGATGCGGCGCGGCATGGCGCAGCGCCAGCACTTCGAGGGCTGCCCGCATTTCGGCGACTTCCCTTACCTCGCCGAGATCGAAAGCGGCGACGCGCACGCCCCGCCTGGGCTCACTGACCGCCAGCCCTTGCGCCTCCAGGCGCCGGAAGGCTTCGCGCACCGGGACATGGCTGGTCTGGAATTCCTCGGCGATGTGATCCTGCCGCAGCCGGGCGCCGGGTTCGATCGCGCCCGATATGATGCGATCCGCCAGCACCTTGCTGATGCGCACGGCGATGGTGTCGTCTGCGGTCTTTGCCATGTTTTATAGATAATTTGCACTGCTGCCGATTGTCGAGCGGTGATTGCCCGATTTTGCATGCAAACTTGCTTTGGCGCCAGGCGCGGGTCAGTTCACCCGGCTGATGCAGAAGTCGATGACGTCGATCAGCGCCGATTTCTGCGGCGTCGCTTCCAGCGGCGCCAGCGCGTCGCGGGCGATCTCGCCGAAATGGCGGGCGCGGCCGATGGTGTCGGCAATGGCGCCATGGCGGGTCATCAGGCCGATCGCCTTTTCCAGGCCGGCATCGTCGGTGACATTGTCCTCGATGGCGCGCTTCCAGAAGGTGCGCTCGGCCTTGGTGCCGCGCCGGTAGGCGAGGATGACCGGCAGCGTAACCTTGCCTTCGCGGAAATCGTCGCCGACATTCTTGCCCAGCTCCTGGCTGGAGCCGCCATAATCCAGCGCATCGTCGATGAGCTGGAAGGCAAGGCCGAGATTCATGCCGTAGGAGCGCAATGCGGCGCGATCGTTGCGCGTCGCCGATGCGATGACCGGACCGACCTCGGCGGCAGCCGAGAACAGCGCCGCGGTCTTGGCCTTGATGACGGCGAAATGCTCGTCCTCGGTGGTATCCAGGTTCTTGGCTGCCGCCAGCTGCATCACCTCGCCCTCGGCGATGATCGAGGCGGCGCTGGACAGGATGTCGAGCGCTTCCAGCGAACCGACATCGACCATCATGCGAAAAGCCTGGCCGAGCAGGAAATCGCCGACCAGCACGCTCGCCTGGTTGCCCCAGATCATGCGGGCGGTCTTCTTGCCGCGCCGCATGCCGCTCTCGTCGACGACGTCGTCATGGAGCAGCGTGGCGGTGTGCATGAACTCGACCGCGGTGGCGAGCTTGACGTGGCCCTCGCCGGAATAGCCGAACATCTGGGCCGCCGCGAGCGTCAGCATGGGACGCAGCCTTTTGCCGCCCGACGAGATCAGATGATTGGCGACCTCCGGGATCATCTCGACGTCGGAGCCGGCCTTGGACAGGATCAGTTTGTTGACGCGCCCCATATCGGCTGCTGTCAGGTCGATGAGATCCTTGATGGAGGCGGGTTCCCGCTTCCCGTTTTCGATGTTGAGAACGACACCCACCAACAAACACTCCCGTCTTTGATCACGCGTGCGACGGCACCCTGGTCCCGCCTGGGACTCTAGGGCGGCACATACGGGCACGGCAAGAGGCGAATTGGCGCGGCTGCGGTGACGGCGTGTCAACCTTAGCGACCGCATGCCGTTGCCCGAAAACCGCTCCACACTTTTGGTCGCCATGCTCCGGCGTTTACATCAACGCTGCAACCTGCGAACTTCGTCCGATGATAGAACTCGTGCGCACCAACGATGCCGTGATCATCTCCTTTGTCGAATCGCTGATGCGCGATGCCGGGATTGCCTGCTTCGTCGCCGACCAGAACATGAGCATTCTCGAAGGGTCGATCGGTCTTTTGCAGAAGCGCGTCATGGTCGATGCCGACCAGGCCGATCAGGCGCGGCGCATCTTGAAAGACGCCGGCATCGAGAACGAAATCCGCCAGACATAATGGCTGAAGCGAGCGCGCTTACCAGCGATACGCCGGCCCATACGGTCGATGCCTTCCATCGCGGCCGCTTCTGGCTGGTCCAGCCCAGGACAGGGCATCGCGCCGGGATGGATGCCATGATGCTGGCGGCAGCAGTTTCATCCGGCTTTTCTGGACGCCTCGCCGATTTCGGCGCCGGCGCCGGTGCGGCGGGTCTTGCCGTGCTGTCGCGCTGCCCAGAGGCGCAGGTCGTGCTCGTCGAACGGTTGACCGAGATGGCAGGCTTCGCCACAACCACGCTCGCCCATCCCGGCAATGCGCATCTCGGCAATCGCGCCTCGGTGCTGACCGCCGACGTCACGCTGTCGGGCCGGGCGCGGACGCAAGCCGGCCTTGCCGACAATTCCTTCGATTTCGTCATCATGAACCCGCCCTTCAACGCGGCGCAAGACCGCGCCACGCCAGATCCGCTGCGGCGGCAAGCGCATGTCATGGACGACGGGCTGTTCGAAAGCTGGATCCGGAGTGCGGCTGCGGTCGCCAAGCCGCGCGGCGGCCTGGCCGTCATTGCGCGGCCGGAACAGCTTGGCGACCTCCTCCATGCGCTGTCGGGCCGCTTCGGCGACGCCGAGATGCTGGCCGTGCATCCGCGCCCGGAAGCAGCCGCAATCCGCATTGTCGTCAGGGCAGCGCTCGGCGCGCGCGGCAAGCTGTCGATCCGCCCGCCTTTGATGCTGCATGGGCAAACGGGCGACGGCCCGTCGGAACGAACCGAGATGATCAACAACGGACTGGCGTCGCTGTTTGGCGATTGATTTGGGCCCGTCAGTGTCGTTGCCGCAAAACCGGCACACAGTTGGCTGAGATGGATTGCAGCATTGCCGTTGACCGGCAAATCCCTACATGCGTTGAAGCCATTTGGAGACAGCCACCTCGTGAACCGCCTTTTCAACCGCCTGCTGCCGAAATCCTGGCGATCCAGCGTCGTCACCATTCCCGTCATCAGGCTGCATGGCACCATCATGGCCGGCGGCGGCCCGTTCCGGCCGAGCCTCTCCTTGGCGTCCACCGCCGCCCTCATCGAAAAGGCGTTCCTGTTCGATGCGCCCGCCGTCGCCATTTCGATCAATTCGCCTGGCGGCTCGCCGGTGCAGTCGCGGCTGATCTTCAAGCGCATCCGCGACCTCGCGGTCGAGAAGAACAAGAAGGTGCTGGTCTTCGTCGAGGATGTGGCGGCCTCGGGCGGCTACATGATCGCGGTCGCCGGCGACGAGATCTTTGCCGATCCGTCCTCCATCGTCGGTTCGATTGGTGTCGTCTCGGCCTCGTTCGGCTTTCCCGAGTTGATGAAGAAGATCGGTGTCGAGCGCCGTGTCCACACCGCCGGCCAGAACAAGGCGGTGCTCGACCCGTTCAAGCCGGAGAAGAGGGAAGACGTCGAGCGCCTGAAGGCGCTGCAGCTGGAAGTGCACGAGACCTTCATCGACCTGGTCAGGGAACGCCGTGGCACCAAGCTGAAGGACGATCCGGACCTGTTCACCGGCCTGTTCTGGACCGGCAAGAAAGGGCTGGAGCTTGGCCTCGTCGATGCGTTGAGCGACATGCGCACGGTACTGAAAACCCGCTTCGGCGCGAAAACCCAGCTCAGGCTGGTCACCGCGCCGCGTGGCCTGTTTGGCCGCATCGGCCTGTTCGGCTCGAACTTTTCAGCGCCCGATATTGCCGCCGCCGCCGCAAGCGGCGTGATCGATGCGGCGGAAGAGCGCGCATTGTGGGCTCGCTTCGGGCTTTGAAAAAGCAGGGAAAGAGTCTAGCATGAGGGCTTGACAGTCTGCCTTGCCGCCTTGCGAGGGAGGAGCTTTGAAATGCCACAGATCATTTTCTTCGCAGTTGTCGGCGCAGCCGCTTATTTCGGCTACCGCACCTTCGTCCGCGAGGCCGAACGTGTGACCGCCAAGGTGCGGCGCACCGAAAAGCAGGCAGCCAACGGCACCAACGGCACGCTGGTCCAGGATCCCAAGACCGGCGAATACCGCCTGGCCAAGGACTGAGCATCATCCCGTCAGCAGCCGACAGTTTGGATGCCGCAGCCCGGACGTGGCTTGCGCCCGCCAAGATAAATCTGGCGCTGCACGTCACCGGCAAGCGCGCCGACGGCTACCATCTGCTCGAGAGCCTGGTCGTTTTCACCCGCTTCGGCGACAGGGTCGAGATCGAGCCTGCCGACGCCGACCGGTTCTCCGTATCGGGCCGTTACGCGACTTCCGTGCCGATCGACGACAGCAATCTGGTGGTGAAGGCGCGCGAGGCGCTGCGCAGGCAGGCCGGCCAGCAGAGCACGCCGCCGGTTGCCATCCGGCTGGAAAAGAACCTGCCGATCGCATCCGGCGTCGGCGGCGGATCGAGCGACGCGGCGGCGGTATTGCAGGGTCTTGTCCGGACCTGGGGGCTCGACATCGGCGAGGCCGAACTGAGCCGGATCGGTCTCACGCTCGGCGCCGACGTGCCGATGTGTCTTGCGGCAAAACCGCTGGTTGCGCGTGGCGTCGGCGACGAGCTGTCGCTGGTGCCGGATTTTCCGGCGCTCGCTTTGGTGCTGGTCAATCCCGGCGTCGCCGTCTCGACGCCTGATGTGTTCAACGCACTTGAGAAACGCGACAATGAGGGATTGCCGCCGCTGCCGCGTGCATTTGACTTCCACAGTGTCCGCAACTGGCTGGAGATCACCCGCAACGATCTCGAACCGGCGGCGCAGGCGATCCAGCCGCCCATCGGCCGAGCGCTTTCCCTGCTGAACAGGGCCGGATCTGGATTCTCGCGCATGTCGGGCTCCGGCGCGACATGCTTCGGACTGTTCGAGACCGGCAATGTCGCCAAGCGCGCCGCCGCCGAGATCCGCAGCCGCGAACCGGAGTGGTTTGTCGCCGCGACACGAAGCATCGCTTCAGAGGGGGCCGATGACCAAAATTGACGAAAGCCGCCCCTTCATCCCGGTGCGCATCGCGGTGCTGACGGTGTCCGATACGCGCAGCCTTGCCGACGACAAATCAGGGCGGACGCTGGCCGATCGCATCGTCGAGGCCGGCCATGTCCTGGCCGCGCGCGACATCGTCACCGACGACCGGGAGAAAATCCGCGACAAGGTGCTGGGCTGGTCGCGCGACGAAGACATCGATGTCGTCATCACCACGGGCGGCACCGGTTTTACCGGCCGCGACGTGACGCCGGAGGCGCTGGAGCCGATCTTCGAGAAGCGCATGGATGGCTTTTCCGAAGTGTTCCACCGCATTTCCTACGACAAGATCGGCACCTCGACAGTGCAGAGCCGAGCGACGGGCGGCGTCGTCAACGCCACCTTCGTCTTCGTGCTGCCGGGCTCGCCCGGCGCCTGCAAGGACGCTTGGGACGGCATCCTGAAACCGCAGCTCGACTACCGCCACATGCCCTGCAACTTCGTCGAGATCATGCCGCGCCTGGACGAGCATTTGCGGCGCGGCAAGGCCGCCTCGTAAACCAAGGCAAAGTGCCGGCCAAGTGCTGCCTTTGTCAGGCAGAATGGCGGCTGCGCCTTCGAGAGGTCATTTCCTCCGGGTCGTCGGGCGGATAGTCTGTCGCCAAGTCAAGACGGAAGAGATCCAATGAGCGCGCACCGCGGCGGCTGCCATTGCGGCAACATCCACCTGACCTTCGAAACCGGAATTGAGCCGTCCGAGATGGAGATCCGCGCCTGCCAATGCGCCTTCTGCGTCCGGCATGGCTCACGCGCCGCCGCCGATCCGCAGGGGCGATTGATCGTCGCGGCCGAGGACGAGGCCCGGCTGCACCGATACCGGTTCGGATTGCGCACCGCCGATTATCTCATCTGCCGGGACTGCGGCGTCTATGTCGCTGCTGTGACCACCGACGGCGAACCGAGAGCGATCGTCATCGTCAATGCGCTGGATGACCGGCCGCGGTTCAACCGCGAGCCGGTCCCAATGGACTATGATGCCGAGAACAAAGAGGGTCGCATTGCCCGGCGGCAAGCGCGCTGGATGCCGGTCGAGATCCGCTCCGGCCTCAGCGGATGACCGGTTCGCCGTGGAAGCGGCGGCGCGAGGGCGGCGAGACGCCGAAGCCGACCTCCATCATCAGCCGTGGCGTGGTGGACGGCACGGTGCCCATGTGGAAGCCGAACGGGTCCTCGACGAAGCCGAGGCCGGCCTCGCCGGTCAGCGTGACCGGGCTGTCGTCGCCATAGACCTTGAGCACGTCTTGCGCCGGATGGCCGACCAGCAGCGTCAACTGGTGCTTGAGGCTGCGCCTGTTGTGGCTGCCTTTGACATAGACATGCGGGCCGGTGCCGGCATCGCAGGGCTTGAGATAGAAGAAGAATTTCAGCATCCGCCAGTCGTCGAGATCGAAATGATATTTGCCGAGCGAGGCAAGGTTCTTGTCGGCGTCGGAAGCCTCGCCGGTCGGAAAGCTCCACCAGACACGCGTGGTGATCAGCTTTGCCTGCCCGCCCAGATAGTGCTGGGCGATGTCGAGCAGCAGCGGATCGTTTTGGATGGCGAGTGCTGCCTTGCAGCTGAGGATGCGCTCGAAATAGTGGCCGCTGAGCAAAGAGCGGCCGAACCGCTTCTCGGCTTCTGCGTGTTCTCCGGGCATGAATTCGAGCCGGCGGTCGAAATTGCCGAAGCACGGCGTGCTCTGAGCAAAGCTGGCGATCTCTTCGTGGATTGCCTGCGGAAGGACCAGTCCGGAGAACAGGCCATCGGCGCGCAGCGCCGCGACGATCGACTTGAGGTCGACGCCCCTGAACATCGTCGCTCCGGCACTCTGCGCGGGGCGCGCGGCTTTGGCGCCAAGCCAGTGCAGTTTGCGCGCCGGCATGGTGCGGGCAAGCACGAACATCGGCAGCCATGCGGGATTTTCGCGCAGGTCGGACAGATAGGTCGGGATACGCACCGCAATGCGGCGGAGCTGGCTGCCGTTGCGGGCAATGGCTTCCAGACTGGGGGCGCCGGATTTGTCAGGGGACGAAAGGTTCATCGGGGTCCTCAGATATGAACGGCAGCAACGACGACGCGGCGCTTGCTTACCGCTCCGGCACTACCCAAGCCCCGATATCCCGCATCAACGGAATGCTAATCCCGCGTCAGCTTTTGTGCAATGCACAATAGCTTTTTGCGGCGAAAAAGAGGGATGGTGCTGCGACCGTGCCAATGCGGATGAGGCGCCGACGCTGCCCCTCATCCGCCCTTCGGGCACCCTTCTCCCTGGGAACGGGAAAAGGGAGAAAGATCACTTCTTCGGCGCCAGCCAGATTTCGGCGTCGAGCCGCCTGGTGGCGAGACCGCGCGCAAGGGCTTCGGCGCTGTGCGCGTTCTTCGACAGGGCAGCGGCCTGGCGCTTGCTGATGACCAGCCCTTCGGCCAGCGCCCGGTTGCCCGAAAACACCCGTGACAGGAACGGCGTGCGGCTGCCGCGCGCACGGGAAAAGCGCGCCGGCATGGTTTGCCGCGCCGTGTGAGCGACAACGTCGTCGATCCAGCCCTCCGCCAGCCTTGCGCCGGGTTCCAGAAACAGCAGCCAGTCACCCTTCGCCTGCCTGATTCCCGCGGCAATGCCGCCGGCCACGAAGTGGCAGCCGGCATGATCGGCAACCCGATGCGTCTGGTCGGTCGAGCCGGTGTCGCAGACGATGACATCGCGCACCACGCCCTCGACCGCGCCGCCGATCAACGAGGCGAGCGTGCGGGCAAGGCCTTCTTCGTCATCCCGGGTTTCGATGAGAACGCTGAGCATTTTTAGCCGAATAGCGGAAAGCCCGGCGCAGCGCCAGTTTTGCATGGCCCAACGAAAAAGTTCTTGCTTTGTTCTCATCAGCGAAATAGGATTATTTTCATGAACAGAGCGATTCGACAGCCAGCCGACAGTCCTTGGGAAAGGGCCAAAATGGAACATATCGTGCGTGCGGACATTGCTGCTTTCGGAGCAGGGCGAGCCGAGATGGCCAATGCGATGATCGAACAGAGCGGCATGCGCGTCCGTCCGGATCGCAACCGCGGCCGTTCCGCGGGCATCAACCCGTCCGGCCGGTTCGAGCCGGTCAGCCGGCATGTGTTCGACGACGGCTGGAATTCGCTGGAGGAATTGCCGCCGTTCAAGACCGAAGTGCAGGTCGAGAAGCCGCGCACCATCATCACCCGCAACGAATCGCCCGACATTTCCTTCGACCGCTCGATCAACCCCTATCGCGGCTGCGAGCATGGCTGCGTCTATTGTTTCGCCCGGCCGACGCATTCCTTCATGGGCCTGTCGCCGGGGCTGGATTTCGAAGCGAAGCTGTTTGCCAAGCCGGATGCGGCGCGGCTGCTCGACAAGGAACTGTCGAAGGATGGCTATCAGCCGCGCACCATCGCGATCGGCACCAACACCGATCCCTACCAGCAGATCGAGAAACAATACCGGATTATGCGCGAGATCCTCGAAGTGCTGGAGGCGCGCGGCCATCCGGTCGGCATCGTCACCAAATCCCATCTGGTGACGCGCGACATCGACATCTTGTCGCGCATGGCCGAACGGGGCTTGGCCAAGGTGGCGCTGTCGGTGACGACGATGGACCGCATGCTGGCGCGCACCATGGAGCCACGCGCGTCGACGCCGACCAAGCGGCTTGAGGCAATCCGGCAGCTTTCCGATGCCGGCATCCCGGCCTCTGTCATGGTGGCGCCGATCATTCCCGGCCTGACCGACCAGGAGATGGAGCGTATCCTCGATTCGGCACGCGCCGCAGGCGCCCGCGAGGCCGGCTATGTCATCCTGCGCCTGCCGCTCGAGGTGGCGCCGATCTTCAAGGACTGGCTGCTGCGCCACTATCCCGACCGCTACCGGCACGTGATGTCGCTGATCCGTTCGATGCGCGACGGCAAGGACTATGATTCGGAATGGGGCAAGCGGATGAAAGGCGCCGGCCCCTATGCCTGGCAGATCGGCCGGCGCTTCGAGATCACGGCCAAGCGGCTCGGCCTCAACGCCGAGCGGCGCACGCTCCGAACCGACCAGTTTGTCGCCGCCGCCAAGGCGACCGAGCAGCTGATGCTGCTCTGAGAGTAGCGCCTGCCCTGCCCTCGTGGTTGGCAGGCGACCCAAGAATCCCGTCCGGCCTGTCCCCCGGCCTGCAGACGGTGCCCTCCCGGTCTTGCCCCACTCGACCCTGGAGGGACTTGCGGAGAATCGGAGCCGATGCGAACCTCGCCGCAACATGGCTCGCGCGCGTTCCGATTCTCCGCTTCTTTTAGAAATCGTCGAAAAGCCCGACTTCTCCTTCGAGACGAAGGCGATGGCTGAAGGCCTGTGGCCGGTGGCAGGCATGGACGAGGCCGGCCGCGGTCCGCTGGCCGGGCCGGTGGTGGCGGCGGCGGTGATCCTCGATCCCGCCAACATTCCCGACGGGCTAGACGATTCCAAACGGCTCAACCATTTGCAGCGCGAGGCGCTGTTCCTGAAAATCCTGGGGTCAGCGCTCGGCGTGTCGATGGCCTCGGTCAGCGCCGAAGGCATTGACGGCAGCAATATCCTCAAGGCCAGCCTGGAAGCCATGCGCCGCGCCCTTGCCGGCCTGCCGATCCAGGCGAAGCTGGCGCTGGCCGATGGCCGCGATGTGCCGCCGGGCCTCCTCTGCGAAGGCCGCGCGCTGATCAAGGGCGACCAGCGCTCGCAATCGATCGCCGCCGCCTCGATCGTCGCCAAGGTGATGCGCGACCGCATGATGTGCGGCTGCGGCAGCCACCACGAACGCTACGGGTTCGAAGTCCATATGGGCTACGCCACCGTGCGGCACCGCACCGCGATCGAAGCGCATGGTCCGGTGGCAAGGCTGCACCGGGCGTCATTCGCGCCGTTCAGGCTGGGTGGAGTTGAGGTGGTTGAGCAAGAGAGCTTCGCCGGGTTGGAGTAATGATAATCTCCCCCCTTGAGGGGGAGATGGCCGGCAGGCCAGAGGGGGTCGCCGCGCGTGAAGCGCTAGCCCTTACTGGCCGCAGAAAGAGCGTCGCGGCCGGTCGCACCGAACCCCTCTGTCGCTTTTGGCGACATCTCCCCCTCAAGGGGGCAGATTGTCCGCGCTCAACAAAAAAGCCGCCAGGTTGCCCGGGCGGCTTGATGTCAGCGAGTTAACCCCGCTCAGTTCAGCCTGGCCTTCACGTCCTGCAGCGCGGACTTGAACAGGTCGGCGCCGGCCTTGGCGTCGATCTTGCCGGCAAGCAGCGTGCGGGCCGCCTCGACGGCGATGTCGACGGCGCTGGCGCGCACTTCGGCGACGGCTTCGCGCTCGGCCTGGCCGATCTTCTGCTCGGCAAGCGCAGTGCGACGGGTGACATAGTCTTCGGTCTTCTTGTGCGCCTCGGCGGCAAGCATGTCGGCCTCGCGCTTGGCGGCAGCGACGATGGCTGCGGCCTCCTGCTCGGCTTCCTTGCGCTTCTTCTGGTATTGGCCGAGCAGTTGCTGGGCCTCTTCGCGCAACCGGCGGGCTTCCGCAAGCTCGTCGCTGATCTTGGTCGCACGGGCGTCGAGCGACTTGGCGATCAGGCCTGGCACCTTGATGTAAACGGCAACGCCGAGGAAAATGACGAGGGCAACCGTTGCCCAAAGCGTTGCGAGAGATGTGGCGTCCATGATGTGCTCCTCACCGGGCCACGGATTTGACCGCAGCCGAGATCTCGGCCTTGCTCGTCTTGCCGCCGACAAGCGCATCGACGATGGCTGAAGCGGTGTCCTCGGCAATCATGCCGACTTCCTTCATGGCGTTGGCCTTGATGGAAGCAATGCTGGCCTCGGCCTCGCCGAGCTTCTTGTCGAGGGCGGCCTCGACCTTCTTGCGGGCAGCCTCGGCTTCAGCCTTGGCAGCGTCGTTGGCCTGCTGGCCGATCGCGTTGGCCTTGGCCTTGGCTTCCGCCAGTTCCTGCTCGTAAGCGGCAACGGCGGCGTCGGCCTCGCCCTTCAGCCTGGCGGCCTGGTCGAGGTCCTGCGTGATGCGATCGCTGCGGACGTCGATGATGCCGCCAAGGCGCGGCATCACCACCTTCTTCAGGAACAAATAGAACAGCCCGAACGTGATCGCCAGCCACAGAAGCTGGGACGGAAACGTCGCCGGATCGAATGGCGGGAACGTGCCGTGCGCCTCGGCAGGCACGCCGGTGCCGGAATGCGTGTCGCCTTCCGTACCGGTGTGGGCGCCTTCAGCGGCGGGTGCGGACTCTTGCGCAAACGCAGATGTCACGAACATGGACTATCCCCTCATATCAGGCATGGCCGCAGGAATGCGGCCAGCCAATTCTTCCCAATGCTCGTCCGACCGATAATTGGCCGAACAGGGGCTCAGCCGAACAGGGCGAGAAGCGCGATGAGAAGCGAGAAAATGCCCAGAGCTTCGGTCACGGCGAAGCCGAAAATCAGGCGGCCGAACTGGCCATCGGCGGCCGACGGATTGCGCAGGGCGCCCGCCAGGTAGCTGCCGAAGATGTTGCCGAGGCCAATGCCCGCGCCGCCCATGCCCAGGCAAGCGATACCGGCGCCGATGTACTTTGCTGCTTCTGCGTCCATTTTGAACTCCTTTGGATCTGTAATTCCGTTGCAATTCCATCCGGCGAAAGATGCCGGAAATTCTAAGGTCAGTGCCCGGGATGCAGGGCGTCGTTCAGATACATGCAGGTCAGCACCGCAAAGACGTAGGCCTGCAGGAAAGCGACCAGCAATTCCAGCGCGGTCAGCGCGACTGCCATGGCCAGCGGCAACACCGAACCGGCAACGCCGACGGCGCCGAGCGCGCTCAGGCTGACGACGAAGCCCGAAAACACCTTCAGGGTGATGTGGCCGGCCAGCATGTTGGCGAACAGACGAACCGAGAGGCTGACCGGGCGCGACACGAAGGAGATCACCTCGATCAGCACCACCAGCGGTAACAGGAACACCGGAACGCCGTGCGGCACGAAGAGCTTGAGGAAGCCCAGACCGTGCTTCGTGAAGCCGTAGACAACGACGGTTCCGATCACCAGGGCTGCGAGGCCGAAGGTGACGATGATGTGGCTGGTGACGGTGAAGAAGTAAGGGAAAAGGCCAAGCAGGTTGGCGACCAGCACGAACATGAACAGCGAGAACACGAAGGGGAAGAACTTCATGCCCTGCGTTCCGGCGGCGTCGCGCAGCATGTTGGAGACGAACTCATAGCCCATTTCCGAAACCGACTGCAGGCGCCCGGGAACAAGGCTGCGGCTGGAGGTCGAGAGGTACAGAAACGCCGATGCGACGAGCACGGTCGCGACCATGAACAGAGCCGAATTGGTGAAGGACAGGTCATAGCCGCCGATATTGATCGGAATCAGCTTGACGATATGGAACTGGTGGATCGGATCGACCTTGTCAGCAGCCATTTACATCCCCGTCAAAACCGCGAGCGGCCTTAAGTGTCCTTGTGCGCCATTGGCGGCGCGCCATTTCATTCTTTCGGATCGTGCGACTTCTCGCTTTTTCCGAATTCCGCCACAACACCTGACGAACGCAGGACATTGAGCACGCCGGCGCCAAAGCCCAGCAACAAGCCGACGACCAGACCCCATGGCGAGGTTCCCGCCACGCGATCCAGAAACCAGCCAAGGCCCACACCCACCACTATCCCGGCGATGAACTCGCTGGACAGCTTGAGCGCCTGGCCATATCCGGCCGTCGCCTTCGCGCCGTCATTCCCCTCGAGCTGATCCGGCCGTCTTGTCGCAAGCGATGCTCCAAGCTCACGCCGGCGGCGTCCGAGATCTTCGTCGCGGATGTCGGCCTCGTGCTTGCTGCCGCGGCCGGTTTCTCCGGTTCCGTCTGGCCCGTTCTTGTCGGCCATCGTAACCCCCCTGCCCGGTCAGACCGTCACCGTCCGTCCGCTTCTAAAGTCGCCGGCAACATAGTTAGAGGGTTTGCGCCCGTCAAGCCACGGGCGGGACTTCAAAGCCATGTATTTTTTCTATTGGAATCAATCACTTGGCGAGGTGCGACATCGTGCCCGGCACTATCGGGTCGGCACATGCCCCGAATCCGTCCGGCGACCGTTGTCCGATTTCGGCTTCCAGGGCCTTTGCGGTTCGTTTGCGACAGGCAAGCCGAAGGGCTCAGCTCCAGCCGCCGCCATAGGTGCGGTAGAAGATATGCAGGCCGATCTTGGTCATCTTCTGCATCGTGCGCGCCCAGCCCGGATGGACGTAGTTGGCGTAGTAGTGGGTCGATGAGCCGACTTCGGGAATGAATATCTTGCCGGCGGTGACCGCCATCGCGACGTCCTGCGCGGTCTTGTAATGGGCGGGGCTCTCGATGCGCTTCTTGCGGCCGTCGCAGGCGAAGGAGAACTGGCAGCGGTTCAGCCAGTTGTCGTTCTGGTAGACGACGCCGCAAATCGAGTTCGGATAGGCCGGATTGCGGACGCGGTTGAGAATGACCTGCGCGACGGCGGCCTGGCCGCGCACGGATTCGCCGCGCGCCTCGAAATAGATGCCGTTGGCGAGGCAGGCCTGCTCCTTCGTGGAGAAGACGCTGGCCGGCAGCGGGTTCTGGATCCACGAGTGGTCACCCTTGGCCATCGGCGGAATGAAGCGCCCGCTGCTCGGCTCCTCGTCCTGCAGCAGCGCTTCGAAGGGTGAGGCCTTGGCGTAATCGGGTTCGGCCTGGGCATAGGCGGTGGCCAGCACGTCCGGTCTGTCATTGTTGACCAACGCGGCAAGCATGGCCGGCACGCCGGGATCGGGCTTCTTGTCCACATTGGTATGGAAGGCCTGGGCGATCTGGATTTCCTTGCCCTTGATGCCGGGCTTGGCGAAGGCGAGCTTCAGGCCGCTGTCCATGCTCGGCCGCAGCAGCGAGGACGTGCGCTGAAAGATTGAGCCGGCATTGAAGTTCTTCGGCGGCGCCACCGGCGAGACCTGGATGATGCGGCCCTTCTTGTCGGCGCGCATGATGCGGTCCTCGTCGGGCGTGATGCCGGCGACATTGCCCTTGCCGCGAAACGAGACCTTGCCGACGCCGGGCAGGCGCACGCCCGAGCCCGAGAGCGAACCGGTGGTGACGGAATCGATGAAAGGCATTTCGGCGGCATGAACCGAGCCGGCGACGGAGCGCTCGACATAAGAGTTCCAGCGGGTGCCCGAAGCTTCGAGGCCGGAAATCAAGCTGCCCATGTCCTGGTAGGCGACGACAGTTGGAAAGCCGATCCAGATGCCGAGCCCGATGACCAATGGCGATACGAAGGAACGTTTTTTCTCACCGGCGGCGGCGGCCAGCCGCTTCAGGACACGTCGATGCACGGGGAACTCTCCAGAAACGCCACTGAGCCACTGGAGAGCCAAAGTGAAGCATTAACCTTGATGCGGGGTTAACGCGGTTGATCGTGTTTTTCCGAAGCGGCCCGAAATGGGACGCCGTTTGCCGACCGGCAACCCGTCAGTTCGGCCGCAGGAAAATTGGCCATGCAATCATGGCGCAGAGCGCGCCCACCAGCCAGACGCCAGGCCACGACCAGATGAGCAGCAAAGCCGGAATGGCGGTCGGCACCACGAAGAAGGCGATGAAGACGAAGCTGTTGGCAAGACCGAGCGCGGTTCCGGCGCGGCTGGCGCCGGCAAGCGTGGCGAGTTCGGTGTAGGCGACGCCATGCCAGGCGGAGACCGAAATGCCGGCAACGACCAGCAGCACGTCGATCGCCGGGATCAACGCGGCATGGGCGTCTGGCGTGGCTCCTGCCGCCAGGACCAGCAGGCCGACGGCCGCGAAGCCAAGCGCGCTCGTCATGCTGCAGAGGCGCAGGAACCAGCGGCGGTTGCCATGGCGGTCGGTGAAGCGGCCGCTCCAGACGCGCATCACCATCGCGCCGGTCTGCACCGCGGCAAGGCTGGCGCTGATCGTGAGCGTGGCCATGCCGGCGAAATCGTGCAGGAAGACGGAGGCGAAGGTGAGCACCGCCACTTGCGGAAAGCAGAGCAGGCCGATGGCGGTGGCGATGCGCCAGACCTCGACATTGCGCAGCGGCGCCGGACCGCCCGACTTTGCCACGGCCATGCTGCCGGCATTGTCCAGTTCCGGCGGCTGGTGCAGCCATCGCCAGGCAAACAGCGCAGAGACGGCGTTCATGGCGGCCAGCAGCCCGAAGACCGCCGCGAAACCGTGCACCGATGCCAGCGACGGCAGGACCAGCGCGCCGAGCCCGCCGCCGAGCGGCACCGCGGTCTGCCTGATGCTCATGGCAAAGCCACGTTCGCCTTCGTGGAACCAGGCCATGATGGCGCGGCCGCTGGAACCGTTGACGCTGCCGCCGAGCAGGCCGGTGACCAGAAGGCATGCGGCCAGCATTGCGACGCCAGGCACATAGGTCACTGAGGGCACGATGAACAACGCCATCAGGGCGAGCCACGCCGCGGTCGCACCAAGGCCGGTCAATAGCACGCCGCGATCGCCCCAGCGGTCGGTGAGCAGACCCCAGGGCAGTTCGCTCAAGGCAACGCCCAGTCCGAGAAGACCGAGGACCAGGCCGAGATTGCCATTGCTCAAGTGATAGCCCGACCGCAGAAACACCGCCGCCGCCGGTATGCCGGCGAAGGTGGCGGAGAAACTGGCATTGGCGGCAACGCCGATGCCAAGCACCTTCCAGCGATGATTGGCGCGAAATCGTTCAGCCTTCGACGTGACGGCGGCGGCTCGGCCAACCCGGCCTGGCTCACAATTTGCGTCGGCGATCGACATGGCGGGACTCCTGTTGATGCCCTTTCGGGACCTTGACGCCTCGTCTTTACCGCCATAACTTCATCCCGAATATCGGGAAGTTTTTGACAATTGTTCCCGAAAAACAGGATCGTTGTGATGCGCCGCGTAACCTTCGACCTCGATGTCCTCCGAAGCTTCGTCACCGGCATGGAACTCGGCAGCTTCGCCAAGGCCGCCGACCGGCTTGGCCGCTCGACCTCGGCGGTGAGCGCGCAACTGAAGAAGTTGGAGGACCAGGCGGCGACGCCGATCTTCCGCAAGTCGGGCCGCGGACTGGCGTTGACCGAAGCCGGCGAAACCATGCTCGGCTATGCCAGGCGGCTGCTCGAGTTGAACGACGAGGCGGCCTCGGCCATCCACGACGTGGAACTGGAAGGCTGGGTCAGGCTCGGCTTGCAGGAGGATTTCGGCGAGGCGGTGCTGCCGGAGGTGCTCGGACGCTTCGCCCGCGCGCACCCCAAGGTCAAGATCGAGGCGCGGATCGGGCGCAGCTATGAACTCGCCGAGCGGATCACATCAGGCAATCTCGACATTGCGCTGGCCTGGGACAGCGGCCAGGCGCTGCCTTACAGCCGGCATGTCGGCGACGCGCAATTGCGCTGGATCGGGCCGGCAAAGCTGATCGAGACCAGGCTACGCGAGGGCGAGGCACTGCCGCTGGTGGCGCTGGAAGCGCCATGCCTGCTGCGCACAGTGACGACGGAAACGCTCGACCGCGCCGGCCTGCCATGGCGGATGGCCTTCTCCAGCCCCAGCCTTGGCGGCATCTGGGCGGCGGTCGCCGCCGGCCTCGGCCTGACGATCCGCACGGATATCGGCCTGCCGGCCAATGTCAGGACGATGGCACCGCAAACGTTGGGCTTACCCGCGCTGCCAACCATGGCGCTGGTGATGCACCAGAAAGACGCCGAACTGGACCCGGTGGCGACGCGGCTGGCGGATATTTTGTGGCAGGCGGCGGTGGCGGCGCTGCCGCAGGACGAGCGGTTGAGAGAGGTCGCTTAGACGCGGTGATCACCCGGTGTCGCGTTCCGTCACACCCCCCTCTGTCCTGCCGGACATCTCCCCCTCAAGGGCCCTCAAGGGGGGAGATTGCTGTCATCAACGCTTTCGCCAATTTTTGATCTTGCAAGGTGAGAACGGCCGCAGCGGCTGCTGATCTCCCCCCTTGAGGGGGATGCCCGGCAGGGCAGAGGGGGGTGCTGCCCCGCCAATCTTGCGGAGAATTTCGCAACCGTCACCGCTCACTTGCGCTTGTTCGCTCTCCCCGCGAACGGGTTGTCCGAAGTCCGCAGCGCTATCCTGATCGGCACGCCGGGCATGTCGAAGGCTTCGCGCAGGCTGTTGGAGAGGTAGCGGACATAGGATTGCGGCATCGCGTCGGGCCGCGAGCACTGGACGACGAAACCCGGCGGCCGGGTCTTGGCCTGGGTGACGTATTTGACCTTGAGCCGGCGTCCGGCGACGGCGGGCGGCGGATGATGCGCAAGAATGCTTTCCAGCCAGCGGTTGAGCTTGCCGGTGGAAACGCGGCTGTTCCACACCTTGTGCGTCTTGATGACGGCATCCATCAGCTTGTCGAGGCTGCGCCCGGTCTCGGCCGAAACCGTCACCGCCTGGATGCCGCGCACTTGCGGCAAAAGCCGTGTGGTCTTTTCGCGCAATTCGGCCAGCAGTTCCTGCGGATTGTCGATCAGGTCCCATTTGTTGAAGGCGATGACCGGCGCCCTGCCCTCGCGGATGATCAGGTCGGCGATCTGGAGGTCCTGCTTCTCGAATGGGATGGTGGCGTCGAGCACGATGATGACGATCTCGGCAAAGCGGATGGCGCGCAGACCGTCCTGCACCGACATCACTTCCAGCTTTTCGTGGATCCTGGCCTTGCGGCGCATGCCAGCAGTGTCGAACAGTTTTAGGCGACGGCCATGCCAGTCCCAGTCGACCGAGATGGAATCGCGGGTGATGCCGGCTTCCGGGCCGGTCAAAAGCCGCTCCTCGCCGATCAGCGCGTTGATCAGCGTCGACTTGCCGGCATTGGGACGGCCGACGACGGCGATGCGCATCGGCTTGGTGTCGTCATAGGCAGGTTCGGCGTCGGGATCGGTGATGTCCTCGCCGATCAGCACCTCGCTGGCGGCGACGTCCTCGGCCTCGTCTTCTTCCTCGCCGAAGGCGCGGTCTTTGCCCAGCGCCTCGATCACCGCGTCGCGCAGATCGGGCATGCCCTGGCCGTGCTCGGCCGAGACCGGGATCGGCTCGCCGAGGCCGAGTTCCCAGGCCTCCAGCATGCCGCCCTGGGCGCCCTTGGCCTCGGCCTTGTTGGCGACCAGCACGACCGGCTTGCCGGATTTGCGCACGATCTCGGCAAAGGTGCGGTCGTCGGGCAAAAGGCCTGATTTGGCGTCGATGGTGAAGAAGATCAGGTCGGCTTCGCGGATCGCGATCTCGGTCTGCGCGCGCATGCGGCCGGGCAACGTCGAGGCGGCGGCGTCTTCGAAACCGGCGGTGTCGATGACATCGAAATGCAGATCGTAGAGTTTGGCCGCGTGGACGCGACGGTCGCGGGTGACGCCCGGCGTGTCGTCGACAAGCGCCAGCTTCCGTCCCACCAATCGGTTGAAAAGCGTCGATTTGCCGACATTGGGCCGGCCGATAATGGCGACTTTGAAGCTCATCCGGCTATCCATATCATCGCCCAAACCGCAGCGCGCCCTTGGGTCAGGCCCGAGGGCAGGCTTTGGGCGATGCGTATCATGACGCGCCCGAGCCGCGGATCAATTCCGACATCAGCGTCGCCCGCTGGCGCGCGTTGCGCGGGGCGCCGTCATCGGCGGCGATCTGGTCGAACAGTTTCAGCGCATCCTGGGTCTTGCCTTCCTTCCAGGCGGCAAGGCCGAGCGCTTCGCGCGCTGTGTGGCGCAGCGTGTTGTTGTCGGCGGTCAGCGCCTCGACGCGGCTGGAGACGTCGGCGAAGGAGCCGTGATCGACGAGCAGCAGGGCGGCCCGCAGGCGCGCCATGTCGCGAATGCCCTGGGGAATGGCGTTGTCGGCGGCGACGCCATCGAAATCGGCGACGGCGGCGGCAAAGTCGCCCTTGTCGGCCTTGACGGTCGCCGCGCGCATGCGGGCGAGCAGCGGATAGGCGCCGTAGCCGTCCTTTTCCAGCTGTTCGAGGGCGGTCAGCGCCTCGTCGCTCTTGCCGTCATTGGCAAGCTTCAGCGCCTGCGAGAAGGCATCGCCGGAGCGGTTGGCGCGCGTCTCGTCCCAATAGCGGTAGCCGACGAAGGCGGCGGTGCCAAGCACCACCAGGATGGCGAGGCCAAGGATCGCCGGACCAAAGCGGTCCCATAGCGCCTGCGCCTGCTCGCGACGGATCTCGTCGTTGACTTCGCGGATAAAACTGTCGTCGGACATCAATCAAAACCATTGCTGCCCTAACAGGGGCGCTTCTTGAGCCCGCGTTTTAGCGAAATTTCGCGGGCATGGAAGGGGCTCGGCAGGAAAATCGGCTAATCGCCGGGCGCATAGCTGCCGACGTTGATCGCACCCACGCCACATTTTGCCGATAGCCGGCTTGGACTGCCTCCAGATCAAGCCCAGATTGCCGATGCCACGTTTGTCCCGCGTTGTTGCGTTTTCCTCAGCCGTGCTTGCCATGGCTGGTGCGGCTTTCGCCGACCCGCCGGCGCCGCCTGCCCCGGCAAAGCCGAAGCAAATCGTCATCATCTCGTTCGATAGCGCCCGGGAGATCTCGCAATGGCAGCGCAGCCGGGCGCTGGCCAAGCGCACCGGCGCGCATTTCACCTACTTTTTGTCCTGCGTCTTCCTGCTGTCGCCGCAGACGCGGGCCGACTACACAGCTCCGGCCAAGTCCGCGGGCAAATCCAACATCGGCTTTGCCGCTTCGAAGCAGGACGTCGCCGATCGGCTCGATCAGATCGGGCTCGCCGCTTCGGAAGGCCACGACATCGCCAGCCATGGCTGCGGCCATTTCGACGGCAAGGACTGGAGCAAGGCCGACTGGCTGAAGGAATTCGCCTCGTTCGAGCGCATTCTGGAAAACGCCTATGCGATCAACGGTATTGAACCCGAGCCCAAGGGATGGCGCGATATTGCCCATGCCGTTGTCGGCTTTCGCGCGCCGTACCTCTCGACCAGCAAAGGGCTCTATGAGGCCCTGCCTGAAGCCGGCTACCACTATGATGCCAGCGGCGTTTCGAAAGGCCCGGTCGAGCCGCCGACCGGCGGCGGCTTGACCCGCTTTTCGCTGCCGCAGATCCCGGAAGGCCCTGATGGTAGGCTGGTGATCGCCATGGACTACAATCTCTATGTCAGGCATTCCGGCGGCTTCGAGCGGCCAAGCCAGGCGGCAGACTTCACCGAGCGGACGTACCAGGCGTTCCGCGCCGCCTTCGACAGGCAATATCAGGGCAAGCGCATCCCGCTGGTGCTCAGCTTCCACTTCACGCCGATGAACAACGGCGCCTACTGGGACGCGCTGGAGCGCTTTGCCGGCGAAAACTGCGTCAAATCAGATGTCGAGTGCATCAGTTTTCGCGATTATGTGCAGCGGCAACGTGGTAGCGAGAGGCAGGCGGCGGTGGGCGGCTGAGCCGCCAACCGTCTATGCAGATAGGATCAAGCCGGGTCGGGTTCCTTTGCCTGGCGCGCGAGGAAACGACGATCGATATCGGGAAGCGGCTCGCCGTGGATAATTGCCTCGAAGGCACGCAGGCGCTTGTAAATGGACAGAAGCTCGACAATCGTTGTCCACGCATTGACGAGATATTGGAACGAGGAGCGCACTTGCCCGAAGGCATCGAGAATTCGGTTCAATAGACCCAAACTGATTTTGGCGGCCACCATCGTTGGGACCAATACTATATAAGGGAATATATTATCTATCTGAAGATAGAATATGCGAGCCACATTGAAATACATGTAGTGGAAGTAAAGCCTAAAGTAATTTCGCCGCACGTTGTTAAATAGTTCGGCGACAGTGGGCGGCCGAGCACGATTCGGATCATCTTCACCATAAACAAGTTCTTTTCGATAGGCAGCCTCGACGCGCTGGTTACGGAATTCGAGGCCTGGCAACTTGATGCCGACGAGCGCCAAGAAAGTAGTCCCAAAAATCGACCAAACAATCGCTACCACCACTAGGGAGTAAGGGACCTCTCCGACGATTGGCAATTCAGTTACATTTTTCGACAGAACGAGGAGAACGGGCAAGAATGCGATCAGCGTCATTACCGAGCGGACCAAATTCACACCGAGTGCTTCCATCGTCGTGGAAAAGCGCATGGTGTCGTCCTGGACACGCTGCGACGCTCCTTCGATAGTGCGAAGCCTGTCCCAATAGAACATGTAGTATTCATTCATCGCCGTGCGCCAGCGGAAGATCCAATGGCTCACAAAAAATAGGTTAAGGACACCCACGGCAACGGCCAATCCAGCGACCCAGGAGATGGTCAGCAGTTGGCTGTAGAAATCCCACGGCGTTGTCGAATACGCCTTGCCGAGCGCCCGCTGTATGAGATCGTAGAACGGTCCGTACCAAGCGTTAAAGGCTACATCCACTTGAACCTGGAAATAGATCACGAAGAGAATGAGCGCGGACCCAAGGATCGACCAGTTCTGCCAAGGATGGGGTGAATACCACCTCCAAAAGCCAGCGAAAAGCGCTACGCCCGTGCCGTAGTATAGGTAGAACCAGACGAACGGGTCAGACCAAAAGACTTCAACGCCAACGGGCGTGTCGGCTGCCACCGGAGCAAGCCCAATCAGGGTACCCAGCTCTTGGCCGCCGAAAAACCAAATTATGATGAGCAAAAGGCTCCAGACGGCGGCCGAGGTGAAAAACAGCTTCGGCTGCGGGAAGAAGGATACGAACACTGTGGTGAAATCCTCGGTCGGTGCGCAAATCAGCGGGGTTCAGCGGGCATAAAGTCACACATTAGGTGGAAAGCAAATGCCCGTACCCGATGCCCGGCATCGAGCAAGACCACAATCATGGCGATTTTGGCGCGGCCGACCAGGTGATCCCAGCAGATACCAGCAATACGCCAGCAGCGACGATCGAGGCCAGGAAGAAGTTGCCCGAGGCTTGCGCCAGCAGTCCGGCGACGATCGGGCCGACGATCTGGCCGATGCCGAAGGAAGCGGTCATCAGCGCAAAAATCCGGCGCGGCGCCTCCGGCACGAGCTGCCTTGCCGTCTGCAGGCCGAGCGCGGTGATGGCGATGAAGGTGCCGCCGAGCAGGACGCCCGCCAGCAGCGGCCCGGCGGTGCCGCCGATGGCGACGCTGGCGGTGACGCCGACCACCTCGACCAGGCAGCCCACGGCATAGGCGGTATAAAGCCCGATCCGTGCCGCTACCTTCTGCCACAGCCAGACCGAGGGAAAGCCGGCAAGGCCGGTGACCATCCAGACGCTTGCCTCGAAGACGCGGCCGCCGCCGCCCTGGCGCACGATGGCGACCAGGAAGGTCGCCGTCACCACATAGCCGAAGCCGAACAGGCCGTAGGCAACGATGACTTTTGCCAACGACCGGTCCCTCGGCAGTGCCGGTTCGCGGTCGGCCACGCCGCGGCCAGGTGCGGTGCTGCCGGCGAGCAAGGCGACCATCGCAAGGCCGCCGGCGGAAATCGCTGCCGACCACAGCCAGCCCGAAGCCCAGCCGGCATGTTCGGTGACCAGAACCGCCATCAGCGCTGAGGATGCCGCGATGCCGAGGCCGACGCCGCCGAAATGCAGCGCCTGCAGGTCGCTTCTGTTGGCGGCTGCCAGGTGACCGAAGACGATCGAGGCCATGAACACCATGACGAAGGCGCTGGCGAGACCGGCAAGGAAGCGGAGGACGACAAAGGCGGTCATCGTCTCGCTCAGCCCCATCAGGGCGGCGAGCGCAGCACTGGCGGCAAGGCCGCCAAACATCAGCAGGCGCTCGCGCCCATGCGCCCAGCCGCCTGCCGCCGCAAGCGCGCCGACGAGGTAGCCGAGATAATTGGCCGACGCGATCCAGCCGGCATCGGCCGGCGACAGATGCAGTTCTTCCATCATTCCGGGCAGGATCGGCGTGTAGACGAAACGGCCAATGCCCATGGCAACGGCCATGGCGATCATGCCAGCGAGAGCTTGGCGCAAGGGTGATGGAGCGGCGTTCATTGCAGCGCACAATAAGGGTGCTGCCCGGTCAGACCAATCCACTTGCGTTGGGCCAGACTTGGCGGCGGCGACAGTGGCCGTTGGCGTGAATGTGCCGAGGCGCGAGGGCCACTTGGCGTCGCGCCGCCCCGCCTGCCGGCACCTTCTCCCCGTATAGTGACGGGGAGAAGGGGGTTATGTCCGAACCGGATAGATAGGTAACAGAATGGACCGATAGCATGGGTGACAGTTTTCTTGTCCGCCGGAGGACCGGCGATGGTTTGGCGAGAGACTGGCATCA
>NZ_JAMYVS010000027.1:0-24545 GCF_040324255.1 Mesorhizobium sp. M0001
ACTTCGTGATCGCCGCCGTCAGCGACGTCTTGCCATGATCGACGTGGCCAATCGTGCCAATGTTCACATGAGGCTTGTTACGCTCGAATTTACCTTTTGCCATGTGATGTCTCCAATCTGCTCGCCCGTACGGGCCTTGAATTAAGTTACCGATGCAACCCGTTCAGGTTACGCGTATTTCTTCTGGACTTCCTGGGCGACCGCGGTCGGCACAGGCTCATAGTGATCGAACTGCATCGTGTAGGCCGCGCGGCCCTGGCTCATCGAGCGCAGGTTGTCGACGTACTTGAACATGTTGGCCAGCGGCACCATCGCGTTGATGACGACAGCCACGCCACGCGCTTCCTGGCCCTGGATCTGGCCGCGACGGCCGTTCAGGTCGCCGATGACGCTGCCGACATAGTCTTCCGGCGTCACGACTTCGACCTTCATGATAGGCTCGAGCAGCTGCACGCCAAGCTTGGGTGCGGCTTCACGGAAACAGGCGCGGCCGGCGATTTCGAAGGCCAGGACGCTGGAGTCAACATCATGGTAAGCGCCGTCGATAAGCGTCGCCTTGACGCCGATCATCGGGAAGCCCGCGAACGGACCCGACGACATGACGCTGTTGATGCCCTTTTCGACACCCGGGATGTATTCCTTGGGAACCGCACCGCCGACGATCTTGGTCTCGAACTCGAACTCCGAGCTTTCCGGGTTCGGTTCGAACACGATCTTGACGCGGGCGAACTGACCGGTACCGCCGGTCTGCTTCTTGTGGGTGTAGTCCTGCTCGTGCCTGCGGGTGATGGTCTCGCGGTAAGCCACCTGCGGCGCGCCGACATTGGCCTCGACCTTGAACTCGCGGCGCATGCGGTCGACGATGATGTCGAGGTGAAGTTCGCCCATGCCCGAAATGATGGTCTGGCCGCTTTCCTCGTCGGTCTTGACGCGGAAGGACGGATCCTCGGCGGCCAGGCGGTGAAGGGCGAGGCCCATCTTTTCCTGGTCGTTCTTGGTCTTCGGCTCGATGGCGATCTGGATGACCGGATCGGGGAATTCCATGCGCTCGAGGATGACCGGGTGCAGCGGATCGCTGAGCGTATCGCCGGTGGTCGTGTCCTTGAGGCCGGCCAGAGCAACGATGTCGCCGGCAAAGGCTTCTTCGACGTCGGCGCGCGAATTCGCATGCATCTGCAGCATGCGGCCGATGCGCTCTTTCTTGCCCTTGACGGTGTTGTCGACCGAGATGCCCTTGGTCAGCTTGCCCGAATAGATGCGGGCAAAGGTCAGTGAGCCGACGAACGGGTCGTTCATGATCTTGAAGGCCAGCATCGACAGCGGCTCGTTGTCGTCGGCATGACGCTCGATCTCGGCGTCGGTCTTGGCGTCGACGCCCTTGATGGCGGGAACATCGGCCGGCGACGGCAGGTATTCGACGACGGCGTCGAGCAGCGGCTGCACGCCCTTGTTCTTGAAGGCCGAGCCACAGAACATCGGGTAGAACTTGACCGCGATGGTGCCCTTGCGGATCAGCGCGCGGATCTCGTCATTCGACGGCATCTTGCCTTCGAGGTAATTCTCGAGGGCCGTCTCGTCCATTTCGACGGCGGCTTCGATCATCTTCTCGCGGTATTCTTCGGCCCGGGCCTGAAGGTCGGCAGGGATCTCAACGACGTCCCAGGCAGCGCCCAGCGTCTCGTCGCGCCAGACCAGCGCGTTCATCTCGACGAGATCGACGACACCCTTGAACTCGGTCTCAGCGCCGATCGGCAGTTGCATGACGACGGCATGCGCACCAAGACGCGAGCCGATCATCTCGACCGAGCGGTAGAAGTCGGCGCCGATCTTGTCCATCTTGTTGCAGAAGATCATGCGCGGAACTTTATACTTGTCGGCTTGGCGCCAGACAGTCTCGGTCTGCGGCTCGACACCGGCATTGGCATCGAGCAGCGCAATGGCGCCGTCGAGCACGCGCAGCGAACGCTCGACCTCGATGGTGAAGTCGACGTGTCCGGGAGTGTCGATGATGTTGAAGCGGTACATCTTGCCGCTGCGACCCTTCCAGAAGGTCGTGGTGGCGGCGGACGTGATGGTGATGCCGCGTTCCTGCTCCTGCTCCATCCAATCCATGGTGGCAGCGCCGTCGTGGACTTCGCCGATCTTGTGCGACTTGCCCGTGTAATAGAGGACGCGCTCGGTGGTCGTCGTCTTGCCGGCGTCAATATGCGCCATGATACCGAAATTGCGGTAGTCTTCGATTTTGTATTCGCGGGCCATCGTGGATGCCTTCTCAGTCTCGTTCGCGCTTTACCAGCGGTAGTGCGCGAAAGCGCGGTTGGCTTCTGCCATCTTGTGGGTGTCTTCACGCTTCTTCACGGCGGTGCCGCGGTTGTTAGCCGCGTCCATCAGCTCGCCGGAGAGGCGGTCGACCATGGTGGTCTCGTTGCGGTTGCGCGCAGCTGCAATCAGCCAGCGGATCGCCAGGGCCTGGCGGCGCTCGGGGCGCACATCGACCGGAACCTGGTAGGTTGCGCCGCCGACGCGGCGCGACCGGACTTCCACATGCGGCGCGACATTGTCGAGCGCCTGATGGAAGACGGTGACCGGCTCCTGCTTAGTCTTCGACTGAACCTGGTCGAGCGCACCGTAGACGATGGTCTCGGCAACCGACTTCTTGCCGTCATACATGACGGCGTTCATGAACTTGGTAACGATCAGATCGCCGAACTTCGGGTCCGGATTGATCTCACGCTTTTCTGCACTGTGACGACGGGACATGGCTTTTGTCTCTCAATCTCGTAGCCCGACGCATTCAAGCAGCGCCAGGGCCGGAAAATCTTACTTCGGACGCCCCTTACTTCGGACGTTTGGCGCCGTACTTCGAACGGCGCTGCTTGCGGTTCTTCACGCCCTGCGTGTCGAGCACGCCGCGGATGATGTGGTAGCGCACGCCCGGAAGATCCTTGACGCGGCCGCCGCGGATCATGACCACGGAGTGTTCCTGAAGGTTGTGGCCTTCGCCGGGGATGTAGCCGATCACTTCAAAGCCGTTGGTCAGGCGGATCTTGGCCACCTTGCGCAGTGCCGAGTTCGGCTTCTTCGGCGTCGTTGTATAGACGCGCGTGCAGACGCCCCGCTTCTGCGGGTTCTGCTGCATGGCCGGGACCTTGTTGCGCTTCACCGGCGCAATGCGCGGCTTGCGGATCAGCTGGTTGACGGTAGGCATTAAACCCTCTTGTCTCTCAATTCCGTGTCTCGCCCGGTCAGGGCCGCTCAAAGCGCCAATTCCATACGCAAATTCGGGCCATAAACCGCGCCTCGCGGTCCTGCCCGAACAAAATGCAGAGGAAGCGGGAACCGCTTCATGCGCGCCGGAAATGTCTTTTCGCTCGTAAAACGAACCCTGTTTGAGGCAAACTCCAAAGCGTGTCGCTTCGGAAGGGAGAGCCTCACATCGGTTCTGACTGGGCGGCTTCTACTCGCAAGACCGTGAACCGTCAACCCCGGCACGCCAAATATTGCGCGCTGACGACGGCTTGGCAGCCATGCGAAAAACGCATGTAATTTTCTTTCTTCATTTTGCAAGGCAGAGGAAGAAAGTGACCGGGGCAGACAAGAAAGTGACCGGCTTTTGGCTGTCATGCGCGGGTTCTTCATGGCAAAAGGCGCCATGGACAGCCCAAAACCCCTCGCCCGCCCCCGTCTCAAGAGGAATCAGCCCGTGAACGACAATGAGGAACGCCCGGTCACCATCATCACCGGCCGCGTCTGGAAAAAGAAGGGCGGCAAGCCGGAAGGCGTCCATGTGATGCTGGTTGCGCCCGACGACGATTCGGCCGTGCGCCGGGTGCTCGAATCGCTTGCGGCCGAAGGCTATGCCGAAGTCGAGCTCGACCAGATCGGCGATATGGACGGCGAACCCGACGAGGAGCCGCATCTGTCAGCCTTTCAGGGTGCCCTCGAAGGTGAGGTGTCGATCGTCACGTTTGACGTGCCGCTCTGAGCGTCACAGGCTGCTTGCGCCTGTACCGCGCCGGCTTGCCCGGCACCGGTTCTCTGCTAAGAACCAAGCGACTTAACAAGCCAAATTCGAATCCGCGGAGTTCCCATGCCCTCGAACAATGGTCCCATCAAGCTCGGCATCGTCGGCGTCGGCAAGATCGTGCGCGACCAGCATCTGCCGGCAGTGGCCAAGGATGCGGACTACCGCCTCATCGCCGCTGCCAGCCGGCACGGCAAGGTGGACGGCATCCCGAATTTTCCGACCATTGAGGCGATGCTCGACGCGGTGCCCGACCTCGAGGCCGTCTCGCTGTGCATGCCGCCGCAGTTCCGCTACGACGCGGCACGCACGGCGCTGATTGCGAAGAAGCATGTTTTCCTGGAGAAGCCGCCGGGCGCCACCGTCAGTGAGGTCGAGGACCTGAAGCAGCTGGCGGCAGCCAATGGCGTTTCACTGTTCGCCAGCTGGCATTCGCGCTACGCGCCGGCAGTGGAGGCCGCGCGCGCCTTCCTGGCGTCGGCCAAGGTCAACTCGGCTGCCATCGCCTGGAAGGAAGATGTCCGCCGCTGGCATCCGAACCAGGATTGGATCTGGGCGCCGGGCGGTTTCGGCGTCTTCGATCCCGGCATAAACGCACTGTCGATCGCAACCCACATCCTGCCGGCGATGTTCATCATCTCGGCCGTCCTCGACTTCCCGGAAAACCGCGCCTCGCCTGTGGCGGCCCACGTGACCTTCCGTACCTCGGATGGGTTGCCGGTGACCATGGAGCTCGACTGGCTGCAGACGGGACCACAGAGCTGGGACATCTTGGCCGACACCGACAAGGGCAAGATGGTGCTGTCCGGCGGCGGCACCAAGCTCGCCATCGACGGCAAGGTGGTTCACGACGAGCCGGAAGCCGAATATCCCCAGCTTTACCGGCGCTTCGCTGAAATCGTACCCGCCGGCGTCTCCGATGTCGATTTGGCACCCCTGCAGCACGTGGCCGACGCCTTCATGCTCGGCAAGCGCAATGTGGTGGAAGCGTTCTTCGATTGAGCGATGAGTTCTGCCGGACCGCAGTCCGGACACTCATCATGCAGCCTTACTCGACGATCGCAATCGCAAACCCGTCATAGCCTTTGGCGCCGACGGTCTGGATGGCGGTGCCGTCCAGGCGCTTGTCGCCGCCGATGAAGGAAAACGCACCGCGTGCGCCTTCGACATACGCGTCACGGCCATCGTCGTTGAGCACGGTGCCGTCGCGGATGACGTTGTCGCAGATGATGACCGTCCCCGGCCGCGACAGGCGCATGGCCCATGACAGATAATTCGGATTGTTCGGCTTGTCGGCGTCGATGAAGATCAGATCGAACGGAGCGGCATTTTCGGCAACCAGCGTCTCAAGCGACTGAAGCGCGGGGCCGATCCTGAGCTCGACCTTGTCCGACACCCCTGCCCGCTCGAGATTCGAGTGCGCGACTTTTGCATGATGCGGCTCGAGTTCGAGCGTCACGATCTTGCCGCCGACGGGCAATCCCCTTGCCATCCAGATGGTCGAGTAGCCGCCAAGCGTGCCGATCTCCAGCACCTTCCTGGCGCCGCTGATGCGGACCAGCAGCGACAGCAGCTTGCCCTGCGCCGGCGATACGTCGATGGCCGGCAGGCCCTGGTCGCGGTTGGCCGCAAGCACCGCTTCGAGGATGGGATCTGCCTCGAAGAGAGAGGAAACGATGTAGTCGTCGACGTCAGTCCAAACCTTCTTGCTCATGTTTTCCTCGATTCGATTGGGGGTCAAAACGCGAAAAGGGGCCACTGGGCCCCCTTCCTTCTTCTCGTCCTACCGCGCTTACTGCGCGGCGTTGACCATGTCGGTCAGCATCGGCTCAGCGACCTCGACACCGGAGGCCTTGCGGCGCTCGTCGATGATCAGTTCGTCGCGCGAGGTGGCGATGCGCCGGATCTGGCTCATCGTGCCGCCGGTACCGGCCGGGATCAGCCGGCCGACGATGACGTTTTCCTTCAGGCCCTGCAGCATGTCGGTCTTGCCGGCAACCGCAGCTTCGGTCAGCACCCTGGTCGTCTCCTGGAAGGAGGCGGCCGAGATGAAGGACGGCGTCTGCAGCGAGGCCTTGGTGATGCCCAGCAGCACCGGCTGGCCTTCGGCCGGCTTCTTGCCGTCCTCGACCAGGCGCTCGTTGACCTCTTCCAGTTCGATCACGTCGACGTGGTCGCCCGGAATGTAGGTCGAGTCGCCCTGCACCGTGATCTCGACCTTCTGCAGCATCTGGCGAACGATCACCTCGATGTGCTTGTCATTGATCGACACGCCCTGCAGACGGTAGACTTCCTGGATTTCGTTCACGAGGTAGGAAGCAAGTGCTTCCACGCCCTTGATCGCCAGGATGTCGTGCGGCGCCGGATTGCCGTCGAGGATGTAGTCGCCCTTCTCGATGACGTCGCCGTCCTGGAGATGGAACGGCTTGCCCTTCGGGATCAGGTATTCGACCGGCTCAAGCGTCGAGTCATGCGGCTCGATGATGATGCGGCGCTTGTTCTTGTAGTCGCGGCCGAAGCGGATCGTGCCATCGATCTCGGCGATGATGGCGTGATCCTTCGGACGACGTGCCTCGAACAGTTCGGCAACACGCGGCAGACCGCCGGTGATGTCCTTGGTCTTGGCGCTTTCCATCGGGATACGCGCCAAAACGTCGCCGGGACGAACCTGCGAACCCGGCTCGACCGAAAGAATGGCCTCGACCGAGAGCAGGAAGCGGGCGTCGCCGCCCTTCGACAGCTTGCCGACCTTGCCCTTCGGGTCAAGGATGGCGATCGCCGGCTTGAGGTCGTTGCCGCGTGGCGTCGAGCGCCAGTCGATAACCTCGCGCTTGGTGATGCCGGTCGATTCGTCGGCCGTTTCCTGAACGGAAATGCCGTCGACCAGATCCTCGTACGACACCTTGCCCTCGATTTCGGTGAGGACGGGGCGGGTATAGGGATCCCATTCGGCGATACGCTGGCCGCGCTTCACCTTGTCGCCATCGTCCACGAAGATGCGCGAACCATAGGTAAGGCGATGCGAGGCACGCTCCTTGCCGGCTTCGTCGAGGATCAGCACCGCCATGTTGCGGCCCATGACCATCTGCTGGCCGTCCGAGTTGCGCACCACGTTGCGGTTGCGGATCTCGACCTTGCCCTCATACGAGGCTTCAAGGAACGAGCTGTCCACCACCTGCGCCGTACCGCCCATGTGGAAGGTACGCATGGTGAGCTGGGTCCCCGGCTCGCCGATCGACTGCGCCGCGATAACGCCGACGGCTTCGCCCTGGTTGACCGGGGTGCCGCGGGCAAGATCGCGTCCGTAGCAGACCGCACAGACGCCGATCCTGACCTCGCAGGTCAGTGCCGAGCGAATGCGGACCGACTGCACGCCGGCCTTTTCGATCTTTTCCACGTCACGTTCGTCCATCAGCGTTCCGGCCTTGACCAGAACCTCACCCGAAACCGGATGCGTGATGTCGTCGAGCGAGGTGCGGCCCAGCACGCGCTGGCCGACCGAAGCGACGACCTGACCGGCATCGACGATCGGCTGCATGGTGAGGCCCTTGTCGGTGCCGCAATCCACGGAGTTGACGATGCAGTCCTGCGCCACGTCGACCAGACGACGGGTGAGGTAGCCCGAGTTCGCCGTCTTCAAGGCGGTGTCGGCCAGACCCTTGCGGGCGCCGTGGGTCGAGTTGAAGTACTCGAGCACGGTCAGGCCTTCCTTGAAGTTCGAGATGATCGGCGTCTCGATGATTTCACCCGAGGGCTTTGCCATCAGGCCGCGCATGCCGGCGAGCTGACGCATCTGGGTGGGCGAACCACGCGCACCCGAATGCGACATCATGTAGATCGAGTTCATCGGCTTTTGACGGCCACTGTCCTCGAACTCGACGGCCTTGATGCGGGCCATCATCTCGTCGGCGACCTTTTCCGAGCACTTGGCCCAGGCGTCGACGACCTTGTTGTACTTCTCGCCCTGCGTGATCAGGCCGTCATTGTACTGCTGCTCGTATTCCTTGGCCAAAGCCTCGGTGTCGGAAACCAGCTTGATCTTGGCGTCCGGGATCAGCATGTCGTCCTTGCCGAACGAAATGCCGGCGCGGCAGGCGTGGCTGAAGCCGAGGGCCATGATGCGGTCGCAGAAAATGACCGTCTCCTTCTGACCGCAGTGGCGGTAGACGGTGTCGATCATCTTGGAGATGTTCTTCTTGGTCATCTCCTGGTTGGCCGTCTCGTAAGGCACATTGACGTTCTTCGGCAGCAGCTCGCCGATGATCATGCGGCCAGGCGTGGTGTCGTAGATTTTCGACACGACCTTGCCTTCGGCGTCGACCGTGCGGAAACGACCCTTGATCTTGGAGTGCAGCGTCACCGCCTTGGTCTCGAGCGCGTGCTGGAGTTCGCCCATGTCGGCAAACACCATGCCTTCGCCCGGCTCGTTCTGATTGACGATCGAGAGATAGTAGAGACCCAGGACCATGTCCTGCGAAGGCACGATGATCGGCGCGCCGGAAGCCGGGTGCAGGATGTTGTTGGTCGACATCATCAGCACGCGGGCTTCAAGCTGCGCTTCCAACGAGAGCGGCACGTGAACGGCCATCTGGTCGCCGTCGAAGTCGGCGTTGAAGGCCGTGCAGACCAGCGGATGCAGCTGGATCGCCTTGCCTTCGATCAGGATCGGCTCGAACGCCTGGATGCCGAGGCGGTGCAGCGTCGGTGCACGGTTCAACAGCACCGGATGCTCGCGGATGACCTCGTCGAGGATATCCCAGACTTCCGGACGCTCCTTCTCGACCAGCTTCTTGGCCTGCTTGACGGTCGAGGAGAACCCCTTGGCGTCGAGGCGGGCGTAGATGAACGGCTTGAACAGTTCGAGCGCCATCTTCTTCGGCAGGCCGCATTGGTGCAGCTTGAGCTCCGGACCGGTGACGATGACCGAACGGCCCGAATAGTCGACGCGCTTGCCGAGCAGGTTCTGGCGGAACCGGCCCTGCTTGCCCTTCAACATGTCGGACAGCGACTTCAGCGGACGCTTGTTGGCGCCGGTGATGACGCGGCCGCGACGGCCGTTGTCGAACAGCGCATCGACGGCTTCCTGCAGCATGCGCTTTTCATTGCGCACGATGATGCCGGGGGCGCGCAGCTCGATCAGCCGCTTCAGACGGTTGTTGCGGTTGATGACGCGGCGATAGAGATCGTTCAGGTCGGACGTCGCGAAACGTCCACCATCCAGAGGAACCAGCGGGCGCAGGTCCGGCGGGATCACCGGAACCACCTTCATGATCATCCATTCCGGACGGTTGCCGGACTCCATGAAGTTCTCGACGACCTTGAGTCGCTTCAGATACTTCTTCTGCTTCAGCTCGGACGTGGTCGAAGCCAGTTCCGAACGCAGGTCGCCGGCGATCTTCTCCAGGTCCATGCCGGCCAGAAGGTCATGAATGGCCTCGGCGCCGATCATGGCGGTGAACGAATCCTCGCCATACTCGTCGACGGCGATCATGTACTCTTCCTCGCTGAGCAGCTGGTGCTCCTTCAGCGCGGTTAGGCCAGGCTCGGTGACGATGTAGTTCTCGAAGTAGAGGACGCGCTCGATGTCCTTCAGGGTCATGTCGAGCAGCGTGCCGATGCGCGACGGCAGCGACTTCAGGAACCAGATGTGAGCGACAGGTGCCGCCAGCTCGATGTGGCCCATGCGCTCGCGGCGAACGCGCGACAGCGTGACTTCGACGCCGCACTTTTCGCAGATGACGCCCTTGTACTTCATGCGCTTGTACTTGCCGCACAGGCATTCATAGTCCTTGATCGGGCCAAAAATGCGCGCGCAGAACAGACCGTCACGCTCCGGCTTGAAGGTGCGGTAGTTGATGGTCTCCGGCTTCTTGATCTCGCCGAACGACCAGGACAGAATCTTCTCAGGGCTGGCGAGCGATATCCGGATGGAATCGAACACCTGCGCCGGCGCCTGCGGATTGAAGAGATTCATGACCTCTTGGTTCATGCCGTTCTCCTTTTCGGGGTCCTCGAAAACCCCTTGCATCTAACGCGGGCCAAATGCCCGCTGAGTGGTCGGCCCACTGGCCGTAGAATTTGTCGCATCCGGTCGCGGCGTTCCGCGACCGGATGTCTTGCTTACTCGGCCGCGCCCCTATTCGGCAGCATCTGGCAGCCGGACAGGGTTGTCGTCGAGCTTGGTATTCTCCAGCTCGACATTGAGGCCGAGAGACCGCATTTCCTTGACGAGCACGTTGAAGCTCTCGGGAATGCCGGCCTCGAACGTGTCGTCGCCGCGCACGATCGCCTCGTAGACCTTGGTGCGGCCGGCGACATCGTCCGACTTCACCGTCAGCATTTCCTGCAGCGTGTAGGCGGCGCCATAGGCTTCCAGCGCCCAGACCTCCATTTCGCCGAAGCGCTGGCCACCGAACTGCGCCTTGCCGCCCAGCGGCTGCTGGGTAACGAGCGAGTACGGACCGATCGAACGCGCGTGGATCTTGTCGTCCACCAGGTGGTGAAGCTTGAGCATATAGATATAGCCCATCGTCACCTTGCGATCGAACGGCTCGCCGGTGCGTCCGTCATAGAGCTGCGACTGACCGCTGGTGTGCAGGCCCGCCTGCTCCAGCATGATGTTGATGTCGACTTCATGCGCGCCGTCGAACACCGGTGTCGCGATAGAGACGCCGCGGCGCATCTGCTCGCTGAGGCGAACGATGCTCTCGTCGTCATATTCGCGGACCGGCTCGTTGCGGTCGTTGGCTGGGATGAAGCTCTCGAGCGTCTTGCGCAACGGCTTGATGTCTCCAACCGTCTTGTACGCGTCGATCAGCTCGCCGATCTTCTTGCCCATGCCCGCGCATGCCCAGCCCAGATGCGTTTCCAGGATCTGGCCGACATTCATGCGGCTCGGCACACCCAGCGGGTTGAGCACTATATCGGCATGCGTGCCGTCCTCGAGGAAAGGCATGTCCTCGACCGGAACGATGCGCGACACGACACCCTTGTTGCCGTGACGTCCGGCCATCTTGTCGCCCGGCTGCATCTTGCGCTTCACGGCCACGAAGACCTTGACCATCTTCATGACGCCCGGAGGCATTTCGTCGCCGCGCTGGACCTTCTCGACCTTGTCCATGAAGCGCTGCTCGAGCGCCTTCTTGGAATCGTCGTACTGGCCACGCAGGGCTTCCAGTTCGCTCTGGAGCTTTTCGTTCTCCACCGCAAACTGCCACCACTGCGAACGCGGATACTCGTCCAGCGTGTCCTTCGACAGCTTCGAGCCCTTCTTGAAGCCCTTCGGCCCGGCAATCGCTTCCTTGCCGACGAGAACGTCGGAAAGGCGCGAATAGACGTTGCGGTCGAGGATCGCCTGCTCGTCGTCGCGGTCCTTGGCGAGGCGTTCGATCTCCTCGCGTTCGATCGCCATGGCGCGCTCGTCCTTCTCGACGCCGTGGCGGTTGAACACGCGCACTTCGACGACTGTGCCGAAGGTGCCCGGAGGCATGCGCATCGAGGTGTCGCGAACGTCGGACGCCTTTTCACCGAAGATGGCGCGCAGGAGCTTTTCTTCCGGCGTCATCGGGCTTTCGCCCTTCGGCGTGATCTTGCCGACCAGGATGTCGCCCGGCTGCACTTCCGCGCCGATATAGACGATGCCGGCTTCGTCGAGGTTCTTCAGCGCTTCTTCCGAAACGTTCGGAATGTCGCGTGTGATTTCCTCCGGTCCAAGCTTGGTGTCGCGGGCCATGACCTCGAATTCCTCGATGTGGATCGAGGTGAAGACGTCGTCGGCCACGATGCGCTCGGAGAGCAGGATCGAGTCCTCGTAGTTGTAGCCGTTCCACGGCATGAACGCGACCAGCACGTTGCGGCCGAGCGCCAGATCGCCGAGCTCGGTCGACGGACCGTCGGCGATGATGTCGCCCTTGTTGACGCGGTCGCCCATGCGCACCAGCGGACGCTGGTTGATGCAGGTGTTCTGGTTCGAACGCTGGAACTTCATCAGCCGGTAGATGTCGACGCCCGACTTGCCGGGATCGAGATCTTCCGTGGCGCGGATGACGATACGCGTCGCGTCCACCTGGTCGACGATGCCGCCGCGGCGGGCGCCGATGGCGGCGCCCGAGTCACGGGCAACGATCGGCTCCATACCGGTGCCTACGAACGGCGCTTCGGCGCGCACCAGCGGCACGGCCTGACGCTGCATGTTGGAGCCCATCAGCGCGCGGTTGGCGTCGTCGTTCTCGAGGAACGGGATCAGCGCCGCGGCCACGGACACCATCTGCTTGGGCGACACGTCCATCAGATCGACGTTTTCGCGCGGCGCCATCATCACTTCGCCGGCGCTGCGGCAAATGACGAATTCGTCGACGAAACCACCATTCTTGTCGAGCTCGGCATTGGCCTGCGCGACGTGGTGCTTGGACTCTTCCATAGCGGAGAGATAGACGACCTCATTGGTCAGCTTGCCGTTGACGATCTTGCGGTACGGGCTTTCGATGAAGCCGTACTTGTTGACGCGCGCGAAGGTCGCCAGCGAGTTGATCAGACCGATGTTCGGGCCTTCCGGCGTCTCGATCGGGCAGATGCGGCCGTAATGCGTCGGGTGCACGTCCCGCACTTCGAAGCCGGCGCGCTCGCGGGTCAGACCGCCCGGTCCAAGTGCCGACAGGCGGCGCTTGTGGGTGATCTCCGACAGCGGGTTGGTCTGATCCATGAACTGCGACAGCTGCGAGGAACCGAAGAACTCGCGTACGGCGGCAGCCGCCGGCTTGGCGTTGATCAGGTCCTGCGGCATCACCGTGTCGATCTCGATCGAGGACATACGTTCCTTGATCGCGCGCTCCATGCGCAGCAGGCCGACGCGGTATTGGTTCTCCATCAGCTCGCCGACAGAACGCACGCGGCGGTTGCCGAGATTGTCGATGTCGTCGATCTCGCCCTTGCCGTCGCGCAGCTCGACCAGCGTCTTGACCACGGCCAGGATGTCGTCCTTGCGCAGCACGCGCACGGTATCCTCAGCCTTGAGCTCGAGGCGCATGTTCATCTTGACGCGGCCGACGGCCGACAGGTCGTAGCGCTCCGAGTCGAAGAACAGCGAGTTGAACATGGCTTCGGCGGTTTCAAGCGTCGGCGGCTCGCCCGGGCGCATGACACGGTAGATGTCGAACAGTGCGTCCTGGCGGCTCTCGTTCTTGTCGACGTTGAGCGTATTGCGGATGTAGGCGCCGACATTGACGTGGTCGATGTCGAGAACCTTGATCTCGCTTTCGCCCGTGCCGAGCAGCACCTTCAGCGTCTTTTCATCGATCTCGTCGCCGGCTTCGAGGAAAATCTCGCCGGTGCCGTAGTTGACGATGTCCTCGGCCAGGTAATTGCCGAGCAGATCCTCGTCGGTCGCCTTGATCGCCTTCAGACCCTTTTCGCCAAGCGCCCTTGCCTGGCGGGCGGTGATCTTCTTGCCGGCCTCGACGACAACTTCGCCTGTGTCGGCATCGACGAGGTCGCCAACGGCCTTGAGGCCGCGGAAACGCTCGACGTTGAACGGGATGCGCCAGTGGTCGCCGGCGCGCTTGTAGGTGATCTTGTTGTAGAAGGTCGACAGGATCTCTTCGCCGTCCATGCCGAGCGCCATCAAGAGCGACGTCACCGGAATCTTGCGGCGGCGGTCGATGCGGGCATGCACGACGTCCTTGGAATCGAACTCGATGTCGAGCCACGAACCGCGATAGGGAATGACGCGCGCCGCAAACAAAAGCTTGCCCGAGGAGTGCGACTTGCCCTTGTCATGGTCGAAGAAGACGCCCGGCGAACGGTGCATCTGCGAGACGATGACGCGCTCCGTGCCATTGACGATGAAGGTGCCGTTGAGCGTCATGAGCGGCATGTCGCCCATATAGACGTCCTGCTCCTTGATGTCCTTGATCGACTTTGCGCCGGTATCCTCGTCGATATCGAACACGATGAGGCGCAGCGTCACCTTGAGTGGCGCGGCATAGGTCAGGTCGCGCTGACGGCATTCGTCAACGTCGAATTTCGGTCCTTCGAACTCGTACTTCACGAACTCCAGCATCGAGGAGCCGGAGAAATCGGAGATCGGGAAAACCGACTTGAAAACGGCCTGCAGTCCCTCGTCCGGACGCCCACCCTTGGGCTCCGCCACCATCAGGAACTGGTCATAGGATGCTTTTTGAACCTCGATCAGGTTCGGCATCTCCGCAACTTCCGGAATCTTTCCGAAGAATTTGCGTACGCGTCTGCGGCCATTGAAAGTCTGGGTCTGGGCCATCGTCGCTCCTTAGCTATAAACTCGGGGCGAGCCTCGCCGCGGCTCACCTTGCATGCGCGGCCACCTCGGCGGCGGCCCCTGATCTGTTTCCCGCCGCCTGGCGGCGACGGCTAAAACGGGAGAAAACCCGTTTCCTGAAGGCCGGTTTCGGCCCTCAGGAAAGAGGTTCTCGTACATCTCGCGCTACGCATCCTCCCCTCTGGTGAAGGGAGTGGCGGACGGCGCGAGGCCGCCCGCCGCTTTTACGCTTACTTCAGGTCGACCTTGGCGCCGGCTGCTTCCAGCTGGGCCTTGAACTTCTCAGCGTCAGCCTTGGAAACGGCTTCCTTGACCGGCTTCGGAGCTGCTTCGACCAGATCCTTGGCTTCCTTGAGGCCCAGGCCGGTGATGGCGCGGACTTCCTTGATGACGTTGATCTTCTGAGCGCCTGCCTCGGTGAGGACGACGTCGAATTCCGTCTTTTCCTCAGCCGGAGCAGCAGCAGCGGCAGCGCCGCCGGCAGCGGCAACCGCCACCGGAGCAGCAGCCGAAACGCCCCACTTTTCTTCCAGAAGCTTCGACAACTCGGCCGCCTCGAGGACGGTCAGCTTCGAAAGGTCGTCTACGATCTTTGCCAGATCAGCCATTGTTGTATTCCTTCATCAGGTTCGAACGTGTGTTTGTGATAGCGAGGAACGGCCTCATGCCGCCTCGTCCTTCCGGGCGTAAGCGCCGATGACGCGCGCGACCGAAGCCGCTGGCGCATTGACGATCTGGGCGATCCGGGTTGCCGGCGTGGCGATCATGCCAACCAGCCTGGCGCGCAACTCATCGAGCGACGGAAGTGTGGCGAGTGCCTTCACACCGTCGGCGTTGAGCGAGGTGGTGCCCATTGCGCCGCCGAGAATGACCAACTTGTCATTTCCCTTGGCGAAATCGGACGCGACCTTCGGCGCCGCAATCGGATCCTCCGAATAAGCGATCAGCGTCTGTCCCTTGAACAGGTCGATGATCGATGCGGAGTCCGTGCCCTGAAGAGCGATTTTGGCGAGACGGTTCTTCGCGACTTTGACGGTGCCACCGGCAGCGCGCATTTTCGACCGAAGGTCGTTCATTTGCGCGACGGTGATACCGGCGTAGTGGGCCACGACGACTGAACCAGCGCCTGCAAAAGCACCATTCAGGCCCGTGACGAGTTCGCGTTTTTCCGCTCTGTCCACTGCCTATCTCCAGTTGACCCCTGCCCCGCTAGTGGGACAGGCGTCGGGTTGCCTTTTTGCCGGCCGGGCCATCCATTACAGATCTCCCGAACGACGCTCGAGGATCCTGCCCCCTTTCGCCACATCGACGGCAAGCCGGAGATGCGCAGACAAAAGGCAAACACGGTTCGAACCTTTCATTGGAGCTTGTCGCTCCGTTGTCCGGTTTTCACCCGTCTCATGCAGGCCTAGTTCAATTAAGGCTTCTGGGCCGCCTGCAATCTCGGACAGGATTTCCGGAAGCCTCTCGACTTCCGGTACCGGGCCGCCGACAAGTCGGAGGCCCGGAATTCACTTGCGGATCAGCGCCTTGGCAGCCGATCCAGATGTTCGTATCAAGACGCTGCGAGCGTCGAGACGTCGAGCTTGAGGCCCGGGCCCATCGTCGAGGTGACCGACACCTTCTTGACGTAGTTGCCCTTGGCGCCAGCCGGCTTTGCCTTGGTCACGGCATCGGCGAAGGCGCGGACGTTTTCTTCCAGCGCCTTGACGTCGAACGAGACCTTGCCGACGCCGGCATGAACGATGCCGGCCTTCTCGACGCGGAACTCGACAGCGCCGCCCTTCGATGCCTTGACGGCGGCGGCGACGTCGGTGGTGACGGTGCCGACCTTCGGGTTCGGCATCATGCCGCGCGGGCCCAGCACCTTGCCCAGACGGCCGACCAGCGGCATCATGTCCGGCGTGGCGATGCAGCGATCGAAGTCGATCGTGCCCTTCTGGACGATGTCGACCAGATCCTCGGCACCGACGATGTCGGCGCCGGCGGCGCGAGCCTCATCGGCCTTGCCGCCACGTGCGAACACGGCGACGCGGACAGAGCGGCCGGTGCCGTTCGGCAGGTTGACCACGCCGCGGACCATCTGGTCGGCATGGCGCGGGTCGACGCCGAGGTTCATCGCAACTTCGATGGTCTCGTCGAACTTCACCGTCGAACGGTCCTTGAGCAGCTTCAGCGCCTCACCAAGGGCATAGGCCTTGTTGGGGTCGATGCCGTCGCGGGACTTCGATACACGCTTTGCAATCTTTGCCATGATCTCAGCCCACCACTTCCAGACCCATCGAGCGGGCGGAGCCCTCGACCATGCGCATGGCCGCCTCGACGTCGTTTGCGTTCAGATCCTTCATCTTCTGTTCGGCGATGGCGCGCACCTTGTCGCGACCGATCGTGCCGGCCTTGATCTTGCCCGGCTCTTTCGAACCCGAAGTCAAGTTCGCCGCCTTTTTCAGGAAGTAGCTCACCGGCGGCGTCTTCATGACGAAGGTGAAGGACTTGTCCTGGTAATAGGTGATGACGACCGGGATCGGCGATCCCTTTTCCATTTCCTGGGTCTGCGCGTTGAACGCCTTGCAGAATTCCATGATGTTGATGCCGCGCTGACCAAGTGCCGGGCCGATCGGCGGAGACGGCGTAGCCGATCCCGCTTTGACCTGGAGCTTGAGCTGGCCTGCAATTTTCTTAGCCATCTCTTTCCTGCCTTTATCTCATGCCGGCCCCAGTATCGGGAACACCGGCGGTTGCAGTCTGGTGGTGCGGTCCGCGCGGCCGGCTAAAGCCGCATTCGCCTCCCACCCGTTCATGGCCGCGCGCTTTCCGCGCCGCCTCCCCTTGCCGGCGAACCGGCGCAGGGTTTTCGGATCAGCCCTTTTCGACCTGTCCGAATTCCAGATCGACCGGCACGGCGCGCCCGAAGATCGAAACTTCCACCTTGAGCCGCGCCCGCTCCTCGTCCACTTCCTGGACGAAACCGTTGAACGAGGCGAACGGACCATCCGAAACGCGGATCGCCTCGCCGATCTCGAAAGTGACCGAGGGCTTCGGCCGCTCGACGCCTTCCTGAACCTGGTTCAGGATGCGCTGCGCCTCGGCTTCGGTGATCGGCACCGGCTTGGAGTCACCGAGGAAGCCGGTGACCTTCGGCGTGTTCTTGACCAGCGAGAACACCGCATCGGTCAGATTGGCCTTGAGCAGCACATAGCCCGGAAAGAACTTGCGCTCGGCATCGACCTTGCGGCCGCGGCGGATTTCGACGACCTTCTCGGTCGGCACCACGATCTGCTCGATATCGGCGGACAGGCCCTTCTGCTTGGCCTTGTTCTCAATGTCCTCGGCGACCTTCTTTTCGAAGTTCGAATAGGCGTGGACGATGTACCAGCGCGCGGTCATTTCAAGACTTCTCCGTAATCGCCGGACTTAATGGCCGAGGCTCAGTAACCGCTCGATCGCGTAGCCCATGGCCACGTCGGCGGTGAAGAAAAAGATCATCGCGATGACCGCGAATACGAGCACCATCACCGTCGAGATCATCGTCTCCCGGCGCGACGGCCAAGTCACCTTGGCAGTTTCCGCGCGGACCTGCTGGAGAAAGACGAAAGGATTTGTGGTTTTCGAAGCCATATGCCGCTCTGTCTTCAAGACCCGTTGGCCGGGTCTCCTGGATGATCCCGCTGGCCGGGACGTGCCGCCTGGGTTCAAGTCAACGCCGAATCAGCGCCATTTCGCCCATGCAAATCGGACGCGTAAAGCCGGCTTCCCAGCTCCACGCGTCGCGTGTCTGTTGTGTCTACATAAAACCGATTCTTGATCCACGCAAGTGGCAAGTGTCCGCTTTATGACCAAACGCCGCCTCGGAACCATCCAGTCGTCCCGTCCCGGCTATCGAGGCCTTATGCCTCAGTTCGCCCAATATGGCAAGCCACCTGCCCTTTTTCAATGCCGGACCCCAATTCCAGGAGGTGGATCCGGAAATCAGGCACGCGATTACAAGTTCGAGGAAATGGCGTTGCGGACGAACCTGCGACCTGCTGTTTTGGAAACCAAATGAAGCGCACGCAAGATTGGAATCCAGCTGCCCATGCCGAGGCAGCTGGATCAACCCAGGGTTAGTTAGGCACAGGCGAGTTCGACCCCGGCCACTGCGCCGATTCCGCATGGTGGGCGTGGGCGCGGCGCGATCGCTGCCGGGCACGGGGGCGGGTCGTCGTCATCGTCGGGGCCGAAAGAACGGCCACGACGCCGCCAAGCTTTGAGACCGCTGCGGCGCGTGGAGGGTCGCCAAGGCAGCACCCGGCCTGAAGTCTCTTTCCCCAGCGTGGGTTTCTCATCCAGAGCCTTCAACGCCCTCAGAATCTGGTCGACAGGGATTACCGTGCCGTTGTCCAGGCGGCGCAAGGCAGGCTGGTTTTCCACCGCGCAGGCATCGGACGCCCACGAGGAAAGCAGTGCCCGCTTTTCTCCACGGCTGAGGCGTGGATGGTTGATGACGTCGTCTGGATTGTCGAGCAGGCACAAAGAAGTTTCAATTTTGCCCGAGCGTGCCGCAGAAAGTGTCGGTGTCTCGTAGAAGTTGTCCATCTCCATTCTCCGCAATCTGGGCCTCCCGGCCGAAGCCGGGAGGCGGACCGCAGGGATAACTGAATCGATACGATCAGGCCGCTTTGCGGGTGCGTTCCGTATCCTGGGCGATCTGCTTGCCGCCCACCTGGGCGTCGCCGGCCCCGATGCTGATGCGGCGCGGCTTCAGCTCTTCGGGAATCTCACGGACGATGTCGATGGTCAGGAGACCGTTCTCAAGGTTTGCTGCCTTGATCTTCATGTGGTCGGCAAGTTTAAACGTCTGCCTGAAAGTGCGGTAGGCGATGCCCTGGTGCAGCAGCTGGCGTCCGCTCTGGTCATCAGCCTTCTGGCCTACCACGACCAGTTCGGGTCCATGCTGGGTCAGCTCAACCTCATCCTGGCTGAAGCCTGCGATGGCCATCGAGATACGGTAATCGTTCTCGTCGACCTTCTCGATGTTATAGGGCGGCCAGTCCGGACGCGTGCCGCTGTCGAGCATGTCGAAAAGACGGTCAAAACCGACGGTGCTGCGATAGAGAGTATCAAAGGTTCTCATAGCCACATTCTCCTTGAAGCAACATGGGTACAAGGGCGCCGCCCAGCAGCGCCGCCTTTGCCAAGCCAATCGGCCTCGGCGGGAAACGAATTAGGAAGGGCTGAAAACCGGTTCAAGAGCCCTATTCAAAAAAAATTCCAGAAGCCAGGCCAGCATCCCGCTTCCAATAATTCGCAGCCGCTGAAAAGCAGCCGGCGGCAGCAAAATAGGCCTATTCTGAATTGTGAACGCAAACGGCAATTGGCTCGCCAATGGCAGTTGAATCAAGGAAATCGGTTCGTGGAAATACGCCGACTTCGGCATTGCGCATCAGCGCTCTCGCTCTGCGCATGCCTCCGGAACGTCGGATGGCTCGTCGAGTACGCGGCTTCAGCCCAACCAAACGAGGAGCCAAAACAAGGCGTTTCTAAAATGCCGGATTCCAACGAGGAAAATGGCACGGGCAGCAGGGCTCGAACCTACGACCTGCGGTTTTGGAGACCGCCGCTCTACCAACTGAGCTATGCCCGTACGCGCGTTTCAGCGCAGGCGCTTCCTAAAAGCTTCCGGGCGCGCTGTAAAGAGTTGTCTGACGCGCTTTCAGATCCTTTGCCGGAAATCCGGATAGGTGATGACCAGCCCGTCCCTGCCGATCTCGATTTTTCGCCTGCCTGAAGCCGCATGCCGGCGCTCAATCCCCGGCCGGCGGCTTGTACGGCCCGCCCGGTACGCCCCAGCCCCAGGCCGGCATCGGTTCGGTCTGCGGGTCGCAGGTCTCGCCGAGGGTGGAATTCATCTTGGCAAGCCGTGACCCCCATTCGACATAGCCCATGAAGGCGGAACGGAATTCGGGATCGTCCGGCAGCCCGACCGCATCGGCGGCATCGGCAAGCAGGCTGATCCAGCGGCGGCGCTGTTCCTCCGTCAGATGCTTGCCCAAGTGATGCATGACCATCTCGCGATGGCCGCCATGCTGTTCGCTGTAGGTCTTGGGTCCGCCAAAAACCTCGCCGATGAAGGCCGCGACATGCGCCGGATGATCCGGGGACATGTGTTTGAACACCGGGCCGACCACCGGGTCGCGGGACACCTTGTCGTAAAAGGTTTCCGTCAGCCGATTGAGGGCTTCGATGCCGCCGGCCCATTCGTAGAGTGTCGGGATGTCCTGGCTCATTGTCGATCCTCCGCCAGCCCGGCGCCGGCACGACGATAGCGGAAATCGCGCCCTGCTCAACCTGCCTCGATGGCGAGTGTGAACCCGCCGCGCTACAATTTGGCCGGCGCTTCGGCCTGGGCGTTGGGCGACGGCGCCACGCGGCAGTTCTCAGCTTTCGGCACCGACTTGCAGATGCCGGGACCCGTCAGCGCATCCACCGACTGGGGCCCGGTCGTCAGCCCGACCTCCAGCATCATATCAGGGTCGAGCTCACGCTCGGCGAAACGGTCCTGAAGCGCTGTGAACAGACGGGGGCTGATCGCCATCTCATTCAGATACGTCTTCACCAATTGCTTCTGTCCCATCAGGTAGAAGCTGAGTCGCGCCTGGGGGCCGACAAACCGTCTGGCGCCACCGGCCAGCATGAGCGCGCAGGCCGAATCGCAGTCGGCTCCGGCGTCGAAGCTCAGCCCGGCATAGATGCCGTCCTCGACCGGGTCACCGATATCGGTGCGGCCAACGGCGACGTCGAGCTTCTTTTCATGGATGATCCGTCCGGTCGCCAGAGCGCTGAACAAGTCTCCGCCTCGTGAGCTGATCACCACGGGCAGCCGCCGGTTGCCAAGCGTGTCGAGTAATTGGCGCAATTTTTGCGGTGTCTGAGGCGTGATCGCGCCTTGCGCAGAAATCCATTGCGGACACTGCGGCGTGCAATGCTGGTCGCTGCCGCGGACCACGACAAAGCTCATATCCACACGAGCCGCTGCGGGGTCCGGCAAAGGCTTTGTGACAGCGGCGGGCTTGGCTGCCACATTCGCGAGCTTGACTGCGACCGTCGTGGCAGCGACCGGCGGCGTCGGCTTGCCTGCCGGTCCAGGCACTTCCCGGCAGTTCGGAGCCGGCGGGTCGAACATGCACAAACTTGCTCTGGTAAACAGGTCCAGAGTGTCCGTGCTGGTGGCCAGTTTCATCGTCAGCATATCGTGGAGGCCGATCTGCCTGATGTCGCTCGCCGGCGTCGCCTTCATCAAGTCCAGCACGCCCTGCCCGATACCCATCTCTCGGAGATAGGCCGAGATCTTTCTCGCGTACCCCTTGCTCATCTCATAGGTCTTGTAGCTTTCACCTTGAGTGACCGTTTGCGTGGTGACCCGATATTTTTTGCCCCGTTTGACGCGATATGTGGTCCGGTAGTGCGTGGTGGAGGGGAACCAGGTGGTCGTGATCTGGTGAACACCCAGATAGTTCCAGCCGCCGGCCACGCGGCGGACGCCACCGGCAAACATTAGCGGACAGGCGGAGTTGCAGCTGGCGCCATCAGACGCCCGGCCGAGATAGGCGGAACCTTTGCCGTAACTAAAACCACAACCATCCGTCCCGGGCCAACAGTCGGAAAACTCGGTCTTGCCTACGGCGATATCGAGCTTGTTCTTGCGGATTATCCGGCCAAGTTCGAGCGCTGCATTGACGTTGCCGCCAAAGGAATTGACGATAATCGGCAGTTTGCGACCGCCTAGCTTCTTCAAGGTGCGCTTGAGCAGGGCTGGCGTGCCGGCTGCGATGTCGCCTTCGGCGGAGATCCACTCCGGACAATTGGGCTCGCAGCCCGGTGCGTTGCTGCGCGCGACGACAAACTTCATCTCCGAGCGATCCTCGGACCATATCGTCGGATCATTCGTCGGATAGGGCACTCCCTGCAGAGGGGGTACTGTCTGCCATGTCCCGGGGGAGGCATCCTCGGCCTTCGCGGCGAAGGCAGCCATCGCCATCGCGGCCACCGTCGACAGCCGGACCAGCCCACGCCGCCACCGTCCCGCAGTGTCTGAACGTTGTCCCAAAACCACGCCCGGCAAACCCCTCAATGCAATCCATAATAGTTGCGGCGACGGTGCTTGCAATAGCTTTGAAACAATCGTGCAATACTTGTGCCGCGCAACGCCGGAAACAAAAAGGCAGCCCCAAAGACCGCCCTTTTCCTGGTCCATCCGGCTGACACCGGCTCGACTATTTCTCGATGGTGATGACGACGCCGGCACGACGGTGCGGCCGCCTTCACGGAAGGCGAAGCAAGGCTTCTCTTCCATGACGATAGGCGCGATCAGCCATTGGACGACGGCACCACGCGGCAATTCTCAGGTTTCGGCGCCGACTTGCAGATGCTGGAACCCGTCAGCGCATCCACCGACTGGCGCCCGGTCGTCAGGCCAACCTTCAGCATCATGTCGGGTTCGAGCTGACGCTCGACCGAACTGCCCTGGAGCGCCCTGAACAAAGCGGGGCTGATCGCCATCTCGTCGAGGTAGGACTTGACCGCCTGCTTCTGCCCCATGAGATAGAGGCTGAGCCGCGCCTGGGTACCGACAAGCCGCCTGGCGCCACCGGCCAGCATGAGCGCGCAGGCCGAATCGCAGTCGCCGTCGCCATCGACGCTCAGCCCGGCATAGGCGCCTTCCCTGGCCAGGCAATTCCACTCTGCCGGGTCGCAGCCGACGAAATCGGTGCGGGCAACGGCAACGTCGAGCTTCTTTTCATGGATGATCCGGCCCGCCGCCAGGGCGCCGGAGAGGTCGCCGCCTCGCGAGCTGATCACCATCGGCAGCCGCCGGTTGCCAAGCGTGGCGAGCAATTGGCTGAGTTTCTGCGGCGTCTGGGGCGTAATCGCGCCTTGCGCTGCAATCCATTCCGGGCAGTCGGGATTGCAGAGCGGGTTGCTGCCGCGAACCACGACAAAGCGCATGCCGTCATCGTGCGGCGCGCTCTCCGGCTTCAGCGGCAGCGGCGCAGCCTTTGCCACGTCCGGCAGGCCGCCGGCTGGCTTGTTCGCCGGTATTTCCCGGCAATTCGGAGCCGGAAGGTTCAGCCTGCACAGGCTTGCGCTGGTCAGCAAATCTGCAGCGTCGTCGCTGGTGACCAGCTTCATTGTCAGCATGTCGCTGAGGTCGATCTGCTGGATGTCGCTGGCCGGCGTGCTCTTCATCGTCTCGATGATGCTGAGGTCGACACCCATCTCCTTGAAATAGGCGGACAGCTTGCGCTCCACCCCCTTGCTCATCTCGTAGGTCTTGTAGCTGCCGGTGTTCTTGCGGCTGACGACCTTCTTGCTGATGACCCGCTTCTTGCCTTTCACGATCCGGTAGCGGACCTGATATTGCACGTTCATCTGCACGATCGTGGTCGTGATCTGGTGGACGCCGAGATAGGCCAGCGGCCCGACCAGGCGCCTGGTGCCGCCGGCCAGCATCATTGGACAAGCGGACGCGCAATAGCTGCCGAGCACATAGGGGCTGCCGATATAGTGCGCGCCTCTGGCGTCGTTCTCCTTGCAGTTTTTCATCCCCGGCTCGCAGCCGACGAACCAGGTCCTGCCGACCGCGATGTCGAGCTTGTTCTTGCGTATCATCCGGCCCATGGCGATGGCCGCATCGACATCGCCGCCCGGAGAGTTGATGACGATCGGCAATTTGCGGCCGCCGAGCGTTTTCAGGGCAGCCTTGAGCAGCGCCGGCGACTTGGCCGATATCGCACCCTCGGCCGATATCCATTCCGGACAGGTCGGCTCACAGCCCGCCGCGTCGCTGCGCACGACGACGAACCGCATCGGCGGATCCGGATCCGGCTCTGAATTTTTTGTCTCGGCCGCGAAGGCGGCGCTGCCCACGGCAAGCATCGACACCAGGCAGATCAGCCCCAGTGCCAACCATGGCCGACTATGCAAACGGTGCTGTGGAACCATCCGACCAAGCCCTCAACGCAATCTATACTGTAGAGGCTCACAGACTTGCAACAGAGATTGGGACCCCAAACAGGCACATCTGGCCAACGAAAAAGGGCGGCCCGAGGGCCGCCCCTATCCGTTTCGATCCGGCGATGCCGGGCTCGATTACTCTTTGATGGTGACGACGATGCCGGCACCGACGGTACGGCCGCCTTCACGGATGGCGAAGCGCAGCTTCTCTTCCATGGCGATCGGCACGATCAGCTC
>NZ_JAMYVS010000028.1:0-22780 GCF_040324255.1 Mesorhizobium sp. M0001
ACCGTGTCCATGGTCAATACCGACGACGAGTTCTCGGCGATGGAGAATGCTTTTGGCGTCTTTTTGGACCGATATGGCGAACTGGCTGATGACTTCGACTGACTGCCATACGATGAGGATTCAGTACCGGATTCCCGCATTCCCCCTAGCTGACTCGGCCACGACCTTACAAAACAGGGATTAATCGAGTGCCAGAAATCTCAAAGCCTTATCGCATTCTTGTTGCCCGTTTCTGCCACGAATCCCACAGGCTGAACCTAAGGCTTACCGACGAGGAGCTCTTCGTGGTGGAACGTGGCCACGACATCTTAAGATCGCCAGCCGGCGTGCTGAAGGGACTGACTGAAACGCTTGTCGCGGCGGGTGCCAGAATTGAACCGGTCTTTTCGGCAAACGGGGGCGCCGGTGGCCTTGTCGATCATGATTTCTTTGTGCGTATGCGCGATGAACTCATTGATGCAGTTCGACGCATCGAGCCTGATGCAATAGGTTTGGACCTTCATGGCGCGATGGGCACGACGGAAACGCCGGATGCTGAAGGCGACCTTCTCGAGGCGCTTCGCCATGTCGCCGGGCCCGATGTGCCGATCGGCATCGGCCTCGACCTTCATGGCCATATCACGCCCCGTATGCTCGACAACACCGACATTTGTATTGCCTGCAAGGAAAACCCTCATTCGGACTTTGTCGAATGTGGCCAGAAAGTTGCAGAACTTCTGATCGAGCAACTTGAAGGACGGCTGAAGCCGGTCACGGTTTCCGCGCGGGTGCCAATGATATTGCCCGGTGCGGCTGAAACCGCTTCCGGCCCGCTGGCCGAAATTCATGCAAAAGCACGCGAATACGCGGCTCTGCATCCATCGATTAGAGATATCTCGATCTACAACGTGTTCCGCTTTACCGATGATGACGAAATTGGCCAGGTTATCACCATTCTGAGCGATGGTCCCGACGCCGACACACCGTCCCTAGCGGTGGACCTTGCGACCCGCTTCTGGGTCGAACGTGAGCGCTTCAAGGACGATCTCCTGACAGTTGACGACGTCTTTGAGCGTGTGCGGAGTTCGCCGGATAAACGGCCATTTGCGATCGGCGATATGGGCGACCGGGTCGCTGCGGGGGCGCCGGGAGATGGCACTATTTTGCTTTCCGCAGCGCTCGATGGCTATCAGGGACTGCGCGGTGCAGTACCGATCACCGATCCCGTCGCAGCGGCTCGGGTGATAGAGGCTGGTGTAGGTGCAACTGTTACGCTGTCCGTCGGTGCAGGTTTCACGCCAGGATTCACGCCTCGATTGATCACCGGGCGAGTTGAACACGTGAGCGATGGAAATTTCGTTGTGGAGGGTCCCGTCGGCGGAGGCGACCTCTGTGCCATGGGACCAACGGCCGTTCTAAAGGTGGATGAACGCATCCATGTACTTTTGACCACAAAGCCGGCCGATACTACTGATCCGGCTGCTTTCACGAGCCAGAATATAGTTATCGAAAATCTTGATTTCATAGTTGTTAAATCGGGCTTTCACTTCGCTCTCAATTTCGCCGGTCTCGCTACACCAGTGCTCGTGAATACTCCCGGCGTTGGCTACTACAGAAAAAATCAGTTCGACTACCCGAAGTCGCGCTTCTGGCCCGAGCACGATATTGCCAGTCCCGAAATCACCGCCCGGCGGCATTCTGCCGGCGCTTCCATAAGAATATAGCCAATGCTCTTGGATGAGCACCAGAAGACAAAAAAAGAGGAGGAACAGAACATGACAATCTCTAGACGTAACTTGATCAAGGCAGGCATGGCCGCCGGAACGGCATTATCAATGCCATCAATGCTTCGGGCGCAGGCATCACCAGATGACGCTCGGGCGGTGCGAATGGTGATGGCTGACCTCACGGTCTTCGATCCGATTCTATCAACGGCTGACATCACACGCATGCATGGCTTTGCGGTTTATGACACGCTGTTCGCACCTGACCTCAAAGGGGCACCGCAGCCGCAAATGGTGGAAAAGTGGGGCGTTTCCGACGACAAGAAGACATACACGTTCCAACTCCGCGACGGCCTAACCTTCCATGATGGCAGCCCAGTCACCGGAGCGGACTGTGTGGCCTCGATACGACGCTGGGGCCAGGCGGACGCTGGTGGAAAGCTAATCATGGCCAGGGCCAAGGATATTTCGAAAAAAGACGAGAAGACCTTCGCGATCGCTCTTAAGGAGCCACTGGGGATTCTAGTTGATGCGCTGGTGGAGGGACTTTACCTAGCTATCATGCAGGAGAAAGATGCAGATCGTCCCGCCACCGAGCAAGTCACTTCGAATATCGGATCTGGGCCGTTCAAATTCAATGAGGCTCTAGCCAAGCCTGGCGCAAGCTTCACCTACGACCGAAATGAACAATATGTACCCCGCTTGGAACCCGCCGACGGGTTCGCCGGCGGAAAGGTAGTCAAGGTCGATCGAGCGATCTGGCAAGTTATTTCCGATCAACAGACCGCTTTAGCGGCCTTGCAGGCAGGTGAGACTGACCTCGTCTGGACGCCACCCGCCGATCTCTACCCGGTGATCGAAAGCGATCCGAATCTTGAGCTCCAAGTTCTAAGTACGGCGAGCGCAACAATGTTCGTGCGCATGAATTTTTTACAGCCACCATTCGACAATGTAAAAGCGCGACAGGCGGTGCTTCACTTGGTCGATCAGGAGGCGTTCATGCGCGTCGCGTATCCGGACCCAAGATTCACCCAAACAGTGTCTTCTATATTTGGAAACAGTCCCGTTTATTCCAATGATGAGAATACCGGATGGTTCAGAAAGGGTGGCGATCCTGAAAAGGCCAGGCAACTTTTGCAGGAAGCTGGATATGCCGGCGAGAAAATAGTCATCCTCCAACCCACGGACTGGCCGGAGGCCAGCAATGCCTCGCAACTTCTGGCGGACATGCTGCGCAAGATTGGAGGCAACGCCGCACTCGAGCCGATGTCCTTTAGTGAGCTTACCCAGCGTCGGGCGAACAAGGGTCCCGTCGAGAATGGGGGCTGGAACATCTTCATCTCTGACTATAGCGGGTACAATCCGGTCAACACTCCCTTCTTGCTCGCTAATGGCGAAGAGGCCTATTTCGGCTGGCCGAAGAACGAGGAATATGAGGCTCTTCGGGCCAAATGGGTAGATGTCGGAACGATGGAAGAGCGCAAGGCGTTGGCCCGCAAAATGCAAAAAGTATGGTGGGACTTCGTCGGCGGCGTTCTGCTGGGGCGCTCTGTCTATCCAGTTGCCCACCGGAAGGCGCTTACCGGCCTCCTCGAGGTCCCTGGCAATTACGGTTTCCCAATGTGGAACATGCAGAAAGCTTCCACTTGATGGGTGCCTACATCCTGCGCAGGATGGTCTCGACTATCGCCGTCATGGCGGTGGTCGGAATCTTCATCTTCCTGCTTCTCAGGCTGGCGCCGGGCGATCCGGCGGCCATTATTGCCGGCAGGTCGGCAACGGCGGATGTGATCGCCGGCATCCGCGAGCAGCTGGGCCTGAACGATCCTATGCCGGTTCAGTTCATACGTTGGGTGCGGGACATGCTCGGCGGCGATTTCGGCACCTCGATTTTCACTGGGCGACCGGTTCTCCAACTGATATCGCAGCGACTGGAGCCAACCCTTTCCCTGTCGATCCTGACCATGATCCTTTCGGTGACAGTCGGGGTCTCTTTCGGCATCCTTGCCGCGTGGGAAACTGGCGGGCTCGTCGACCGCCTCCTCGCCGCCTTTTCGGCACTTGGTTATTCCGTCCCTGTTTTTGTCATCGGCTATTTTTTCATTTATTTCTTCGCCATCAGGATGCATTGGCTGCCGGTCCAGGGGTACGTCCCGATCGATGGTGGCCTCGGCCCTTGGTTTGTGCACCTGATACTGCCAACCGTAGCGTTGGGGCTCGGCTACATTGCATTCATCGCGCGGGTTACGCGGGCGAGCATGCTTGAGGTCCTGTCGGAAGACTATATGCGAACGGCCGCGGCCAAGGGTGCTTCGTCCTATGCCATGCTTTTCCACCATGCCTTGAAAAATGCCGGCGTCCCCATCCTGACCGTCATCGGCATTAGCTTCGCCTATCTGATCGGCGGAGTCGTCCTCACGGAAACGGTGTTCAACATACCCGGTATCGGTCGTCTGGTCGTCGATGCGATCAACAATCGCGACTATCCCATAATCCAGAGCGTACTCATCCTGACTTCGGGTCTGTACGTCTTGATCAACCTCACGGTCGATGTTGCCTATACGCTGATCGATCCCCGAATCCGGTACTGATATGACGCTCCTCTCCGCACCAGTTGAATACGTCCCTACGGGCCGTCTGCGACTATCTGACCTGCCTCGTCTGGCAAGGCGGCATCCGCTTGTTCTTGCAGGCGGCGGCCTCCTGGCGCTCCTGATCATTCTGGCGCTCGCCGCCCCGCTTTACGCCGGAGATCCGGTGAACATGGATCCATTCAAGCGCCTCCAGCCGCCTTCCGCCGAGATGTGGTTCGGTAGCGACAATCTGGGCCGGGACGTGTTTGCCCGAACGATCTTCGGCGCTCGGATCTCCCTCATGGTTGGACTGCTGTCGGCGGCGTGCGCGGCTCTTGCTGGGCTTTTGATCGGTGTCATCGCCGGCTATAGCCGCAGCTTCGACAATGTCGTCATGCGGGTCATGGACGGCCTGATGTCCATCCCGACCATTTTGCTGGCGGTTGCCCTAATCTCGCTGACAGGCCCCGGCATCGGCATCCTCATCGTCGCCATCGCGATCCCGGAGACCCCAGCCGTCGCGCGGCTGGTTCGTTCTGTGGTTCTGGGTGTTCGTGAGCGTCCCTATGTGGAGGCCGCGCTCTGCGGCGGTGCGCGCCTGCCCAAGGTGCTGTGGCGGCATATCCTGCCAAGCACCATTCCGGCCCTAATGGTCCAGGGCGCTACCGTCTGCGCCAGCGCGATCCTGACGGAGGCAGGGCTGAGCTTCCTCGGCGTTGGCGTGCCGCCCGAGATCCCCAGCTGGGGCAACATGATCGCCAGTTCGCGCTTGTATCTTGCTATCGCCCCATTGACGATCTTCGCCCCCGGTATCTGTCTTGCCGTCACGGTCCTTGCTGTCAACCTGCTCGGCGACGGTCTGCGCGACCTGTTCGATCCCCGCGCCAAGCGGAGGCGCTAACGTGCAGATGCATCAAACCGGAGGGAACGATGTGCTTCTCGACGTTCGCGACCTTGAAACGCACTTTTACGGCGAGGAAAGCGTCACCCGCGCCCTGGGCGGCATCAGCTTCCAGGTGAAGAAAGGAGAAACGCTCGGCGTCGTCGGCGAATCTGGATGCGGAAAGAGCGTCACCGCTCTCTCCATTCTTCGCCTGCTGCCGAAGCTGACCGCCAGGACTGTCGGTGGCGAGGTCCGCTTTCACGGGCGCGATATCCTTGAGCTGTCCGACCGCGAGATGCGACAGATCCGCGGCGATCAGATCGCTATGATCTTCCAAGAGCCGATGACGAGCCTGAATCCGGTCTATACGGTCGGCCACCAGATCGCCGAGGCGGTGCAGATCCACACCAAGGCCTCGCGGTCCGTTGCCATGGTGAAGGCCGAGGAGATGCTTCGCCTCGTCCGCATCGCCGACCCCGAGCGGCGCGTCAACAATTACCCCCACGAAATATCAGGGGGCATGCGCCAGCGCGCCATGATCGCCATGGCTCTTGCCTGTTCTCCGGAACTATTGATCGCCGACGAGCCGACGACTGCGCTTGACGTCACCATCCAGGCACAAATCCTGCGGCTCATTGTCGATTTGAAAGAGCGAACGGGCACGGCCGTCATGTTCATCACGCATGACCTCGGCGTTGTAGCCGAGACCTGCCAGCGCGTAATTGTGATGTATGCCGGCCGAATCGTAGAACAAGCGAGCGTGATAGATCTGTTTGCGCGTCCGGCGCATCCCTACACTCAGGGGCTCATGCGATCGGTGCCTGACCGTCGGCGCGGCCGCCAGCGCCGCCTTCCAGAAATCCCCGGCATTGTCCCAAGCCTGCGCGAGCCCATTGTGGGCTGCAGCTTCGCGCCTCGCTGTCCGTTCGCAATAGATATTTGCCGCGAAAAGAGGCCCCCCCTGCGTGATGTTGGGTCGAGCCATGCCGCGGCTTGCTGGCGCGCCGAAGAGGTGATGGGCGCATGAGTAATCCTTTGCTGAAAGTCGAGAACCTGACCAAGCACTATCCGCTTGGCTCAGGAATCTTCGAGAAAAGCATTCCGGTGATCCGGGCAGTGGAGGATGTATCCTTTTCCGTTGAGGCGGGTGAGACACTCTGTATCGTCGGTGAATCCGGCTGTGGCAAGTCCACGGTGGCGCGGCTCCTGATGCGCCTCGTTGAGCCGACGGGTGGGCGCGTACTGATCGACGGGACCGATATTGCCGGTCTCAAGAAAGACGCGCTTCACGCGTGGCGCCGTCGGATGCAGATGGTCTTTCAGGATCCTTACTCGTCGCTAAATCCGCGCCTCACGGCCGGGCAAATTATTACCGAACCCGTCGAGAATTTTGAACGTCTCAGCCGTAAGCAGCGCAACGCGCTTGCCTCGGACCTTCTCCGAAAAGTCGGAATGTCGCCCGAAATGATGCACAGGCTCCCTTCCGAATTGTCGGGCGGTCAGCGCCAGCGGCTCGGCATTGCACGCGCCCTGTCGCTCAACCCCTCGCTCATCATCGCCGACGAGGCAGTGTCAGCCCTCGACGTCTCCGTGCAGGCGCAGATCCTGAACCTGCTCCTGGATCTCCAGCAGCAGATGGGCATCGCCTTCGTCTTCATCTCGCACGATCTTGGCGTCGTGGAGCATATCGCGCATCGCGTTGCGGTCATGTACTTGGGGCGGATCGTGGAGCTCACCCCGAGCGAGGCGCTGTTCGCCAAACCGGTCCATCCCTACACCGAGGCGCTGATCGCGGCAGCTCCGGTGCCGGATCCGACGCGGGTTCGGCTGGAGGCGCCCGTGGAAGGCGAGGTGCCGAGCCCCATCAATCCGCCAAAGGGATGCGCGTTTCATCCGCGTTGCCCGCTCGCGATCGAGCGATGCCGCATTGAGGTTCCGCCTTTGGTGCCGATGGCAGACGGGCGCGTCGTCGCCTGCCATGTGCGCGCTCCGGCGACAAAGGTCTCGGAAGAGCCGGCTGTGGCGGCCAAATCTGGGTCTGTCGCAAGTTCCAGTGCTCAAGGGCGTTGGTGACGTAAACGCCTGGGGGGATCTTCGCACTCCTTGCTTGTCACGACGACAAAACTTAATGGCGTTGTACCTTCAGATCTGGCTCAACAAATCGGCTGTAGCAGATCATCCGGAGAAGTGACAACCGACCGGCTGGAATACTGTTCACCTCGGACGGCCAGCGCGATCGGGCGATGAACAATAAGCAACTTGCAACGTTTATAACTCTGATGGACCGGATGGCTACTGACCGCGCTCACCATCGTGCAGTACTTCATCGATTTGGTCCTGTGGATTCCACTGTTCACACCGAGCACCAAGCCGCGCAGGCATCGCTGCAGAATAGAATCAATACCGGTTACTTTCGCCAAAACACCAAAGAGCCAGCGAGCTCGCCTCAAATCTGCATAATCTCAACGCAGCCGTCACCAGCCTCGATTGCTACGACCGCGGTCTCAACCGGACCTATGCGGAGATGGTTAGCCATTACGGCACCCCGCTACCCGCTGCAGCGGAAGGATGTTCTGGCGCTGCTTCAATGGCTTGGAAATGAGATAGAGTTCGGCCATGACGTACAGCATAGTCAGAAGAACGACGCCGCTGATTCAAGAGCCACCTGCGAGGCGCTCTATCATAACTAACCTGGAGCCTTCATAACAAAACAAGGATGATTTTTCAATCGTATGGGACTTAGAGTTCGAGACCGTAAATCGATACAAGCGAGAGCATACCTATGTCTAGAATTCCCTCCCACGCTCAAGTCGTCGTGATCGGCGCAGGAGCGGTCGGTGCGAGCGTGGCCTATCACCTCACGAAACTGGACTGGACAGACATTGTAGTCTTAGAGCGCAACGCCATCGGAAGTGGCACCACTTGGCATTCCGCTGCTGGATTTACAGCGACCAGCGTGAATCCTGCCGATCTTCGGAAATTCCGCTATGCGCAGAGCGAAATTCAGCGCATCGAGGAGGAGTCGGGCCTTAGCGTTGGCCGAAAAGTAATTGGACGGATGGTCTTCTCCTACCACGAAGAGAGTATGGCCGAATTTCGTCGAATGTCAGCTCACGGAAGAAGCGCAGACATTCGCCTTGAAACTCTGACTCCTGATGAAACGCTAAATTTGTTGCCCATTTTGTCGCCGGGTGGGCTGCTCGGCGGCCTATGGAATCCTGACGCTTACCGCGTCGATCCGGCGGGGTTCACAGAAGCGTTGTTGCGCTTAGCGCGGCGCCATGGAGCGAAGGTGTTCGAGAACGCCCGAGTCACCTCGATTACATCAGATAACTCCCGAATCCGAGCGGTATCGACGGAAGAGGGGGACATAAATTGCGAGATTGTTATTAACTGCGCAGGGGTTTGGGCGCGAGAGATTGCAGCTATGGTGGATTTGTCTCTGCCCATAGTCGCAAACGAACATTTCTATGTGATTACAAAGCCAATTGAAGGATTACCAAAAAATCTTCCAGGCTTTCGCTCTGATGGCGAACTCTTTTACGGACGTGAGGAGGTCGGGGGATTGCTACTCGGGGTGTTCGATCAGAATGCAAAGACAATGAACCTTTCGGATCTACCAAGCGATTTTTCTTTTGGCCTTCTCCCCGAATGCTGGGAGCAGCTCACCCCATACGTTGATAGAATTGTCGAGCGACTTCCGATCTTTTCTTCAGCTGAGATAAAAACATTTATTAATGGACCAGAAGCTTTCACGCCCGATCATCGATACATCCTCGGCGAGGCAAACCAGACAAAGGGTTTTTATACACTGGCCGGCATGAATTCCGGGGGTATTGCTGGAAGCCTCATGGCAGGCCGGCAGATCGCCGAGCTAATCACGCAGGGCGCCCCAACTGAGGATCTAACGGACGTTGATATATGCCGGTTTCAAGGATTTGAAGGGTCGGAAGAATGGCTGCGTCTTACTGGTCCTGATCTAACTAGCTCGGGCTATTTCTTCTCGAAGTCCGCACAAATATCCGAAACCAGAGACGTACGGCTATCTCCAGTTCATTCTCTGCTTCAGGCGCAGGGCGCTAATTTCCAGCCGGTTTGTGGCTGGGAAGTCGCAACATCGTTTGGCAACCCTGACAACGACCAGACCTCCAGCGAGGTTTCGCTGCTCTGTTCAGCCGCTGGTTTGGTGGACCAAAGTTATTTCGGCAAGATACGCGTCAGAGGCTACGGAACGACGGATGAGCTAAGAAAAATAGCTTCCGAGTGGTCGCCTGAGAACGGAAGCACTGCCAAGAAGTTGACGTTGATGAATTCGCGAGGCGGCGTTGAAAGCATACCCACCGCGCTTCCACTGGGCTCGGACGATTGGCTGCTCCTTGCGGAGCCAGCTGAGGCTCCGGCGCTCCATCGGCTCTTATCGCGTGTGGCGAGGGCGAGCACGATTAGTGATGAGACCTCAGGTTGGGCGCAGTTTTTGATCGCCGGAGCAGCAGCAGAAAAAGTCATGTGCGCGCTCAAAGGCTTCGACAAACTTGCGGAGACACATAGAGGCTATATCGGCGTAGTTCCTGTGACGATAGCGCCGGTGGATTCAGAATTTATCATTCTCTGCGCGACGGAATATGCGATCACCCTTTATCAATCCGTGCTGCAGCACGGTAAGTCCGGCCTCGCACAGTTCACCCCAGTTGGTGCATCGGCAGTCGAGCAGCTGCGAGTAGCCAAAGGAATTGTTCGATGGGGGCGGGATGTCAACGCATATTTTCCTGCGGTGCTCGGCCCCACTGAGACTGAGAAGGTCACCAGGATTGTAGTACTGCGAACTGTCGAAGCGGCACCGGCGGAGCCGCAGATTCATGCTCCAGTTTGGTCGGATAATGTTTGTATTGGAAATGTTACATCGATTGCGAAAGCGCCGAGCGGCTCGGAAATGATCGTGATAGCAAGGATTCTTGGAAAGCTGGACAAGGACGTTTGGATCGACACTGGAGCTGGTATGGTCCGCGTTGAAGTAACGTAATTCCATTTTTTCTGGCGGGCAACAAGTCCAGAGGTTCCACGCCCTGACGAAGTTTTCGAGACGGCCGACAGAAGAATTGGGAAGAGGGGGCCTGATGTGTCGCGCTCCGCTGTTGCAAGGGGAGGGCGCCGAGCCCTCCTCGATCCGCCTGCGACTCCTCAGTCTCTCGGAGCGCAAAGCCATGCTTCTTGCCCAAAAGGAGTTGCAGCCCGAGGATCTGGAAGCCGATGCCGGCGAAGGCGCTGGCGTCGGAGATGGCGGCGCCGTCTTCGGCGGTCGGCGATGACCTTCCTTTTGAAGTCGACGTCCCACCCAACGCAGCGCCAGGATCGCATCATCGATCTATCAGTCGATCGCCATCGTTGCAGGACAGCCCCGGCCGGGCCAGATGGCCACATACCGGGGCACGCAAAGCAGCAACACTGACCGGTCGGGCTGGTGGCCCGTGGCCCGCTCGTGTCCCACCAGGTAGATGCTATGGGGCGAGCGGCGAGGGTGTGGCATCCTTCGCTGTTTCAACCGCCATCAGAAGGAGGCGTCCCATGTCGCAATCTTTTGACACGAGCCGGTCCCTTACCGCTCTTAAACAGGATAACACGATCATCGCCGTCATCGAAATGAGCAAGGCGAAGTGGCTCGTCGCTGCGCTTATTCCAGGTCTCAAGCGCCAGCCCCTCAAGAAGATCGATGCCGTCGCGCCAGCACTGTTGAAGCTACTGCAGCGCTGGCGCGACGAAGCCGGCCGGGCCGGGCACACGGTCCAGCGGATCGCCGTCGCCTACGAGGCGGCCGGCGACGGCTTCTGGCTGGCGCGCTGGTTGCGGGCGCACGGCATCGAGGCCTATGCCATCCATCCCTCGAGCGTTCCGGTGTCGCGCGAGCACCGCCGCGCCAAGACCGATCGTCTCGACACCGAGCTTTTGATGCGCGCTTTTCTCGGCTGGCTGCGCGGCGAGAAACGCCATTGCTCCATGGCGGCGATCCCGACACTCGAAGAGGAGGACGCGCGGCGGCCGAACCGCGAGCGGGGGACCCTGGTCGGCGAGCAGACGCGGCTCATCAACCGCATCAAGGCGATCCTCGCCCGCTTCGGCGTCCGCTTCCGGCTGAGCCTGCGCCAGGCGGCGGACAGGCTGGAGAGCATCCGAACGGCGGAGGGAACGCCGCTGCCGGACAACACCCGCGCCGAGCTCTACCGCTTCCTTGAGCGGCTCAACCTCGTGCGCGCGCAGATCCGCGCCATCGAACAGGAGCGCCTGCGCCGGCTGGCGGCGGCTCCGGCTGCGGCGAACGGCCCGCACGCGATGGTTCGCCTGCTCGCGCGGATCATCGGCATCGGCGTCGAAGACCGCCGACATGCTGGTCAACGAGATGCTGTCGCGCAAGCTGCGCGACCGCCGCGCCGTGGCGCGCTACGCAGGCCTCACGGGGTCGCCGGACGAGAGCGGCAAACGCCGCCGCGAGAAAGGGCTGGCGCGCGCCGGCAATGCCCGCGTGCGGCGCGGCATGATCCAGTTGGCCTGGCGCTTTCTCCTCTTCCAGAAGGACAGCGACCTCGCCCGATGGTTCCAGGCACGCACGACCGACGGCCGCAAAACCACGCGCACACCCCAATTGGCAGGCCCGCAGCAGGGTCTGCGGATGACGATCCGAGGTGGCGGCAACCCGAAGCTACACATGGTCGTTCGGACCGCCGACGTAGAATGGGCCCCGCCGCCCCGGAGCTTCGCCACCGATGCGCATGCTGCATCATGGTCAGATCCACTGCGATCTACCGCATACAAGTCTGCCGCGCGACCTTCGCGCCTGGCTCGGCGAGCTCGCCTCGGAAATCTGTCGTCGGCATTTGGCCCCACCGGAACGGGCTCCACCCGACCCGGCAAAGCCGGCCGCCCATGCTCGTGACCGTCAAGGACAAGTCGCTTCGCGATGGCCTGCAGCCACCCTTGACCGTCACTGCGCGCGGCGGCCAGTTCGAAGCCAGGTCGGCACGAGGAGATGGTCGCCAATCGGCCGAACGAGGAGATGAGGAAACGAACCAGGAGCAAGCTTGACAATCATCGCCCCATACAGGTGTAGCTCGGCGGTAGCGAAGCCGCTCACGAGCGCGCCGTTAGTAGCGCTGTAGCGAGCGAGCGGCGTGTGGGTGGTCATCGGCGCTTTCCGGTATGGTTTGGTTGTTGACGCCAACCCATTTCGGAAGGACCACCGATGGCCGACGACATGATGAACCTGCGCACGCTCGTGGAGAAGACCCCGGATGCCGATCTGCTGCGGGAGATGATCGGCTTTGCCGCCGAGCGACTGATGGAAATGGAGGTGGGCGCGGCCACCGGCGCCAGCTATGGCGAGAAGAACCCGCTGCGGCTCGCCCAGCGCAATGGCTACCGCGACCGGGACTGGGAGACGCGGGCCGGCACGGTCGAGCTGCGCATCCCGAAGCTCAGGAAGGGAAGCTACTTCCCAGGTTTCCTCGAACCGCGCCGCATGGCCGAGAAGGCGCTAACCGCCGTCATCCAGGAAGCTTATGTGCAAGGCATCTCGACCCGGTCGGTTGACGACCTGGTCAAGGCCATGGGTATGAGCGGCATATCCAAGAGCCAGGTCTCGCGGCTGTGCGAGGAGATCGACGGGAAGGTGAAGGCCTTCCTCGAGCGGCCGATCGAGGGCGATTGGCCATACCTGTGGATCGACGCCACTTACCTGAAGGTCCGCCGCGGTGGGCAGATCGTCTCGGTCGCCGTTATCATCGCCGTCGGCGTCAACGCGGACGGCCGGCGCGAGGTACTGGGCATGGAGATTGGCACCTCGGAGGCCGAGCCGTCTGGACAGTGTTCCTGCGCAAGCTGACACGTCGCGGCCTGCGCGGCGTCAAGCTCGTCGTCTCCGATGCTCACGAAGGCCTCAAGGGGGCCGTCACCAAGGAACATCACGCCAAGCTCCACTCGACGAATCCGATCGAACGTCTCAACGGCGAGATCAAGCGGCGCACCGAGGTCGTCGGAATCTTCCCGAACGACGATGCGATCGTGCGCCTCGTCGGCGCAATCCTGCTCGAACAGAACGATGAATGGGCAGTGCAGCGGGCCAGATATATGACTCTGGAAACGATCAGCCAGATGAGGGATGATCCCCTGATCAGCCTGCCAGCCGTGGCGCGCTGATCAGCCCGGCCCATGCCGGAGAGCACGGCGACTAATGCCGCCAGCTACTCCACGCCGCGGGACACGATCGGGTGGCCCCCTAAACATCTAATCCTAAGAAAATCTCGAAAGCGTGCCATAGCACCGGTAGCCAAAAGGTTCCAACAGTCCCGCTATCAATCATGTTGTACAAAAGGGGAAGGGCGGGCGCGCTCGCTACCGGCGCCGCCTCCGGAGTGGGCCGATACAATGCCTATCCATGAATCGGCCTGCGGCCACGCGGGATGGTCTGAGAGTCGCCCAGATCATAAATCGTCGCCGCTCGGAATAACTTTCGTTTGTCGCGCGCGAGGGCCATTCCGATTAGATTTAGACCGCCAGGTATTGTTTCATGTCCGATGGGCACAAAAGTCGCCGTGACACGCACTGCCGCAGCTCGCACGGGGACAATGCGCAATATCTGACGCTTTCGCGAGGCTATCCGCAACGACCACAATGAATACCTATTCGGGCGGCGCGATCGGCAAGGCGACTCGCGTCAATAATGAATTTCTAACCAATACTTAGGCAAGCTACGTGAACAAGCTCTATAGCGATACTGGCAAGGCTCTGGAAGGTGTGTTGTTTGACGGCATGTTGATTGCGGCAGGAGGTTTTGGGCTGTGCGGCATTCCGGAGCTCTTGATAAGTGCAGTCCGTGAAGCGGGCACTAAGCACCTAACGATTGCATCGAACAACTGCGGGGTCGATGATTTCGGCCTCGGTGTACTCCTGAAAACGAAGCAGATCAAGAAGATGATCTCGTCCTATGTCGGCGAGAACGCCGAGTTCATGCGCCAGTACCTGACCGGTGAACTGGAGCTCGAATTCAGTCCGCAGGGGACGTTGGCTGAGCGAATGCGCGCAGGCGGCGCGGGCATCGCCGGCTTCTATACCAAGACCGGCGTGGGCACTCTGGTCGCGGAGGGCAAGGAGCACAAAAGCTTTAACGGCGAGACGTATGTGCTTGAAACCGGCATCTTTGCCGACTTGTCAATTGTGAAGGCGTGGAAGGCTGATACCTCCGGCAACCTCGTCTTTCGCATGACAGCACGCAACTTCAACCCGCCAGCTGCCACCTGCGGAAGGGTTTGCGTCGCGGAGGTCGAGGAGATCGTACCTGCCGGAAGCCTCGATCCTGATCAGATCCACCTGCCCGGAATCTATGTGCATCGCCTTGTCCAGGGCGAGCACGAGAAACGCATCGAACAGCGCACGACACGCGCGGCAGCTTAAGGGCAGGGAGAGACCAATGGCTTGGGACAGGAACCAGATGGCGGCGCGGGCCGCGCGCGAACTTGAAGACGGCACCTACGTCAATCTCGGCATCGGTATTCCGACACTGGTCGCCAATCACATTCCCGAGGGTGTTCACGTGACGCTGCAGTCGGAGAACGGCCTGCTTGGCATAGGTCCCTTCCCGACCGAAGACGAGGTCGACGCCGACCTCATCAATGCCGGCAAACAGACGGTGACGGCACTGCCGCATTCGGCCTTCTTCGACTCCGCGCAGAGCTTCGCAATGATCCGCGGCGGCAAGATAGCCATGGCTATCCTCGGCGCGATGGAAGTTTCGGAGAGCGGTGACCTCGCCAACTGGATGATCCCAGGCAAGCTGGTTAAGGGCATGGGCGGGGCGATGGACCTGGTTGCCGGGGTCAAGCGGGTGGTGGTCGTCATGGACCACACCAACAAAGGCGGAGAGTCGAAGGTGCTGAAGGCCTGCACGCTGCCGCTTACCGGCCAGCGCGTGGTCGATCGCATCATCACCAATCTTGGCGTGCTCGATGTCGTCGAGGGCGGGCTAAAGCTCGTGCAGTGCGCCGACGGCGTGACCGACGACCACCTCCGCGGCGCGACCGAAGCAACGATCGTCAACTGAAACGGGTGTGCTGGCTGGTGTCGCGAGTTCCAAAATAGAGGAAGCAATATGAGCAAAACCTCAATCGTCGTTGCCAGCGCCGCACGCACGGCTGTCGGCTCCTTCAACGGCGCCTTCGCCGCCACCCCGGCGCATGAGCTTGGCGCCGTCGTGATCAGGGAGCTTTTGGCGCGCGCCGGCGTCGAGCCGGGTGAAGTCGACGAGGTCATTCTCGGCCAGGTGCTGACCGCCGCGCAGGGCCAGAACCCCGCCCGCCAGGCGTCGATCAATGCCGGCCTGCCCAAGGAGACCACCGCCTGGGGGCTCAACCAGGTTTGCGGCTCTGGCCTGCGCGCCATCGCGCTCGGCATGCAGCAGATCGCCGCCGGCGACGCCACTGTGATCATCGCCGGCGGCCAGGAATCGATGTCGCTGTCGCCGCACGCCGAGCACCTGCGCGCCGGCGTCAAGATGGGCGACTACAAGATGATCGATACCATGATCAAGGACGGGTTGTGGGACGCCTTCAATGGCTACCACATGGGCAACACCGCCGAGAACGTCGCCCGCCAGTTCCAGATCACCCGCGACGACCAGGACCAGTTTGCGCTGGCCTCGCAAAACAAGGCCGAGGCCGCGCAGAAGGCCGGCAAGTTCAAGGACGAGATCGTCGCCTTCACGATCAAGGGCAGGAAGGGCGACACTGTCGTCGACCAGGACGAGTACATCCGCCACGGCGCCACCATCGACGCCATGTCCAAGCTGAAGCCGGCTTTCGACAAGGACGGCACCGTGACCGCCGCCAACGCGTCGGGCATCAATGACGGCGCCGCCGGCGCGCTGCTGATGAGCGAGGCTGAAGCCACAAGGCGCGGCATCACCCCGCTGGTGCGCATCGCCTCATGGGCGACGGCCGGCGTCGATCCGGCGATCATGGGCACCGGACCTATTCCCGCCTCGAAGCGGGCGCTCGAGAAGGCCGGCTGGTCGGTCAAGGACCTCGACCTTGTCGAGGCCAATGAAGCCTTCGCTGCGCAGGCCTGCGCCGTCAACAAGGGCATGGGCTGGGATACGTCGATCGTCAACGTCAATGGCGGCGCCATCGCCATCGGCCATCCGATCGGCGCGTCGGGCGCCCGCGTCTTCAACACGCTGGTTTTCGAGATGCGCCGCCGCGGCGCCAAGAAGGGCCTTGCCACGCTGTGCATCGGCGGCGGCATGGGCGTCGCTCTGTGCGTGGAGGCCCTGACCTGAATGTCGAGATTTGACCTGCAACTCCCTAGACCGTCAAAGGAGATATGGACCGTGTGCAAAGACAGTTTGCGAGCTTCGTATGGGCCTGGCGAGGATCATCGAGCGGCGATCGTGAAAACCCCATCACCCGTCGGCTTTAACGCCGCAACCACTGGCACGTCCTCTCGAGACGAGCAATGATAGCCTCCACCACGAGTGTCTGCAGAGCGTAGACAAGAATTTCCGTCACGCGATGTCCTTCCTCGAGCTTCCGGAAAGGCTTGCCGAGCGGATCGTTCAATGCAACTCGACCTACACCGTACGTTTTGGTGTCAGGCTGCGCGGCCGCATGTATAGCTTTGTCGGGTGGCGCTCGGTGCACAGCGAACATTGCGAGCCGGTCAAGGGCGGCATCCGCTTTGCGCCCGATGCCGATGCCGAAGAGGTAGAGGCGCTTGCAGCCCTTATGACGCTCAAATGCTCACTGGCCGATGTGCCTTTCGGAGGATCAAAAGGCGCTCTCAAGATTGATCCGCGCGAATGGACACCCCAAGAACTCGAGCGGATTACCCGCCGGTTCACTCAGGAGCTGAACAAACGCGGTCTGATCGGCCCCGGGCTCAACGTACCTGCTCCGGACGTGGGCACCGGCGAGCGGGAAATGGCCTGGATGATGGACGAATTCCGTCGTGCCAACCCTACCGACGTCATCAATGCGCGCGCTTGCGTGACGGGGAAGCCGCTGTCCAAAGGAGGAATCGCCGGACGCATAGAGGCGACAGGCCGCGGCGTGCAGTTCGCCATCCAAAGTTATCTTGGCGATCCGCGTACGCCCGGGATTGCGGGACGGCGAGATTTGAAGGCGGCAACTGTGGTCGTTCAGGGGTTTGGCAATGTGGGCTACCACGCTGCCAAATTCCTCTCAGAAGAAGATGGCGCGCGCGTTCTAGTCATTGCCGAACGCGACGGATATGTCGCCAACCCAGAAGGCCTTCCCGTCGAGGCGTTGAAGCAGCATCACATATGCACCGGCAGCATTCTAGGTTTTGACGGTGCCAAGTCCTTCCCGGGCGACATGACGGGAATCGAGGAAGCGTGCGACATCCTTATTCCCGCGGCGATGGAGAATGCCATTCACAGTGAAAATGCCGAGCGCATCAAAGCGCACTTCATTGTCGAAGCCGCAAATGGACCGATCACCTTTCAGGCCGACCAGATACTGCGCTCGAGAGGCGTGACAATCCTTCCTGATCTCTACGTCAACGCGGGCGGCGTGGTGGTAAGCTACTTCGAGTGGGTGAAGAACCTGACCCACATTCAGTTCGGCTTGATGGAGAGGCGGCGGCGGGAGCGGCGCAACCACACGATCGCCACTGCGCTCGAGCGGATGACAGGCAACCCGTTTCCCGCCGAAATGCGCGACGAATTTCTTGAAGGGGGTGCCGAGATTGATTTGGTTCGCTCGGGCCTGGAAGACATCATGCGCAGCACTTGGGTAAATATAGCCGACCTGCTAGAGGCACAGCCGGAGCTCGGCGACTACAGAACGGGGTGCCCACGTCGTCTCTATTCGCCGGATCGCCGCCGCCTACGAGGCGATAGGGATTTGAGCGCGAGAATTCTGACAAGGCTCAATTCTTGTCGCAGCGGTCCAGTCTCTCCCATTGACTGGGGCCTTTGCGCGGCGCGCCCTGCCGGTATTCCTCCCTACCGGCAGGGCGCTTTTCTAAGTAGTCGCCCGTGAAGAAAGCCATTTCGGCACAGTGTTGAAGGCGAGCCCCGCTTCAGAGGCTATCCGGTTGAGCTGCGGAAGTCAGGCTGATCGTGGCTGGGCCGGTGAGGCCGGAGGGGTTGCGAAGCAGGCCAGGAAGAAGGCAAACAAAAGCCAGTTGAGCAAGAGGCTGAAGATGATATGGGGCGAGCGGCGAGGGTGTGGCATCCTTCGGCGTCCCAAGAACATCCAGCAGAAGGAGTGTCCCAATGTCGCAATCTTTTGACGCGAGCCGGTCCCTCACCGCTCTTGAGCAGGATAACACGATCATCGCCGTCATCGAAATGAGCAAGGCGAAGTGGCTGGTCGCCGCGCTTGTTCCGGGTCCCAAACGCCAGCCGCTCAAGAAGCTCGATGCCGATGCGCCAGCACTGTTGAAGCTGTTGCAGCGCTGGCGCGACGAAGCCGGCCAGGCTGGGCATCCGCTCAAGCGCATCGCCGTCGCCTATGAGGCGGCTGGCGACGGCTTCTGGTTGGCGCGCCTTTTGCGGGCGCACGGCATCGAGGCATACGGCCATCCATCCCGCCAGCGTTGCGGTGTCGCGCGAGCACCGCCGCGCCAAGACCGATCGCCTCGACACCGAGCTGTTGATGCGTGCCTTTCTTGGCTGGCTGCGCGGCGAGAAGCGCCATTGCTCCATGGCTGCGATCCCGACCATCGAAGAGGAGGACGCGCGACGGCCGAGCCGCGAGCGGGAGAGCCTGGTCGGCGAGCAGACGCGGCTCGTCAACCGCATCAAGGCGGTCCTCACCCGCCGCGGCATCCGCAGCCTCCGCTTGAGCCTGCGCAGCGCGGCGGACAGGCTCGCGGCCATCCGCACGGCGGAGGGGACGCCGTTGCCGAACAACACCTGCGCCGAGCTCTCCCGCTTGCTTGCGCGGCTCAGCCTGGTGCGTGAGCAGATCCGCACCATCGAGCAGGAACGCCTGCGCCGGCTGGCGGCCGCCCCGGTTGCGGCGGCGAGCGGCCTGCACGCGATGGTACGCCTCATCGCGCGGATAATCGGCATCGGCGTCGAGACGGCCGACATGCTGGTCCACGAGGCCCTGTCGCGCTGCTTGCGCGATCGCCGCGCCGTGGCGCGCTATGCCGGGCTGACGGGGTCGCCGGACGAGAGCGGCCAACGCCGGCGCGAGAAGGGGTTGGCACGCTTCGGCAATGCCCGCGTGAGGCGCGGCATGATTCAACTGGCGTGGCGGGTTCTGAGCTTCCAGAAGGACAGCGACCTCGCCCAATGGTACCAGGCGCGAACGGCTGATGGCCGCAAAACCACACGCAAGACGATGATCGTGGCGCTGGCTCGCAAGCTGCTGATTGCGCTGTGGCGTCTCGTCACCACCGGCGAGGTGCCGCAGGGCGTCGTCTTGCGTGCGGCGTGATGAGGGGCACGTTGGAAGAGCAGAACAAGGCCGTTCTGAAGAATGGGACCGCCGCCCCGGAGCTTCGCCACCGATGCGCATGCTGCATCATGGTTCAGATCCACAGGGGATCTACCGCATACAAGTCTGCCGCGCGACCTTCGCGCCTGGCTCGGCGAGCTCGCCTCGGAATCTGTCGTCGGCGTTTTGGCCCCCGCAACAAAGGGGCTCACCCGACCCGACAAGGCCTACCGCCGTGCTCGTGGCCGTCAAGGACAAGTCGCTGCGCGATGGGCCTGCGGCCCACCCTTGACCGTCACTGCGCGCGGCGGCCCGTTCGAAGCCCAAGGTCGGGACGAGGAGATGGTCGCCAACTGGCCGAACCAGGAGATGAGGAAACGAACGAAGAGTAAGCTTGACGATCATCGCCCCCATACAGGTGTAGCCGATGGCGGCGATCATGGCGTTGTTGGCGTCGCCTTCGGAGAAGGTCAGGAAGTTGCGGCCCATGCGGTGATCCTGCTTGAGATGGCCAATGACCGGTTCGACGGCGGCCCGGCGTCGCAGCGACCGCTTGATAGCTTGGTGAGGCCGCGCCTGTAGCCGGCGACATGGACCTTGAACATCTTGTCCTTCGGCGCGTTGTGGTGAAGCGTGAAGCGGCAGATGTATGGGATCTCCTGCAGGCCAGATTGGTGCGGGAGGATAGCCGGCATCATCGAGATTGCGTCAGACCCCAATGTAATGCGCGGCGGTCAGCGTTCGCCCGGGCGGAGCTGGTCAGGGTTGGGCACCATGCATTGGCCTGCGTGGTATCCGCGACGATAGCCTGCTGATTGGTCGCTACCGTCGATGCGCCGCGGTCCGGTCCGACACATGACGTGCCAGCGCGTTTGTGAAGAACCGCTTGGCCGAGGACAGACCACTCTGCTCTTCTGAACAATAATTGTCGCGTGTCTGACATCGAAGAATCGGTATGAGCCCCACGATATTGTTTTAAATGAGTATCTCGATGGCACGATGCATGCATGGTTGTCCGTAAACGTATCACGACGCGAGGAGAATCGTCCAATGACCGCGCTCAATACAACGCTGTTGCCGCCGTCAATACATCTCTTTCCCAAGCTCAGCCTGGGCGAGGCTTGCCGGTCGGTCGATCTCTCCACCATTCATTGCTGGATTGTTCACTTCTCGCCTCAACTGCTGGAAGGGTCCAACCGGCCGCTGCGAACCGTCACTAGCAAGTGGCAGACTGATGAGGCTACATCGAGATCCGCGGTCGTCGTATGTACCCAAGCCTTTACACTAGCGTCGCCGAGTCCCAGCAAGAAGGCGGCTCGCTCCATGCGTATCCGCAACGGATAGCGACCCTTTTACACAATGTTGTCTGGCCAAAAAGGCCAGTTCGCAACGGATCCTACAGAGCCCAATCGTGGAGAGTACTTTGAAACGGTTTTACGACGACGCCGACAATTCAATTTTTGTTCAGTCCTACGACGCCTTCTATAGCCCTAAGATGCCGCAGACGCCGGTCGGGGACATCGATTTTTACGCCGGGGTTGCGCGTGAAGCCGGCGGAAACGTGCTCGAACTGGCATGTGGAACCGGGCGAGTGGCATTGCCGCTCGCAGAGCTTGGCTTCAATGTCACCGGAGTCGATCTATCGGAGGGCCTACTTTCAATTGCGAAGCACAAGGTAGCCAGGATTCCTACCGCGGCGCAACAACGACTACGGTTTGTGCAGCAGGACATGACAGACCTTGAACTTGGTGAGCTTTTCGATGTCGTTTTGGTGCCCTTTCACTCGTTTCAGTACCTTCTGACAAGTGACTTGCAGATCAGTGCATTGGAGGCCATTCACCGGCACATTCGGCCCGGCGGCAGGCTCGTGCTCGATCTTGACGACTCCCACGTTGACATCCTGTCGGAAAAACTGGTGATTCCCCGGTCGCGCACTGCCATAGACGAGCCCAGCGGGCGGCGGTTTGTCCGACAACTACTGAACACCCATTATGATCTCTTTGCTCAGATACAGCGCGATGTCTGGCGCTTTTCGGAAGTTGGAGATAAGGGGGAAACATTGCGCGAGGAGACGCGTGATCTGGTGCTGCGTTGGACGTATCGTTGGGAACTGCGCCACTTGCTGGCGCGCAGCGCCTTTTCGGTTGAGGCAGAGTACAGCGATTATCTGTATTCTCCGCCGACTTATGGGAAGGAGCTATTGGTGGTCGCAAGGGTTGGCTAACCGCCTTGCTGTACGGCGATGAGCTTGCGGCCTCGGCACTCCTGGGCGATGGCGATGGAAGCGGAGACGACGCGGCCTGCGAAAGGGGCCCGAGAAGAAGGTTTGGCGCATCGATCTTAGTGCGTTGCGATGCGTCCCCAATCCATGGGGCTTGGCGAAGATTCTCGAACCTGTGCCGCTGGTGAAAGAGGAGTTTGTCGTGGTCGTAAGGGACTTTGCGGCTGCGGTTGGACTGCGTGCAGGGCACGATGCCCTCTGGCTTGGAGTTCTTCGCGGAACCAGGCGCCGTCGTATCCGCGATCAGGCTTGAAGCGGGCGGCAGGGCGTCGAGGACGAGACAGGCGCCCCTTGTGGTTGCTCTCTGGCCTTCCGACGATCGGCCGACCGTCGGTGTCGCAGACGGCATACAGCTTGGAGTTCAGCCCGCCCTTGATGCGCCCGATACGGCGGGGAACATCCCCTTTTTTGCAGCGGTAGGTCTTCAAAGTTCTGCGATATACCTTAACATAAACTTAAAGGATGTTTATGCAGTTTGCTCGATATATATTGTATGGTCTCGCGTTTTGATATTAATGTCGCTCATTCGCAGATCATAAGGTAAGGAAATACTACGATTGTATTCTCTGATGATGCACAGCAAAGAGGGGCTAAGCTGATCACGCGTCGCCGTATTAGCACCGCCTTCGTGGAATGATCGTCGATCGGCCAACTCTCCAGAGTCAAGGGTGAAGGCCAGAGGGAGCGACTGGTTGAGCGAGTGTGCAAAGCAGGCGGATTGGCTCATGCTGCACAGGGCCGTATGCATTCTGATGCAGCTTGGAAACTCGGGCGAGAGGGAACCTTCTACGATGCAGCAGTCCGCAGAAACCAAGTCTACGATCAACGACGCCGTTGCGCATGAGCAGCGTGTTTATGAAAGCTCAAACCCGACGAGCAGACAGAAATTTGAG
>NZ_JAMYVS010000029.1:0-21175 GCF_040324255.1 Mesorhizobium sp. M0001
GCGGCCCTGCGCCAAAATCTCCATGCCTTGCGATATCGCTGGCGCGAACCACCACGAAAGCGCAAATTTCAGTCCATGCCAAAGCTATCTTAGCGCCTATGCCTTCAGGGCTGGGTCAGCCGTTCGGGCGTCGAGGGTGGCATCGCATCTCAATCAAACAACGATTTGAGCTCGATGCCAAACCTTCATGTGACCGATTGCCAGGTGATGCTCTACATGACCTCCCGTTCCGACACCAAAGCAAGGATGCCGCCGCAGCCAGCGCCGGCTTGTCAAGCGAAGTGAGGATTTGACCCCGCCTCCTGCCCCGTCGCGCTACTGGGCGAGCCGCCTGGAACGCACGTTCGCGGAGATATGGAGGGTGGAATCGGCCAAGGGTCGTCGACAATCGACGATGTTGGTGCTGAGCGAGCCTAAGATACGCGGCCGGATCTTCCGACCTTGGCACGGGTCCTCTATTCCTCGATGGCCTCGTCACTCTCGCCGGGATCGGAAAACCCCGGCATGATGTCGCCCGCCAGCAGCTTGTCCTTCGACAGCAGCCCGGCATCCTCGAGCGCCGTCGAAGTCCGGCAGGTCGCCCAGCGTGTCGAGCCCAAACTCGAGCAGGAATTCTTTCGTCGTGACATACGTATAGGCGCCCCAGCCGTCGGGCTGCGCGGGCCAGAGGCGAGGAAGCCGGCGCCGCGCAGATGACCGATCAGGTCGCGCGAAATCTCTTTGCCAAAAAAAAAATGACAGCTCGCCGCGGGTGATCGGCTGGAAGTAGGCGATGCACATCAGCACCAGCACCTCCGACTGCGTCAGGTGGCTCGTCCGCCAGATCGCTGACCGCCTCGTCGTCGTGGGCTAGACCGAATTCCTCAATTTCTTCCCGGCGCACCACCGCATCGAGCGCACCGATGGCGGCACCTGTCACGATCGCAAGGTCTTCGACGCCCTGTGCTGTAAGGCTGTGCGGGTTAAGAACCGCCCGACGCAGCCAGCTCGAAACGGGGACGACCGGCACGGTCAGAGCGACGCTGGCGATCGGCCCATGCCGGCGGGAAGACGATTAGACGAAGAATCATCCTCGATACGATGAATCGTGACGGCGTTTTAGCAACACAAATGGCAAAAAACCGCCGGACCTGTGAACTGACCCCATAAAGTTGGACGGTTCATTGAGTTGGTAGGTTTAAGGGCTGGTTCCTGTATTGCACAGGGGGCCAGCCCTTTCAGTTTCAGTTTGATGCGGCGGTGGTTGTAATAGTCGATGTAGTCCGTGATGGCGTCGTCCAGGCTTTGAACGGTGTCGAAGGTTCCGGGATGGAAGAGCTCGGATTTGAGGATGGCAAAGAAGCTCTCCATTGGGGCGTTGTCGAGGCAATTGCCTTTGCGTGACATGCTCTGTTGGAGGCCTCTGGCTTCCAGCCTGCGTTGGAATGCCGACATCTGATACTGCCATCCCTGATCCCTGATCGGAATGCAGGATCGGCCGCTCGTCCTCACCAAGCCGGGCGAGGGCTTTGGTCAGCATATTGTCCACCATTTTGAAGCGTGGCCGCCGCGCCGTCTCGAACGCGACGATCTCGCCATTGTAGAGATCCATGACCGGGGACAGATAGAGCTTGTCGCCGGCCAGGCTGAACTCCGTCACGTCGGTCACCCATTTGCGGTTGGCGCGGTCGGCGCCGAACTTGCGCTGCGACAGATCGGGAGCGGTCCGCCCAGCCTCGCCGCTGTAGGAGCGATACTTCTTCGGCCTGACCAGCGACTTCAATCCCATCCCGGCCATCAGGCTCTGGACGGTCTTGTGGTTGACGCGCCGGCCCAACCGGTGCAGTTGCGCAGTCACCCGGCGATAGCCGTAGCGACCCTTGTGGCTGTCGAAGATGGCCTTGATCGCCGCCTTCAGCGCCGCATGGCGGTCCGAGCGCTTCGCTGCTTTCTGTCTGTAATAGAACGTGCTGCGCGCAAGCTCGCCAGCTCGAGCAGCCCCTCAAGCGAATGCAACGGCCTTAACGCCGGGACGGCTTGCGCTTTTTGAGCGCATGTCCCTGCGTTAAGGCCTCCAGTTTTTTTAGGTAGTCGTTCTCCATCCGCAGATGCTTCAGCTCAGCCAGCAGTTCTTCGCGGCTTTTGGCCTCATCACTGGCTGCAACAGGCACTGCGGGGGACGGCGGCTTTGACATGGGTCGTCCTCTGGGACGTGGGCCGAGCGCCTCTATCCCGCCCGCATGATAGCGCTTCTCCCAGCCCGTCAGGCAACTGGCATTGCGGATATTGAACAATGCAGCCGTCTGCCGATACGACAGACCTTCCTCCCACATTCGCTCAAGCACCGACAGCCTGAACGCCGTGTCATAACGATCGTACTTGGCAGATAGCCCGGCATCGCCATGCGCCTGGTACAACGCAACCCACTTGCGAACAGTGGCCGCATCAATGCCATGCATCGACGCCGCACTCGCGTAGCTCTCATCCCCGCCTAAATAGCTATCGACAACCGAGCGCTTGAAACTCTCGCTGTATTTGGACATGCAAAACCCCCGAAGGTTGTGTCCAACTTTCGGGGGTCAGTTCACTGTCGCGGGCCGATTATGTCCGGTAAGCTTGCCTTATCGCACGTAGCGGCAAAACGCCTAGCTGTGAGCTTTCGGGAGATTGTCCATTCGGGCCGGACCGGGGAGACTGGAGTTACCACGCTTCAGCACTCACCGGAGGGTCCGAATAAACATCCACAAGAATGCCCGTCTCACGCAGCGCCTTGATTTCGTCCGGTGTGAATTCTAGCGGCACCGCTAACTGCCGTCGAAGCTGCGCAGCGTCGCCTTGTCGATCGTTCCGGCCCGGGTACATGCCTTCCACGGCGCTGTGGATCGCATCAAAGGCTTCGCTCTTGAACTTTGGCTAGTCGTTATCACTGATCTCCACAAGACCCCTGCTTTTAGCTCAGCCGCCACATTGGCCTTCGATTTTCGCGGGTACGGCCCAGCCACCCCCGAAACGCCCGCAACTGATCGTGATCAATGTCCGCCCGGTCCTGGTCGATTAGCCGCCGATATCGCTCATGAAAGGCTCATCGGCGTGCGTGCCGCCCTGAACCATTACCCCCGGAAGTTCCGGCCGGGCGACCAAAAATAAACGCACAAAACGGGAGCACGTCAGCTCTGACTTTGTCATGGCGCCTCAAGGCAGCAGCAGCGATATGGCCAGCATTTGATCGCGCTGGAGCAAATCTGCGGATTCATTCGTCACCTCATCAAGGTGTGGCGGCGAAGCTCCAGCTTCCTTGCAACTGTCGAAATGCTCAGCCCTTTGGCCAGCTCGGCTAACCCAGTCAGACCGCCAGATCAGAAAGAGCACACTTGCGAAATATGCCAGTTGAAAGAGTAAGGAACAAGCCAGCGTCGTGACGACTACTGTGCCGATGGAATGAGAAGCGAAGTAGACGGTCAGAGCGGTGCTGCACAGGACCAGCCCAAAGACGCGACAAAATATTCTAAAGGGCAACGCCGTTCTCCTTGTTTGTCTCCTCAGATCAGGCTGCGACCTGGTCGGCCGCAACATGGGTCTGGCAGTTCTTCGGGCAGACGCGGCCGCAGGCTCCGCAGCCGATGCAGCGGCCGGCATGGTCGACGACCATGATCATGCGATTGAGCTCGCCATCGAAATCGTCCTCACCGTCGCAGGCGCCGAGGATTTCACCCGCGTCATCGACGCCGTAAAGCTGCATGACCTCGCGCGAGCAGACTTTGAAACAGCGACCGCAGCCGATGCAGGTCGTGCCGTCTATAGCGGTGAGATATTCCGGCATCCATCCGGAGCCATCGCGGGTGGTGAATGTGCTCATCATCGTAACTTGTTCATTTCAGCGAGCTCTCTCCTGGCACCATCCAACTCGGCAAAAACGGCAGACGCTTCCTCGGCCACTTCCTCTATCTTCGTCCATTTTCCCGGGAGATCCTCTGCAAGGTCGCGCAATTTCATCTTGGCAATCGCCGCGCGCAGCTGAAGCTTTCGGACTTTCGTCCCCATCTCATCTAGCTTTGACATAAATCCTTTCCTCGAAATCGGTTTCTTCACGCCGGCGCCACACCGGGACCGGCTTCAGTGGCTGCGGTAGCATCGTCGATCAGTTTCGCACCGGCCTCAGCCAGTTTCCGGAGCATCTCGAAAGCCGAACCGATGAACGTCTTGCCAGGGCCCGGCCGCGGAAAGCATGGGGCCCCAAGTCCTCGTGAATTTCATCTCCATCATTGCCGATGTCATCAGGCCGGAGCGCTCCTCGATCGCGAGCCCGACGGCGGTTTAGAACATGTCGAGCCTCCACAGCACGTCCGGCTCGGGATTGCCGATGACAGGCATCGCACGGCGCTGTTTTCTGGTGACGATGAAGTCGACCAGCAGTTCGGCGTCCGATTGCCTTCCCACGAGCCGTAGGGGTCTTGAGCACGGATCAGCTCACAAGGCATCTGACGAACGGGGTGGCAAGGGCAGCCTCGTCCTCGTTGACAGCCGGGCTGACCGCGGCATCAGACATTTCGCCTTCTCCTCATTTCAGTCCTCTTCCTCGAAGCACGATGTCTGTTGTCTGGGACGCCTACTTCGGGCACACTTGCGCAGCCGACGCCTGGCTCGGCGCCGCCGAGTCCACACAATTGATGTCCTCGGCCGACCTTCAACACGTCCTCGGATGCGAAGTCTTCCACGCGAATTCGCGTCGAGCATCTCTTCCGCCGCAATGCAGGAAGGCAATGAAAATTCGAGCCTCGATGCTGCTGCAAATGATCACCAAGCTTGTTGCGGTCACGCCAGGGAAATGGACGAATTGGCTAGTAAGCCATTTCGACCAATCATCCTTTTTTATCTTTCTTCCTTGGCCGACCGCGCCTTGGCACCTTCGGGAAACTGCTTTGCGCAGCGGCAAAGAGAGCGCCGCAACAAGCCTTCGCATGCAGTCAGCCTTCACTCAGTGTTGCTGATCAATTCGCAAAAGCCGTGCCAACGCGCTCAGCGCGCACTAAACGCTTGTTACACTTTAAAAAAGCCTTTGGTGCCCAAGATAGCCAGTTGTATTGGACGCGACATGTTTTCTGCTGCTGTCCGGTTTGTTTCAACACGCATCACTCGCTTCGCCGCGCCAGAAAAGCGTGGCCACGAATGGCTGACCAGGCATCCGGGCTGGGGGACGAGCAGATGGACATCATGACTGCGTTGACTACCGCTAGGCCCGCCATCATCGTCCGCTTCACGCCACCGGCTTGGGCGCCTTGCCGTTCCGGTCCATAAGGCGGCAGCGGATCTCGCCATTCGCGATTGCAGGGGACCGCTCCATCCGAGCCCGGCCTCGGCCCCCTCGCCCGCCTTACCATTGAATTCCTGGGCTGGTGTCATGGGAGTTCGTCACGACCGAAGCCGGTCCAGCTGTAGCTCGCCAATACCGCCAGCCTCAGATCGATGATGTCGTAGCGAAGCCAGGATGAGTGCCGGCATGTGCGGTCGGTGAGCTCTCCGGGGGTTCCTGCTTTGTGCCGATATGTTCTGTGTTCCCTGTGCTCAGGCACTACAGGGACCGCCTGGTGCGAATGTGAGCGTTGTCAGAATTTGACCAAAGAACGCTCGCTCGCCAACGTGGGTCGGGCGACGGCCGTCCTCGCCGCTAACCCGATACCATCCCTGACGACAACAATGTGATTGATGCGATCGAGTCCCGCCGGCTCCGGCAGAGCACGACACGGTCGCGTTGTTCAGCTCCGGGCCAGTAGTCAGGAGAGATCGCGATAGCGGCAATACGATGCGGCTACGGTCCGAACGCCGCCTGCCGCGCTGAAACGACGCTCTTTCTCGACCTGACGCCGACCTGCAAAGCCCCGGTTTTGACTGCATTGAGGAGCGCCTACCTCTGCCGGCCGTCGGTCTCCGCGTTAAGGATCATCTCGGTCGAGCAGCCCCCCAAACGCGAGACGTCCGCGATGTCTCGGCAACGGCGCGTGCAGATTGGCTCCGAGGAGCTTCGCGAAACTCGGCGCGTTTGCCGCGGCCTTTCTCCGACTTGGCATCAGCATAGGTGACCCAGGGGAGTAGAGCTTCGAACAGCATCGGTGCTGCTTCAAAACCCGTTAGCGAACCAAAAACAGCGGCAAGGGCGGCTCCCCCACTATCCATCTTATTCGCCATCGAAGAGCCGCTCGCGCAGCCGTCGGCCATAAGCGCCCATCACTGTCATGTCGGCAGACGTGTCGATTGCGTGCTGCGCGAGCACCGTGGCCACTGGTTTGCCGGCGCTCGCCAGCCGGTCAACCGACACCCAAGCACCGTGCCGAGTGAGATAGGCAGCGATGTCGGCTCCCGGCTCGGTGTCGTTTCCGGTGCAGGTCGCCTCCGGATCGACGAGTGCGACACGAACTTCCTCAGCATCGGCTAGCAAATCCAGCGCTTCCCGAACTGAACGGGGACGCCTCGACTCGCAAATCCAAGCCCACCAGCACGCGCCGTGGCGACAGAGTCGCCTCAGCGCCCTCCGGCAAGACAAGCACCGGCTTCTGGTATCGAACAGGCTGCCCTTGATAACAAGGGGTCCGAGATTAATGTCGTTGAGAAGCGGGGCCGACGATAGTCAGGTCGTTGCAGAGCGCCCGCTGTCGCACCGCGTCACCGACGCTGGCCTGATCGCAGTAGTGGGTATCGACATCATAGCACCGCCACGTTTCAGCAGTTTGTGAATTTCCCTGGATGTTTTTTCCGAACTGGCCGTGTCCTGTGAAAATCTCTTTGCGTGTACCGTTGTTCCAGTGCGGCAATGGCGTGTGCGCGTTGTCCAGGCCACTCGGGGATGCCACCGCCTAACGGCCGAGGCGAGCATCACGAGCGGTGGAGGCGACATCACCATACAGATACGCGCCGACTTCGGCACACAAGCCGGCAGCTGTCCTGACATCCTGAGCGGAGTGGTCAACTCCCGTCACAAGAGTACGCTTTTGAAGGCCATCTGACTGCTTCTTTCTAAGTATGTCGTATCTTAGGCGCGTTTCGAAGCCGCAAGACTTGCCCTCAGCACGACGGAGATGGGGGTGGCACTACATCAGTTCGCTGTTCAGCCGTCCGGCCACTCGAGCGAGTGGCAGCGCACCGATGCCTATTCACCGTCAACTTCAGGCTCAACGTCCGCCTCCTCCAGCGAGTAGCCGTCGGACCTGATGGTTCGAATGACGCTCCCGGCCGACGTCCTCTCCAGCTCCTTTCTGATCCGGCTGATATGGACATCGACGGTGCGTTCACCGACATGGATCTTTTCCCCCCAAGCTGCGTTCTTTAACTCGAATCGGCTGAACACCATGCCGGGAGTCTCAAGCAAATGCCGCAGCAGCTTGAACTGGATCGGTCCAAGGTGGATGTCGTGGCCGTTACCACGGACTCGGCGGGCATCGACGTTCATCTCTAGCCTGCCACAGCGGAGCGAGCTGCCGTTTTCGATCCCGTTTGAACCCGGCTTTGGCAGCGCCAGCTTCGTCCGTAGACAATCGAGCAGCATCGCCGGCCCGAAGGGCCGCACAAAGCTCTCGTCAATACCTGCCTTCAAGAGATCGAGGTGCTGGTTTTCGGCGCCGGGCGCGATCAGCGCAATAACCAGCAGGCCTCTGTTCCGGAACTCCGCCTTGAGCTGGCCACAGATGGTGGACCCTGTCGAGCTTGCCGGCTGGCAGTCCAGCACCACGGCCTGCGGCTCCCGTTCACTGGCTAATGCCAGCGCTTCCTCCACGCTTCTGGCCAGTTCAATCCTGAAGCCATCCACCCCCAGAATGTGGCTGTAGTACAGACACAACTCCGCATCTTGCGAACAGATCAGGACCAGTGGCTTCATCAGCGCTACCCCAAGAACCACATCGGCCTCGACTGCCTCGATTGAGAGGGCTGGCGATCGCATGTCCTCGAGCCTGACAGGACCTTTTACGAAAATCAGTTCCATCACGCCCGCGCCACCTCGGGATAAGCCTCAATGGCTGCGGTGGCATCGCCGGCCAGTTGGGTACCGGCCGCGGCGAGTTTCCAGAACGTCTCGAAACCGAACCGATGGACGTCGCGCAGGGTTTTCGACAGAACGACCAACCGCCCGGCCGTGAAAAGCACGCGCCCGAAGCCCTCATGGCTCATCTCGATGATCGGGGATGCCATCAGGCCGGAGCGTTCCTCAATCGCAAGCCCGACGGCGGTGTAGAACTTATCGAGCCTCCACAGCACGTCCGGATCGGGATCGCCGATGATTGGAATTGCGCGGCGCTGTTCCCTGGTGATGATGAAGTCGCCCAGCAGCTCGGCATCCGATTTGCCTTCCCATGACCCGTGGGAATCATTGGCACGGATCAGCCGCACGAGGCATTTGACGAACGGGGTGGCAAGGGCCGCCTCGTCCCCGGTGGCGGCAGGGCTAACAGCGGCTTCAAACATTACGCCCACTCCTCATTTCAGCTTTCCTCCTCGAAGGAGGGTTTCTGTTCAGCGACACCTGCCTGCGCCAGCACCTTGCGCAGCCAAGGGGGAGGACACGTCCTGAGCATCATCTGCGTGCGCAACAGCACCTCTTGGATGGTCTGGGGCTGCGGCACTTTGATCGGATGGATCTTTGCGGAAACAAGTTTGGCTGCCGAAGGTCCGCCGATCGCCAGACAAAACAGGAGATGACAGCCCTTTAGCGCTTCCACCTTCGGGGTGATGCGGTCATCGCCCTCAGTTCGATGCTTCCCGCTCTCGTCGGAAACGTCATCGAAGGCCACGGCTTCCACGAGATTCCACTCCTCGCGCATCACGTCGTAGACAGCAAAGCGCCTGGCCGATCCGAAATGGGCGTTGAGGTTCTTCATGTCCTGCGTGGCGATGGCCACGCGCAATGCGCCCGCTTGGCGTTCCGGCGTCGGTGCGTGAACCTCGTCAGTGACGAGCGAGAGGCGACGGACGGAGCTCATCTGGCATTTCTCGCTTACGGAGTGGATCAAGCGCCTCAGGCGTCGGCGCTCGCCCGTTGGCTTCGAAAATGTTGGCAACCTCGAAGATCAGGTCGCGGGTCCCCTGGTAGAGGATTGTGAGCTTGTGCTGGGCCCCGAGCCGGTCGAAGATCGGGAAGCCGACCCGCATGAGCGGAATGCCGAGACGCTGCGCCGCCTGGCGGCCGTGGGAATGAGTAACGAGAAGATCAGCGCCGGCGCCAAGCGCTTCCAAATCGCCGAGATCGCCGATTTGAACCGACTGCGCCGGTACTTCCTCCAGAATTTTCGACATAGCGGCCGTTGTGACCGCCGCCGCGATTTCGGAGCCCATGCCGATGAAGAAGCTCGCGAGTTGGTAGAGTTGGTCTGGTTCAGCAGCGATCGCAATTTTCTTGCCTCCAAAGTGGAAATGTCCGTCGAGCAGAGCGTCCTGCAACTGCGCCCGCCGACGGCGCACCCCAGCCGGCGCCGCCGCGCCCGAAATCGCGCATAGCAGCGAGACGAACCGGTCGGCATCCCTCAATCCCGTCAACGACCGGAACAGCACGTAAGAAACCCCGGTCAACCTCTGCAGCACCTCGGCCGGGCGGCGCATATGCTCACCGATGACAATGCATCGCTCGGCCGTGCCTAGCTCGCGGATATCCTCGACGCTAGTGCCGCCATAGGTGGTCGTGACCCAACGGTCAGGCACCGTACCGTCGAGCGAGCCGGAGACGTCCGGCAAAATCACCGGTTTCAGTCCAAAGCTCTCAACCATCTCACGCAAATGCTCGATGTCAGCCACAGTGAGGTTCCAGCCAGGCAGGATCACGATCTTCTTCGATTGCCGCGCCTGCTCGCCGGGCCGTGTAATCCCTTCGATCATCGCGGTGACAGCTTTGGCCCAGCCCTCTTCGATCGCACCATCGAAATCTGGTGTGTTGGCCAGCACCACCTCCGTACCCGCGAGTTCTTTGGTGCGCTTCAGCCTGATATTGGCGATATCTCCTGCGCAGTCTTCGCCCCGGGTTTCCACCAGCGCGGTCGTGCAAACCCCGATCAGCGTTGGCTTTGTGCGGGCCTTGAGGTTGAGGATCGCCTCTTCCAGATGGTCTGCCCCGCCGAAGATCGTTGCCACCTCGTCCATCGCGGTTGTCTGCAAGGGAATGGCTTCCTTGAAATGTCGCACGAAGAGCACGAGCGCGAAGCTGGTGCACCCCTGGCTGCCGTGGAACAATGGCATCGCGCCGTCGACGCCAAGAAAGGCCAAGGCGGCACCCAGCGGCTGCGATGACTTCAGCGGATTGACCGCCGCCGCTTTGGTCTGGGGAAGGATGCGGCCCATTGGCTTCTCAACACTCGCCGAAATCAGCGGCCGTCGTGCCGGAGAATTCCTGGACAGCATGCAAGGTCACGTTCTCGCTTTTCGTGCGCGGCAGTTCCTCCCCCACCGCAGGCTGGCAATCCCATGGTGCCGGCTCCCGTACCTGGCGCCAGATGGGGTTTTGAATGGCCAGGTCGATCTGGCGTACGAGTTCCACCATGCCGTCATAGCCGGCGTAAGGGTGTTGGCGCTCCTGGTTGATGTCGAGCCAGGGTGTCTTGGCCTTCAGAGCGACGAATTGCGTGCGCCCGCCTGATAGCAGGATATCGGCCTTGTGTTCGGAGAGCATGGCGTAAAGCTCGCGCGCTGCCATCTGCTCGAATATATGGTTGTCGTCCTTGAGGATCTGCTTGATCCGCTCCTTGTCTTCGACGGTCGACTTCTTGACAGAGGTGCCGACGATCTCGATCCCGATCTCCATCAGCGCATGGACGACCGACCAGGACTTCACGCCGCCGGTGTTGAGCAGCACGCGCTTGCCTGCGAGCCTCGGCCGGTAGGCCGCTAGCTTCTTCCAGGCGATCGCCTCTTCCTCTGCAATCAATACCTCGGTGCGGCCGAGGATCTCCGGATCAGCACCCTGCTTCACGAGCAGCTCAGCTATGTTCCGGAGTGCATCCGAGGTATCGGTGATGCCGTAGAAGGAGCCCTCGAAAAACGGGATGCCCCAGCGCTCGTCCATCTTGCGGGCGAGATTGATGAGCGCGGTCGAGCACACCACCATAGCCGCCCGGGCGCGGTGCGCGCAGGCAATGTCGAAGTAACGCGCGTCACCCGGAATGCAGGCGCGCACCCGGATCCCGAGCCGATCCAGCAGCGGCTTCACCAGCCAGAATTCGCCTGAGAGGTTGAATTCGCCAAGGATGTTGATGTCGTGAGGGCCGGGATCGTCGGGCTCGGCCGTGCCGATGACATGATCGAGCAATGCCTCGCCGGCAAGCTTGTTGCCAAGATTCTTGGAGCCGGCGAAGCCCAGCGCATTGACCGGTACAACGGCCAAGCCGAACTTTTCCGCCGCGCGCTGGCAGACGGCCTCTATGTCGTCGCCGATCAGCGCCGTCACGCAGGTTGGATAGACGAAGATCGCCGGCGGCCCATACGCTTCCTTGATCTCGCGGATCCCTTTGAAGAGCTTCCGCTCGCCCTGCCCCATGACAACATCGAGTTCGGTGAGGTCGGTCGTGAAGCTCGTGCGCCACAGCGTTGGCCCGGACGAAGCCGCACCGCGGTTGTCCCAGGAATTGCCCTCGCAGGCGAGCGGCCCATGGACCAGGTGTGCGACGTCGGTGATCGGCTGCAGTACGATCTTGGCGCCATCGAAGGCACAGCCGCCGGCCGCCGCCCCGGGGGTCAGTGGCCTCGAACAGCCCACCTTGCGCGCCTTGGCATCCTTGCCGCGGTTCTTTTCGCAGCCAGGCTCGTTGAAGACATCCTGGATTTTGGCTCTGAGCAAGGACATTGCGTCGGTCTCCAAAGTCCCTCGGGAAGACGACCGGCCAAAGCCGACCGTCAAGCTTAGCGGGTGAGGTCATACGAATAGTCCGTCACGCCCGTCTCGCTTGTCTCGCGATCGAGCTTGTCGAAGATCTTGTCGAGGATCGTCGTCAGCACGCGCAACCCGCCTTGGTAGCCCATCAGCGCGAACCGATGGTGATGGTGGCGATCGAAGATCGGAAACGTCAGCCGGATCAGCGGCGTGCCGGTGTCGCGCTCCAGATACTTGCCATAGGAGTTGCCGATCAGCAGGTCCACCGGCTCGGTGAAGAGCAGGGAGCGCATCGCCCAGAGGTCCTTGCCCGCCCAGACTTGAGCATCCTTGCCGAAGGGCGATGATGCAAGCAGTTCCTTCAACTCCGCTTCCCATGCCGACGTGCCGTTGGTGGCGAGGCAATGGGTCGGCTCGCCGCCCGTCTCCATGATGAAGCGGGCCATGGCGTAGACAAAGTCCGGATCGCCGTAAATGGCGTATTTCTTACCGTGCAGCCAGGATTGGCTGTCCGCCATGGCGTCGACAAGTCGGCCGCGATCGAGGCGGATTGCCTCCGGGATTTGCTTGCCGGAAATCGCGGAAACCTCCATCAGGAAGTCGTCAGTCGCCTTTACACCGAGCGGGTAATGGAACGAGGCCGTCGCCTGCCCCACCCCCTCGCAATACTCCAGGGTTTTTCGGGTGTTGTAATGCTGCAGCGACAGCGTCGCCTCGGCGTTGAGTGCCTTCCTCACGTCTTCGATCTTCGTGCCGCCGTCATACATCCGGTATTCGCCGTCGGACGGCGTGTCGAACTGGTCAGAGGCGTCTTGGATCAAGGTATAGGACACGCCTATGAGGTCGAGCAGGCGCTTGAGTTCCCGGTTGTTGCCAACACAGAAGCCATCGAAACCCGGAATGACGTTGATGGTCCCCTCGGCTTCCGTTCGCTCCTCGCCTTTCCAGAAATGCTCCAAAATCCCCTTGAGCGTGACGTCGTAGCCATCGACATGACTGCCGACGAAGGCCGGCGTGTGGGCGAATGGTACGTCGAAGGCGCGCGGGATCGAGCCTTCGTCCTTTGCGTTCTCGATGAAGCTGTGCAGGTCATCTCCAATGACCTCCGCCATACAAGTGGTCGAGACGGCGATCATCTTCGGGTCGTAGAGTTGGTACGTGTTGGCGAGACCGTCGACCAGGTTCTTCAGGCCGCCGAACACTGCCGCGTCCTCGGTCATCGAGGAGGAAACCGCCGAAGCAGGCTCCTTGAAATGGCGCGACAGGTGCGAGCGGTAATAGGCGACGCAGCCCTGGCTGCCGTGGACGAAGGACATGGTTCGCTCGAAGCCTGCGGCCGCGAACACCGCGCCGAGCGGCTGGCAGGCCTTGGCGGGGTTCACGACAAGCGCTTGGCGAGCAAGGTTCTTTTCGCGGTATTCCCACGTCTTGGTGAATTCGCCTTGGTCGGTAACGATCTGGTCCGGGTGAGGACATTCGAAATTCAGCCTCTTCTCGGCGAGCATCTGCCTGTATTCCGGCTCGCGGAACAGGGGCGCGTGGTCGAGAACTTTTTCAGCCGACTGCGGCATGGGTGGTTACCTCTTTCCATCTGGCCCGCCATACGGCGGCACAGGGACGTCGAAACGTTTTCAGGTCTCCCGCGGACAAGCGGCCACAGGCGTTCGCGGCCTCCCGGCTTCCGGGAGGCCAGGGTTTCATTCGGCTGCGATCGCCGCCGACGGCTCGGCTTTTTTCTTCCAGGGGGCGTCGTAGAGGTTCCAGACCGGGTTGTTGATGGCCAGGTCCATATCGCGCGCGAAGATGGCGAACCCGTCGTAGCCATGATACGGGCCGGAATAATCCCAGGAATGCATTTGACGGAACGGTATGCCCATCTTCTGGACCGGGTACTTTTCTTTGATGCCGGAGCCCACGAGATCAGGACGGATCCCCTCGATGAACTTCTCCAGCTCGTAACCAGTCACGTCGTCATAGATCAGCGTGCCCTTTTTCACGTAGTGGCCGGTGCGCTGATAGTCGTCGTTATGGCCAAATTCATAGCCAGTGCCGACGATCACCATGCCCAGGTCCTCATATGCGGTGACGACGTGACGGGGGCGCAGCCCGCCGACATAGAGCATCACCGTCCTGCCTTCGAGGCGCGGCCGGTACTTGGCTATGACCGCCTCGACCAGCGGCCGGTATTTGGCGATGACCGCCTCGGCCTTCGCCTCGATTTCCGGCCCGAAGTGCTTGGCTATCTTGCGCAGAGAGGCTTCGGTCTGGGAGGGCCCGAAGAAATTATACTCCATCCAGGCGATGCCATACTTTTCCTCCATGTGCCGGCAGATGTAGTTCATCGACCTGTAGCAATGGATGAGATTGAGTTTCGCCTTTGGCGCTCGCTCTATTTCGGCCAGCGTAGCGTCGCCCGACCAGTTGCCGACCACGCGCAGACCCATCTCCTCGAGCAGGATGCGCGAAGCCCAGGCGTCGCCGCCGATATTATAGTCCCCGACCACATTGACATCGTACGGGCCGGCCTCGAACTCGAGGTCCTTCTTCTCGAACACCCAGTCGCGGATCGCGTCGTTGGCGATGTGGTGGCCGAGGGATTGCGAGACGCCGCGGAAGCCCTCGCAGCGCACCGGCACGATTGTCTTTCCGTGCTGCTTGGCCTTGTTGCGGGATACAGCTTCGGTGTCGTCGCCAATCAGGCCAATCGGGCATTCGGATTGCACAGTCATGCCCTTGTTCAGCGGAAACAGTTCCTCGATCTCGTCGATGATCCGTTCGAGCTTCTTGTCGCCGCCGAAAACAATGTCCTTCTCCTGGAAATCGGAGGTGAACTGCATGGTGACGAACGTGTCGATGCCGGTCGTGCCGAGGTAGTAGTTGCGGCGTTGAGACCAGGAATATTGCCCGCAGCCGACCGGCCCGTGCGAGATATGGACCATATCCTTGACTGGACCCCACACCACTCCTTTCGAGCCGGCATAGGCGCAGCCGCGAATCGTCATCACGCCGGGGATGGACTTGATGTTCGATTTGACATCGCATTCAGAAAGGACCTCGCTTTCCTCGCCAGCCTCGTCGCCGCTTTTTGCGACGCTGAGGTGCTTTTTGCGGCGCTTCGCCGACTTGTCAGGATATTGCGACAGCACTTCCTCGATAAGCTTCGCATGGAGGGCACCGTCATTCTCGTATTCCAGGCTCATGGGACCCCTTTCAAGGTTCAGGGACGCCTCACCGACGAGGCGCCGTTCTTTGAAAGGCGCACCAGGTCAGGCGGCGCCTTATGTCGCAGCGGTCGCTACTGTGCGGCCGCCTTAGCCGCTTCCTTGACCTGAAGCTCGGCAAGCATCTGCTCGTCGGTCTTCATGATGCCGAAGTCGAGCAGCATGTCCTCGAGCTCCTCCATGGTGATCGGGGTCGGGATGGTGCCCTGGCCCGAATTCCCATGGATCTTCTCGGCCAGCGCCCTGTATTCCCCGGCCTGCTTGGAGTCCGGCGCATACTGGATCACAGACATCTTCCTGAGCTCGGCGTGCTGGACGATGTTGTCGCGCGGCACGAAGTGGATAAGTTTGGAATTGAGCCTGGAAGCAAGCGCCTCGGCGAGGTCGAGTTCGCGGTCGGTTTGGCGCTCGTTGCAGATCAGGCCGCCGAGCCGCACGCCGCCCGAATGGGCGTATTTCAGGATACCCTTGGCGATGTTGTTGGCGGCATAGAGCGCCATCATCTCGCCGGACATGACGATATAGATTTCCTGGGCCTTGTTCTCGCGGATCGGCATCGCGAAACCGCCACACACCACATCCCCGAGCACGTCGTAGGAGACATAGTCGACGTCGTCGTAGGCGCCGTTCTCCTCGAGGAAGTTGATTGAGGTGATCACGCCGCGGCCGGCGCAGCCGACACCCGGCTCGGGCCCGCCCGACTCCACGCATTTGATGCCTTTGTACCCGACCTTGAGCACGTCCGCGAGTTCCAGGTCTTCCACCGAACCTTCCTCTGCCGCGAGGTGCAGCACCGTATCCTGCGCCTTCGCGTTCAGGATCAGGCGGGTGGAGTCGGCTTTGGGGTCGCAGCCGACGATGAGGATTCTCTGCCCGAGGTCGACAAGGGCGGCGAGCGTATTTTGGGAGGTGGTGGACTTGCCGATGCCGCCCTTGCCGTAAAAGGCGATCTGACGCAAACCTGACATGTAGCTTTCCTTCCTTCGTTCCATTCATCGCGGCTGCCGCGACATGAATGCCGGTCGGGCAGCTGTAGCCGCCTCGCACCTAAGGATCTCAAGACTCGTGCCAATTTGGCTGATCGAACCGAAGAATAATTTGATGGTTGCTTTTCAGGGGTTTAGCCTGAGGGCCAAAGAAAGGATCGTCGCAACAGACCGTGTAGCGGACCCGACAATGGCGACACAAAGCGTCGGATCGCGATCCTCAGTCACCGAATTCGTTTGAACCGCGTCGTTATGTTGAAGTGGACGAACAGCAGCTCGATCCTGTTGGGTGAATTGCGGGATGCTGTCTGTTCCGGCGAGCTGACGTGCTTGCTCACGCGTGTCATCGTGGACACTCCGCGGAATCTTGCGCCACGCTGGCATGCCTTCGATCCAGCCATCCATAGGGCCGCGGATCGAAAGTTCCGCTATATCAGCAACCCGAGGGGACTCGGCTCACTTATCGGCGCAGGAGTTCAGTATCGGCGTCATCGCCTTCACATGTTCGTCCATCCGCTTGAGCACTTTCGCTGCGACAACGTCGCGCTCAGGCAGATGCCACCAGTACTCGTTGACGAGTTTGACCGTCTCGACCACTGCCTTTAGGACTGCCGGCTCCGGAAGCCTTGCGCGGTTCGCAAATGCTTTCCATCGCGGTGCTGCTAGCGCCTTGAACGAGCGCTCTCCTCCAAGCGACAGCGCCATGGCGTCGGCGGGAATATATGGCACAGTGGACAGGACGTCGTAGATTGGTGCAAGCGCCGGCTTGTCGCCGTTTCCGGGATACATCAAAGACCAATTCTTCAGGTGCATGTCGCCATTGCCGGTGATGACGCTCAGTGCCAGGCGGCGGACGAAATCGAGAGCCGCCGTAGGCGAGACGGCCACGCCAAGAGCCAAGGCTATGTCGTGATAAGCGGCCCCCTCATATTTGCGCGAGGGGTAGACACCGAAGACCTGAGCGAAATCCTCGATGTGTATCCTCTCGCCACCGGCGCCGCGATCGAAGCGTTTGACGAGAAGGACCTTGCCCTCCGACAGCGTATTGAATTCTTCGGGAACGCCCTCAAAATCGGACTTCTCGACCAGTTCGCATTCAGGAACCTCCATGCCGATTGCTGCTGCCAGCGCCAGGTTGGCGAATTCGTTCTCGGAAACGCCCGGAAACGCCGTCGAAGGGAACTTGGCAATGTACCGGCCCTGCTCGTCGTCCATCGGCAAGGTAAGGCCGCCGCCTTTTCCAATGTTCTTCATGACCGACAGCTTCATCTGCACGCCGGCAAGCGAGAACCGTGCCTTGGGGTGATCCTTTGAGCCATCCTTCGAAACCGTTATCGCGCCGTCACTGGGCAACGCCCGTACGGCTCCCGGCAGATCGGCGCCCAGTGCCGCTAAAAGATCGAAATCATTGCCTGGCCGCACATTGCCTTCGTGATGCCTTTCCATCGCCTCCCGCAATTTCTCCTCCGGCAGGAGGTTCGCGAAGAAAGCGGGCAAGGCGCTTGCCAGAGGCTTTGGATCTTTCCGCAATCCTCCCGTCGCTGCCCGGAACGACAGGCTGAGAACCGGAAAGCCGCCCGTCGCGCGGTAGGCGTCATCGAAGTTGAACGCATTGAAATCGCCCGGCGTCCTGACGATTGTGCCGATCTTCACTGCATTCAAGAGCACGTCCAGTGACGGGATCGTCTTAGGTGCGCGAAAGACTGGAGCCATGATCGTCATCGTCAGGTTGAGAAACAAAGGCGGGTCGATCGTCATCATCATGCGGACGCAATAGAGCCTGGACAGCCGGCACCATGGCTTGCGGAACCAGCATCATTTCCAGACCGAGCGCGCGAGCGATATTCATGAGCGTCGTCGCACGCGCGGCTGCGGCTCCCTTTTCGATGTCGCGATATCGGGGACGGGATATACCCGCCAAATCGGCGACCTGCTCCTGCGTCATCGCAGCGGCCAACCTCGCCTGCCTGAAAAACCCACCGATTTCCCGTAGAATTTCCGATTGAGAGTCCATAACGCAACCTATACGATCTATTCCAATGCGCGATGGTACGCAAAGGTATCTCATCCAGCGAGTAGTTTCAATGCTTTATGATCTGTTTACGTATCATATGTGAAGAAAATGATATGGAAAGAGATCAATATTCCTCTCTCTTTAGCGCCGCGCGGCAACGTCGTTCCTCCGAGAACTGAACCGCACCGGGTTTTCCGGAGGCCGTTTCGTTGAGTCACGCGGCCATGGCTGGGTCATACAGAATGGCGTAGTAGCGTTCCTCAGCTTCGGCCGGCGGAATGTTGCCGATGGCCTCCAGCAGCCTGCGATTGTTGAACCAATCGACCCAATCGAGCTACCGAACTCGACGGCTTCGAAGTCGCGCCATGGTCCGCGTCGATGGATCACCTCGGCCTTGTAAAGGCCGTTGATCGTTTCGGCGAGAGCATTGTCGTAGCTGTCGCCGACGCTGCCTACCGAAGGCTCAACGCCGGCCTCCGCCAGGCGCTCGGTGTATCTGATAGAGTCGTATTGGGCGGCCTCTATCGCTGTGATGGATCAGCCTGCCCCCCTGCACGGGCCGCCGATCATGGAGAGCCTGTTTCAGAGCGTCCAGAACGAAGCTGGCATGCGCCGTCCGGCTCACCCGCCAGCCGACGATCCTTCGCGCATAGGTGTCGATGACAAAGGCGACATAGACGGAGCCCGTCCAGGTCGCGACGCAGGTCAAGTCGGAGACCCACAGCATGTTCGGCGCCGGGGCATGGAATTGGCGATTAGCGTGATCGAGAGGGCAAGGTGCGGCCTTGTCGCTCACCGTGGTGCGGATCGGCTTGCCGCGGATGATGCCCTCAAGACCCATGGCCCTCATCAGTGGGGCAACCGTGCAGCGGGCGACGTCGAGCCCTCACGCTGTAACTCCCGCCAGACCTTGCGAACGCCGTAGACGCGGAAGTTGGCCTCGAACACGCGTCGGACCTCATCCTTCAAGGCCATGGCCTCATCCCGCTTCGCCCGAGCCGACAGCCGGGAAGGATCGATGCGCTTGGCGACATGGTCGTGGTAGCTCGACGGGGCACGGCAGCACCTTCCAGATTGGCTCGACCCGATGCGGTTGCCACGTCCGAAGGCACGCCGGCGAGCACGGTTCATACAGCTGCTGTGGCCACCGTCCACCGGCTTTTCTTCGTAATAGGCCTAGTGCATGCGTCGCTGCAGACGGCCAACTGAAAGAACATTCAGCCAACGGCTATTTGACCTCGGCGCCGATGCACTCGACGGTGGTCCTATGAAAGAGACGGGCTGCTTCAGATGCCGCACAGCCTTCATTTAGCTGAGTCGAGTGATTTCGGAGCGCTGATTGGGTTTGTTTCGGACGGCGTCCACCCTTTCGCCCGCGTTCGCGGGCTGCCTGTAACCGGGGCACCGTGGGCATTTTTAGAATAATACCCGCTAAGGTAATTCGAAGTTGTTTGGATTCACCGGTTAGCTCGGATCGGCCTGGAGCGTTCCCGGGTCGGTCAATCTCGTTCCAGAGATAGTCTTTGGTGAATGCGATATGAGCCAAGGAGCGGTGCGACCTGGGAGAGCAATTCGACGGAATATCGATGCCCTGGCCGCGGACATAACCGACAGGGGCTGAGATGACGGTAAGCGCGTAAGCTAGGCCCCGTGTCAGCATCACCAGAGCTGACAACCCTTGGACGGCTCGCAGCGTCGGGGACGACTATGGGGTGGCGACAAGGCGCAGCTTGAGGTGCCCAGACCGGCGCTTGAGAAGGCTCTAACTCAGGCTGGCTAGACCTCCGACCCGACAAGCTAACACAAAGACGCAACGCACCGTTCGAGTTTATTGCTGGCAACAAGCCGGCTCCCCAATTAGAGGATTTCCCGGCTTAATTTCCAGCGTCGACTTGACTGCAAAAGACTTTCGCTGGAAGTGTCGACCTAGATTCGGGGGGCTCCATAAAATGGCAAGCAAGGCAAAATCGCGGAAGCGCGTTGGAACTCTAGAAGACCGGTTTATGGACGCCGTTAGAGAATTGTCGGGGGGCGGAAAAGTGAGCGTTAAGAACGCAGCCCTTTTCAATAAACTGGGTTGGATAGAAGAACGTTACACGACAACTAAGGACCGCCTGAGGAAGAATGGACTGATAAGAGGAGGTCCCGGTGGGACTATGTCCCTCCCCCAAAATGCGGCTAGCCCCAGTCCCAAGCCTCTCAAGGCGTTTATCTCCTACTCGCATGCAGATGCGGCTATCAAGGTTGACCTTCTAAAGCACCTTACGCCGCTGAGCCGACTTGGTCTTGTCGAGGCTTGGCACGATGGCGAAATCGAGACTGGCGACAAATGGGCGGACGCCATCAAGGGCAATCTAGAGAGCGCCGACATTATCATCCTCCTGATAAGCGTTGACTTTATCAACTCGCGTTATTGCAACCAGATTGAGCTAACTCACGCGATGGAGAGAGAGGCCAACAACACGACGGTTGTTATTCCAGTGATCGCGAGAAATTGCCTGTGGCAGGAAGAGCTCTTCGGCTCTTTTCAGGCGACCCTCAAGGGTACATCGATCGCAAGTTTCAAGGATCGCGACGAAGCTCTGACTTTGGTCGCGGCAGATATCAAGGAAAAAGCCCTTTCCATGCTTGCCAAAAAGAACGGGGTTGCTCCTTCCTAGATGTGCAATCTGCACAACATCACCACGTCGCAAGAAGCCATACGCCAGTGCACCAGGGCTCTGCGCGACCATCTCAGTCAAGCCGATCCATGCGCCTCTAATGGGCGTTGGGCACCTTGCCGGGAAGTGCTGTGGATAGCCGGAGGCACCTCACGACCGACCGCGCATGACTCGGGGGCAATGGTTGTGTGCGTCAAGTTCTGCAAAATGGGGCAGCCATGATGCTGGTCATGATGCTGGTCATGCAGCTTGGCGCAGAGCGAGCTTTTTGTGCTCGCGCAGGTCGTCCATGTTGATGTATCGGTTGGCCTCCATCCAGTTTTCATTGGTTTCGACGGCCAACGCCCTGACCAGGCGCAGGCAGCTTTCGGTGTTGGGGAAGATGCGCACGACATAGGTGCGCCGGCGGATTTCCTCGTTGAGCCGCTCCAGCATGTTGGTGGATTTGAGATGCTTGTGGTGCTGTCTCGGCAGCC
>NZ_JAMYVS010000030.1:0-17010 GCF_040324255.1 Mesorhizobium sp. M0001
TCGTCTCGGCCCAGCCGTCATCAACAAGCGATTCGTGTGTCATCGCAGCGTAGAATCACACCCGATTCCGCAGGGCAATACCTATCTTAGCGCCTATGCCCACAAGGGGGAGGTAGGGCGCCTAGCTCTTCATCAATTTCGCCAGCCTCGGCACGCCTTCACCCACGGCGCGTTCATCTGCGAGCGTAAAGCTCATCCGCATCGTGTTGCGTCCCGAACCGTCGGCGTAGAATGCGTTGCCCGGCACGAACGCCACGCGGGCTTCCTTGACCGAGCGGGCGAGCAGTGCCGTGGCGTCCGCACCTTCGGGCAGCGTCAGCCAAACGAACATGCCGCCTTCCGGTCGGCTCCAGCTGACGCCATCCGGCATTTCCGCTTCGAGTGCTGCAAGCAAGCCGTCGCGGCGCTGGCGATAGGCGCCGATCAGCTTTTCCACCTGGCTGTCGTACACGGCCTCGGAGACGCGGTGCATGACCAGCTGGTTGATCGACGGGCTGTGCAGGTCCGACGCCTGCTTCATCAGCACCAGCCGCTCGACGACACGGCGCGGCGCGCAGACCCAGCCGACGCGCATGCCCGGCGACAGAATCTTTGAGAACGAGCCGCAATAGAGCGTGCGGGCGTTTTCGATGCCGCCGGAGCGTTCGCAGTCGAGCGCCAGGATCGGCGGCTGGCCCTCGCCGTCATAGCGCAGCGCGCGATAGGCGGCGTCCTCGATGACGGCAATGTCGAGCTCGCCGGCAAGGTCGAGCACCGCCTCGCGCTGCTGGCGGTTCAGCGTCTCGCCGGTCGGGTTGGCGAAATCGGGCACGAGATAGGCAAATTTCACCTTGCCGCCCTCTTTTGCAAAAGTAGAGGCGGCAGCAGCGGCCTGGTAGGCGGCAGGCGTCATGTTGCCGCCGTCCGGCGTCAGCCGGTCGTAGCGCGGTTCGTAGGCGTTGAAGGCCTGCAGCGCGCCGAGATAGGTCGGCCATGTTACCAGTGCTGTGTCGCCGGGCGACAGGAAAAGCTTGCCGAGATAATCCAGCGCCTGCTGCGAGCCGGAGGTGATGAAGATGTTGTGCTCGTCGCAGGCGATGCCAAGCTTGCCCATCTGGCCCGCCAGCCATTTTCTGAGCGGCAGATAGCCTTCGGAGACCTGATACTGAAGTGCTGCGCTCGCCTCCGCGCCGCCCAGCACCGAGGCATAGGCATCGGCGATGGCTTGCGCCGGAAACAAGGCCGGATCGGGGATGCCGCCGGCAAAGGAGATGATATCGGGCTGGTCGAGCAGTTTGAGCAGCTCGCGGATTTCCGACGCCTTCATGCGCGAGGCGCGCGACGCCAACAGGTCCATCAAACTCACGAGCCAACCTCCCGGGATACGGCATCTGGTCCAGCATGACCGTCCCGGCCATGCGAATTTAGGTCAATCTGGCTGACCTATTATCAGGCTCCCCCACCCGCGGGAATAGCCAGACCGTCATTCCGCGTGGCCCAGACGAAAAAGCAAACACATTTTGACCCCTGCACAGGGAAAATTGTTGCGCGCCGAGGGGCGCGGATGCAACCTCATTCCGAGCGGACCGGCATAAAAAGAAAAGCGGTCTCAACCAGGGGAGATAAAATGGCGCTTGAGCTCATCGGGGCCGGATTCGGCCGCACCGGCACATGGTCGACCTTTGCCGCGCTGAACAGGCTGGGCCTTCCCAGCTACCACATGCAGGAAGTCATCCTCAACAAGGCCAACAAGGGCCATCTCGACTTCTGGCGCAAGGTGGCCAACAGCCCGCCCGGCAGCCAGCACGACTGGACCAGAGTGTTTGCCAACTACAAGGCGACGGTCGACAATCCGGGATGCTGCGTGTGGCGCGAATTGATGGCCGCCTATCCCGACGCCAAGGTGCTTTTGACGCTGCATCCGCGCGGCGCCGAGGCCTGGTACGACAGCACCATCGACACCATCCACTTCACCGAGACATTGTGGCAGTTCAAGGTGCTGGAATGGCTGACGCCGTTCGGCCGCAAATTCGGCGACATGTCGCACAGGCTGATCTGGGGCCGCACGCTTGCCGGCGTGATGGACGACCGCGCCAAGGCGGTGGCGCGCTACAACGCCTATACCGAGGAGGTGATAGCGGCCGTGCCGCCGGAGAAGCTTCTGGTGTTCAAGGTCAGCGATGGCTGGGCGCCGCTCTGCGGCTTCCTCGGCATGGCGCTGCCCAACGAGCCTTTCCCCAACCTCAACGACCGCGAAAGCGTGAAGAAGATCATCCGCGACATCATCAAGGGCAGCTACATCATGCTGGGGCTGTCGGTGGGGGCGGTGCTTGCGGCGGTCGCGGCGCTGTGGTGGTGGCTGGGGTAGCCGCCGGACCGTCAGAATATTGCTACTTGCGCGTGATCCAGCCGAGCAGATCCGGCTCGACGTCTTCGTGGTCGGTCAGGTCGCGAACCAGGGAGGCGGCGAGCGCGCGCCACCGCTTTTCCGGGACATTGTCTTCCATCACCGATTTGATGAAGGCGGCGCGCAGGATGGCGCAATCGAAGGCGGATACATCGAAAAGCAGTTCTGCCATTTCGGTTTTCCCCGTTCACATCGGGCGCGCGAGCCTGTCGAAGCCTCAGGCGCCAGCGCCCCATACAATGGTCGACGACAGCGGATTCATACTCTTGCCGGACCAAGGTTCAACACAATTCGATTGTACGCTTTTTACCAAGCGATTGCGGTTCGTTGCCCGCTTTTGCGTCGATGCTAGATTTGCCGGGCGGCCTCTCCCCAGATGGCCGCAAATGGCCGGCGCGGCTCTGGCAACATGCTTTCACCGGCATTCGCGTCGGCCATTTCCAGCCCGTGCCAGGCTCAGCCCAGCAGGCGTTCGTATTCGGCCTCGGCCTGGCCATAGAAACCGTCGGCGACGGCAATCAGGCCATCCCGGTCGCGAATGACGATCTCGCCGCGCCGCGACCGGATCAGGCCGCGCCCTTCCAGGATCTGCAGGCCGATGGTGACGCCCGGACGCCTGACGCCGAGCATGACGGACAGGAACTCATGCGTGATCTGGATCTGGTGGCCGACCACCCTGTCGTCACACATCAGGAGCCATCGGGCCAGCCGATCCTCGAGCTTGGCGCGGGCATTGCTCAGCGCCGTGGATTTGGTCTGGCCGTGCAGATAATGGGCATAGCGCAGCAGGAAGGCGCGAAGCGTCGGGCTTTTCTGCAACGCTGCCTTGAACGGCTCGGAATCGATGCACACCGCCTCGCCCGGCATCTGCATGTAGCAGTCATGGGGCGCCCAGTCGGCGCCCATCACCAAGGCGGAGCCCGACATGCCTTCGTGGCCGATGATGCCGACCTCGGTGTCCAGGCCCGGCCGGTTCCTCGCCACCACCGAGGCCAGGCCGCTTTCCAGGAAGCAGACCGAGGCGACCGGCTCGCCCGCCATTTCGAGCGGGGCTTTGAGATCGAGCACACGATGGTGCAAATGCGGCGCAAGCAGTGCGAAGTCGGCCGGGTTCATGCGGCGCAAGAGGCCGCTTTTCTCCTTGCTGACCGACTGGTCCATCGCTCTCTCCCCAAGGGCAAGAGCACATGTAATCTCCCAGCCGTCGGCGCCCTGCCCAAATGCAAACGGTCATTGGACGATAGCTGACTCGGATTCAGCCATTGTACTTCGTACAAAACCGACAAATCAGGGGCGACGCCCCATGGATCAATCCAGCAGCTTTTTCCTGGATCAGCGCTTCGGGCGGTCAGCCGCAACCATGCGCGCTTCGCGCACGATGGACGAGCGATCGTTGCCGATCAGCGATGCGATCTCTTGTATCTGCTGCTCGGAGGCCCCGGTTTCCCGCGCCAAGGCCGCGAGCGTCTCGGCGCTCAGACCGGACTGTCTCGGTTGCTCCGCCATGGCTCCAATGCCTCCTGTCGGGGCAGGAGTGCGATGGTCGCTCCCAAGCGTCAGCGCCCATTGATGTGGCCGACGATGCTGCACTGTACGCTTCCGAACAATCGATGGCGAGCGATATATTAGCGACGCTGGATGCGGCCCTAGAACGGCAGCCTTATCTCATCGATCGACCTCGACTCCGTCCAGCCAATGTCCTTCTGGATCTCCGTCGGCAGCGCATTCAGTGCGCGCACGGTCTTCCTGTGCTTGCTGGCGCGCGCCAGGGCAGCGCGAATTCTGCTGAGACTTTCAAACATCGGTTACCTCCATGCAGCAGCAGAGCGCTGCCTCAGGCCCGCTCTTGCGCCACCTCTGTAACCGATCGATTGCGCGGCAACGGTGAAGCGCTTCACAAACCGATGCCGCCCAGAAACATTTGTATACAAATCAATTCAGGGAACGGGAGAGTCGCTAAGGAGGCCGCGCCAGACTGCCCGCGTCCAAAAGGCCGATATCCGCGTCGAGCTTGCGGGACGCTGGACCAAGGGCATGACGGTCTGCAATTTCGAGAAAATGGGCGCGATGCACCATTTCGGCGGTACGGCGAGCGAGCAGACCGACTTCCGTCACAGCGTGGCGATGAAGCTCGACTACCCGAAATTCTGCGATCTGATCGTGGCTGCGCTGGAGCGGTTGGTGAATACCAAGGGGTGACTCCCTCTTCCCGGGCAATCGCATGGGATTGCACCAGCCCCACATGCGATTGCCCTGCCCTCCTCCGCGCCATCGCCGGCATCGGCGTCCGCCGCCTCGGCTATGGACGAATCCCATCATGCGCAATAAGGATGGGGTCTGCCGTGGCGCTTTCGCCCCAAGGCAGGCGACGTTCGATCAATGACGCTGCGCCGGGCGCCTTTGACGCCGCCCAGCAAAAGTGTCGATACCGGGGGATTGGTCATGACCGACAACAAGCCGACCGTAGACGTTACCAAGGACTGGCAGGCAACGCAGGGCCAGAAGTCCGGGGCCACGCGGCTGCGCCTGTTCGCCGTGCTGTCGTGGGTCATCGCCATTGGCGGCGAGATCGCCGGGATCGTACTGCTCTACAAGCACAAGTTCGACCAGGGCAACCTGCCGCTGCTGATCGGCATCCTGGTCGGCATCGCGATCTTCGCCATCGCCGGCAGCCTGCTCTGGAAGGCGGCCAACCGGAAGGACCCGGCCCGCGAATCCGACACATTCCGGTTCTTCGTCCAGAACCAGCTCGGCGCGATCATCACCCTGATTGCCTTCCTGCCGCTGGTTGTCTTGATCCTCAACGACAAGAACATGGACCCGAAGAGCAAGAAGGTGGCCGGCGGTATCGGCGCCGTGCTGGCCGTGCTGGCGACGCTGATCGGGGTCAGCTACCAGCCGCCATCGGTCGAGCAGTACACGCAGGACATGAACACCTGCGCGGAACAGATCAAGGCGGGGCAGCCGACCACGGCCTGCTCGCCCGAGGTCGCCGCCCAGGCGCAGGCGATCGCCACCGACTCCACCACGGTGGCCGCGGCGACGAAGGACGCGGCGCACCCCAATGGCCAGGATATCGTCTACTGGATCGCGCCGGAAAACGGCGCCGCCAAGTCCGACACCGAGCATGTCTTCCACCTCTGCGCCGCCGTCAGTCCGCTGAAGGACAAGACCGTCAACAGCGGCTCGGTGACGGAAGCCTACGCCCAGAACGCCATCCGCATCACCAAGCAGATCGAGATGGAACAGAAGCAGTGCGGGTTCACGACCACGCCGTGAATGAGGCTGCGGGCTGGCGTGCGCGCAGCTGGGTGCGCCAAACCGGTCGAGGTTAGTCGTCCATCGTCGGCGAGCGCCGACGGGATTTCGAAGACTTACGTGGTGGAGCTGAACGCAAGGTAAGCGGCTGGCAGCTCGCCAAATCCTAACAGGAGCAGGACGAGAGTTGAACGTCGCATTCTAATTAGAATACTCGACGAAACTCCAAAGCCACTGCCTGACGTCTTCGCCAATCTCCGGATCTTTGCAGGACCGATCTACCAGTCGGAAGGCTTCCGCCTTTAAAAATGCACGGTCTGCATACCCGTCTTGAACTACGCCTTCGATGTATCGAGCGACCTCCGCCGCTACTTGGTCAGCAGTTTGATCTCTTCCCTTTTCAACCAAGAACCACTTGCTGTAGTGGCCAATCCAAGAGAGGAAGTCTGCATCAAGAACGTCCCGTGAATATCTGATCTTGATTTGATAAACGCTATTCCACGTTTCAGCTCTATCAAGTTCGTCGCCCACAATATTGATATTCCAGCGCGGCAGGGTGTAGCCCCCAACCTCATTGCCGATGAAAAATTCGCTCCCCTCTAGCGTGATGCGGTAGGTTGGCCCGAGGTACGGATCTGAGCAGCGGCGCCTCAGTCCGCCACCTCCTATAAGGATGTCGGTACTGCCTTTGTACGTTGAATTGCATTCGTCGCACGCTGGTGGGAGGTTGCGTAGGTCGGCCGCGGCAAACGGATATATCGAGATCGGCAACAGATGGTCGAGTGCATGACGCGGTGCACCGGGAGCTCGAAAGTAATTCAAGCCGCAAAACGGACACTGCCTGATGTTAGCAGCGTAAATGGTGCCATACTGATTGTCCCGAAGGAAGCCATTCCCCTCTTTGATGCTAGCTAGCTGACCGAAGAGATAAACTGCCAGCGCGCGCACAGGCGATCTGATCGAAAGCGGGAGCGTATCGATGGTCGGGCAAAAGGCGTTATCATTGAAAACGTTCGGCAAGGCCGTCTGTCTCATGATTGCCGCGCGAACGGGCGGCCGCTCTTGGGCGGGCAGCTCAGAATACTTCAGCAAGAAACTCGCAAGCTTTGATCTCAAACCGGTACGTTGCGCTAACATCTCGCGCCGGCCCTCTGGCAGGCATTCCGGCCAGCCCTCGGGCTCGGCGTCAGCGTCAATCGCATCCATTCCAGCCAACATCACGTCAACAGCCAAGGTGTTCAGCCAATTGGCGCCCAATGCTTCAATCGGGTAGGAAAACAGCATTTCTAGGCTTGGCTTTTCAGCTTTCGCAGATGATCCGCCAGAAGAGCTTTTCCGATAGACGGCCCGAGCTCCTTAAAGCCGTCTTCTATCTCTTCGATGTCATCCGATTTCAAGAGTTTCTCAATTTCTTTCTCGGCAATGTGCGAATTGGGAGGGCGGATATCGAAACAGCTTTCTAGAATGCGATCGAAAGTCGTGCCAAAGGTCTCAATTTTAGGATCTTTGACAGTGAACTTGCCCGATGCTTCATCTCTCGAGAAGATCATGACCTGATCTCTCGGCATGTCCGAAGGGACAAACGGCGCATGGGTCGTGAGCAGGAATTCCTGATTGCCACGACTCCCCACCATCTTCATTAATTGTTGAACGAATTCCACACGCCATTTCGGGTTAAAATGCGATTCGGGCTCGTCGAGCAGGAAAATCGCATTCGTGTCAGCGATCATGGCATAGGTGCCCAGGATCAGCGCTTGCTGATGTTCACCATCTGAGAGTGAGACATAGTCAACGGCGCCCGACTTATGCCCCTTGGGCCAGAAGCGGACTTCCTCGAAACTGAAGACCATGTCCTCTTGCTGCGGTTCGGGCAATCTGGAGGCAAATCGCCGTTCCTTCACGGCCTTGTCGAACCGGCGTCGTGCGGTGCGCGGGATGGCTAGATCGTTCAGCAGGGCAAGCTTGTGCAGAGACCGGTAAAGCGCGAAGGCCTCGTCCCAGAAGTAGGCGAATGCCTCCCGGGTCGCATCCGTGATCAGAAAATCGAATGTGTAAGTCTCCGTTTTCTCGTTAACCTGCCAGCAGGTTGCGGTGCGCTGGAGACGAGCGATAACGGTCTCAAGTTCGTCGGTAAGCTGGATGCCCTTGCGCGCCAAGGTGCGCCTCTTGGATTTCGGGATTTTGGGAACGGCGGAGTGCGCAAGGCGTACGATGCAGCGGCAGGAGGCAAGATCGCCCAGGCGGGCGTGCCGCAGAAGTTCCTTTCTGATGTGGGTCGAACCCAGCATGAGATTGGAGAATAGGACCTCAAGGTTGGTGCCATAGTCGATAAGCATCAACTTGTTATCCGGAATCGCCTTTGCATTCCCTTTGAGTGCTGCAGTTGCGACATCGCCAGCGTATCCGCTTCTGCTGGCGAGGAAGGGTAAGCTCAAGGTTTCATTGTCTCCGGACGTATAGCCAACGATCAAAGACGGCAGAAACTGACCGAACGCCGGCTGTTCTGATCTGATGATCTGCCCATCGGCACGGATAAGTTCAATCGGTCCCGACTTCTTGCCCTTCAGCGTCCTAACGAGACGCACGGTCTCATGGTCGCCCCCTTGAGCGGGCTTGATCATGTATTCGAGGTCAAAGAGTACCGCGTCGTTAGCGCTGCGCCGCTCCTCCGTAGGCGCGTGCTCATGCCATGCCGCCTGGAAAATTTCTGCGATCAGTTGGAGGAATTGAGATTTACCGGATCCGTTCGGACCAATCATACAAAGCGGCGCAAGTGGCTCGCCGTCCTTGCCGTCGTTGCCGCGGCCAAACCAGACCTCCGTGCCATCAAAGAGCCCGCCGCCGGTCCCCGATCGCTCTATCTTGAGCAGCCTCAGCCTCATGGCGCCACCCTCTTAAGGAGCATGCGGCCTTCATCCTTATCGAACACCTGCACCAGCGCGGGAGCTTTGCCGCTCAGAAGCTCGAAGAGGGCATCGCGCACTGCGCCGTAGGGCAACACCACGCGTTGGACGATCGCCTCGAATGCCAGCCCCTTCTCGGGCCAATTGGCGCTATCGGTCAAAAGTACCTGCTTTGGATCTGTTTTCACTGTGTTCGCTTTCGGGCGCGTTGGACGAGCTTCCATCGCGGAGATGGTACTCGTCTCTCGTATGCGATCCAGCATTTTGTCTGCGGGTTCGTCGCCGACATTTTGTTCGACCAGCTGTCCTGTGAAAGCCTTGGCGAGGATGCGCTGCTCCGCTCGATCGACGAGCCACAAGGACCGTTCCACCTCGTGAGCGAGGTGGCTGACCCTAGAGAATGCGTCCTCGATCTGTCGTACGATTTCCCGCTGCTCCTCGAGCGGGGCGAGCTTAATGTTGAAGGCCCTGATCTCAGGGAAGTATATAGTAGTGTGGGTAGTTCCTCGTCCAAAATTGCGAATGTCATCACCTTCGGACAGCAAGGCGTACATAAGATATTTCGGATCGACAGCATCGGTGCAGGACCAGGTTGCGAAGTCTTGGCTCGTGGCCATCTCGCGGCCCATGATCGCGACATAGCCGACCGACGCCGTGCGGGAAAGAATGACCGTACCCGCCGGAAGTAGTCGCGCGGAAGAATTGGAAAGTCCTGCGTCGTTGATTTTCTGAATTGTGTCGTCGATCGTTCTCCCATGATGCCGGTTGGCGTCAGGAATTCCGATCCATGGCACATCTCCGCCCCACCATTCGGGATGGGAACGACTTGGTGTGTGTCCGGTCTCCTGGCGCGCCACTCGCAGGAGGGGAACCCAGTCCCATCCAGCAGGGAGGGCTGTGCCGGGATTATTGACCGAGATACCACCTCTGCCTTCGATGATTTCATTCGTCGCCTGGCGCCCGCCACGCGCCTGCTCGGGCTCTTCAATTCTCGCGAGAAGCTGCTCCACCGGTTCGAGCACATGCTGCTTGCGAAAACCTGCCGTAAGTTCGCCCCGGAAAGCTGACCGCAGGAGGCTGAGCTTGTAATGCTCGGCCAACGGTGAAATCTTTTGCAGTTCGCTGCGCGAGAGATCAACGCGCGCGCTCAGTTCATCGAGCCGCACCACAATCCGGCGCTGCTCGGACACTGGCGGGATGGCGGCCGAATAGCCTTCGATATGGTGCTTTGAGAGTCCCGGGATGTCGCCGTGGGCGTTCTCGATGATCTCTACTGCACGGTACGCGATCGTCCTCAGAATGAATTGAAAGTCTAGTTCAGCGCTGGGTTGATAGGCATAGATATCTCGCCCGATCGCGGCGGGAATGCCCGGGAAGGTTTTGCCCACGCCGGCGCCCTTAACCGTGATGAAGATGCAGCCTTCGGGAACGACCCGCCTGGGATCGGTGGTCCATTTCGGCTTGTGGAAAGCGCTACCATCCCACTGCTCAGGTCCGGTCACATAGTTGGTTCCCCGCCCCTCTTGGTTGACTGTGTCCGCGCTCGGTGACTGTCCTGCATGCAAAACGCCAATGTCGCCCAGCCTCGCTCGAGCCCATCCGACTGGAAGCTCATTCATGGCGCCAGGGTTCCCGCCTCAACGTGCCCCTGCAAGGAATTCTGGCTATCACTATCCCGCGCGGAACAGCTGCACGCACAAAACGCTGGAAACTTGGGTCATCAGACATGACTCGGTAAGGCATACTCATGAAACGTGCTTAAGCTGAAGGTCTTCTGCTTCGACCTCCGAGCTCAGGGCATCGATCTCGCCCAGCGCTGAACGCAAGTGGCCGATTATTGCGACGAGGATTTCATTGGGATCTTGCATTTCGTCATCTTGACCACTGCTCTCGTCACGGAGCCACAGCCAGTTGAGATTGTCACCGCGCTCCTCAATCGCGTCCCGCGAAAGCCTGCGCCATCTGCCACTCTCGCCTTGTTCCTGGCGCTGTGCGGCACCTCCAGTATCTGCTCCGTACAGGTGCTCGAATTCTTCGAAATGGGAGTCGGTCAGCGTATTTGTTTTGCCAAAGGCCGGCATGTTGGTGCGCAGGTCATAGAACCAGACACCATCAGTCGCCACTCCGGCCTGCTTGCGGAAAAAGAGCACGTTGGTCTTGACCCCCGCTCCAGGAAAGATGCCTTTGGGAAGCCGGAGGATCGTGTGCAAGCTACACCTAGCCATCAGGTCCTGGCGCACCGACCTGCCGGCCCCATCTTCGAACAACACATTGTCGGGAAGCACGACCGCGGCCCGACCACCATCGTTGAGGGTCAGATAGATATGCTGAAGAAATGCCAGCTGCTTGTTCGTATTACGGTAGGGGAAATCCGCTCGTAGTGCCCGCCGGCTTCCTGCCTTGCTCCCAAACGGTGGGTTCGCCAGCACCAGGCTTGCCGCGCCCAACCCGCGACCGTCGTCAGTCAACGCGTCTCCGTGTATGATTTCAGCATCCAGACCGTTCAGGAACGTGTTCATCAAACATATTCTGCGGGTATTTTTTTCAATCTCGACCCCCTGATATTTCGGAGGATTTTCCCGATAGGATTGTTCCGAGCAATTTGAGCGAATGAAACGGTCCGCGGAGATCAGAAACCCGCCGCTCCCGACAGCTGGATCTTGGATCCGGTCACCCAAACCCGGCTTCGATACCCTGACCATAGAACTTACGAGCGCACGCGGAGTAAAATACTGCCCTGCACCAGATCGAACATCCTGAGAGCTTTTCTCGATTAGTCCTTCGTATATCTCACCAAACCGGTCACCACCAACGTCGTGCCAGGCGATTTTCGCAATCCCGTCAACGACGGCATGGAGATTCTCCGAGTGAGAGAAAACAGTAGTTGGAAAGGCGTAAATTGACCGGATGACCTCACTCTCAGCGCTAACCCCGAGATGAGTTAACATTTCTTGATAGAAGCCTAACAGTCCTTCCCTTGGGTGATTGACAAGATCCTGCCAACGATAATTTTTAGGAAGAAGTTGCTCAATCTCATTTTCTTCTGCAATCTTAAGGAAGAGGAGGTAGGTTAGTTCGGATACATATTGATGATAGCTAATTCCATCTCCACGAAGGATGTGGCACAGAGCCCAAATCTTTTGGACGACGCTTTCGTTCTTCATTCTAACTGCAATCGCTCAAACTCGAAAAAGGTCACATCGGCGCTGCCCTGCTGGCACACACCCGTGATCCTATCGCGGATAAGTCAAACTGGAAACGAGAGAATGCGTGTTTCCGCGCGAGATTTCTGATCTAGGCATGCCCGCGGCGATGCGCCACGCACTATCGTTCTTAGTGACCACTTTAACCCACGGACCGGCCGTTCGCATTGGGCTGGACTGCCCTTCAGCGAACGGCCGCTTTCAGGATTAACAACGGGATCGATGAATGGCGACAATGAGGCGCGAAACGCGCCATTCACGATTATTGGCCGCAATGCAACAAGGCCCCTTTACGGGGTCTCGCCGCCTCAAAACTAGCCAGATGGGCCTACTTCCCCATCAGCTGCTTGGCATTGTCCGCCGTGATCGCGGTGGTCTCCACCGTCACCGTCGGCTCCACTGAGGTCGCGCAATCGAGCAGGATCTTTTTCGACATCTCGATCGCTTCCTTGGCGCCGGTCGGGTAGGTGAAGGTTGCGACCCAGTCGCCCTTGGCGACCGCCTCGATGCCGCCGGCCGGGCCAGGCAGGCCGTCTGTGCCGATGATCTTGACGTCCTTGCCCGCCCCCTTGGCGGCGAGCAGCGCGCCGGCGGCCATCATGTCGTTGGAGGCGTAGAGCACCTTGATGTCGGGGTGCGCCTGCAGCATGGCGGCGAAGGCGACCTGCGCTTTGTCCGGCACCCAGTCGGCGGCCTGCTCGGCGACGATCTGGACCTTCGGGTTGCCCTTGACGCCTTCCTTGAAGCCGTTGAGGCGCTCCACGGCCGGCGTCGAGCTCGGCAGGCCTTGGAGCACCGCCGCCTCGCCGCCATCGGGCAGCAGCGTCTTGGCGGTGTACTTTCCGGCTTCCTCGGCGATCTTGAAATTGTCGCCGCCGATGAAGGCGGTGTAGTCCTTGCCGGGGTCGCCGACCGTCTTGCGGTCGAGCTCGATGACCGGGATGCCGGCATCCATGGCGCGCTTCACCGCCGGCGTCAGCGGTGCTGCCTCGAAGGGCGAGATCAACAGGATGTCGACCTTCTGGGTGATGAAATTGTCGACCTGCGAGGTCTGCGTGTTGACGTTGCCGGCGCCGTCGGCAATCTGCAGCGTGAAGCCGGGCACTTCCTTGGCCGCCGCCTCCAGCTCGTCATTGACGTGCTGGCGGTAGGGCTCGGCATTGTTGGCCTGCGAAAAGCCGATGACGAACTGGCCGTCCTTGGCGCAGGCTTTCACCAGCGGCTCGGCGGCGTAAGCGGAGCCTGCAATGCACAGGCCGGCGCCTGCCAGCAGCACGGCCTTGAGGGTCGATCCTCTTAGTGTCGTTTTCATAACTCACTCTCCTCCTCGTCCGGCCGGGGGGCCAGACCTTGGTTTGACGTTCACGTGTTGCCGTCTCCTCCTTGTTTGTTTGTGCATGTCGTCATCGCAAAACCTTTTGCGCGACATGCACTAACGACCCAACCCCTCGCGGCGGCGAACGAGGGACTGAAGCACTGCCGCCAAAACGATGATCGCGGCGGTCGCGAGCAGCTGCATGGCGGGCGTGATGTTGTTGAGCTGCAGGATGTTGGCGAGTGCGCCCAGCATGATAGTGCCGGCAACGGTGCCGACCATCGAGCCGGCGCCGCCGAACAGGCTGGTGCCGCCGATGACCACGGCGGCTATGGCCGTCAGCTCATAGCCCATGCCGTCATTGGCGCTGCCGAAATTGAACTGGCCGGCATGGACGATGCCGGCAAGGGCGGCGGCAAAGCCGGTGATGGCGTAGACCGAGATCTTCACCATCGACACCGGCACGCCGGATATGCGCGCGGCGCGCTCATTGCCGCCGACGGCAAAGACATAGCGGCCAAAGCGCGTGGTGTTGAGCACGATGGTGGCGATCGCGGCAAAGACGACGAACACAAGCGTCGCCACCGGCACGGTGTTGTTGAACAGCCGCTCGCCCAGCACGGCGAACACCGGCGGCGCCAGGCCCGGCCCTTCGCCATAGGAAATGTTGATGTACTGATTGCCGGAGACGACCAGCGCCAGGCCGCGCGCGGCCTGCAGGCCGGCCAGCGTGACGATGAACGGCTCCAGCCGGAAACGGGTCGAGATGGTGCCCTGGATGGCGCCGAAGACGATGCCCAAAGCGAGCACGGCGAGGATGGTGGGGATCAGGCCGAAGCCGCCGGAGATCATCATCGAGGCGGTGACGACGCTGGACAGGCCAAGCACCGCGCCGACCGACAGGTCGATGCCGGCGGTGATGATGACGAAGGTCATGCCGATGGCGATGATGCCGGTCTCCGACACGGCGCGCACGATGTTGGCGATGTTGTCGGGGTTGAGGAACAGGATTTCGCCGTGGCGGCGCGGCGAGAAGATGATGCCGCCGATCGCCACCAGCACCAGGCCGATCAGGCTCTGGAAGCGCACGATGAGCGCCAGCGGGTCGCGATGCTTTTGAGGCGCCGCCATCACCGGGCTCGCTGCCACTGGGTTGTTGTCCTGAGACATCAGGCCTCCCTGCCGTTAGCCGCGGCCAGCACCGTGTGCTCGTCGACGCCGCCAATGAATTCCGCCACATTGCGCCCCTGGCGCAGCACCACGATGCGGTCGCACAGACCGATCAGTTCAGGCATCTCGCTTGACGCCACCAGAATGCCCAGCCCTTGCGCCGCGAGTGCCCTGAGCCGCTGGTAGATCTCGCCCTTGGCGCCGACATCGACGCCGCGGGTCGGCTCGTCGAGCAGAAGCAGCCTGGGGTTGCCGAGGATTTCCTTGGCCAGCACCACCTTCTGCTGGTTGCCGCCCGACAGCGCGCCGACGGCGATATCAGGGTTCTTCGGGCGGATATCGAACTGACCGAAGGATTCCTTCACCGCCTCGGCCTGGCGGCGCGGCGAGACCAGCCAGTTCGGCGAGATTCGGGATATGACCGACATCACCAGGTTGAGGCCAACCGCCATGCGCAACATCAGGCCCGAGCCCCGGCGGTCGTCGGTGACGAAGGCGATGCCGGCGTGGCGGGCAGCACTGATCGAATCCAGTTTCACCGGCTTGCCGCCGACAGCGACCTCGCCCTCCCAGCGGCCGGACAGGCCGGTGCCGTAGAGCGCGGACAACAGTTCGGTGCGCCCTGCCCCCATAATGCCGGCCAGGCCGACGATCTCGCCTTCATGGACATCGAGCGAAACACCTTGCGGCGCCTGCCAGCCGGCGCTGTCGCGGGCGAGCTTGAAGCTGGCGTTCCTCAGGCTGAGCAGCGGCTTGCCCGCGGCCTTGGCGCGTTGCGGATAGAGCTCGTCCAGGGGACGTCCGACCAGCAGCCTGACCAGCTCCGCCTGCGGCGCGTGCGGCTCGGTGATGCCGGCGACGCGGCCGTCGCGCATCACCGTCACCCGGTCGGCAATCCCTGGCACTTCCTCCAGCCGATGCGAGATATAGACGATGCCGACGCCGGTGGCTGCGAGTTTTCTCATGATGTCGAACAGCCGCTCGACTTCGCCGACGGTAAGTGCGGCCGTCGGCTCGTCCATGATCAGCACGCGCGAGGCGTAGGACAGCGCCTTGACGATCGCCACCACCTGGCGCTGGCCGATCGACAGGTCCGCCACCATGGCGGCCGGATCGATTGCGATCTCGATGGCTTCCAGCCGCTTCTTGGCCTCGCGGCGCATTGCCGGCACGTCGAGGAAGCCGCCCGGACGCATCAATTCGCGGCCGAGGAACAGGTTGGCGGCGACATCGAGCGACGGCACCAGGTCGAGCTCCTGGAAAATGGTGGCGATGCCTGCCGCTTGCGCCTCGCGCGGGTTGTTGAAGCGCACCGGTTTGCCGTCGATCTCGATCGTGCCTTCGTCCGGCGTGTAGACGCCCGACAGAAGGTTCATCAGCGTCGACTTGCCGGCGCCGTTTTCGCCGAGCAGCGCGTGGATTTCGCCCGCCTTGAGGTCGAAGTCGACGCCGCGCAGCGCCTGCACGCCGCCGAAGCGTTTGACGGCGCCGGTCATTATCAGCAGCGGCGCGCTCATGTTAGCCTCGTGTGGGTCGGCCTTCCGCAGGAGGCGCGCGCCCGCAGCGTCGCCTGCAGCCGCACCGAACGCGGCGCTGAAGCGGTCGCGGCTATACGGGCACTGAGCAGCGCTGCCGCCTGGCGGCCGATCTCGGTGCAGGGCTGCGCCACCAGCGTCAGGCGCGGCTCGAAACAATCGGCCCATTCGAAATCGTCGAAGCCGGCCAGCGACAGATCGCCCGGAATGGTGAGGCCTTTTTCGCGGATGGCGCGGACGGCTCCGATCGTCGTCATGTTGTTGCCGGTGACCAATGCGGTTGGTGGCGACGGCAGCGACAGGATGGCGTGGGTGGATGCGGTCGCCGCCGCCGTGTCGACATTCTCGGCCGAGAGATAGCGCGGCACGCTTTCAAGTCCATTGGCGGCGAGCGAAGCCTGGAACGCCTCGATGCGCTCGCGCGTCGTCGTCAGGCCCGGCTGTCCGGCGATATAGCCGATGCGCTTGTGGCCGAAGGAGGCGACATGGTCGATCAGCGCGCGCATCGACGTTTCGTTCTCGACGCCGATCTGATCGAAGCGCTCGTCGGCGAAACGATCGATCAGAACGCATGGCATCTTCTTGTCGGCGAGGTAATCGATGGCGCGCTGCGGCGAGCCCGACGGGGCCAGGATGACGCCGTCGACGCGGCGCTGATGGAAAGCGCGCACCACCTGCAGTTCGCGGTCGGGATCCTCCTGGGTATCCGACAGAAACACCATCAGCCCGAGCCGCGCGCATTCGGCCTCGACCGCGCAGATGATGTCGGTGAAATAAGGGTTGGAGATCGCCGAGATGGCCAGGCCGACGCTGTTGGTGGTCGATGCCTTCAGCGAACGCGCCAGCTCGTTGGGCTGATAGCCCATCGTGGCGATGGCGTCGTTGATCAGCCTCGCCTTTTCCAGCGAAACGAAGCGCGTGTTGTTGACGACATGCGAGACGGTCGACACCGACACGCCGGCGCGCCGCGCCACTTCAGCCATTGTCGGCAAGACATATCAGCGCCTGCAAGCGCTCCTCCCTTATGCGTTTCCCGTCCGCTCTGATGGCGGATTTTGAGGGAGCTTAGGGCCATCGAAACGTTTGCGCAATCGATTCGATGCAAATTTTTAGCGGGGCTTATCTCCCCCCCCTCGAGGGCATAGGCGCTAAGATAGCTTTGGCATGGACTGAAATTTGCGCTTTCGTGGTGGTTCGCGCCAGCGATATCGCAAGGCATGGAGATTTTGGCGCAGGGCCG
>NZ_JAMYVS010000031.1:0-12944 GCF_040324255.1 Mesorhizobium sp. M0001
CAAGTCCATCCTCCCGGCCTAGGTTGAGGTCAACAACCACGAGATCGACTGGCTCACGTGAAAGAACATAGTCAAACTGCTTGCTATCGTGGACTGCGGTTACTTTCAGGGCATGCATCGTGAGATACTCGGCGATGAGGCGCCGCATTGCGGCATCATCGTCAATGACAAGAACATGTTTCAACGGCACACCTCGTTTTGGGGGTTGCGCCCCGATCAGGGTTGCATTACCTGAGTCTGCAAGCAAAAGGCATGTATTAGGGATGACATTACTTGAAATTGAACAACTGGTTCTCAAAACCCTCAACGCTCTAGTTGCCGAAAAAGTAGAGGTGTCGATGACAACCAGAATGCGGGATCTCGGCCTCGACAGCCTCGACTATAACGAGCTTGCTACGGCGATCGAGAGCCGACTTGGCTGGTTTGTCGACGATTACAAGCTCTGGCAATACGAGTCCGTAAGGCATGTCGCCGACGCCGTCGCCAGTCAGGAGTTGCGCACCGCGGAACCACCAGCAGTGCGACAAGTGCTGGAGTAGTGCTGTAGGCACAGGTTACGGTGAGGGCAGCTTGGGCGGCGGTAGCTATTGCCATTGCTCCGCTGTGGTTTCTATTCGTGACTGGTGTGTTTGAGAACTGTTGGGTCAGCCCGGTCCATGTCGCAGTGCCGATGCCCCCTTGGTGGCGTTGCCCGCAATTGCGATCGCTGCGCCCAGGGCACCAATGCTGACGGTCGTTGTCAGGCCACCCGTTGAATTGTTGTCAGAGGCAACAGTGCCCACCACACCATCCCAATTGGTGGTCGTATAGACCGACATGTAGTCACGGAACACGCTCTCACTATACGTGGTCACGATCGTTGCCGTCGTACCGGTTGGCACGAGGGCCGACCACACTGACAGATAGACCACACCAGAATTGAAGATGCTTTCCACCTGAGCGAGAAGGGTGGCAGCCACACCCCCAATCGTCATACTGTTGACGGTCACTGCACTTTCGGTGTCAGTGGTCTCAGTTGTCACGATGACACGACGATTAGCGTGTGGCGCGACAAGAAGCGGAATGCTGGTGTGGGTGTAAACGGTCGTGGCAGTCGAGTCTTCGTGAGTGCCATTGAAGACCAGATCTATCGGGAACATTTTCTCCCAGACGCCCGAGCTGCGCACATAGACCTGTCGAGCCTTGGTCCAGAGGCTTGAGATTTTCACCCATACGGCGCTAGCCGCCCCCCAGACCCCGGAGGCTTTGACGTAAAGGGCCATTACGGCTGCACCCAGAAATCACCGTCCACGCCGCGAGAAGGGGCAGCGGCCGAGATCGTGACGCTGCGATTTGCCATCGTGCCGACGCCGAGAAGCGCCTTGGTCTGGGCAATGGACTGCGGTCGACGATAATTGTCCCCGGTGCCGTCACTCGACACGCGACCGACGAAGCTCGTCACAGCGTCGGCACCTGTGGCGTAGGTCGAGCGGTACAAACGCGTCGTGATATCACCAGCGCCATCGCGCTGAGGCGATGAACATGTATGGCGAGAGCAGAACGTTTGGGGCGGGACGAAGAGGTTGCGGAGGGCTGACAAGGTCGAGACGAAGCGTTGCAGGCCTCCCGGCGATCGGACCTCTGCATCATCCGCTCCCGTTTTCGCGGCGGCACATGGGAATTCTCCGCTCCGTTGTTCAACCCCTTGTGCGACCGGTGCTTGACGTCCGGCATCACCTGTCGCTTTGCCGCTCCATACGAGCGCAGCTAGTCGGTGATCATGCGCTTCGGCGCGAGCCCCTGCTTCTTCAACGGCCGCGTCAGCAAGCGCTTGGCGGCCTTGGTGTTGCGGCGGTTTTGCACGATTTCGTCCAGCACATATCCATCCTGGTCGACGGCGCGCCACAACCAAAGCTTTTTGCCGGGCGATGGTGACGCCACTTCGTTCAGGTACCAGACATCATTCCGGCACGGCGGCTTGCGGCGCAAGCAGCGAGCGCAGTCCAGCCCGAACTTAGATGCCCCACCGGCGACTTGTCTCATACGAAACCACGATGCCGCGTTCCAGCAGCATTTCCTCAACCAGGCGCAGGCTCAGCGGAAACCGGAAATAAAGCCAGAGCGCGTGGGCGATAATAGGGCGGCGGAAATCGGGGGGCGTGTAGCTGACGGCGGGCGTATTCATGCCCCCCGGCGTCCATGTCGCAAATCTTGACGATTGCTTTGTGTGTCAAGCCCGCCGCAGGTCTCAACGCGTTCATATGCAGACATTGTGAAAATCGCCCTATTCCGCCTTTTTTTACCGCCCCTTAAGTCCCCCGCTCGCATGCTTGTCGATGCATTGAACTCATAGCCATCGGCCAAGGATTTTGGAAAATATGTTTCCGCTCGCAGCAGAAAACGTGAGAGTCGCTGTAGGCCTAACGTCAAGGGGAGAGAGCGGTTTGATTGGACGAAATGGGTACCGGAGTACCGAGTCATGAAGCCACGAGGTAATCTGGTCCGACTGAAGCAATTTCAGGTGAATGAGAAGCGACGACAGTTGCACCAGCTAGACATCATGATTGCCGATTTCGAACGCATGGCGCGAGAACTGGAGTTCCAGATAAACGCCGAGGAAACGAAGGGCGGCATCTCCGATGTCAATCATTTCGCTTATCCGACGTTCGCCAAGGCCGCTCGCCTACGTCGTGACAACGTCAAGAATTCGCAATCGGACCTTCTGCGGCAGAGAACCGCAGCCGAGCCATGCCTCGCCGAGGCTGAAGCAGAGCTCTCCAAGGCGCAATTGCTAGAATCGCGCAGCGGCAGAGGCCACGACCTCGAACCCGGCAACCGAAGCGCCATGATCGGCTGAGCCGGACGGCTTCAGCGCGCCTCAATTCGCGACACCGACTGGCCGTTGGCACGCGAGAGGCGTGCGGGCACTGTAAAGATATCAGCGTCTTGATGCAGCGATAGCTGGTCGGGACGGCTGTCATGCTGCGGCGACATACGCGATTTTGTCCAGATTTGCATAGCGGCGTTACGCAGGTATGGGGAAAGTGGAATTGGTTGGCAATCGGATCATCGGTGGAGACGAACCGCTGCCGGCGGACCGGCGCCTGGCGGCAACGCCTGGCGCTTTCGGCGGCGGCGGCAACGGCAAAGCAGGCTGGCCGCGTCGAGGATGAAGCGGCCCCTGCGTGATGCCGTTCTGCTCACGGCCGGGAGACGGGGTCGGCCCCGCCGGCCGGATGCTGCTCGCTTGGCGCGGCACCGTAAAGTCAACCGACAGCTTATGAAGATGTGCTTACATTGGGCCATGTCAGAAGTTGCTCGTGGACCGCTCTATGGTCGCCACCGCTTTCCCCCGAGATCATTGCGCACGCGGTATGGCTCTACTTTCGCTTTCCGCTCAGCCTGCGCATGGTTGAGGACATGCTGGCGGCCCGCGGCATCATCGTCACGCATCAGACCGTTCGAAGCTGCGCGGAGAAATTCGGACGGCATTTCGCCCAGGAGATCAATATCAGCCGGCTGCCTGGGCGACAAATGGCATCTCGACGAATGTGTCGTGGCTATCAGTGGCAAGAAGCAGTGGCTCTGGCGTGCCGTCGATCAGGACGGCTTCGTCCTCGAAGTGCTGGTACAAAGCCGCCGAAATGCCAAGGCGGCAAAGCGTCTGATGCGCAAGTTGCTGAAAGCTCAAGGGCGGACACCACGGATCATGATCACCGACAAGCTCCGATGCTATGATGCCGCCATGCGCGACCTCATGCCCGGCGTCGAACACCGGTCGCACACAGGCCTGAATAATCGAGCGGAAAATTCGCACCAGCCGACCCGACGACGCGAAAGGATCATGAAACGCTTCAAGTCGGCACGCCAGCTTCAGCGGTTCGTTTCCATCCATGATCCGATTGCCGACCTGCTCACTTTCCCTGCAATGCGCTGTCATCGGCTCAACATCGAGACCTGCGTAACGCCCCCATGCAAATCTGAACAAAATCGCGTGTGTCGCCACAGCGTGACAGCCGTCCCGGCCAGCTATCGCTGCATCAAGCCGCTGAAACTTACAGTGCCGGGCGCGCTGCTACCTGAATTTCCTTAACGCTCATTCAATGTGACAGCACCGATTCTTCTCAACCGCGGCATGCCCTAAATCGTCACTTGCGTTCCGATCTCGACGACGCGTCCGGTCGGGATCTGGAAATATTCGGTCGCATCGGCGGCCGTGCGTGCCAGGCCGATGAACAGCTTGTCCTGCCACACCGGCATGCCCGAATTGGGCGAGGCTTTGAGCGAGCGCCGCGACAGGAAGAACGACGTCGTCATGATGTCGAACTTCCAGCCCTGCTTGCGGCAGATCGCCAACGCGCGCGGAATGTTGGGCTGCTCCATATAGCCGAAGGTCAGCGTCACCCGCATGAACAACTCGTTGACTGTCTCCATCTTGACCCGCTCGCTGTCGGGCACCAGCGGCTGCGGTGCGGTGACCACCGACAGAATGACGTTCTGCTCGTGCAGCACCTTGTAGTGCTTCAGGCTGTGCATCAGCGCTGTCGGCGCGCTTTGCGGATCGCTGGTCAGGAACACGGCGGTGCCGGACACCAGCTGCGGCTTCTTCTTCAACAGATTGCCGGCGAGGAAATCGAGCGGGATTTCGTTGCGCCGGGTCTTGTCGAACAGATAGCGGCTGCCGCGCACCCAGGTCCACATCGCCAGAACGATGGTGAAGGCCACCGCAAGCGACGCCCAGCCGCCCTCGAACACCTTGACGATGTTGGAGGCAAAGAAGCCGATGTCGATGAACGCGAACACCGCCGTCATCGCCACCGCCACCCACAGGCGCCATTTCCAAATGCGCGTCATGACGACGAACAGCAGCACCGTCGTCACCAGCATGTTGCCGGTCACCGAGATGCCATAGGCGGAGGCGAGCTTGCTCGATTCGCCGAAACCGACGACCAGCAACATCACCGCCAGCGCCAGCAAAACATTGACGCGCGGCATGTAGATCTGGCCCGACTGCCGTTCCGACGTGTGCAGGATTTCGAGGCGCGGCAGCATATTGAGCTGCACCGCCTGCCTGGTCAGCGAGAAGGCGCCCGATATGACCGCCTGGCTGGCGATGACCGTCGCCGCGGTTGCCAATACCACCATCGGGATCAGCGTCCAGCCTTCGTTCATCTCGAAGAATGGATGGCCGACGACGCCGTTCTTGGCCAGCACGAAGGCGCCTTGCCCGGCATAATTGAGCAGCAGGCAGGGAAACACGATGGCCAGCCAGGCGAGCACGATGGGCTTGCGGCCGAAATGGCCGAGATCGGCATAGAGTGCTTCGGCGCCGGTGACGGCGAGGAAGATGGCGCCGATGGTGACGAAGGCGACATCGGGCGAATTGATCAGGAAGGCGACGATGTAGTGCGGGCTCACCGCCCACAGGATTTCTGGATCGGCGATGATGTGGTTGAGACCGGAAAGGCCAATTGCCAGGAACCATACGGCGGTCACCGGGCCGAATACCAATCCCACCCCGCCGGTGCCAAAGCGCTGCACCGCGAACACCATGGCCAGGATGACCAGTGTCAGCGGCACCACATAGGGCTGGAAGGTCGGCGTGACGACGTTCATACCCTCGACCGCCGACAGCACCGAAATCGCGGGCGTGATGACCGCGTCGCCGAAAAACAGCGAGGCGCCGACGATGCCGATGCCCAGGATCACCGCCGACCGCTTGGGGAAACTGCCGCGCGCTAGCGCCATCAGCGACAGCACGCCGCCCTCGCCGCCGTTATCGGCGCGCAGCACGAACATGATGTACTTGATGGTGACGATGATAGTCAGCGACCAGATGATCAGCGACAGCACGCCGAGGATATCGCCGCGCTCGGCGACATTGCCGCCCGACGACGCCACCAGCGCCTCACGGAACGCGTAGATCGGGCTGGTGCCAATATCGCCATAGACAACGCCGAGCGCGCCTAGCATCAGCACCTTGGTGCTGTGCTGTTCGATTTCGGGATGGCTCGATTGTTCGACGGGTTCTGCCTCGCTACCAGCATTGGTAAGGGCCATGGACGACACTCCGATAAGGGGCGGCCCTCTACCTTTGCTGCACTGCAATATCAAGTGCCGCGACGTAATGGCTCCGGATGCGGACCGCATTTGTTGCCGCACCGGCGGATTGTCTCATACGAAACCACGATCCCGCTCCCGGGCCATTTCCTCGACGAGACACAGGCTCAAGGGGACCTGAAGGAGGGCCAGACCGGATGGGCGATGATCTGCGGCAGGAAACGATGGCGCTGCTTGTAGCTGACGGCATATCTTTCTCCTTTGTGTGTCTGCCAGACGAGCGGGCGGGCACGGAAGTGGTCGCGCTCTACTGCCAGACATACTCGTCCAACCTGATGAAAACCTGACTTGTACACCCAGCCCAAACAGGTGCGAGGGGTCGGTTATTACCAAAGGCTCTGAGGGCCTGATTCTCTAAGGTTTCCGCCCAGATTGATCCGTGCCCCTTGTTGTGTTCCGCCCCGGGTTGATCGGAGGCTCCAACTCCTGAGAAGGTGGAACCATGACAAGCAAGGCGACCAACAAGTTCTCTCCCGAGGTCCGGACCCCCCGCGGTGCGGCTGGTTCTGGATCACGAACGCGAGCATACGTCGCGCTGGGCGGCGGTTTCATCGATCGCCGCCAAGATCGGCTGCAAGAAAGCCGAGCGTGACGGCGGCGTGCGCGCCGGAGTTCCCACGGATGCTGCGACGAAACTGAAGGCTCTGGAACGCGAGAGCCGCGAGCTTCGCAGGCCAACGAGAGCAAGGCTTCCGCGTATTTTGCCCAGGCGAAGCTCGACCGCCGGTTCAGGCCACGATCGCGTTCATCGACGATCACCGCAAGGCGCATGGGGTTGAGCCGATCTGCAAGGTGCTGCCGATCGCCCCGTCGACCTACCACGACCATGTCGCCAAGCGCGTCGACCCCTGCCGGCTGTCGGCTCGGGCAAGATGGGATACAGCCTCGAAGCATGAGGTCCGACGGTTTGAGGCGAACTTCCGCGTCTACGGCGTTCGCAAGGTCTGACGGCGGTTGCGTCGCGAGGGCTTCGACGTCGCCCGCTGCACGGTTGCCCGCTTGATGAAGGCCATGAGCCTCGAAGGCATCGTCCGCCGATCCGCACTACGGTGAGCGACAAGGCCGCACCTTGCCCTCTCGACCACGTCAACCACCAGTTCCACTGCTCCGCGCCGAACATGCTGCGGGTCTCCGACTTCACCTGCGTCGCGACCTGGACGGGCTTCGTCTATGTCGCCTTTGTCATCGACACCTATGCCCGTCGGATCGTCGGCTGGCGGGTGAGCCGGACGGCGCATGCAGCCTTCGTTCTCGATGCCCTGGAACAGGCTCTCGATGATCGGCGGCCCGTGCGGGGAGGCGGGCTCATCCATCACAGCGATAGAGGCAGCCAAGGCGGATTCAACCGGATCGTCGCAACACCGGCATCATACTGTCCCCCAAGGAGTTGGTCGAGGAGTTCGGCAGGTGTTTTCCAGCCGAGCGTTTTGCGCGGTCTTGTGTTGATAGCATGGGCGACTGCGTCCAGTTCCCGGGCTGTGTGCCGACTGAGATCCGTGCCCTTTGGAAAGTACTGTCTCAGCAAGCCGTTGGTGTTTTCGTTGGAGTCTCGCTGCCACGGGCTTGGGGATCGCAGAAGAAAATCTCGAGCCCGGTGTCGATGCGCAGGTCGGCTGCTGCGCCATTTCCGCTCCATGGGCCCAAGTCAGCGACTGACGCAGTTGCTCGGGAAGTTTGCCCATGGATCGGGCTATGGCTCTGCGGACTGCTTCAACGCCGTGGCCGGCAAGTGGTGGACCGTTCTTGATGCGCAGGCTCTGCTGATAGCCATTGCATGCGCGGCAGGTGAAGCACGCATTGTGAAGCGTGAACTTCGTTCCACGAGCGTACCGATCGCCTAGCTTCCGAGGCCAAGGATGAGGTCGCCTTCCCAATGTCCGGGGACAGCCCGATCGGCAATTTCGGCCGGACGGTCGCTTATTATAAGGGCGTCTCCAATGAAGGACTTGTTGCGAACTCGGGCCCGTTCGCGCGGTACGCGCGTTCGGGCGGTACGCGCAACGCTCGGCCTGAACGCAGACATGCGGTCAGTCCTCGGCGCAATGCTCCGCGTCCTTGAATGTACAAGGACTGATAGATCGTCTCGTGGCTGATCCGCATGGTTTGATCCTCTGGGTAATCGATCTGAAGCCGATTTAGCGATCTGCTCGGGGCTCCAGGTTGCCGACCACCTCCGGCTCTGTCGTTTTTTCCACACCCACCTTGGGGCCCTCGAATGAGGCGCCATTGGGGTTGGTGACTTTGCCGGCCAAGCGCTCCTCAACATTCACGCAGAGCCGGATTGACCGCCAGCTTGCCAGGAGGCCGGCGGGACTCACGATCCGCGTGCCATTGGGCGGCACTGGCCGGTAATCCAGATTGCCGCTACGCGTCGCGGCATTGCGCCTGACCTCCCGCGAGATTGTGCTCGGCGGCCGACCTAGCTTACGAGCAATGGCCCGGATGCCGATCCCATTGGCAAGCTCAAGCGCAATATCCTCGCGCTCCCGAAAGAAAGATATCGCCCCGAAGGCGGCTTCGCCCACGGCGCCAAATGCGTTGGCGGCATCCCTCCTGTACTCCGAAACCAGCGCGGACCAAGAGGCGTTGATGTACCGGCATCCAGTGCGGCCTCCTCGCTCGAATGTCCCAAGGCAATAGCTTGCCAGAACCGGAAGCGATTCTCACGCTGCCAGGCAGGCGGACGCCCGGGCGAATCCAGCTTCTTTCGAGTGCACCGATCTAAGCGCGTTGGTGAACCGTCATTGCAACCTCCAATCCCTTGGTGTTGCGACGACCGGTTGAATCCGCCCAACACGTCAGCATTCAATACACCGAGCGCTTGGCGGAGGCCGGCGTCGAACCCGCAGTGGGCAGTGTCGGCGACTCTTTCGATAATGCTCTCGCCGAAACGATCAACGGTCTTTACAAGGCCGAGGTGATCCATCGACGCGGACCCTGGCGCTCATTCGAGGCCGTCGAGTTCGCCACGCTCGAATGGGTCGACTGCTTCAACAATCGCCGGCTGCTGGAGCCCATCGGCAACATCCCGCCGGCCGAAGCCGAGGAACGCTACTACGCCATGTTGGATGAACCAGCCATAGCCGCGTAACTCAAACGAAACGGCCTCCGATCAACCCGGGGCAGTTCACATCGCATTTGATGCCAGCTTCATCGTATTTTCTTCGGCTTGGACGGGCACTTGGCAGACCCACAGAGCTGGGAACCCTTTGCCATACTACAACTGTAACATCATATCGGTTTAGCAGGTCAAGCTTCGGTGGTAACCTCATTGGGTAGAATAACTACTTTGGAGGCGAGCAATGGATCGCGATAACAAACGGGCACGCGCAGCTGCAAGATCATCTCAAGGCGTGGGGAGCAGTAGCCTCCGTGACGTTCCAGAGGGGCCATTGAGCGATGTTGCAGAACGGCTGGTAACCGCTAACCCGCGCGATACAGCGCGAAATCTTGGGGGCTTCAAAGGCCTCGGGACGCACGAGCGAACAGCCGTTCGGGGCACTCAACCCGGGCCAGAAACTGACCTCGCGAGATTTGAAAGGCGGACCAATCGGCTTGGACGATCAGCCATCAATCTGGCCGCGACATTAACAGCCGAATTGGGGTACAGCACGGATGACATAGCATTGCAGAAAGTCGGAGCGGCCAGTAATCTAGGCAATTACCTAACGCCAGGGCTGCAAGATGCTATTGTTAATCGCATTGGCAACATGGATCCGCCGTCGCAAGCTCTCGGAACTTATTACGTTGCGCCACACTTCAGTAAGTTTACTGAGGAAAACAAATCTCGCATTCTTGATCAGGCCATTGGATTGGCTTCTTCTGATCCGGATGGCAATGTCAGAAACATGGCATCCAATGCTATTCTCAACATGTATCACCAGTTCGACGCAAATCAACAGGCCCAAGCTCACTCAGTTTTTCCCGGCATGCAAGACATCTTGCCGCACATGCCGCCGCCGCAGCATGCAGCAGAGGAACGGAGTGCGAATCTGGACGGCCACATAGCAGGTATTGAGGCTGCAGTCCGTGATACAGTAGGCCCGCAAACCTCCTATGAACAGCTGCAGCGGGGTGCTCAAGTCGGGCGGTCCATAAGCCAAGCCTACAATCACGCCCGAGAGGACCTAATGGAGGCCACCAGAAGCAGAGATCGCTCCGGCCGTTGATGTCTCGGCCATGGTACAGTGACGCTTTCTCTCCCGAATTCCGTCTACGGCCTTGCCGTTTCCAATTCGCTGGCCGTTGACGTACCTGCTTAGTGTAACTTTCAAAAACCACGTCTGCCGGGTGATGCGCTGCAAGCATCGCACCACCCACTGCGGCATCGATCTGTCGAGCGGCGACATCGCGCGACGCCGGTTCGGTCTCTGAAGCACGCGCAGCATTAGCTACGGCTAATCCGGCAATGGAACAATGCTTTCAACAAAAACGACGCCCCCCAACATAGCCATTAGCATCGCGTGCTCACTCGCCGTGGGCTTCTGTGCGGCAAGTCTTTACGCAACCTTCCGCCACGGCGGCAGCGGCGAGGCTCTGATGGCGTTTGATGTCCGTGCCTTTTGGTTTGAAACGCCCTTCTATTTGGGTTTCGCAACCCCCGTTTTCTATCGGGGCGCGGCTATCGTGCTCTCGACGTCCGCGGTCGTCTTGCTGATTCAGCAGATCGTATTGCGCCGCAAGCTCGAACACCACGGGACGGCTCGTTGGGCTCGAGTGGATGAAATGCGACGCACGGGATATCTGCGACGATACCGTGGCGTGACAGGGCCGGTGTTTGGGAAGACAAGTGGCCCTTTCTGGCCTGGCTACTACCTGACCAATGGCGAGCAGCCTCACAGCCTCATCGTTGCACCGACCCGCGCTGGCAAGGGCGTCGGCATAGTCATTCCAACGCTACTTACATTCAAAGGCTCGGTGATAGCTCTGGACGTCAAGGGGGAGCTCTTTGAGCTCACCTCGAGGGCGCGCAAAGCCGCAGGTGACGACGTGTTTAAATTCGCGCCGCTGGATTCGGAGCGGCGCACAAACTGCTACAATCCGCTGTTGGATCTTATAGCGCTGCCTCCACAGCAGCAATTCACCGAGGCCCGCCGCTTGGCCGCAAACCTGATTACGGCCAAGGGGGAGGGCGCGGAAGGTTTCGTCAGCGGCGCGCGAGATATCTTTGTCGCGGGAATCCTTGCCTGCATCGAGCGGGGCACGCCAACAATCGGCGCCGTCTACGACCTCTTCGCCCAGCCGGGGGAGAAGTTTAAGCTCTTCGCGCGACTCGCTATGGAGACTCAGAACAAAGAGGCACAACGCATCTTCGACGACATGGCGGGGAACGATACGAAAATCCTAACCTCCTACACTTCCGTGCTCGGCGATGGCGGGCTCAACCTGTGGGCGGATCCCGCTGTAAAGGCGGCCACAAGTCGCTCGGACTTTTCGGTCTATGATCTTCGCCGTCGCAGAACGTGCATCTATCTTTGCGTTGGTCCGAACGACCTTGAGGTGATCGCGCCTTTGATACGCTTGTTTTTTCAGCAAATCGTTTCAATTCTGCAGCGGTCGCTGGCCCGCCGGGATGAAAAGCACGAGGTTCTCTTCCTGCTCGACGAGTTCAAGCACTTGGGTAAGCTGGAGGCGATCGAGACCGCAATCACGACTATCGCGGGCTACAAGGGGCGTTTCATGCTCATCATCCAAAGCCTTTCGGCACTGACGGGGGCTTATGGAGAGGCTGGCAAGCAGAATTTTCTCAGCAATACCGGACTGCAAGTGTTCATGGCCACGGCTGATGACGAAACTCCGAACTACATTTCCAAGGCCATCGGTGAATACACGTTTGAAGCCAAATCGATTTCCCACAGCCAGGCGCGAACGTTCGACTGGACCATTCAGAATTCACATCAAGGTGCACCGCTATTGCGTCCCGAACAGGTTCGGCTGCTCGATGACGACTACGAGATTGTTCTCATCAAAGGTCTGCCACCATTAAAATTGAGGAAGGTGCGTTATTTCTCGGATCGCATTCTGAAACGCATCTTTGAACGCCAGACAGGCGCCCTCCCGGAGCCGGCGCCCTTGACGGGAGCAGAGGAGGCGCTCCCCGCCGAATCTCAACTCGATGACCCGCTGTGTGAATTGGCGCAGGACTTTGACGATACAGTTTGATGTGAGGCTGGTGTGGACCCCGCGAAAAAATCCATCCCGTGTAACAGCTTTGTCGCAGGTGCAGGACGCCGGCTTGGAAGTGGGGCAAGCGGGCCAAGCCCGGCAAGTGGGCTTTGAGCAGCACGTGTCCGAGGCGCTCCGGCCGCTGTTCGATGGTCGAGCTGACGAGCCGCCAACCAATCCAGAGGAGCTTCTGCGACTGGAACAGGGGGTTTCGCGAGGTGCTTCAGCGAGGGCAGGATCATCAAGCCGCTTCGTCTTTTTTCAGCAACCCAGGGATGCCCGCTGGACGGGATGACCTCAACAGAAGCGTGTCGGAGGCTTTCGCAAGCTCTGGGACGCCGGAGTTCGGGCCGCCGCCCCCAGTCTTGGCTGCCAGCCAACAGCAGATCCGCCCTTCGCCGGATGAGCTTGACCAGGGCAACCACCTACCACCCGAGTGAGTCGTCCCAACAATGAACATTCACCAGCGCTGTTGTGGCCAGCGCAGACGCAGAGGGCCCTGAATACGCCGCAAGCCGTCGCCATTCAGCAGCAGCTGAGCGAAATCGGCAATTCAGGCGGCCGCGTGCATATGCAGAGAGGGGCTGATGCGATCTCCGGACCGGTAGCTCTCGCCGTAATTGATCAGGCTGGTACTGTTGGAAGGCTTGATCAGCCTCGTCACCCCAATCTCCAGCATA
>NZ_JAMYVS010000032.1:0-10640 GCF_040324255.1 Mesorhizobium sp. M0001
CTCAAATTTCTGTCTGCTCGTCGGGTTTGAGCTTTCATAAACACGCTGCTCATGCGCAACGGCGTCGTTGATCGTAGACTTGGTTTCTGCGGACTGCTGCATCATTACCCGTTCCATTTCACCCAACCAGCCCAGAGTTCAAGCAGCAAGAGAATGCTCATGCGTTGATGCCGATGGATCGCATGGAGAATGGATCAGCGAAATCCACAAATAGTTATTTGCGTCGGGGGTTGATTATGCAAGCGGTAGCGCGGGTCGCCCCATTGCCGTCTTGACCTGTGAGCGGCTGTCGTAGCCGTGGAGACCTGCAACCACCCGACCATTTCTGCTGACTTTGCCGATATGCTGGTTCCTTAGATCGCAAACGGCAATAGCACCCTGAACTGTCGGGCACGAATATGGCGAACTCCATAAGGGCCATTTCGAGGATCTCTATTACAACGGTTCAGATGCGTATCTCAGTTCCCGGACCCGGCCTCGCCTTGAGAAAGTGCCTTTCCGGAGGGTGTGGGCAAATCGGCTGCGCTGTGTGGCCGCGTAGCCGGTCAACTCCTGCCGTCGATCTGGCCGGTCGACCGCGCAGTCGTAACTTCAGGTTACTAGGAAGCCTGAGGTGATCACGCTACTCGTGAAGCGGTTGTCGACGGATGGCAACTTCAGCTGCCAACTTGCTGACGGTTTCATCCGCCTCGATGCGCTGGAGAAGTTCCAGCTGGTCCTCATCGGTAACTCTTTGCCCGTCCGGCAATGCCCAGTTTCCTCTCCTTGTAGGGAAACTGTCCGCGACTTTTTCTGCCTCATCAAGGGTGCACTCCACGCGACCGCTGGAATTCATGCTCTCACATTAAGGAAGTTTCGCTGACGCCGCCGCCACACCCTTCAAAGTGCCCTCTGCAAATCCGGCAACATCGTGAAGAGATCGGCAACCTGCAACCACCACGCGGTGCTCAGTCCCGTGACGCCGCCGCCCACCACGACGATGCGCGCAGATTTGCCAGTTCTCATTTCGTCTCCTACAGATGCTAGCCTTTGCCGGACCGCTCGGATTTGTCGCTATCGACTTCCCAAAAAGGCAAGAACTGCGTCGGAATCCCGAACCAGGAGTCCCAGCCGTGCGCCATCTCCGGCGTTTCAGTCACGTTGCCGAATAGCCCGAGCGGCAATGGGCGGACTGGCGCGCGGTAGCTAGCCAAGGGAAGCCTCCCGAGCGGAAGTCCAGCGGCTCGCGCAATGAGCATGGCGGTCTGTTCACGGCAGCGGCGTCCTTGGCACTCGCCCATGCCGCTGCGGGTCAGGCGCTTTATCTGGTCGGGGTGCGGCATGCCATCCCTCAGCAAAGTCTGGAGATTGCGCTGGCAGCTCTTGCCGGTGCGCGCGTTCAGGTACGCGGGAGGACTCACATCCAGCAGTTGGCGTCGGGTAACGGTTTCGCACCGACATGCTAACACGTCGAGCCCACCGGTTTTGAACAAAGCGTCCGTCAGCGGTCGAGATATGTAGAGCCGTGGTTGGCGGGCGGGGAATACATCTGGCCAGAAGGCACCGACACGTCCGTACCGGAAACGATCCGGGTCACGGCAGACCGGGCGTGGTCCACAGCGCCTTCGGCGTCTACGGACCCGCAGCAACTACCCACTGCCTGGACGCGATCGATCGTTGTAGCGCCGTCAACCAGCACCGGCTCCCAGACGCCCAGACGGTCGTCAAACCGGACGTCGCATCCAGCGGCTGCCAGTAGCTCTATGTTGGGGGTTGTCGCGACGGCGAGGCAGACGGTGTCACATTCGATTTTGGCTTCGGTGCCGGAGACGGGCCTGCCTTTGCTGTCCAGCGAAATGAGCGTGATCGCGGTCACCCCGTCGGCTCCGCCATCAGCGCTCTTGATGACCCGCTGCGTCGCGACCTCGACCCCTCTCGCCGCCAGTTCTGCGCGGGGCGCATCGGTGCCCTCAACCTCAGATCCGGGCTCGAACACAGCCATGATCTCAACCCCGTGACCGAGGGCCTGGAGCGTCGTGGAGAGCGCCAGGTCGCCGGAACCGAGGATGACGATTCTGCGTGATGAGCTGGCTTGGTACTTACGCAGAAGGCAGCGCAGCGCGTGCGCGCCCATGATCCCCGGCTGATCCCAACCGTCGAAGCCGAGCATCCGTCACGTCTGCCAGACGCTACGACCACATGATCGCAGCGAGCCAGCCAGGACTTCTCGCCGTCTTCCAGACCGACCACGAGCCCCGGAATTCGCGTGACTCTTCACTGTACGGAAACAACCCCACGCCGATATGGCCAAGCGTACGTCGACCCCGGCCTCCAACGCCTCGGGACTGTTGAGAAAGACCTGCTCGACCATCTTGCCCCTGTTCTGCACAGCCGCGGTCATCCTTTGTCCGAACGCCAGCGGGACATCGGTACCCATCAGCGAAGGCTCGACCGGATTCTCGTCAACCAGAACCACCTGCAGGCCGGCGCGGGCGCCTTCCAGGGATGCCGCGATTCCGGACCTCCCGGCGCCGATAACCAGCAGGCCGATCGTTTCGGCGACACCTCGAACGCCATGGCGTTCATCGAATGCTCGTCTACGACGCTCATATGTTTCTCGTTTGGGTTGGGGAAGATTTCAGACATAGCTTGCACTCGCGCCGAACTCCGCCGATAACGGGTATCGATCAGGGTGTACGCCAGATCGACTGTGAGATTGATAAGGAAGTACAAACTAGAAGTCAGAAGAGCGTACTCTGGTATGCCGGCGATCATCTCCGCCGTGGCCGACCGCCGGCGACAATGGCCGCCGGATCGCCCGGCGCCAGCCTAAGAAGCAGGAAGATGAAGATCCCGAACACCGCGATGACGGCGATAGTCGAGACCGTCCTGCGCAGGATGTAGGCACCCATCAAGCGGAAGCTTTCTGCATGTTCCACATGGGGTACACAACCGACGGAACATGAACCAGACCATTCAGAGATTTTCGGCGAGCGATTGGCGCAAGAGACTGACCAAGCATTATAGTGCCAACAAAGTCCCACGCGAGGCGCTGCATCTCACGGGCCAGTGCCTGGCGCTCCTCGAGAGTTTCGACCTCTCCCCATTTGGCCCGGAGCGCCTCGTATTCATCGTTCTTCGGCCAGCCAATAAAGGCATCTTCGCCATTGGCGAGGAACAAAGGCGTACTGATCGGATTTCCAAGTTTGGAATCGCTCCAGTCGCTAATATAGACGCTCCAGCCGCTATCCTTAACCGGTCCCTTGTTTGAACTGCGTTTCTCAACTCCGCCCCAGTCGCTCGCCGCAAGCTCAGCACTGACTCCAATCTTTCGCAGAGTGTTCGCCAGATATTGCGCGGCGTTGCTCGCCTGCGGCCAGTCCGTGGGCTGCAGAATGAGAACCGTTTCGCCGGCATATCCCGCCTCCTGGAAGAGATGCTTGGCTCTTTCCGGATCGCCTCCCTTTTTGTACCATTCCGTGTTTTCCTCGTTGGAATACGGGGTACTGTTTCCAAATATTGACGTGACAGGGCGGATGTATTTTCGATCGAATCCGGCGGCCAGCATAGTCGCCTCCTGATCGATCAGGTGAAGCATCGCCTGACGCGCCTTGACGTTGTTGAATGGCTTTTGCAGGCAGTTCATGCGTAAGTACATGTCTGCACCCGCCTTGTTTATGAGCTCCAATTCAAGGTTGGGGTCGCTCTCGATCATAGGATAGAGTACTTGTGCTGGTAGTTGAATGAAATCGACCTCGCCCGCTTGGAGCGCCGCGAAGGCGGTCTGTTGATCGGAAATAATGTGCCAAACGGCTCGATCGACGTTGACGACCTTTCCGCCAGCGAACCCATCGGGCGGTTCCTGGCGGGGTACATATTGTTCATTTCGGTCGTAGGTGAAGCTTGCGCCAGGCTTGGCTAGAGCCTCATTGAACTTGAACGGCCCGGATCCGATATTCGAGATGACTTGCTCGGTGGCAGGGCGGCTCGCGTCTTCCTCACGCATGATAGCTAGGTAATACTGCCCTGCGAGCGACGTTATTAGAAACGGAAACGGTTTGGTGAGCGTGATCGTGAAGGTCTTGTCATCTGCTTTCGAGATATCCTTGGTCCTGGCCATGATCAGTTTTCCACCAGCGTCCACCTGGCACCAACGGCGGATCGAAGCCACGCAATCCGCTGAGGTGACCGGGCTGCCATCATGGAAGGTTAGACCTTCGCGGAGTTGGAACGTGTAGGTCTTCTTGTCGTCGGAGAGTCCCCACTTTTCCACCATCTGCGGCTGGGGAATTCCTTTTGAATCAAGTCCGAATAGCGTGTCAAAAACCGCTAAAGCGTGCTGTGCGGCAGACAATGAGAAGATGGGATCGAACGCTATGACGTTACCGTCCGGCACCCAGCGCACCGTCCGAGCGTCATCTGGTGATGTCTGCGCCCGAAGGATCGATGGCATTATAAAGGCCGTTCCGGCGGCCATGCCTGCCTTGATCAAGTTACGTCTAGAGACTGTCATGTTCTGTTCTCCTCTTTTTGTTTTTTGGTGCTCATCTAAGAGCACTGGCTACATTCTTATGAAGCGCCGGCAATGCTAACGATGGCAATCTGGGCCGGAACTTTCTGAGTGGCCGCCACGGCGTTCGAATCAACGCCGTGCTCTCCGCCTTCGGCGACAATCTCCCGCATGGCTCAGGCGTCTCTTGTGGCTCATCGTTGCTGCGATCCTTGAAGCGTTCGACCACCGCTTAGCGCTCAAACCGGGCTTCTTACGCCGAAAGCGATCTGTTAGCCGTCCACCACGACTGGTAAGGCACCATTGAGCACCTTGTAGGTATCGGCACGACGGTCCCTAATGAGGCGCGGCCCCATATAAACCGCTGAAGCACCGGCAAGGCCGGCACGGATATTTATCTCCGCAGTGACTACTCCAATGTGGTCAAGTCCGCTGCTTACAACGATGCCGCCGAGCGGATCGACAATCTGGCTGAAGCCAATAAAGTGCGATCCACCATGTTCACCAACGAAATTTGCTGAGATGAGCCAGCGGCTGTTTTCTAAAGCTCGCACACGGTCATATAGGTCGTACCTGCGCACACTGGAGTTGTTTTCGCGGTCGCCGTGGCCAGGATTTGCGGCCCACGCGGAACCTACCACCAGTAGTTCGGCCCCCGAAAGGGTAAGTTCTCGGCACCCCTCCGGCCACGATTTGTCGTAGCAGATTAGCAGGCCGACTTTGCCAAGGGCCGTGTCAAAAACTGGCCAATGTTCGCCCGGCCGCCAGATATATTTCTCTTCGAGGGTGAGATGGACCTTGCGAAACGACCCGATATATCCCTGCGGCCCCGCGAGCACCAAGGTATTGTATAGGATGCCTGGCTGCTTGCCAGCCTCAGTGAGGCCAAAGACAACATGGATGTTGTGCTTCATGGCAGCGGTTATTAAGCGTTGCACTGTTGGGCCATCCGGGACTGACTCGGCTGTGCGCTGAGCTTTTGTGATAGCGTCCTCAATCTTTTCTAAGTCCAGGATCGCCGGGTAGCCTTGCAAGCTCGTCTCGGGAAAGACGACAAGGGAAGCACCGGCACTAGCAGCCTCCTTGATATAGGATAGGTGTAAGTCGAGGTTTTTGTCCACGTCGTACGTGCCCGGAAACGCACAGGTGGCGATTACGGTTTGGGGCATGTAGTCTCCTTGATGAAGGCAAGTTAACTGGATCACTGCCAGGCTCTCTTTGGATCGCATGGAAAATAGATCGGCGAAATCCAGAAATAGTTATTTGCAGTGATCGTTGATTATGCAAACGGTAGCGCGGATCGCCCCAATTGCTGTCTCGACCAACGAGCGTTTGCCATAGCCGATGTAAACTGCCATTTTTTCCCCCGCCTCTGCTGATTGCGGCCACTGGTCCTTTGGTCCGGCAGCTCTGTTGGTTCGACCGCGTTGGCGCGAGGCGGAGTGACAATGGCAGCGCCGCGCTATGATCAACGTGCGTCGTATATCGGTTTTCCATCACAGGCACCGTCGGCAGTAAACTGTCCGATCGGACCGCGAATTTGGTTGAGTAGTGGCTCAACGAGAGACACATTACCGTCTCATCCCGCGATCCGTCAGGATATGGGCGATAATCTCGCCGCTATCGGGATGCAGTGCCAGATGTAGCTTTCGCCACCTACGGCGGGATCCGGCGCCATGCTTCTCCTCCAACCACTGGTGAGCGCCGTATCCTTGCAGAGAGGTACATGTTCTGACCGATATAGCTGTTCTCCCAACCCAATGTTTTGACGCTATCCTTGATTCAATTCGGATCGGAAACGCTCACCTTTGCGCACGTAGCTTTGTGCGGTTTTTCGGAAATTCCGAATCTCCTCTTCGAACAGAATCCGGACGAACTTGGCCGGTGATCCGGTCCACAACTCTCCCGACTTCACCCGCTTGCCCGATGTCAGGAGACTGCTTGCTCCGAGAACACCATCTGGCTCGATGATGCAGCCGTTCATGATGGTCGAGGCCATTCCGACGAAAGCACGGTCTTCCAGGTGGCAACCATGGATCAGGCAGGAATGCCCGACGGTGACATCGTCACCGATGACTACATCGAATTCGCCGGGGTCGATGTGAATGACCGACCCGTCCTGGATGTTGCTTCGCGCACCGATCTGGATCGTATTGTCATCACCACGCAGCACGCAGTTAAACCAAACACCAGATTGCGGCCCGACGGTCACGGCACCCACGATAGTTGCGGAAGGCGCAATCCACGCACTAACGGCAATCTTGGGTTTGCTGGAACCGAGATTGTACACTGACTGATGCTTTGTAGACATGAACACTTCTCCCATTTATCTGGCTCTCTGGCGCTTTTGCCGCGCTTCGAAGAACAGGCGCAGCTGTCGCCCGTTGTTTCGAGTTAGCACTCCTGCAGATGCCCGCCTCGAAAGCTTTTCGATCTTGGCCTGTCGTCAGACAAATCAGGCGTTACGCCGATGGCCATTGGCGGAAGGGCTTTGAGCGCCTTTGTGTGCTTGAGGGTCGATTCCCAGAGTTGGTCCGGTTCTACCAATTCGGTTACGACCCGTTTCGTATGCTCGTTTTTCCTTGATGAAGTTCGTGGATAGGGGCGGCCCACGCACATCTCCATGAAGTAAGTACCGGTGAGACTGGGGTGGCCGCCCTTCGCGTGTAGGCATGGTTTACGCGAGTCAGCAGACATTCCGATGTGAACGCCAAGCCCCGACGCAGATGCCATCCGCTGCCCGGACAAATGATATTCCTTCGCACGCACCGACTGGAAGAGCGGACGCTGATCCCCTCATGCCAAGGTGACCACTGTCTCGACGAGAAGTCCTTGATCTCCTCAAGGGCATGCTCTGAGCTGAAGGCTCAGTTACCAGCCCCATGGAGCAAGTATCCTCGCGCCCTTTGCGCGAAGGGCAATTGGTTGCGATACCCTTCGAACAGTCGAGCAATAGAGCTGGCGGCGTCCGACCTTGACCGCCGCGAAAGCTGGCTATCCCCGAAACCTAAATCGCGGATGTTGCGGTTTACAGAAGGCAGAGCCATGAGTCGTATATCGCCGATCAGCTGATGACGTTCCATGGAAGCCTCGGAATATAGCCTGCCCTGTCGAGCACACGCCGTGCCATAGCGCGGCCAGCCGCGACCACCGCATTCTGGTCAACCTGGGTGGAGCGCCCATCGAGGAACACAAGGCGCCCATCTACCAGCACCGTCGAAACGGTTGCGCGATGGCCCGATAGCAGCAATTCCTGAATGGGATTGACGCCCGGCAAGACTTCAGGGACATCAGTGCTTCTGATGATGATATCCGCCCTTTTGCCACTTTCGATCGACCCGATCATGTCGGAGAGGCCGACTGCACGTGCGGCATTAAGAGTGCGCATCTCCATAATGCGTGCCGTGGAAACGTAATGTCCATGCTGTCTTGCATCCAAATATCCGATGAGTTCGAGGTCGCCAAACGTCCATATCTTTGCGGCGTCGACCCCGAAGACGACATTGCATCCACGCTCGATTAGCTCCGGGATGCGGGGTTTGAAGCTGGAATTGATGTTGTAATAGATTGAATTTCCAGGATGCCACACCAGCGACATGCCGGAGTCGAGAATGACCGGGATCTCGTCATCTCGGATGACGTTCATGTGGACGTAAAGGCAGTTTGAACCCAGCAATCCGCGCTGTGCAAAGTATACCATGTTGTGGCCGCCGCCAACGCGCTCATCATTACTCTTAGCGTCATCCTGATCGAAGTTGTGGTGCGTAGTGCAAGTCACGCCATGGGCATCGGCGCAATCCTTGGCAGCACGCATTAGGTCCTCCGATGAATAGGCGACGCCATAGAATGCCACATGACCGCGCACCAACGCGTTAGGATCCTTGTTGCGTATCAATTGCCCGCCGAGAACCTTGAAGGCGCGCTTCGAATCATTTGGTATCCGCCTCGTCGTTGACGGCCGCGAATTCGGACCGTCGCTCACGTCCCAGAGATAAGGATCGGCGAGCCCTGCCCTCACTCCCACCGATTCTGCAGCTGCGGCGGCCGCATCCGGCTCGTACACCGTGCCGGGCTCGAGAAAGAACGTATAGCCGTGACGTAGCATCTCGAGACCAACGATCTGCGTCTGAATATACTCGTCTTCGTCCTCGAGATGATTGGTCCAGTCGGAAAACGAAAAGGGAGCGGGTTGAGAAGCGGGCTGGTCGGGAATGATCCCTCGCGAAAGATGAATATTCGCATGACAGTGGCAGTCAATGAAGCCCGGGTGAATCACCCCGCCTTTGGCGTCAATGACCCGGCGCGGCAGGAAACGCGCTGCGATATCGGCATCACGACCGACCGCTACAATTGCGTTGCCGCTAACCGCCACAGCACCGCAGGCATAGACGGTACGCTCGGCGTCCATTGTGATCAGATAGCCGTTGCGGATCAAGGTGTCGCACACTGCAGGGAGTGTTTGTTCGGTCATGAGCGGCTCCTCCCGTTGCCACGCGGGGTTGAGTGTTCATAGACGCGCTGCTTATGCGCAACGGCGGCGTCGATCGCACACCTATTTTCAGCGGACTGCTGCATCACAGACGGTTCCATCTCACCCGAGTTTCCAATCCGCACGAGAATGTCACGCGTGCGGTCAAAATACACATCACATGGAGAACGGATAAGGGAATTGAGAACAGTTATTTACCGCGGTGGTTGATTATGCAACCTGTAGCGCGCCCGCCAACGGGCCGCCGGAACCTTCGCCAATTATTCGCGGTTATATAAGCGCAATTCAACGAATAGATCACTCGGCAGTATGCTGCAATAGACCGCTTCGTCTAATTTCCTTGGGCGTGAAGCCGTAGTGTTTCTTGAACGCCAGGCAAAAGTTAGAAGCATAGTCGTAACCGACTTCGTAGGCGATCATCTTCAGCGGCATTGTGGTCTTAACGAGGAGATCGACAGCCTTTGATAAGCGCACCATAGTCCGGTAATCATGAGTGTTAATGCCGTACCGATCCGCGAACGCCTTGTTGACGCTGCGGCGCGAGATGTTTAATTCTTCTGCGAGCTTACAGATGGGTAGTTTGCCCTGTAAATCGCTGTCAATAATGTTTTTAATGTACTCCAGCTGCTCGTTCATACTCAGGACGGTCGTAGACTTTACCCAATCCTGTGAAATTAAACTGTCTAACGTGATGCAAAGTAACTCCTTGGCCTTTGCGGAGACATAATGATGCACAAAACGCTGCCCGATGCTTCGAAATATGACGGATCTTGCGATCTTCTCCATTTCCGAACAGAGCGGAAGCTCGATCCAGGAAAATCGGCCGGCAGGATGGTGCAACAGGTCCTGCAGGACCGTTAGCTGATCAGAAAACTCGGCCACCACGCGTGGCGGATCTTGCGGGTCGAAGCCGAGAGCCAGCGCCGTCTCCGACTGGCTTGCGGCCCATTGATTTGTCGCGTCGACGCCTTTGGGGTGGAAGTAGGCGACGAACGTGGGCTTCTGCAGGTTAACTGCTTCGCCCGTTGATGGGGAGATGGTACGGCGTCCGTCCAAATGATAGAGGAACACCAGGCGGTCGGTGCCCCGATGGTTTTCGAGGCATTTTTCACGCATTCGGAATCGCCTGGTCGTCAGCAGAAGGCTGAGCTCTATCTGGAAACAGTCTTCGTGGCCCGCCGCATACTTGGAAGGCGGTATCCAGCGGCGCCCGAATCCAGCCATTTCCGGCGGCGCCCGGACCTCCTCGAATTCCTTCGCCCAAGCGATCTGCTCAAGGGCATTCATACTCTCTCGCTCCGCCGAAGTGTAAGTGTGTTATAACAAAATAGTCGATTTTGACTCGTTGTCAAACCGAGTGAGTACCAAACAAGGGCGGAGCTCCGAATGGAGGACTCGCCGGAGGGAAGCGTTGATTGGGTTCTATGGGACATCCTTAGCCGCGATGCTCGTCGTCGTGCGCGACGATTGCATCTCTAAGGCCTATGAGCCTGACTTCGAGTGCGAGAGGCCGCCTCGCATCTCCTTACCAGAATGCCGCCGAGAGGTTGTTTTTGCGATACTTGCGGGGAGCCTTTGACGTAGTTGGTGACGATCAAGCGGACATCGAGGCATTGAGGTTGCCCCGATGCGGGCGCGGACGGCGCGTTGCAGCTTCAAGGC
>NZ_JAMYVS010000033.1:0-7572 GCF_040324255.1 Mesorhizobium sp. M0001
TTCACGACCCCAGGTGCCGGCGCCTCGGCCGTTCCGCTGATCAAGGAAGCCATGGCGGCGGGAGAAATCATATGGGCGCACGCCTTCGAACATACTTGCGCCAAGGCCGATATCGACCACCGAACGACAAAGCCAAGGCACCCATGGACCAACGGCCAGGTCGAACGCATGAACCGCACGATCAAGGATGCGACCGTCAAACGCTTCTACTACGAGAGCCATGACCAACTGCGCCAGCATCTCGCCGATTTCGTCTTAGCCTATAATTTCGGCCGTCGACTGAAGACCCTCAAGGGCCTCACGCCCTTTGAATACATCTGCAAAATCTGGACAAAAGAGCCCGAACGATTCAGGCTCGATCCAACCCATCAAACCTTGGGACTAAACAGCTAATCGGCGCCGGGCAACCAAAACATTGCAACGTATCCTTCAACTAATTTTACAGAATCTTTGCGACCGTAGGCTGCTGAAGATGATACGTTCATTGCAACGTCTGAGAGCAGGCACTGATAAAGGCTGACCAGATTATGCTCAGACCACCACCACGCAACGGAAGGCCAACGGCAATGGCAATAAGAGTGCTTGTCCTCGTTGAAGTCCATAGAGTATTGGTCTGCTATTCGCCCAAGCGCCCCGGCGTCTTGGTCTTATCCCCAGTCAGCTGATCCAGCTTGGTACGGCTATCTTGCTGCGCAAGGCATTGTGGCGATCCGTGTCGATGCAGACAAATCTCGAAGCGCGAGAAGCGATGATCCGCGAATGTTCGCGGCTACGTGCGACCTATTGCTTATTCCAAAGAAGCCGGGCACCGAACGGAGACGGATAGCCCTGTTGGCACGCTGGACTACGTACCCGCCGTTCCGGGGAACCATGGGCTACAAGCACCGAGCCGCCGCCGTCGACGGCATGCCGCATCTGTGGGCTCGTGGAATATCACCTGGAGGACTTCGATCTGAGGGGCGCCTGGACCGGTCCGGCAGCCCTGAACCTCTGGTCGCATGCGCTTACCCCCCCCTCGCCGAACTGCCGGTGCGGGAAGTGGTGTCGGCCGTACACATCGTCGCTGATCTCACGCTCGCGCTCGGGAAGGCCGTCCACGACTACCTCGCGGACGCACGCCGAGCCTCGCTATTGGAAAGGAAGAATCCATGAACTTTCAGATCAGAAGAGATCTTATCGAACAGCGCGACGACGTAGCAGGAGCCCGCTTCTCGACAAGGCGGCGGTGATCAACGGACCTCGCGAGTGGCATCGGTAAGGAGATTGCGCCCAGCTTCAGCACGAGCAGGTGGAAAGCGGATGGTGCAGGCGATTGGAACCTTTGGGCGCCTCGACATCCCGGTCAGCAACACCGACGTCCAGATCATGGCGCCGCTTGCGATTGAGGCGGCCATAAAGGATATCGCGTGTTCGCGTCGTGCGATGTCCGGATGCCCCCAAGTTGCGCGACAGTTACCCAACGCAAGGAGCCAAATATGTGCGGCATCTGTGGATGGATTGATTTCGATCGCGACCTAGGAAGTCACGAAGCGCGCAGGGAGCTTGCCGACATGAGGGCCACCATGGCCCATCGTGGTCCGGACGACGAGGGGACTTGGATCGACGGGCCTGCGGCACTCGGACACCGCCGTTTGGCGATCATCGATATCCAGGGCGGTCGCCAGCCGATGACGCACCAGGAAGACGGCCGACCGGCGTTGGTGCTCGTCTACACGGGCGAGACTTACAACTACCGCGAGCTGCGTCAACGGCTTGCCGCCCTGGGCCATCGGTTCGACACGAGCAGTGACACCGAGGTGGTGCTGCGCGCCCATCGCGAGTGGGGCCACCGCGACCCACGCAGCGCTGTGAGCGAACTCAACGGCATGTTTGCCTACGCACTCTGGGACACCGCCAAGCGCGAACTGCTTCTCATACGCGACCGGCTGGGCATCAAGCCGCTTTACTACTATCCTACCCAGCATGGAGTGTTGTTCGGCTCCGAGCCAAAGGCGATCCTCGCCAATAGGCTCGCCGAGCGGGTCATGGACGCCGACGGGCTTCGGCGAACACTATCTTTCGTCGCCGACCCGCATAACACCGTGTTCCGAGGCATGCGTGAGGTACGGCCCGGCCACATCGTCCGCGTGACCCGCGAAGGCATCAAGGAGATGAGCTACTGGCAGCTCACCGACAGCGGGCACACCGACGACGTGCCTACGACCGCTCGTCGCGTCCGCGAGTTGCTCGAGGACACTATCCAGCGGCAGCTCATCGCCGAGGTGCCGCTGTGCACACTCTTGTCGGGCGGGCTTGATTCCTCGGCTATGACCGCCCTGGCCGCGCGCTTCAGCAACGAACGGATCCGATCCTTCGCCCTCGACTTCGTCGGCTACACTGACAACTTCATTCCTGGCCCGGCGCGCCCCACACCAGACGGGCCATACGTGCAGGAGGTTGCGAGCTACGTTGGTACTGATCACACGGACATCACGTTGTCCGCGCACGAACTCTTGGACCCGAACGTGCAGGCCGCCATCCTCCACGCCCGAGACCTGCCTTTGACCTACGGGAACCAAGATAGCTCCGTTTACCTGCTGTTCCGGGCCATCCGGCAACACTCGACGGTGACCCTGTCTGGGGAGGGTGCCGACGAGCTTTTCGGCGGTTACCGGTTTTTCCACGATGCGTCATACGTTCAGGCTGACACGTTCCCCTGGATCGATGACGGCGACGATATCGTCCGGCGGTGCTTAGACCCTGGCCTTGTCGAGAAACTCGACTTCCGCGGCTACCTCGACGAGCAGTACCGCAGGGCACTTGCGGAAGTACCGGCCCTGACCGGGCCGGCCTCGGCCGATCCGCACGAGCGTCGCATGCGCGAGATCTGCTACCTCTTCCTGACGCGTTACCTGCCGGAGGAGCTCGACCACAAGGACCGGATGAGCATGGCTTTGGGCCTTGAGGTGCGGGTCCCCTACTGCGATCACCGTCTGGTTGAGTACGTGTTCGGCACCCCATGGGCCCAGAAGGCTTTCGACGGGCGCGAGAAGAGTCTGCTGCGGGCCGCCACGATGGACCTGCTCCCGCAGTCGGTGGTCCAGCGTGTGAAGAGCGCGTATCCGATTATCCAGGATGCTACCTACGACAGAATGCTGCGCACGCGGTTCACCGCGCTGCTGAATGACCGCAATGCGGCAGTGGCACCGCTATTGTCCCTCGACCGCTCCCGAGCGTTGCTCGATGCGACTGACAACTTCAGTTGGGTTGAGCAAATCCTGACCCTGCAGGATTTCCTGACCGATTACAACGTGAGCCTCACGATCTGAGACGACGAACACGCAAAGGACGCGCTCGCAGCTCATTGTCGCGCGGCCAGGAGCGAACCTTGCGGTGCTTGCTCATTATCTGAGCGAGTACCGTTACGGCGCAAGGGCGCTCCAAAAAGGACCCGGCTGGCGCGCATGATTGCGTGCACCAATCATGCTGGTTGTCGTAGCACTCGCCAACAAAAATGGCCCGGACGGGGCGATGTCACGTTGTCTGCATATACACGCGTTGAGACCTGCGGCCGCTGATGTCAGCTGACTATGGCCACGGCTTTCCATTGCTCCATGGCCTGCAGGCGGTGAAATATGTGTAGCCAGAGCGGAGCATTTTGAGCGGGGCGGGACGAAGAGATTGCGCAGAGCCGAGAAGATCTAAACGAAGCGTTGCAGTGCTCCTGGTGATCGGAAGCCTTGCATCGTCCGCTCCCGTTTTCGCAGCGGCACATGTGCATTCTCCGCCCGGTTGTTCAATCCCTTGTGCGACCGATGCTCGACGCTTGGCATCACCTGTCGCCTGGCTGCTCCATAGGCTGTCACGGAGGGGTCCATTTTCGGTGGCCCGCCGTGCGGCCGCGATGGTGGATTTGGTGTCGGCGGGGTGATTGAGGCTTTTGATCGCAGGTGTTCGGGCATAACCTCGGCGGTCGCCAGCCGTTATGGCTATCCCGGCGAGGTCCAACGTAGCAGTCTCAACTAACGCCACACCTCGTGTCGGGTTTGTCGTGTCCGCGTGACCGGCCTTGTTTAGCCGATCGTTTTTTTTGCGTCTGGCTAAGTAGCTGACAACACTTCTTGTTCGGTCCGATCAGCCAATTTGGCATGGTTTTTGAAACCCTTCGGTGTGAGGCAGCAGAGCTGCCCGGCATTCATATGCGGGTCATCGAGATGGATGGAATAAAAATGGCATTTCATATTAATCTGGAAACAGATCATTTATTCATGCGCCCAATACGTCCTTGGGACGCCGATGCCATGCATCGCCTGCACTGTGATCCGCTAGTAGTCGAATCGACGATGGGGGGAATTCCGCCAACGCGGGAAATGTCTGATGCGCGGCTGTCCCTCTATCTTCATGAGTGGGAAACCTACGGGTATGGATTCTGGATGATCTATGAACGAGAGGACAATGGCGACTTGCGCTTCGTGGGGCGGTCCGGGCTGCGCCGCTTCGATGACAACGCCCTTGAAGTCGGATGCTACTTGTTCGGAGCCCGGTGCGGTCAGGGGATTGGGCCGGAAAGCGCTAAGCCAGTGATCGAATTCGCGTTCGCAACCCAACCTATTGATCGGTTGGTCTCTTTTATACGCCCGACGAATGTACGATCTCTCAGAGCGAGAACCCGACAGGGCTTTACCTGCCTTGGGCCGGTTGTCTTTGATGGAACAACCTATGAGTTTTTGGAATTGCGCCGTCCGCCTCGGCGATGACCGCCGGGCCAAATGTCCGTCCTGGTCTCCCAAAGATGCTTGAGAGGAGGCATCAGGCTACCCAACGCCGGACGTTTGCTGCGCGATCGATCAATAGCTGTGCGGGCCAACAGGTCAGGATTGCGGAGCAACCCCGAGAACGGCTGCGTTTTGGTGTTTTCGAAAACCTCGTCGCTGAGGCCCACCGACGAGGGCGTTGTCACGTTGTTTGAAATGCGGCCGCGTGGGGATGCGCACCACGACTTCGTCGAGGTGCCAGACATCGCCCTTTCGTCGGCGCCGTGCGGCGTATGCGGCGCGCATAATCAGGACGTCTCAGAAGGCATCATCCACGTCGCCGTGGGCAGTCTTCTGATGCGCGGAATCAGCCATTGAACCAATTCCGAAACGGACTCTAACTTTGTCACTGCATGGCAGCCGTCGCTCATTTGGCGGACAGCCCAAGGATATCTCGCGCCTCCTTAGTTGTCGCCGGCTCATGTCCGAGAATATTGATTAGCTGCTGAGCGCGCTCCACGAGCTGTCCGTTAGTGGCGAAAACACCTCGTTGTAGATATAGATTATCTTCAAGGCCTACACGGATGTTACCTCCAAGCAGGACGGACTGCGCTGCGATCGGATATTGGTTTCGACCCGTCCCGAGAGCACCCCAACTAGACCGCTCAGGCAACAAGCCTTTCATGTAAGCAACTGTGTCAGGCGTCGCCGGCGCATTCCACTTTACGCCTAGAACAAATTGGAATATCGGGATGTCGGTGATTAAGCCTTCGGCGATCAATTGATGCGCAAAGCCTATATCACCACCCTCAAAGACTTCAATTTCTGGCGTAACGCCGAGCTCTTTGAAGCGCTTCGCCATCGCCCGAAGCGTCCGCGGCGTATTTAGGTAAACGTACTCATCACTGCCATCGCCCTGATTTGATGTCGTGACATCGAGAGACGCAATGTCCGGCCGACACTCTTCAATGTGCGCATATCGAATCTCAGGTGGCGCCACCGTCGTGCCAGGCGCGGCGCGCGATTCATCCTTGGGGTCGGGCACAAATCGGGCATTTCCGCCGCAGGTGAGGTTTAAAATGACATCGACTGAGGACTGGCGAATTCTGTCAGAAGCTTCCTTGAATAGATCAACATCGTAAGCGGCGGCGCCGGTCGCGGGATCGCGTACATGAACATGGACGATCGCTGCGCCAGCGCGCGCCGCTTCAATGGCCGAGTCGGCGATTTCCTTGGGGGTAATCGGAAAATTCGGGTGTTCGCGATTGTATTTTGATCCGCCCGTTAGGGCGCATGTAATTATGATTTTGCGAGTGCCGAATGGCGCTATTGGCATAAGATTAGGCCCCGTGTTGCTGATGCCCGACGGTAAGACGGAATTCTGGGACAGCGCCACCCTGTTGAGTTATGACGATCTGCTACTCGTTATGCTGCGAGGTGCATGAGAAGATCAGACCGCACCATTGTGCGGCAGTTGCGCGAAGGGCTGACGACGGCCCGGTCTCGCGTCGAGATAATCGATGAGGATCTCAGACGGTTGGCCGCCGGTCCCGTCCTACGTGCCGATTTCGACTAAATGGTCACCGAGGCTTGTTTCGGCAAGGTCGGGCAGTTCGCCACGAACGGTGTGACCCTATTTCTCCGCAACAGCCGCGACTGCCCGCCACTAATCGAGATGCGTCGCGTCGCTCGCGGGAGATGCACTCGCTACTTGATCGATCCGGATCGTCCACGATAGCCGACTGCGCCCGCATATCCGTTCCAATTTGCTGCAAATCCCGCGGTGCAGCGCGAAATGGCGCCCATAAAGGCCGCGGAACATTTCTGCTACATAGTGAAGGCTAGGCCCAGCGCCTTCATCTTCACGGGGCCACGGCATGATCGCCGCCGTCGTATCCCGAATGTAATTTCAGGGCCGCTCCGTCCATCGTCATGGCCATACTCAATCTGGCGCCCAAGGAGCGGCTTTGGCTAGACCGCCAACCGCGCGGGCCAGTCACAAATCAAAGCAAGCAATTGCCGGAGCAAGCCCTGCACGTTGGTCCATCGTTTTGCTAGCAGGGGCCGAAACATGACATGCCCTGAGGGCTATCGTGACCACGGTGTTACTATGAATGCACCGCCGAAGTATTTGACTCCGAGCATAACGTGTTCATTCTCCTCCACTCCCGTCAAAGATTCGATGAATTTTGTGCTGTCGCACAGCAGTAATTATCACCCTGAGGAAGTGGCTACTTCAACCACGCGACCCGCGCCACGTGTTCGACAGCCAGCATAACGGCACTAAGGCTGTCATGTTGTCCCTCAAGACGGCGCGCCCCCTGACTGGAAAGCCTGAGATCGCCAGCGGCTACAGGCCGGTCCAGGCGAGGACATTGCTGTGAATGCGCGAACAATTCTGCCTTTTAGTCGCGTCTCGTTGATGGCGGCAAATTCGCGCCGTCGGCGGTGCGCCTATTAATGAAAGATCTGGGCGAACATCCACAAACGACGACCCTGTCGGAGAGGGCATACGGCATGGTGCGTGAAAGCCTCAGATGTGGCGTGTATAAGCCCGGCGAGAAGATCACGCATCGCGCCATAGCCTCTCAGTTGGGGGTCAGCGTGACGCCCGTCCGTGAGGCGATCACGCGCCTCGTGTCCGAGAAAAGCCTGTCAATGCCAGCTCCAAAGACCATTATCGCTCCAAGCCTGGGGCAGTCAGAATTGGACGAAATCACGAAGATCCGCGTCAACCTTGAAGGATGGGCAGCGGAACTTGCGGCGGAAAATGCCTCGGCGACCTTCATTCGTGACTTGGAGCATCTTCATCTGGTCTATTGCACGCATCGGAGGGCTC
>NZ_JAMYVS010000034.1:0-2735 GCF_040324255.1 Mesorhizobium sp. M0001
GACGGACTTGCCGCCGACTGATGAAAAACCGCTCACCGGCAGCGCAAGATCGTTCATGGTGGGTGTGGTCTCCGGGAAATTTCGGATCGGCTTAAGCAACCAAGTCCTACGTCATTTCAACGGGCTTGCGCCCACATCCACCAACCCCCATGAATTTGGTTAGGTTGATGCTGCGTGCCGCCGCCGTGAGGCCGCGCTCGCTAAGCAGCGCGTCGAGAACGACGAGAAGATTCAGATCGAGCCCTTTGAAACGCATGTCTTAGCTATCCATAGCGTGGATGAATTTGATTGAAACAAACGATTTTACCAATTTTCCGGAATGTCGCATGGACCTGGCAGGACCTCACGTGCGCCGATCACTGCCTCTATCGCGTGGCGAGTCCCTTGAGAAGAGCCCGAAATAGGAAATCTGTCGCGTGCGGTGGGGATTGTACTGGGAATGAGAGGCAGCGCTCCGATCATGTCGAACTCTCCGACGAATAGCGGACCGGTACAATAGTTGATCGCAGCTGGTCCGGAGCAATGAAACATCTCGATTACATATGAGGTGCCGAGTGAATACGCTGACAGCACCCACCGTCGCAGCGTTTAGCTGACGTTTGACGACGGTTCCTATCCATTTACACGCAGATTCTTGATGTGCTGGCGCAAAACCGGGAGGCCGGCGACTCTTCTTCGTCATCGGGCTGACGCCGAAGAAGCCGGAGCTCGTCCGGTTCCTATGGGCATTGGGCTTGGTCGGTCGCACAGGCTCTATGAGGAGCAATTTTGGCAACGCGACGCGACTCGGGTTTTGAACGACGCCGAAAACGCAAGCTAGAAAGGAACAAGATGGCAGATCAACTCGCCAACGAAATAATCGCAATGATCAAGAAGCGCGCCGCGTCGGAGGGCGGCATAGCGCCTGCCACGGGCGGCGAGATAACGGCCGCCACCGGACTGACTTCGCTCGGTATCGATTCACTGGGATTGGCGGACGTTCTCTGGGACCTGGAGCAGGCCTACGGCATCGAGATCGAGATGAATACGGCCGAGGCATGGTCGGATCTCCAGAATGTTGGGGACATGGTGGAAGCCGTGCGCAGCTTGCTCGCTACGGGGGTGTGAATGGACAGGCGCGTCGTGATTACTGGGATTGGCGGAATTTGCGGGCTTGGAACCAACGCCGCCGCCATTTGGACAGAGATGCGAGAAGGCCGCTCCGCCATCGGCCCAATCGTCAACTCCGAGTTCCATGAATTGAGGGTCAGGATCGGTGCCGAGATCAAGGCCCTGCCGGAGCATGACATCGACAGCAAGCAACTCATCTCCATGGACCGCTTCAGCCTGCTCGCTGTGCTTGCGGCGCGCGAAGCCATGCGTCAGGCCGGACTTTCCTCCAAAGAGGGAAATAGCTATCGCTTCGGTGCGACGGTGGGCGTTGGCGGCTGCGGGTGGGATGCGATCGAGCAAACCTACCGCGCCATCCTGCTGGGCGGTAAGCGTGCCGCTCTCTTGACTGTACCCAAGGCGATGCCGGGTGCCGCTGCCGGCCAGGTCAGCATGAGTCTCGGCCTGCGCGGGCCGGTCTTCGGCGTCACGTCCGCCTGTTCCTCGGCAAACCATGCGATTGCCTGCGCGGTGGACCAGATCAGGCTCGGCCGGGCCGACGTGATGCTTGCCGGCGGCAGCGAAGCGCCGCTCATATGGGGTGTGCTGAAGGCATGGGAAGCGATCCGCGTGCTTTCGCCCGATACTTGCCGGCCATTCTCGGCCGATCGCCAGGGCCTGTCGCTTGGTGAAGGAGCCGGCATGGCGGTGCTGGAAAGCTACGAGCATGCCCTGGCTCGGGGCGCCACCATCCTTGCCGAAATTGCGGGTGCCGGCCTTTCCGCCGATGCGTCCGGCATCGTCGCGCCGACTGTCGAGGGGCCGGAGGCAGCAATGCGGGCCTGCCTTGCCGATGCCAGGCTGGATGCCGAAGATGTCGACTATCTCAACGCGCACGGCACCGGCACCAAGGCCAACGACCAGATCGAGACGGCGGCGATCAAGCGCGTCTTCGGTCAGCACGCCTTCTCAATGTCCATTTCTTCTACCAAGTCCATGCACGCGCATTGCCTCGGCGCTTCCGGCGCGCTCGAGTTGATCGCCTGCGTGATGGCTATCCGCGAGAGCGTCGTGCCGCCGACTGCCAATTATCGTGAGCTGGACCCCGATTGCGATCTCGACGTCACGCCCAATGTGGCACGCGAGCGCAAGGTGCGCGTGGCACTGAGCAACTCCTTCGCCTTTGGCGGCACGAACGCGGTTCTGGCGTTCAGGCAGGTGTAGAAGCCATGAGAGATGCCTCCGGCAACATTATCTCTCGCATCCAGATGCTTGCCGGATAACTATTGTGAAGGGCGGGTCATTGACCGCCTCGGCGAATGCGGGAAGTGGCAGCGGAAGCTCGACGATCCGGGGGTATCGTCTTTGCGAAATTCTTAACTGTTGAACCGGCTTGGACGTACCGCCGCCCCGTAAAAGGTAAGCGAGGCCCTGCGGGCTCGGCTTGAGGGTCTGAAGCTGTACACGACAAATTTCTGGAAGCCGCAGGGTCGGCTCTGCGCCCGTTATGTCGCCTGAGTGCTGCCGGCCCGGCCGCGCCGCGGGCGCCGTCAACGAACTTCTTGAACCTGCGGACCTTGCCTGTCTTGGCCGACGCTTCGAAGCGCGCGGTCGTGCTGGCCTCCAGATCCGCGACATGCTTGCGC
>NZ_JAMYVS010000035.1:0-1440 GCF_040324255.1 Mesorhizobium sp. M0001
GGCAACCCTTCAGTCGTTCGAGCGTGCCGACCTCATCCTCGCCCATGAGCGTGCTGTAGCCGACCACGTCGGCAGCAAGGATCGCGGTAAGCCTTCGCTCCATACCTGCCTGCGCCCTCCTTGGTCGATCAAGCGGCTTCGCGCAGCCTATTCTAGTCCCGCATCGGACGCGAGTGTGTGCGTCCGTTATGACGCGCGTGTGCTTCTACTGAACAACCGTAAAGTGAAACACCTTGCTTGAGTTGACGAAGGAATAGCCGCCGCCTCCATCGTCGCGGCGTTTATAGACGGGTCCACAGTCGGGGCGCCCGAACATATTCTCGCTCAGCTCGCACAATAAGTCGCCATCGACACGGACGGTCTCGGTGACCAGCCGCGTCGTGGAGCGGAAGGCTGCCTTGCCGTCGCTCCCGATCTGGAGGAAGGCTGGTTGGAGTCCGGGCTCAAGCTGACCCTGCAGAGTATGGCCCAGCACCAGCGAGGCGATCTCCTTGCCCTTCAAGCGGTTGTGCTCATCGCCGGTGAAACCGAACGGCCATTCGGGCAAGCCCGCCTGCTGCAACGCGTCGACGATGAGAGCCAAATCCTGCGGGTTACGATATTGGGCACCGTTGAGTCGGTATGCGGACAATGAATCGAAACCTGGTGTGGACATGGCACCTAGCCCCTCGGCCACTGCCGCCCTGGCATCCTGCAGGCGGCCGGCGCGGGCGTAGGCGGCACCAAGCGTGATCGTGAAATCTCCGACTGACGGCGCATCGTCGCGGGTGCGTTCGAGGGCCTCGATCGCCCTGTCGTTGCTCCCTTGAATTAGAAAGACCAGACCGGCAATTTGCCGGTTTACAGGTGAAAGGTTGGGATCGAGCCTGAGCGCCGTCTCGACCGCTTCGGCAGCCTCAGCATGACTGCCGGCGAACAGTTGCACGTATCCCAGGGCTATTTGCGTCTCAGCATCGCCGGGGCCGAGTGCGACGGCTCGCTCGACCGAAGCGATGGCTTCCTCGTAGCGGCGATCCACGACCTGCATGATCCCAAGAATAGCATAGGGCGACGAAAGGTCAGGGTCGAGTTGCAAAGCTCGGCTCGCCTTCTCATATGCTCTCTTTCGTGCTGGCGCGCTCTGCATGATGTCATTGAACGATTCACGCCAGATATACACCGTCGTGCTTGCATCCGCCGCGAAGGCTTCCGCAAAAGCGGGGTCGAGCTGCTCGGCCTTGTCGTAGAGCGTGAGCGCCTCCCGCAGGCCGTCGCGCCGACCGGTCCGTGCTGTCTGCTCGGCACGAAGATAGAAGTCGTAGGCTTCGAGGTTTTCGGTCGGCGGCCGCGCCATGCGTTCGCTTTCCGCTGCCGAAGGTTGCATGCCAAGCGCCTTGGCGATCTCGCCGCTCATCTCGTGCTGGACGGCAAACACGCCGGCCATGCCACGGTCGAACCGGT
>NZ_JAMYVS010000036.1:0-1381 GCF_040324255.1 Mesorhizobium sp. M0001
GATGCCAGTCTCTCGCCAAACCATCGCCGGTCCTCCGGCGGACAAGAAAACTGTCACCCATGCTATCGGTCCATTCTGTTACCTATCTATCCGGTTCGGACACAGCGTCCTTCTCCCCGTCACTATACGGGGAGAAGTGCCCGGCAGGGCGATGAGGGGCGGCGCCGACATCGATAATAGTTCAACAGAAGTTGAACCTTTCTGAATTGCACCTATGTGTTCCCGTATCTAGGTTCCGCCGACTTTTCCGCCATCAGTCTCGCGCCCTCGCGCAAGTCGTTTTCGCCCCGCCAAACCCAAGGAATTTCCCGCATGACCGAATACACCCCGCCGAAAGTCTGGAGCTGGAAGAAAGCCAATGGCGGTACGTTCGCCAGCATCAACCGGCCTATTGCCGGTCCGACGCATGACAAGGTGCTGCCGGTCGGCAAGCATCCGCTGCAGCTCTATTCGCTGGCGACGCCGAATGGGGTCAAAGTGACTGTCATGCTGGAGGAGCTTCTGGCGCTCGGCCACAAGGGCGCCGAATACGACGCCTGGCTGATCCGCATCAACGATGGCGACCAGTTCGGCTCGGGCTTTGTCGAGGTCAACCCCAACTCCAAGATCCCGGCGCTGCTCGACCGCAGCGGCAAGACGCCTGTCCGCGTCTTCGAGTCCGGCTCGATCCTGCTTTATCTCGCGGAAAAGTTCGGCGAGTTCCTGCCGACCGAACAGCCGGCGCGCGCGGAAACCTTGTCCTGGCTGTTCTGGCAGATGGGTTCGGCGCCCTATCTCGGCGGCGGCTTCGGCCATTTCTACGCCTATGCGCCCGAAAAAATCGAATACGCCATCGACCGCTTCGCCATGGAGACCAAGCGCCAGTTCGACGTGCTCGACCGGCGGCTGGCGGAGACCGAATACCTCGGCGGCGCCTTCTATTCGATCGCCGACATGGCGGTATGGCCCTGGTATGGCGGCCTGGCGCTCGGCCGCATGTACAATGATTCCGCCGAGTTCCTGTCGGTGCAGGACTACGAGCACGTACAACGCTGGGCCAGGGCGATCGACGCCCGCCCGACCGTGCAACGCGGCCGCATGGTCAACCGCGCCTTCGGCGACCCCGCCATGCAACTGCACGAGCGCCACGACGCCAGCGATTTCGAGACGAAGACGCAGGATAAATTGGTGGTGGCGGAGTGACTTTTTTACCCTCCCCCTTGTGGGGAGGGTCGATCCGCAAAGCGGATCGGGGTGGGGGTCGGCGCCAAGCACCCCCACCCGACCTTCGGTCGACCTCCCCACAAGGGCATAGGCGCTAAGATAGCTTTGGCATGGACTGAAATTTGCGCTTTCGTGGTGGTTCGCGCCAGCGATATCGCAAGGCATGGAGATTTTGACG
>NZ_JAMYVS010000037.1:0-1341 GCF_040324255.1 Mesorhizobium sp. M0001
AATCGTCTCGGCCCAGCCGTCATCAACAAGCGATTCGTGTGTCATCGCAGTGTAGAATCACACCCGATTCCGCAGGGCAATACCTATCTTAGCGCCTATGCCCACTTGGGGGGAGATTGGCTTCACTGCAGATGCGGTTTCTTCAAAAAGCTGTTTCGGTCGGCGGATTTCACTCGCAGCCAAGTCTCACGACCGTCACGCACGACCCTGAGAGGAATCTCCGAACCCGCCGGATTCTGCCATAGCTTGCGGTAGAAATCGGCGAGACCGTCGACCTCGCCATCGCGCACGTCGGAGATGATGTCGCCCTGGCGCAGGCCGGCCTTGGCGGCGGGGCCGCCTTCGGCGACGCTCATCACCACGACCGCACCGTTCGACTCGGCCGAGAAGGCGCCGAGCCATGGGCGCGGCGGCTTCGCCACCTGGCCGCGCGTCAGGAGATCGTCGAGGATCGGGGTCAGAAGGTTGATCGGCACGACCATGTTGATGTCGGCGACCTCGCCGTTGCGGCTCATCTGCAAAAGCAGCGAACCGATGCCGAGCAGGCTGCCATCCTGGCCGATGAGCGCCGCGCCGCCCCAGGACGGATGCGCCGGGGCAATGAAGATCGCCTCGTCGAGCAGATATTCCCAATAGCCGGCGAATTCCTGCTTGGTGACGATGTGTGCCTTGACCGAGCGGCCGGTGCCGTCGGCAAACACCACGGGGTCGCCGATCTTCGCCTTCGAGGCGTCACCCAGCGCCACCGCCGGCAGGCCGAGCGGCGCCAGCGCCTGCACCAGGCCGAAGCCTGTCTCCTGGTCATAGGCCAGCGCATGCGCCGGCACGACGCGGCCGTCCTGGTCGGTCAGCCAGACCTCCTCGGCCTCGGTGATGAGATAGCCGATGGTGAGCACCAGCCCGTCGCCGCGGATGACGACGCCGCTGCCTTCCCGGCGCGTGCCCAGGGCATTGGCCGTGAAGGCATCGTCGGGAACCATGGCGCGCACGCCAACGACGGAGCGCAAGAGCGGGGAAACGGGATCGATCGGCATGCGGTCATCCTGGCAGATATGCGTGGGCAGTATCCTCTATAGGTATGCCGCGCTGCACAGGGCGCAAGGGCTTAGGCAACAAGGCAATCATTTCAGAGGCTGGCGCTGCCCCTCATCCGCCTGCCGGCACCTTCTCCCCGTATAGTGACGGGGAGAAGGGAGATGGCCGCAACATCGGCGCTCTTGGCAACGCTGGCAATTGGGGAAATCAGTAGGCGACAGCTGTCCAGCCGATAGATGGGTAACACTTTGAACCGGATACATAGGTGACACTTCTCTCCCCCTATGCGTCCGCCGCAGCGCCAAG
>NZ_JAMYVS010000038.1:0-1325 GCF_040324255.1 Mesorhizobium sp. M0001
GTCAGTCGAAGTCATCAGCCAGTTCGCCATATCGGTCCAAAAAGACGCCAAAAGCATTCTCCATCGCCGAGAACTCGTCGTCGGTATTGACCATGGACACGGTGAACTGGCCGCGCCTGGTGATAAAGATGCCGTTGTTGATCATGAAAAGCTGTAACAGCTTTCGAAAGATCGGTGGGGTCTTGACGTCCTCAGGGCCGCGCGGCATGTCCGCCTGGAAATGTGTCGAGATCAGGGAGCCAAAACTGCCTAATTGCAGGGGCACTCCTCGGCTGTTCGCTTGACCTAGTAAAGCAAACCGCAGTTCGTTGGAGCGGGCATTCAGCCGGTCGACCTTTTCCTGAACAAAGACCTTTTTCAGCGCAGCATGCCCCGCGATCATGGTCAGAACGTTGTTGCTAAAAGTGCCGCCGTGCGAGAGCATTCTTTCATGACCGGGCCCCAGCCTGTCCATATGTCGCGCGGGCCCGCACAAAGCCCCGAAGTTGAGACCGCCGCCGAAGAACTTGCCGAGCGTGGTCAGGTCCGGATAGACACCGATTACCGATTGATAACCGCCGACGGCGAACCTTGCGGTTTGCACCTCGTCAAATATCAGCAACGCTCCGATCTCATCGCAAATCGAACGCAGTCGGCTCAGGAAAGCCGTGTCAGCCAGGAAGCCGCCAGCGCTGCCCATGATCGGCTCGACCAGAATGGCCGCGATGTCCTTACCCTCCTTCCGGACGATCTCCTCGACGGTGTCGATGTGATTGAATCGGGCGAGGCGGACGTCCGCACGCTCGACATTCATCTCACTCTCGGGCTCAAGCCAGTTCAAGATGTTACCGTGGTAGCCGCCGAAGAAGCCCAGCACCAATCGCCGTCCTGTTTCGGCCTTGGCAAGTTGTATCGCGGCAACGTTTGCTTCCGTCCCGGACGTCAGGAAGCGAACCCTCTCGATGGAGCGAAAGCGGTCGCAGATCTCGCGGGCAAACGCCACCTCATGATCGTGCGTGCCCCCGTAACTCACCCCGTTGTCCAGTGCGGACTTGAGCGCTGACACGATCGCTTCGTTCGAATGGCCAAAGAGAGCGGCGGTTAGGTCATTTCCGAAATCCGAATATTCGTGGCCGTCCGCATCGATCACCTTGCTGGATCGTGCAGAGCTGAAGAAAAGCGGGAACGGATCGAAATACAGCGAACCGCGCGTGTTGCCGCCAGGCAAGACCTCCTTGGCGGCCTCAAATTTCTGTCTGCTCGTCGGGTTTGAGCTTTCATAAACACGCTGCTCATGCGCAACGGCGTCGTTGATCGTAGACTTGGTTTCTGCGGACTGCTGCATC
>NZ_JAMYVS010000039.1:0-1211 GCF_040324255.1 Mesorhizobium sp. M0001
CGATATGACCGCCTGGCTGGCGATGACCGTCGCCGCGGTTGCCAATACCACCATCGGGATCAGCGTCCAGCCTTCGTTCATCTCGAAGAATGGATGGCCGACGTGACCGTTCTTCGCCAGCACGAAAGCGCCCTGCCCGGCATAGTTTAGCAGCAGGCAGGGAAACACGATGGCCAACCAGGCGAGCACGATGGGCTTGCGGCCGAAATGGCCGAGATCGGCATAAAGCGCTTCGGCGCCGGTGACGGCGAGGAAGATGGCGCCGATGGTGACGAAGGCGACATCGGGCGAATTGATCAGGAAGGCGACGATGTAGTGCGGGCTGACCGCCCACAGGATTTCGGGATCGGCGATGATGTGGTTCAAGCCCGAAAGACCGATAGCCAGGAACCAGACCGCCGTGATCGGGCCAAAGATCAGCGCCACACCGCCGGTCCCGAAGCGCTGCACCGAAAACAGGATCGCCAGGATGACCAGCGTCAGCGGCACGACGTAGGGCTGGAAGGTCGGGGTAACGACATTCATGCCTTCAACCGCCGAAAGCACCGAGATTGCCGGCGTGATGACGGCGTCACCGAAGAACAATGACGCGCCGACAATACCGATGGCCAGGATGATCGCCGAGCGGGTCGGGAAACTGCCGCGCGCCAGCGCCATCAGCGACAGCACGCCGCCCTCGCCTCGGTTGTCGGCTCTGAGCACGAACATGATGTATTTGATGGTGACGATAATCGTCAACGACCAGATGATCAGCGACAGCACGCCCAGAATATCGCCGCGCTCGGCGATTTCGCCGCCGGAGGACGCAACAAGCGCTTCCCGGAAGGCGTAGATCGGGCTGGTGCCGATGTCGCCATAGACCACACCGAGCGCGCCCAGCATCAGAACTTTGGTGCTGTGCTGTTCGATTTCGGGATGGCTCGATTGTTCGACGGGTTCTGCCTCAATACCAGCATTGGTAAGGGCCATGGACGACACTCCGATAAGCGCGCGGTGCTCTACGCTTGCTGCGATGCAATATCAAGTGCCGTGACGGTAGGGCTACCATGTTCCCAGCGCAGGGCTTGCCCCGCAATGACCCGTGCGTGGCGTCAAAGGCTGCCGGAAACCTCAGATCGCCACCTGCGTGCCGATCTCGACCACACGTCCGGTCGGGATCTGGAAATACTCCGTCGCATCGGCCGCCGAGCGGGCGAGCCCGATGAACAGCT
>NZ_JAMYVS010000040.1:0-817 GCF_040324255.1 Mesorhizobium sp. M0001
ATTACTCTTTGATGGTGACGACGATGCCGGCACCGACGGTACGGCCGCCTTCACGGATGGCGAAGCGCAGCTTCTCTTCCATGGCGATCGGCACGATCAGCTCGACATCGACCGTGATGTTGTCGCCGGGCATAACCATTTCCGTGCCTTCCGGCAGCGACACGATGCCGGTCACGTCGGTCGTGCGGAAGTAGAACTGCGGACGGTAGTTGGTGAAGAACGGCGTGTGACGGCCACCTTCGTCCTTGGTCAGGATGTAGGCTTCGGCCACGAACTTCTTGTGCGGCTTCACCGTACCGGGCTTGGCCAGAACCTGGCCGCGCTCGACGCCTTCACGATCAACGCCGCGCAGCAGCGCGCCGATGTTGTCGCCAGCCTGGCCCTGATCGAGCAGCTTGCGGAACATCTCGACGCCCGTGCAGGTCGTCTTGGTCGTCGGACGGATGCCGATGATTTCCAGTTCCTCGCCGACCTTGACGATGCCGCGCTCGACGCGGCCGGTCACGACCGTGCCACGGCCCGAGATCGAGAACACGTCTTCGATCGGCATCAGGAACGGCTTGTCCAGCGGACGAACCGGCGTCGGGATGTAAGCATCGACCGCAGCCATCAGCTCGCGGATCGCGTCTTCGCCGATGGTCTTGTTGGAATCTTCCAGAGCAGCCAGCGCCGAACCCTTGACGATCGGAATGTCGTCGCCGGGGAACTCGTTCTTCGACAGAAGCTCGCGAACCTCGAGCTCGACCAGTTCGAGCAGCTCGGCATCGTCGACCTGGTCGACCTTGTTCAGGAACACCACGATCGACGGCACGCCGAC
>NZ_JAMYVS010000041.1:0-717 GCF_040324255.1 Mesorhizobium sp. M0001
ATCGGGCAAACGGAAGAGCGCTGCACCCGGCGACAGTTGGAGGCCCGCCGGTCCGTGGAAATGGCTAGCGATGTGGCTCAGAGTCGCCGTACGATCCCTGACCAAGCCAACAACTAGCACAGCCGGCGGCGCCAGCCAGCTGTTGATGAACTGGTCCTGGCCAGCATGATGCGACCGTATCCTGCCGCGCTGCTCGAGCCGACGTGGACGCAGAGGAAATCAAATGTAGCACTCGATAGTATTGCGCCTCGCCAGCAATCGGATTCGACAAGGTGGATGACATCATCACTCCGCATAATCGCAAAAGCTTGATTTCAATCATCCTTTTTATTCAGACTTTAAGATTTGCAGGATCTTCAGACGGGCGGTGAGTATATCATTGACTATCGCGGCTTGGACGGCGGCAGTGTTTCTTGCCTTAAGTGCAGAGATTGCGGCGTCGTGAAATCTCTCCCCGTCGTTGTCTTCGAATCCCCGATTTGCGAGAAGGCCCAGCGTGGGGCCGATTGTCACCCAAAGATTGTCGATGATCGCCAAAAGCTTGGGCGCTTTCGACTGGGCATATAGAGCGAAGTGAAACTTGGCGTTTGCCTCAATCTTCGCCCTGGTGTCGTGAGCCCTCCGATGCGTGCAATAGACCAGATGAAGATGCTCCAAGTCACGAATGAAGGTCGCCGAGGCATTTTCCGCCGCAAGTTCCGCTGCCCATCCTTCAAG
>NZ_JAMYVS010000042.1:0-666 GCF_040324255.1 Mesorhizobium sp. M0001
CGGCTGTTTGAAGAGCATGGCCTGCCGGATCGCTTCAGAAGCGACAATGGCCCGCCCTTCGCATCGGCCGGCGTCACCGGGCTGACGCCGCTTGTCGTGCGCTTCATCAAGCTCGGCATCACCTTGGAGCGGATCGCACCCGGCAGGCCACAGCAGAACGGACGTCACGAGCGCTTTCACCTGACCATGCTGCCGATGGCCGAGGCACCGGAAGCCGACCGAACGGCACAGGGCCAGGCCTTCGAGACCTTCCGCCACAGCTACAATGAGGAACGTCCCCATGAGGCGCTGGGCATGGATACGCCCGCCCAGCACTACCGGTCCTCACAGCGCGCCATGCCCAGGACACCACCCGAGCCCGTCTATCCGGCCGAGGCCTCGGTCCGCCGCGTGCGCCACAATGGCGAGATCCGATGGAATGGCGGCTTCATATATGTCTCGCAAGCGCTGGCGGGCGAACCGGTCGCTGCGTTGGAGACCGAAGACGGACAATGGACACTCTCATTCCATGCCCACCCGCTCGGCATCATCGACACACGGCACATGAAGCTTGTCCGCCGCAGCGCCGCGCCAACCAATCCGCTTGGCGCTGCGGCGGACGCATAGGGGGAGAGAAGTGTCACCTATGTATCCGGTTCAAAGTGTTACCCATCTATCGGCTGGACA
>NZ_JAMYVS010000043.1:0-659 GCF_040324255.1 Mesorhizobium sp. M0001
AACACCGGCCAGGCTTCGCTATCGGCCGTCGACCCCGTCGCTTCGAGCGCCAGAAGATAGCGGCTCGACGCATCCATCACCGTCAAGGGTTCGCAACGCCAGCCGTCGCGGGTCCGGAACCAGCCCTTGTGATCGCCAGTCCACACCGCGTTCGGTTCTTGCGGCTGTGGCCAGGGTCCATTGCCGCAGGCCCGCAGGCGGGGTCGCTTGCGGGCGCGGACAAGCCCATGCCGCGCAAGGATCGCGCCGACCGTCGAGGCTGAAGGCCACATGAACTCGGGAGCCGTGCGCCTGAGCCGTGCCACGATCTTCTTTGGACCCCAAAGCGGATGCAGCTCCTTGGCCGCCACAATCCGCTCAACCAGATCCTGAGCTGTCGCCCGGCCATGATTGAGCGGGGCTCGCGGCAGGTCGTGCAAACCCTCAGGCCCAAACGTCCGATAGCGTCCTAGCCATTTGTAGCCGTTCTTGCGTGAGATCCCGTAGGCCGCACAAAGCGCAACCATCGTCTCATCCCCAGAAAGACACTCCACAACAAACCGTAGCCGCTCGTCCATGATGCCAGTCTCTCGCCAAACCATCGCCGGTCCTCCGGCGGACAAGAAAACTGTCACCCATGCTATCGGTCCATTCTGTTACCTATCTATCCGGTTCGGACA
>NZ_JAMYVS010000044.1:0-611 GCF_040324255.1 Mesorhizobium sp. M0001
GTAACCGCAGTCCACGATAGCAAGCAGTTTGACTATGTTCTTTCACGTGAGCCAGTCGATCTCGTGGTTGTTGACCTCAACCTAGGCCGGGAGGATGGACTTGCGATCGTCCGCAATCTGGCGACAAAATCGGATGTTCCTATCATAGTGATCAGCGGCGACCGGCTTGATGAGGCGGAAAAAGTGGTTGCACTGGAGCTCGGCGCAACCGATTTCATTCCCAAGCCTTTCGGGATGCGCGAATTCCTGGCCCGCATTCGAGTAGCGCTACGCCAGCGCATTTCTAGTCCGCGAACCAGAGAGCAGCGCTCATTTCGCTTTGGGGCCTGGAAGCTCAGCGTGAAGCAGCGGCGACTGATCTGTGCGGAGCGTGGCGAGGTCAAGCTTACCGCATGTGAGTTCAATCTCTTGATCGCATTTCTGGAGAACCCCCGCAACGTGCTATCCAGAGAACGGCTTTTGCTCGCGAGCCGTGTGCGTGGAGAAGAGGTGTACGATCGAAGTATCGATGTCCTAATCATGCGCTTGCGCCGAAAGCTGGAGGCTGATGCGGCCAACCCTCGCCTGGTCAAAACATCCCGTGGCGCAGGGTACTTCTTCAACGCTGACGT
>NZ_JAMYVS010000045.1:0-545 GCF_040324255.1 Mesorhizobium sp. M0001
TTCGATGCGTTCCTTTCATCGTTGCTGGCAAGGTGATCGCTGGCCGCTCGCAGTGCACCACCCAACGCCGCCAAGCTCGATCCGATGTCGCGCTGCGCCTCCTCCGCCTTGTCGGAGATGACCTGCGTGGCTTCAGATGCATAGTCGCCAGCCTTACGGGTCACCTCGTCCCGCGCGTCGTGAAGCAACTCGCTGGCACGCTCATTTTCCTGGCGAAGTCTGTCGGAGACGTCGCTTTTCGCCTTGTCGAAATCGGTGGGCTGTCCGCCCTGATCGTTCTCATGCTGCATGAGGCCACCTAGTGAAAACCGAGGAAGGAGAGGACCGCGAGCACGACAACGATAAGGCCGATAAGATAGATGACACTGTTCATGTGCACGTCCTCCGTAGCTTTCCAACTTCGACGAACCTGCGATGTTCCGTAAGTGAGAGCATTTATCTCAGCCGAAACGAAGAGCTTCGTCAGGCACGCACCCAGTCACCAGTGAGTTGCCCTGTCCCTCGTGCGGAGCGCCAGTTGCTCCGTACGAACGGGTGCGCCCGAC
>NZ_JAMYVS010000046.1:0-521 GCF_040324255.1 Mesorhizobium sp. M0001
GCTTGGCCTCATCGAGGCCCCTGTCGAGCAAAGTTTCGGCGGAATCGCGAAGCTTGTCGCCATAGGCGCCTAGTTGCTCGTCCTCCGTTGCGGTATGGGGCAGAATTGCACCTATAGCGGCGCCGATGGCGAGACCGACGGCCGCAACGGCCAAGGGTTGATCCTCCAACAGATCTTGCGCGGAGCGGCTGGCTTTCGCCGCCATGTCCCCAGTCGTCGAGCTTGCATTGGCAGCGCTTCCCGTCAGACCCGCCGCAGCGGCTCTTGCGGTGCTCGATATGGTGTCGCCGACGCTGGCAGCGCTCGAGGAGAGCGATTCCGCGGCATCGGAGAGCGTGCCGCCCAAGCCGCCGCGCTCCCCTGCTACATCATGTCGTCCCGGCGCTGAAGGCAATGGATAGCCAGCCGAACGGTGGGCGGTGTTTGAGGTACCGCTGCCGAACATCAGCCAGGCCAGACCTGCGCCCACCATGGTGACCGGCAAAGGATTGTCTCGGACCTGCGTTCTGAGATTGCTGAGC
>NZ_JAMYVS010000047.1:0-510 GCF_040324255.1 Mesorhizobium sp. M0001
TCAATGTCGAGTACGATCCGCTTCGGCACTTGCCGGAACGAGGCGCAATAGAGATCGACCATCGCCCGTCCCATCGCGACCAGCTCCCGCACCCCGGGTAGGTTCTCCAGCCGGCACAGCGTCGATTGCGACGCCAGATCCCGACCCGACGGCAGCGCATCCTGGGCCGTCTTGAAGACCGGATCGCGGCGCAGCCGGTTGGCGTCGTTGCCGTCCTCGTAGCCGGCGGCGATCATCTTCATGCGAAAGCCGATCATGTCCGCCAGGCTGTGGACGACCTGGTCCGGGCAGCGCGGATCGTCGATGCAACGCGCCAGACGCTCGGCCACCCGCAACCGCTTTTCCACCTCGGCCTAGGCCAGAACGCCGCTGTTGGACGACAGCATGCCGCCGTCGAAACCGGCGACGACGGACTTGCCGCCGACTGATGAAAAACCGCTCACCGGCAGCGCAAGATCGTTCATGGTGGGTGTGGTCTCCGGGAAATTTCGGATCGGCTTAAGCAACCAA